>DASXLK010000164.1:0-7676 GCA_036496365.1 Candidatus Angelobacter sp. | reverse complement strand
ACACAGTCCAAAGTCGACGCCACACGCGCTTACGGTGCTGAAGTTGTGCAGCATGGGCTGATCTGGGACGAGGCCAATGAAAAGGCCAAACAGCTAGTGGAAGAGCGCGGCTATACCTATATCCATCCGTTTGATGACCTGCAACTCATCGCAGGCCAGGGAACGCTGGGGCTTGAGGTGTACGAAGACTTTCCGCAGGTGGATATTGCGGTGGTCCCGATTGGCGGCGGCGGGCTGATCTCCGGCGTGTCGATGGCGTTAAAGGCTTCGAATCCAAAGATCAAGATTATTGGCGTGGAGTCGTCAGATGGGCCGGGCATGAAGCGAAGCATTGAAGCCGGCCATGTGGTCACACTGGACAAGATTGATTGCATTATTGACGGCTTGCGGGTGAAGCGCGTAGGCGAGAATAATTTTTCTATCGTTCAGCGCTTTGTGGATGACATTGTGACGCTGCCGGACAAAGAGATTTTTGATGCGATGATCTGGATCATGTCGCACTGCAAACTGGTGGTGGAAGGCGCAGCAGCCGCGCCGGTGGCTGCGCTACTGCATGGGCTGATCAAAGCGCCTGCTGGATCAAGAGTGGCCGTGGTGCTGAGTGGTGGAAATGTGAATCTTGATCAGCTAAAAGGTTTGAAGTGGAATTAAGATTCGTGTTGCCGCCAAACTGAAATAGTGGCTGCCAGATTCCTCAGCCACTTGTGCAAGATTTGGCACAGGACCTCTTCAACTTCGTTGCGCCAGCCAGTTTCTTTAAAACCTCACGCGGCTTTGCGCCAACTGCTGCTTCTACAATTCCATCCTTGTCACGCATATGGATGTTAGCCGCGAAGATTGTGAGAAAACACTGGAAGCGTGCGCAATATTTGCGCATAATGCGTTTCAACGGTCCCGGTTTAGAGCAAAAGCCCTCTTTCTGTTCCTGATCTGCATACTCGTCCGAAACGGTGGACTTTGTTTTGTTCCTTTCTTCCTCTTCCTGTAGGATTAGAGCAAGCCCCGGCGTGACGAATCCACGCCATTTTGTAACTTCTGCTCTTACATGTCGATTGCGTATCGTGCGGAACATATAGGCAGTTTTTTGCGGCCAGCTGAATTGCTGGAGGCGCGGCGCACCCTCGCGTTCAATCCTGAACGCCTCCGCGAACTGGAAGATAAGCACATACGGCGTGTCCTGGCCCGCCAGGAAGAGCTTGGTTTTCAGATATTTACAGATGGTGAGCTGCGTCGCCGGAACTTTATGAGCGACTTTACTGATGCCGTGGAGGGCTTTGACCTGTCCGACGCCACCAGCCGCTCCTGGCTCTCAGAACTTGAGCCGGCTAATCGAAGTGGCAATGCTAGCGGGAGTGAGAGCGTACCTCGCAAAGCCGACGATGCCGATGTTAGCCGCGTGACCGGCGTTGTGGCCGCCAAGCTTAGGCAGATCAGCCCGCTTACCGGACACGAGCTCAACTTTTTGAAGAAGAGCAGCCCCGGGCGCATAAAGATCACGCTGCCCAGCGCCACGCAGTTTCCTGCCATCTCTTTTAAGCGCGGCGTGACTGACCGCGTTTATCGCGACCACTCAGCGCTGCTGTGGGAGATTGTTGAGATCATCAAATCTGAAATGGTGCGGCTGGTAGCTGAGGGCGTGAATTACATACAGATTGATGCTCCACGCTACAGCTATTACATTGATCCAAAATGGCGCGAGTGGATCCGCCGCGAGATGAAGATTGAGCCCAACGATCTGCTGGATGAGTCCATACGCGCGGACAATGCCTGCCTGGATGCGGCGCGCCAGCCGGGCGTGACACTGGCGCTGCATCTGTGCCGCGGCAACAATCGCAGCCATTGGTATGCAGAAGGCGGGTATGACATGATTGCCGACAAACTTTTTGGCGGCATCAACGTGGACCGCTTTCTGCTGGAGTATGATGACGATCGCTCCGGAACGTTTGCGCCGCTGCGCTTTGTGCCGTCCGACCGGAGTGTGGTCTTGGGGCTGGTGAGCTCCAAACGTCCGCAATTGGAAAATGGCGATGCCCTGATGCGCCGCATTCAGCAGGCGGCAACCTATGTCCCGCTGGAAAACCTTGCGCTCAGCCCGCAATGCGGCTTTGCTTCCACCATGGAAGGCAATTTACTCACGGAAGAAGAGCAGTGGGCTAAACTGCGGCTGGTTGTAGAGACGGCGCATCGCGTGTGGGGCTAAAGGTTAGTCGCCAAAACACAGCCGCGAACGGGGGCAGTGCAACGATTGAAGCCGGGGCTCTAGCGGAACAGCTCCTGCACTTTTTCTTTGAACCATTCCCAGCCGGTAAGCGGCGGCGGAGGTTTGGCCGTCCAGCTTCTGAGTGATTCCACGCGCTGAAAACCCTTGGGCACGTCAAATAGCGCCAATTCCAGCGGGCCTTCTTTCAACTCCACCACTTCTGAACCCCAGGTAGACGAAAGCTTTTGCGAGCTTCCATCAGGCTGCGTGATTTCGCTCTGCAGTGTGGTGGTGATTTTCACCGGGAAACCGGTTTCCACGCCAGTCCGGTGGAGCTCAATTTTGTCCATCTTATTGGCGCACTTGTCGTTGGATGTTACGGCGACTTCTGAGGCCAGTACCACGCCAATACTGTTCTTTTTCTGCTGGCGCCATTCAGGCATTACGGAACCGTCAATGTACCAGCCATCGGTTTCACTCACAGAGGGCTTCGAGCATGCGCCCGCGCTGGCAATGCGCTTTTCGCGGGTAAGGATATGACGGGCAACGTGCCCAAAAAAATCTTTGCGCTCGCCCGTATCAATGTTCTCGATAAATATCTGCAACGTGCCGCCGGAATCCATCATGGCCTTGGGCTTAAGTCCCACGGTGGTTCCGCGCGGATCAGTTTCATAGGTCACGTATTCGTGGGCTGCCAGGTCCAGCATAAAGACGCGGTCGCGCTCGCCACGCAGGATAATGGTTGCCATGGGAGGCCCGCTGCCATCGCGCATCTGCGACTGCCACTCATTCCTGAGCCGGTCCTGTGCGAGATATTCGGTCCTGGTGTCGGTAAAGCTTCCAGCCACTTGCCGCGTAACGATTTTCACTCCGTCTACGGAGGCGCCGGGAGACGTAAACGTTGTTACGTACATCAGCAAAAATATCGCGAGCGGCATATCGGTTCCTTGTCTCGTTCCTGGGCTGGAATGAGTGCTATTGGGGAATTATTGTACTGCCAATTTCCGCCAATTGCAGCAGATTTAATGTTTGTGAGGGCAGGAAGGGGCAGCGCTGTTGCCTCAATAAGCAACAGTATTTATCGGAGGTATTGACGGAATTTATAAATGCCAGAGAGCGTCAGCCCCCAGCTCCCAGTTTCTTAAGTACTTGAGCCAGCGCATCCATGGCCAGATGTGTTGCATGCACTGAAGCATTCGGCAGCCCGCCTAGTGCTTCCAGCAGGTGCTCGCGTTTTAGTTCAGAGGCTTCGGCCAATGATCGTCCTTGCATCAATTCGGTCAGGCACGAACCAGCGGCAATGGAAGCCACGCAGCCCCGCGTGCGATAGCGGACTTGCTGAATGCGCCCTTCAGAGAGTTTTACCGCCAGGCTCATAATATCGCCGCATACGGGATGCTCCAACCGAACCTCGGCGTCCGGCGACGGCAGCTCGCCGACGTTCTTTGGGTGCTCGAAATGTTCCAGAACTTTTTCGGAGTAAGGCATAGTCCATTTTCGCGTCGCGGCTGCTGCTTGTGATGGCTGCTTTCTACCGCTTAGTGGTTCAATCAAATTAGTGGTTCAATCAAAGCCGTAGCCACAATCGCTATAATCCAATGATGCCAGAAAAACAGCTGCCGCAGCGAGTGGTATCGCTTCAGCCCAGCGTAACCGTCACGCTGCGCGATCTTGGCTTGCTTGACCGGCTGGTGGCCTGCACCAAATATTGTGCTGACGTTTGCCCTGAAGTTCTCGCTGCCGGATGCATGATTGTGGAAGATTCATGGTCAGCCAAGGCCGAGCAGGTGCTTGCCGCACGGCCCGATCTGGTGATTGCCTCCGTGCCATACCGGCTTGAATCCGTGGCGGAAATCATTAAGAGCGGCGCGCCTTTTCTGGGGCTCGCACCTAAATGCCTGGTAGACGTTTACAAGGACATTCTCATGATCGCGCGCATTGTTTCTTCTGGCGAACCAGGGTTGGCGGAAGCGCGCGGCCTCGCGTTGGTAGAGCGCATGCAGAAAGAAATTGCAGCCGTAAAAACAAAGACCACGCATGCAGAGAAGCCACTAGTCTATTGTGAAGAGTGGGGCAAGCCGCTGATCCTTTCACAGGCTTGGGTTGCCGAGTTGGTAGAAGTTGCGGGCGGGCGCTTCTTTGGCGAACCCGGAAAGCATACAACTGAAGAAGAAGTTATTGCTGCCGATCCTGACGTGATTGTGGCGGCGTGGTGCGGCGCCGGTGATCGCGTGCCGCTGGAAAAGATCATACCCCGCCGCGGCTGGGAGCAAACTAAAGCAGCAAAGAGCGACCGCGTCTATTGTATCAATGATGAGTTTCTGAATACTCCGGCCAGCACGCTGATTCAGGGACTGCATGCGCTGACTGCGGCGATTCATCCGGAACTTTTTGCGATACCGGGCGGGCTGAGACAGATAAGACCAGAGCTTATGCCACACGAATAAAATTAAGGGTTTCGGCTGCCCTCGGGCCGAAGCCGGCTGCAAAAGGCGCGATACGATGACAGATATTTCGAAAAGCTCAGGCGGTGTGGAGCGAAAGCGACAGGAGAAAATGAAACAGGTTGTAGCGGCGCTCATCATTAAAGAAGAAACCATTCTCATCTGCCAGCGGACAGCTGACCAGGCCATGCCGCTCAAGTGGGAATTTCCCGGCGGTAAAGTTGAATTGGACGAAGACTTGAAAGACGCCCTGCATCGCGAGCTGGAAGAAGAGTTGGGTATTGACGCTGCGATTGGCCCCCGGGTCGCGGCCATTCAACATACTTATAGGGGCGGAAACGCGCTTGAACTGCATTTTTTCCGCGTTGATCACTTTAAAGGCGAGTTACAGAACCGCATCTTTCATGACATACGCTGGGTTGACCGCAAAGTGCTGCCAGGCTTTGATTTTCTTGAAGCCGATACCGGATTGGTAAAAGACCTGAGCATCGGAAAGCTGCTTTAGCCCTGCCCAGTGAGTTGGGTCCAGATCAGTGCAACGGTCAGCCCGATCATAATCACACTGGTCCCCCATGCAACCACGTTTTGGAAGAGAGAGTTCCTGTAGGTACCCATCAAATCTGTTTTGTTGACCAGCTTTAGCATAAAGACCAGCACAAACGGCAGCAGAACACCGTTCGCCACCTGCGAAAAAAGAATCAGTTTGATCAGCGGCAGGTGTGGAATCAGCACAAAACTCGCGCCGCCAAGAATCAGAAATGTGTAGATCCAGTAAAACGTTGGCGCTTCAGAGAACTTCTTGTTGATGCCTGATTCCACGCCCAGGCCTTCGCAGATGTTATAGGCGGTGGCCAGCGGCAGAATCGCGGCGGAAAGCAGGGCAGCGTTTACCAGTCCCACGGCAAACAACAACCCGGCAAAATGTCCGGCGAGAGGTCTCAGGGCCATCGCTGCTTCCGCAGCGTCGGTGATGTTGTGATCGCCATTCATATACAGAGTTGCCGCGCAGGCCACCACGATAAAGAAGGCAATCACGTCCGTAACAATGCAGCCCAGAATCACGTCCCAGCGGGAGAGGGCATACTGCCGCTTGCCAATTCCTTTTTCCACGATGGATGCCTGCAGGTAAAACTGCATCCACGGCGTGATGGTTGTGCCGATCAATCCGACCAGAAGCACAATGTAATCAGACTGGCGGCTTACGTGGGGGACAAACGTATCTTTTACCGCCTGGAACCAGTTGGGATGCGCCAGAATCGCCGAAACCGGATAAGTGAAGTAGACCAGCGAAAATAAAATCAGGATGCGCTCCACCGGCTTATACGATCCGCGCACTACCACAAACCAAACCACCGCAGCGCCCACCGGCACGCAAAGGTATTTGGAGACGTGGAAAATCCCCATGCCAGATGCCAGCCCGGCGAACTCAGCCATAATGTTGCCAAAATCAGCTAGCCCCAGGATTACCATTACAAAAAAAGTGGCTCGCAGACCGAACTCTTCCCGGATCAGATCAGCCAGGCCTTTGCCCGTGACGGCGCCCATGCGCGCTGCCATTTCCTGCACCACGATCAAAGCAATCGTGGTTGGAATGAGCGTCCATAGAAGGACGTAACCCAATTTTGCTCCGGCCTGCGAATAGGTAAGTATTCCGCCGGGATCGTTGTCGACATTCGCGGTAATAAAGCCTGGGCCAAACACCGCCAGAAATGCCAGCATCCGGTATTTCAGGACGCCGAATCCGGCGACCCGCTTGGGCATGCTGAGATCTCTTTTGAATATTTTCAGCTTCATTGGTTTACGAATACCGGGTCTGCGGATTACTGAGCCACAAACTTGACTAATTTTATTGTTAACGAAACAGCTGGGCCAGCAGGCTGCACTGGAACAAGGACAAAGAGGAAATGCACTTCTATCTTGCAGAATAACTGAGAGCTGAAGCAAAGAACAACATGGGAGATGGATATTTGGATAAATATTTCATGAAATGAAGTTCTTCAGAATGGAAAGTTCTTAGATGGTTTGAGTATGCAAGCGTAATCTCAGTAGGCTTACCTGCTATTCAGTAATTGACGGCGATATCCGCTCTACTTCTTCCCTGGCAATCTGGAACGCCGTGTTGGCGGCTGGAACACCGGCGTAAACTGCCGCTTGCAGCAGCGTTTCTTTTATGTCGCAGATTTCCAGACCATGGGCCAGGCCAGCGCGCAGATGCAGCCGAAATTCCTCCCATCGGCCCAGCGCCGCGGTAATGGCCAGCACCAGCAGGCGTCGCGTACGATGATCCAGTCCCGGCCGTGTCCATATCGTGCCCCATGCATAGCGCGTAATCAGTTCTTGAAATTCGCGGGTGAAATCCGTTGCCGCATCTAAAGAGCGCTGCACGTGCGCGTCTCCCAAAACCTGCCGGCGGACTTTCATCCCCGCTTCCATCGGATCAGCACCAATTTGGCGTGGCAGCAAAAAGTCGAGCACTGCTCCGGTAAAAGCGCGAGGTTGTTCCAGATTGGAAAGATGGGCCGTATCCAGCTTTACAGCCCTTGCGTTTGGAATCTCGCGGGCCAGCACTGAGCCATTGCCTTCCCATGGAGTGGATAGATCTTTGTCACTGCCGATGACCAGCGTGGGGACTGCGATTTTGCTTAACGATGAATGCGTGTCAAGGTCACGCAACGCGGCACAACACCCGACATAACCCTTTGGATCAGTGCCTAAGAGCACACTGCGGGTTGATTGCGCCGCGGTGCTGGCCTGATTCTGTACCGAAAAAAATCTCTGCATCACCGCGTCCGCAACTGCTTGCATGCCGCCATCCAGCACGGCTTTGCGGCGCGTGTCCCACAACTCGGGCGTGCCAAACTTGGGGGATGTATTCGCCAGCACCAACGCGGTGAGCCGCTGCGGAGCATGGATTGCCAGCCACTGCCCAACTGCGCCGCCCATGGAGAGTCCGCAAAACGCGAATTTCGTAATGCCAAGTTTGTCGGCGAGTCCAAGCGCGTCGTGTCCTAACTGATCTAGCGTGAAATCTC
>DASXLK010000163.1:0-62178 GCA_036496365.1 Candidatus Angelobacter sp. | reverse complement strand
CATCTCAGGATTGTGCGGATGGATCGCCATGCAAAAGCCAAAGTCTGAGGGCACGCCGTTGGCGATGTCAGTCCATGAACGGCCGGCATCATCACTCCGATAAAGTCCCCAGTGATTTTGCAGGAACAGCCGGTCTGGCTTAGCCGGGTGCTGCACAACCTTATGCACGCATTGGCCGAACTCAGGATATTTCTCCGGTAAAAACTCCGCGCGTACGCCCTGGTTACATGCCTGCCATGTCTCTCCTGCATCCTCTGTGCGATACGCCCCGCCCGTGGAGATAGCAATAAATATCCGCTTGGAATCACTTGCATCAGGAACGATGGTGTGTAGGCACATCCCGCCGCCACCCGGAACCCACCTGGGCCTGTGTGGATGGTCGAGCATGCCTTGCACCGGCGTCCAGGTTTTCCCCGCGTCGCCAGATTCAAACAGCGCCGGCGGCTCCGTACCGCAGTAAAGTTTGTCTGGCTCGTCCGGGCGTCCCAGGCATATCTGCCATATGTTCTTGAGCGCCAGCTTTGATTCTGGTGGAAACTTCACGGAATACGCTTCCGGCTCCGTAATGGTCTTGCCGTAATCGTCTGTGGAGCAAAGCACCGTTCCCCAACGGAAGCTTTGCTGTGCCCACCACACTCTGCGCCGTCCCTTCCGCTGGTCAAACGCCATGGCGTACACAGGCGAACCCACGGAGTACGGGCCACCTATCTCCCATTTCTTGCGTGCCCCGTTTGAGCGCAGTACAAATGCGCCTTTCATGGTGCCTACCAGAACGATTACATCGCCGTTTTTGGCCGAGACATGGCGTACCTGCGGCATGGTTCCTCCGGAAGAAATGAACAGAGTATTCTATCGGTCAATCGACCGGTATTTCCAATCCAGCATCGCTCGATTTTTTAGCGCCAATTCATTTGAATTGAAAGTGTCTGCCAGATTAAGATTGTCCGTTTTCACGAGCAGTTTTTTAGACGCAGCAATATCCAGAAAGTGAGGAATTCATGCGGAAAGCCATCATTACATTCGTATGCGTTGCATTTCTTGGCGTAGCCAGCAGCTTTGCCCAGGACCAGGATTTCAGCAAAGTCGAGATGAAAGTGCAGAAAGTCGCCGGCACTGTTTACATGCTGCAAGGCTCCGGCGGAAACATTGGCGCTTCCGTGGGCGATGACGGAATTGTGATTGTCGACGATGAATTTCTCCCACTGGCCGACAAGATTGAAGCTGCTCTCAAAGGCATTTCCGATAAGCCAATCAAAGTGGTCTTGAACACCCACTGGCATGGCGACCACACCGGCGGCAATCCACATTTTGGTGAGAAGGCTCCTATCGTGGCGCAAGAGAATGTCCGCAAGCGCCTGGCTTCAGGCGGCAAAACCGCTTTGGCGATACCAAACCGGCCGACAAAAGTGCGCTTCCAATCATTACTTTTAAAGATCAGGTGTCAGTCCACCTGAACGGTGAAGATATCCGCGCCATTCATTTTCCTCACGGCCACACGGACGGCGATAGCGTGATTTTCTTTACGCAATCGAACGTGGTACACATGGGCGACGATTTCTTCAACGGCGGCATGTTTCCGTTTATCGATATCGATAGTGGCGGCAGCGTCCAGGGCATGATCGCCGGGGATGAAAAAGTCCTGGCCGAAGTCCCAGACGATGTGAAAATCATTCCTGGCCACGGCCCGCTGGCCACCAAAGACGACCTGCGAAAATTCATCGCGGTCTTGAAAGAAACTTCAGTCGCGGTGGAAGCGGGAATCAAGAAAGGCAAAACGCTCGACCAACTCAAACATGAAAAAGTCCTGGCTAAGTGGGATTCCTGGGGACAGGCCTTCATCAAGACCGATATGTTTACTGAAATTCTTTATGACAGCCTCAAGAACAAACCCACCGGGCCGAAAAATTCACACGGGCATATTACGAAGTAATTTGTGCTGAAATCCCAAGCGCAGTGAGGGCCCTATAGGTAAAAAGCTGAAGGCATTCAGTCTTGGCTGATATAGGTTCTCTCGATAAATAAGGGCGCTATCCCACGGAATCTGGCCATTTTCGCGCAGCGTGGAGTACCCCAAGAACTTCAACCTGGTTCCGTCTGATCCGATAGAACACCAGAAATGGCGTACCGGAAATAGCAAGCTCTCGTGTGCCTTCAACTCGGCCTTCTCGCCCTAAATGCGGGTAACGTTCCAGCATCTCAATGCCGGAAAGAATACGGTCCACTATCTTATTCGCGTTTGGAATAGAGTCTTTATTTATATATTCGTAGGTGGCCTTCAGATCGCTCGCCGCAATTGGCGTCCATCTTATTTTCACTTGCGACGACGCCAGCCGGCTGCCATCTTCTTGATTTCTTGATGTTCAATAAACTGGCCCGCATCAGCTTGCTTAGCTGATTTTCGCAGATGCTCAATCTGCCAATCCTGCGTATCAAGATAGGCCGCCACGGCTTCATTTAAAAGGTAGGTTCGGTCCCGATCCAAGGCCTTTGCCAGCACATCCAGTGCGCTGACTTTTTCAGAATCCAGCCGGAAGCTAATGGTCAGCTTGTCCATAGCAATATGATATAGGTAATTATGTTGCATTACAACGTAATATAACATAATATTTCATTCCGGGCGCGTTTCAGCCTAGCTTCTTCTTCAACAGCTCATTCACCAACTCAGGCTGGGCTTGCCCTTTTGAGGCCTTCATCACCTGGCCGACAAAGAACCCGATAATCGTCGTCTTGCCGGCGCGGTATTGTTCCGCCTGCCTGGGGTTGGCGGTTACAAGTTCATCAATTATTTTTTCCAATGCCGCAACATCAGTAATCTGTTGCGGCTTTTCCCGCTCATAGACAGCAGGAAAATCTTCGACAGAGGCAAACGCCTTGTCATAAAGGTCTTTAAGTATCTTGCTGGAAATGGCGCCGGATTCTGCCAGATCAGCCGATAGCGCGATACCTTTCATGGAAATCGGCGACTGCTCAATCTCCAGGCCTTTGGCTTTGAGCCGTCCCATCAACTCGCCCTGCACCAGGTTGGCCACGCGCTTGGGATTCTTGGCTGCTTTGGCAGCTTCTTCGAACTGGTCTGCCAGTGACTTGCTCACCGTCAGCACGCCTGCGTCATACTCCGTGATGCCATAATCCCCGACCATGCGCTTGCGCCGCGCCTCAGGAAGCTCCGGCAAGGTCTTGCGGATGGTTTCCTGCAGCTGCGTGCTTACTACCAGCGGCAGCAAGTCCGGTTCTGGAAAATATCGGTAATCGTGCGCCTGCTCTTTTGAGCGCATGCTGTAAGTCTTGCCTTCATGGGAGTTGTAAAGCCGGCTTTCCTGCTGAACGCGCTCGCCGGATTCAATCACATCTATCTGACGGTCAATTTCATACTTAATGGCATCACGGACAAAGCGAAATGAATTTACGTTCTTGATCTCCGCCTTGGTGCCAAACTTCTCCTGGCCCCGCGGACGCACGCTCACATTGGCATCGCAGCGCAGAGAGCCTTCTTCCATGTTGCAATCGCTCACGCCGGTATACAGAATAATCTCTTTCAGCAGCGTGAGGTAGGCAAACGCTTCGTCGGCAGAACGCATGTCGGGCTCGCTTACAATCTCAACCAGCGGTGTGCCGCTGCGGTTCAAATCAATCGATGTATAAACCGAGGAATCGGCCAGACCATCGTGGATGCTCTTGCCTGCGTCCTCTTCCATGTGCAGGCGCGTAATGCCAATCTTTTTTGTGCTGCCTGCCAGCGCAATTTCAATCCAGCCATGCTCGGACAGCGGTTTATCGAATTGTGAAATCTGGTAACCCTTGGGTAGGTCAGGGTAAAAATAATTTTTCCGCGCGAAGATGGAAGTCTCGCGCACCTGGCAGTTCAAGGCCTGGGACGCCAGCACGGCGAACTCTACTGCTCGCTTGTTCAGTACAGGCAGTGCGCCCGGCAATCCCAGGCACACTGGACACACATTGGTATTCGGCGAAGCGCCAAATTGCGTGGAGCATCCACAGAAAATCTTGGTCTGCGTGAGCAGCTGAACATGCACTTCCAGCCCAATGACTGGCTCGTATTTCTCGCGCAATACCGGCGAAATCTGTGGACTGGGAGACATGATTACAGGCCTTATTTAGAGGTTGGTTCCGGGTTCGCCGGCTTTTCCAGCGGAATATCAAAGTAAAAGAGCTCTTTGGTTCCCACCTTGATACCGGAGATTTCCAGATGAGCGCCCGGCGCTGGAGCTTCATCCATGACGTCAAAAAACAAGTAACCGCTATTCGTAGCGTGCGGCGTAACCGGCACCTTTAAAAACTGCGCTGAGTGGTATTCATCAATCGTCTCACTGCTGATTGGTTGTTTTTTCTTGCCCACGGGAAACGGCAACTTAATTCCCGGATCGCCTTTCTCCACCTTGCTGGGCTTTACCAGTCGGCGATAGATATCGTCATCGGTGGCGGGATCCAGCTTGTCTCGCCGCGCCGTGATGTATTCAATCTTCATGTTGTCAAGCATCAGAGTACCGTCGCCGTCATTGGAAATAATCAGGCGCACGGGATAAAGTCCATAGCCTTTGTAGTTGACTTTGAAAACTCCGGCTGTCTGCTGTGTATCACAGGGCTCAATTGCGATCGTCACTTTTTCGTCGCTGTGCGTCTCATGCAGCGCGTAAGTGCCGGCGTGGGCTGCGGGAGGCGGATTGAAGCGCTTTTCGCCGAAAAGCAGCATGGTCAGCAGGGCAATAGAGACGACAATCCTTGCAGCTCTCATACCCTGATTATATCCAGCCATGCGGCAGGTTTGCACTAAGTTGGGTTTGCACAACCGCGTGCTTTTCATAGAATGGCGGAGTCCATTCATGTTTATTTTTTACAATCTGCTGTTGGCCTGCGTGGCGCTTATCTCGTTGCCGTGGTGGCTATTCCAAATGCGGCTGCCAAAATACCGCGCAGGACTGCGGGAGCGGCTTGGCTCTGTGCCGCAACGCCTGAGTGATGCCCGGCCGGGTGGAATCTGGATGCATGCCGTCTCAGTGGGTGAGGTGCTGGCGGTGGGCCAGCTGATCGTGGAGTTGAAAAATAAATATCCTGACCGGCAAGTTTTTATCTCCACCACCACTGCCACGGGACAGGCTTTGGCGCGCCAACGCTTTGGTGAAGATCGCGTGTTTTTTATGCCGCTCGATTTCGGCTTTGCCGTGCGGCCTTATCTCCAGGCTTTGCAGCCGCAACTGCTGGTTCTTGCCGAAACTGAGTTCTGGCCCAACCTGCTGCACCTTGCGGGCAAGCGCGGAATTGCAATGGCCACGGTCAACGCGCGCATCTCTGATCGGTCATTTCCCAGGTATCAACGGTTCCGCTGGTTCTTCCGGCGCGTACTCTCTGAAATGGACCTGTTTCTGGCACAGACCACCGAAGATGCCGAGCGTTTGCGTGCTATTGGCGCTGCCACAGAGCGTGTGCGCGTGAGTGGCAATTTGAAGTTTGATATCCGGCCCGGCGCTGAGTTAGCCCTGGTGAGCGACCTGCGCGCAGCCATCCCTAAAAGCGCGCCAGTAATTGTCTGCGGTAGCACGGCTGAAGGCGAGGAAGAGCCTCTGCTGGAAGCATTCAAAACAGTACAGCAGCAATTTCCTTCTGCGATCATGATTCTCGCGCCGCGGCACCCTGAGCGCTTTGAGAAAGTGGTGGCTTTGATTTCGTCTGCAGGTATCACTCTTCAGCGGCGTAGCACATGGTCTGCGTCGCAGCTCGTTGTTCCCGGCATTTTCCTGCTCGATAGCGTTGGTGAACTTGCCGCTATTTACGCCTTGGCAAATATCGCGTTTGTGGGCGGCAGTCTGGTTCCAACAGGTGGCCACAACATTCTAGAGCCCGCGCAATATGGCGCTGCAATCGTGGTTGGGCCGCACACATTTAACTTTCGTGAAATCGTAAGCCTCTTTGAGCAGGGTGATGCCGTCAAAGTAGTCACCGCTGAAAGCATTGGCCCTCAGCTTATCGCCTTGTTGTGTCAGCCAGAAGAGCGTGAGGCTCTTGGCCGACGGGCCAAAAACCTGTTTGCGAACCATGCTGGAGCAACGCGCCGAACCCTGGAAGCGCTGAGCCCATTGCTGATCAAACATACGCAGAGCAGCCAACCGGCGGCTGCGCCGAAGAGAGACGGCCAGTGAATCCCGCCTCTGCCATCTTCGGCGCGGGCGTTGCCGTGCGCAATGCACTCTATGACCGCCACATTTTCAAAACCCATAAGCTCTCGCGTCCAGTTGTAAGCATTGGCAATATCTCTGTTGGCGGCACCGGAAAGACGCCATTTGTTATTGCCCTGGGAGAATTGCTCAAACAGCGTGGCATCGCCTTTGATATTCTCTCGCGCGGTTATGGCCGCAGTTCTTCTGGAATCTGTGTCGTAGACCCGAACGGGTTCCCTGCTCAATTTGGCGATGAGCCGCTTCTGCTTGCGCGCAAACTGCAGGTACCGGTGATCGTCGGCGCAGACCGCTATCAGGCCGGCCTTCTCGCGGAGCAAAAGTTCTCCAGCAAGCTGCATCTTCTGGATGACGGCTTTCAGCATCGCGCTCTGCACCGTGATTTTGATATTGTTCTGCTGCCCCAGGCTGACTATAGCGGGACTTTGCTGCCTGCGGGACGCCTGCGTGAGCCAATCAGCTCCCTGCGGCGTGCTGACGTTGTTGCCCTCCCTGATCCATTGGACTACCCGCTCGGTGCGAGGCGAATCTGGCAGGTACGCAGACAATTAGAGCTTTCTGATCTAGAACTAGCTGATTCTGGTGGCAGGCTTATTGCTTTTTGCGGTATCGGACGCCCAAAACAGTTTTTTGATGGACTAAAAGCTTTGGGCCAGCCGCTTGCCGATGAAGTTGCCTTTAGTGACCACCATTCCTATGAACAGAAAGACATAGATCGTTTGCTCGCCCTGAAAAAGCAGACAGGAGCAGAGGGATTCATCACCACGGAAAAAGACGCCATCAATTTAGGAGCGTTCACAACCCGCCTTCAGACGCTCCGCATTGCCGCGCTTTCCATGGAGCTGGAATCCGCGGAACAGGCGATGGCTGAGATGCTTGAGGAAATAGAACAACGTTCCACCTGCAGGTTTTAGCTCCGGCATGAGAAAATCGTTAGTCCATGCAAAAGAACTCAAAATCGGCCGATCGACTCGTCAGGATCATCGAACAGTTTCCCAAGCTCAGCATTACCGTCCTTGGCGACCTGATCGCCGACGAATTTATTTACGGTGAAATTTCACGCGTCTCGCGGGAAGCGCCGGTGCTGATTCTGCGCCATCGTGAGCGCTCTGTTGTGCCAGGCGGCGCAGGTAACGCGATTTACAACCTGGCTGATCTCGGCGTCACGGTCCTGCCAGTCGGCGTAATTGGTGACGACGAAGCAGGACGCATGCTTCTGCATGCGTTTCGACAAAAGCATATCTCCGTTACCGCTATCCGCAGAATCAAGGGCCGCGGCACCGTTACCAAAACGCGTGTTCTGGCTGGAACAACGCATTCGCCGCGCCAGCAGGTAATACGCGTTGATCGCGAGCCGGAGACGCCGCTTGATCGGGCCACCATCCGCGAGATCACCTTTCAAGCCCGCGGCTATGTACGCGCCTCAGACGCGCTGCTCATTTCAGATTATGGTTATGGTTCAGCCACGCCGGAAATTTTCGATAATATTCGCGCACGCGCCGCACTTAATGGGTTCCCCGTCACTCTGGACTCACGCTTTCGCACGCTGGAGTACAGCGGCATAACCGCTGCCACGCCGAATGAATCAGAGCTTGAAGAAGTTCTGGGTACACGCATCGGCAATAACGATGCGCGCCTGATGGCCACCGGCAAGGCGGTCATGCAAAAAATGAAGCTGCAATCGCTGCTGGTAACGCGCGGCAAAGATGGCATGGTGGTTTTTTCACGCGGCAATAAACCGGTGAGCATTCCTATTCATGGGACTGACGAAGTTGCCGACGTTACCGGCGCAGGAGACACCGTGATTGCCACTTATACGGCTGCGCTGGCAGCTGGGGCCGATTCGGAATCGGCCGCAAGGCTGGCCAATTATGCCGGTGGCATTGTGGTGATGAAGCGTGGCACGGCCACTGTAACTCGCGCGGAACTCTTGCGTGCCGTAACGGAGGGCTGACTGTCTGCGCCTGCCCAAAAAGTTTTTAGCGTCGCTGAACTGGCTGAGAAAGTCAGGCAGTGGCGTTCTGCCGGCGATCAGATTGTTTTGACCAACGGCTGCTTTGATCTTCTGCATGTAGGGCACGTCCGCTATTTGCGGGCTGCCAAGCAGCTTGGCGGAAAGCTGATTGTGGCTGTGAATTCAGATGCAAGCACCCGCCAGCTTAAGGGTGAAGGCCGTCCGCAGGTGCCTGAGCACGAACGCGCGGAGTTGCTGGCTGCGCTGGCTGACGTGGATGCCGTAACCATCTTTGATTCGCCTGACGTGAAAGAACTAATAACTCTTCTGCGGCCAGACGTTCACGCCAAAGGCACTGACTATACCGCTGAAAGCGTACCGGAGCGTGACGTGGTAATTGCCTGCGGCGGACGCGTAGCCATTGTCGGCGATCCCAAAGACCATTCCACCACGGAAATACTGAGAAGGCGGGAATGGCAAAAATCCTGATTGTGCGTCTCGGCGCCATGGGCGATATCCTGCATGCTTTGCCAGTAGTCACCGGTATTCGCGCCGCCCTGCCCGACGCTACCATTGGCTGGCTGGTTGAAGAACGCTGGTCTGAGCTGCTTACCGCGACAGGAAGAAAAGCCAGCCCTAACAGCGTGAGTCCACAGAAACCCGTGGTCAACAACATACACACCGTGGATACCCGGCGCTGGCGTAAACAGTATTTCCGCCCATCTGCTACAACAGAAATCCTGGGTGCGCTCAAAAGAGTGAGAAAGATCGACTACGACATTGCGCTGGACTTTCAGGGCGCCATCAAGTCCGGACTATTCGCACGCATTGGTGGAGCTGAAATCATTGCCGGGTTCGAAGATCCACGGGAATCCGGGGCGCGCATTTTTTACCGCAGAAAATTTTCGCGACGTGGCGAACATGTGATCGAACAAAACCATGGATTGGCTGTGCAGGCTTTGCAGCCAGTTCTTGGCGGCCAGGAATTAAAGCTCTGTGCTCCGCAACTGCCTGTCGATCCCGTAGCCGAGGCGTGGGCCGAAGCTGAGATTGCCCGCCTGGGCATTGCCAGCTTTGCCATTGTCAATCCGGGTGCAGGATGGGGAGCGAAGCAGTGGCCGCCACAGCGTTTTGGCGAAGTAGCTAAAGCCCTGGCGGCGCACAACATCAAGACCCTGGTGAATGCATCCGCAGAAGAAGCAGAGCTTGCCCGCGCAGTAATAGATGCCAGCGGAGGAAACGCATTTGTCCTGCGCTGCAGCATTGGGCAACTCATCGCCATCACGCGGCGCGCTCGCCTTTTTATTGGCGGCGATACCGGGCCCTTGCACGTAGCGGTGGCCCTGCAAATTCCCGTGGTAGCGCTTTATGGTCCCACCGATCCAGCGCGTACTGGTCCTTACGGCACACAGGCAATCACTTTGCGCCATCCTGAAAGCAAAACGACTTTTTCACACCACCATCACGTGGAAGCTGGCTTGCTGAAGATTACTGCTGAAGAAGTGATCTCCGCAGCGCGCCACCTTCTGGGAAGCACTCATGCCTAGCTGGGCGCGGGTAGCCACCCGCTCTCGCGTGCCGCTGGGTTTTGTTTTTGCCGCGGCATATCTCTGGTTTGCCCGCCCCAACTGGTTGTCCCTGCTCATTGGTTTCATTATTGTTGTGACGGGCGTTGCTATTCGCGCTCTAGCCTCTGGACACATTCAGAAAAACGCTGCACTCGCCACCACCGGCCCTTACGCCTATACGCGCAATCCGCTCTATCTCGGCTCGATTGTTATAGCGTTGGGATTTATCGTGGCGGCGCGTAATCTCTGGATTGGCATCGCTACGCTGGCCATGTTCGCTTTTATCTATCTTCCCGTGATCAAGGCGGAAGAGAAGTATTTGCGCTCCACATTTCCTGGTTACGATTGCTATGCCAGCGCGGTGCCGCGCCTTATTCCGCGTTTCACACGCTACCAGCCTGAGCCGGGCACAGCAGAAGCTTCAGAGTTTTCTACCGCGCTTTATATGCGCCATCGCGAGTACAATGCGGCTTTAGGCTCTCTACTGATGTTAGGCGCGCTTATACTGAAAATACTGGTAAAACATTGATCCCATCTCCAAGCCGCCTGACTCAACGCACCGCTCTGGTATTGATGGCCGTCCTCTGCGCCAGCACCACATTCGCTCTTTCATTGCAACACGCCAGCAAAACCCTCGTATCCGGTTCCCGAGTTGTGTCCGCGCCCGCAAGTGAGCAATCAGCCATAGTTGCGCCTTCCATTGCGCGTCCCCGGCCTGAGTATCAATTTCCCCTGGGCCAGACTTACGTTTACAGCGCTGAGTGGCGCGTGTTTAACGCGGGAATCGCCACGTTGCGCATGGAGCAGGCAGGGCAGGAGCACCGGATTGTGGCCACCGCCGACGCCGCAGGCACAATTTCTCTGCTGTACCACGTGCAGGACAAGCTGGAGTCTTTTTTTGATCCTGCAAGTTTCTGTTCGCACAACACCTCGCGGCATCTTGAGGAAGGGTTTCGCCGAGTGGAGACAAATATCTCCTTCGACTATCAGCATGGCAAAGCGGTCTTTGACCAAAAGAACATCAAGAAAAAAGAGTCTAAGCATGAGGCACACGATATTCCCGGCTGCGTGACCGACATGCTCTCATCCGTCTACTATGTGGCTTCTTTGCCGCTTCTGCCCGGCAAGACGTATAATTTTCCTATCAGTGATGGCGGCCCCACACTTACGGTCCTTGTGCATGTGGAAGCCCGCGAAGCCATCAAAACTCCAGCCGGGACGTTCAACACCATTCGCATACAACCAGAGACTGCGTCCGGCGCACTAAGAGACAAGGGCAAGGTCTGGATCTGGTATTCCGACGATGCCGCACGCGTTCCCGTGCAAATGCGCGCGCGGTTGTCATGGGGTACGCTCACGTTCTCCCTGCTGCGGATCGAGAAAAAGTAACCCCTCGCGTAAATTTCTCTAATCTTCCGTGCCGGGAATTTCCAGTAAAGCGAAGATTTCAGCCGCCTTTATCTGCCATAATAGTTTTTACGGCATCCTAATCGTTGCAGGCACATCAGGGGGAGGGAAGAATGAGCGCACAGCCAACAGCAGATCCAGAACTGGTTGAGGTTTTTGACACCATGCAGGAATCAGAGGCCATGGTGGTGCATGGGCTGCTGATCTCCGCAGGTATTGATGCTGTTGTGGCCAATCTACAGGCGCCGCAGGACGTGTTCCCGGGTGTTGGCGGAATCTCTGTTCGAGTGAATCCTGCCCAGAAAAATGAGGCGCTACGCCTTATTGAAGATTTTCGGGCCAATCCCGCCTCGGAAGATGACTCCGCGCCGGCGGATGGCACGCCGGACGAAACGAAATAGCGGCGAGGCCGTCTAATAAAGACATTTAGAACTTCAACGTTGTAAACTGATTTGCGCCGCTTCCTCCCCATGGATCGACCAGCAAAAGACAACAGAACATAGCCCTACGGGGCTTATTTTACCGCTGTTTCAGCAATATATTCCGGAACAGCGATACGGTGGAATGTGCGCATTCTGATCATTGAAGACGAACCTAAAGTAGCGCGCAGCCTGGTCCAGGGCTTTGAATCGGAGCATTTTGCGGTGGACCTGGCGGAAGATGGCGAACGCGGACTCGATCTAGCCACTGACATCAACTACGATGGCATTGTTCTTGACTGGAACCTCCCCCGGCTCGACGGTCTAACTCTTCTCAGAAAACTAAGGCAGGCCGGGTCAACCACGCGTGTGCTGATCCTGAGCGGCCGCCGTGACGTTAGTGACCGCGTGGCCGGGCTGCAAGCCGGCGCGGATGATTATCTGATCAAGCCGTTTTCTTTTCAGGAGCTTCTGGTCCGGATGCACACGCTCCTGCGCCGCGCGCAGGAAAAGTCTGAAATTCTTACGGTTGCTGATCTGGTGCTTGATCCGCAGCGCCATACCGTTGAGCGGGCAGGCAAGCCTATTAAGCTTAGCCAGCGGGAATATTCGCTGCTTGAATACCTGATGCGCAATGCCGGACGCACCGTTACACGCACCATGGTGGTAGAGCAGGTCTGGAACTTATGGTTTGAAGGGCTGACCAGCGTGGTGGACGTTTACATCAGCTATGTGCGGGCCAAAGTGGACCACGGTTTTTCCAAGCCGCTGATTCATACCGTACGCGGCGTTGGTTTTATGCTCTCTGCCGATCCCAAGACTGACAAGGCGGAGAAAGCTGAAAAGATTGAAAAAGCCGAAAAGACTGAACCAAAAAATAAGCCCGATAAATAAAACTCAAGGGCGTATGTTCAGTGCGGTTGTAGTTGCGGCTGAACTTGTTTTCCATCCAGCAGAAATGTGACCGCTCCGAGTAAGTCCGTGCGATATGTCCGGATATTGCCGGTTTGCAAGCGATCAAGCACCACTTGCCTCGGATGTCCAAATGAATTGCGATAGCCGACCGAGATCACGGCAAATTGCGGATGGACCGCGGCCAACAGCTCTGGCGTTGTTGAGGTGGCGCTGCCATGGTGCGCGATTTTTAACAAGTCCGCTTCAGGTGACTCGGTAGCCACGAAGCGTTCCATCTTCTTTTCCAAGTCGCCGGCAAGCAGCGCGCTGGTATTTCCATAGCGAACCAGCAGGGCAAGCGAGTCATCATTCCTTGGTTTTGCCTTGGGCTGCCAGTCTGCGGGCGGTGAGAGTACGCGAATTTTGGCTCCGCCCCAATCCAGTTCATTACCGGATGCCAGAGCGCGGATTGACGTATGATTTGCGGCTGCTGTTTCATAGAGTTGCTGCATGGCCGGGACATCCGGATTGATGCCCACCCACAATTCCACTGGGTGAAAATCTTCAATAATACGCGGCAAGCCCCCAATGTGGTCGCCATGGGCGTGCGTGAGTGCAACCACATCCAGATGCTCAATTCCTCGCGACCACAGATAAGGCGCCACCACATCTTCGCCAAAATCAAATTCGCTGTGCACGGGGCCTATGCTTCCGCCACCATCAATCAGCATGGTGCGCCCCTCAGGTGAGATCACCAGCAACGAGTCACCCTGGCCAACGTCAATCGCTGTAATCTCAAGTTTCTTTTGTTCTCTCTTGGGAGCCGAGTGATAAGCGGCAACGCCTACGCTCGACAGGAATAGCGCCGTCAAACCGGCAAAGGCAATGGCGCGTTGCTTGCGAACAGCAAAGATCGCCACCAGAACCCCCGTTGCGGCCAGAGGCAACAAGAATGGTGCGGGATCCGCCATCCTCCATTGCGATAGATGAAATTGTGCGAGCGTATGCAGGCAGGCAAGCGTCCAGTGCAGTGCAGCAGCGGCCACCCATGCAACAAGGTGCGCAAATGGAAGTGAGACATAACTCAATGCAATTGCAGAAACGCCTGCATTGAGCATGATTCCCGCCAAAGGCAAGACCAGTATGTTGGCGGGCAATCCAAGGATGGTTGCGCGATGAAAATATGCCCGCATAGGCAATACCAGCACAGCTTGAGTCACTGCGGAGATCAGGAACAATTCGTAAAGCGCGAGTGCGATGCCGGCAGTGCAGGTAACAACGATTCGTGCCGGTGCTTTTCCGAAAGAGCCTGCGCCAAATAACTGCGCGAGCCTGCCCGCAACCAGCCGCAAGTCCAATCGAAACTGAGCAAGTTTCGGCTCAAGGCCAAGGTCGTAGCCAGTGGAATCAAGGTGCAGCAAAGCTTGGCGATAGCGGGTGGATGTTCTCTCGAGAACTGGCAAGCTGATGCCCGTGATGGCCAGGAGCGCAAGAAAGGTCAGCTGAAATCCTGCGTCAAACAAGGCCATCGGCGAGAAAATGAGCACCACCAGCGCGGCAAATCCTGTAGCGTTGAGTCCGCTACGGTCGCGATAGAGAAGCCGCGCAATGAGAAATAATGACAGCATGAGCACGGCCCGCACAATCGGCACGCCCATGCCAGCAATGTATGCGTAGAAAACAGAGAGCGCAATCGTCACAAATGACGCTGCCCATTCCGGAAAACGCAGCCTGCGCGCCAGCCAGAACATGGCAAAGGCCAGTATCCCTACGTTCATGCCAGAGACCACAAGCAGATGGTAGACGCCGGTCTGCTGAAATTCTTCCCGAACATTGCGCAGCAGCAGCGAATCCTCGCCAACAATCATGGCGGAGAAAAGTGCCGCGTCTTCACGGTTCCACAGGCCTTGTTCGCGAATATGCTTCAAGATGCTGTTGCGCATGCGGCTACGCCACAAACCAAAGCGGCTGCCTGCAGTGCCTGGCAGCACTTCTACGTCTTCCGCTTTCACTGACGCAAGCGTGCTGATGCCGAGGCCGCGAAGGTAGCCTTCATAATCGAATGCGCCAGGATTGCGAAAATTCCTTGGCAGACGCAACTTGGCGGTCAGCTTGATACGGTCGCCATAAGCCAAGTGTGGCAGAGATAAAGCACTGCCGCTCTCTGGGTCTTCTTCTGCATCGCGACTTTCATGGGAAAAGGCGGTGACACGGATGCCCACCGGCTGCGTGAATTGCAGATCGCCGAGCGTAATGGTCTCTGTTTGCAGATCAAAGCGCTCGCGCGGCCCGCCTCCGGCGAGCAGTGCGCCGTCATTCGTGACGTGTGCCACGATTTCTACCTTTTCTTCGCTGAGAAATTCGTCGGGCGGAACAATGATCTTAGGAACCGGCGTCGCCATGCGGGCAAACGCGCCCACACAAATCAGCGCCAAGATCGCAGATACCTGCGCCGATCGCAAACTTTTGATCGCTAAAGCGGCAAAGGCGCAAAGAGCTAGTGCCATCGCCGACCATCCCCAGAGCGCCGGGAAGCGTTGCAGATGCGACGCAAGCCAGATTCCGCAGGCAAACGCTGCGGCTGCCAGGGCAAGAGGGGCGCGTGATTGGGCTTTCGTCCGCAAGCAATCAAATCTGCGGAAGATATTACCTATGTATGTAGCAGCGCAAAAAGCCCAAAAATAAAGCGTACAGATTGAAGAGGAATTGCCGGGAGTAACTTTAAAGAGAGCTAACGTGCCAGCCTTACAACGCTCTCAATGTGGAAGGTCTGGGGGAAGAGATCAACCATGTGCACTTCTTCTACGTGATAGCCGGTTTCCAGGAAGAGACGGGTATCGCGCGCCAGCGTGGCCGGATCACAGGAGACATAGACGATCCGCTTCACGCGCAATGCGGCCAGCAACTGTGTGACTTTTGCTCCCAGACCGGCGCGCGGGGGATCTACGACGACCAGTTCCGGCTGCATGTTGATGCAGCGCGGTAGAAAGCCTTCTGCCGTGCTGAGCACAGGCACAACGTTTTTCACCGCGTTGGCTTGGAGGTCGGCAGCAGAGGCTGGAACCGATTCCACGGCAAAGACCTGATCAAAGCGCTTGGAAAGATGCGTGGCAAACAAGCCTACGCCGGCGTACAAATCCATTGCGATTCGGCCATGGAAGTCGCCCACCACCGTCTGCACCAGTTCGCGGGTAAGAAATCGATTGACCTGGAAGAACGATCCTGCGCTTACGCGGAAAGATTTTTCTCCTACCTGATAGGGCAGCGCGGTCTCGCCAACCGTATGCTTTGGCTTGTCGTTGCCCGGCTCTGCCGCGGTATTCTCGGTAAAGAACGCAATGCCCTTGATCGCAGGTGCTTTGGCCTGTAGAGCGGCAGCAAATTCATGCATCTCAGGCGCGTCTGGCGCCAGATAAACTTCCAGCACCATTTTGGCATCGGCATGGTCGGCAAAAAACTCAATCTCAGTGATGCCCGCAGGTACTTTGCCAGCTTCACCCAGCTCCCACATGTGCGTCAGCACGCGATTGATGGTCGGTGAGCTGATGGGACATTGCTTAACCGGCAGCAAATCATGGGAAGATGCGCGATGATAGCCAATGGCAAAGTCCGTTCCTCCGCGTACTTTGAGCCGTGAGCGATTGCGATAGCCCCAGGGCTCGCCTGAGTGCGTGATGATCTCGCCTTTCCACTCCAGCTTGCCATTGCGCAGCAAGGTCTCTTTCAGAATGGCGCGCTTATTTTCCAGCTGGGCTGTGTATCCGGCGTGCTGGTAGTGGCAGCCTCCGCAGGTGCCAAAGTACGGGCATTGTGCGGGAATCCTATAAGGCGAAGGCTTGAGAATCTGGTCAGCGGCGGCGCGGGCGAAGCTGCTTTTTTCCTGGACAATGGTAGCGCTCACTTCCTCTGTAGGAAGCACATAGGGCATGAACACCGTCTTCCCTTCAGGAAGGCGGGCAAGACCATCGCCGCCATAGACGAGCTTTTCTATTGTCAGGTTCACAGGTAAAAGAGGCTGAGACGTGGAATTTTAGCCTTTTCGAACAGACGTTTGTGAATAAATTGTTTTTGCAACTGCTCGATCTGTACTCCGGGCATTTTGCTGCGGTAAGGCGCTATCTCGTGGTCGGCCTCAGTACGCAGCGCGAACAACTCATTTTCCGGCGTAGTCATGGTCAGGGCCGCGAGCAGCTTTTCTTCCATCATAGTAAGCCGCCGTTCCAGATCCTCCAGCCGAATCTTGCCTGCCGCATTCATTGCCAGCGCTAAGTCCGTAAGTGTACCAGCACACTCCTCCGTCACCAACAGTACTTGGGGGGCGGACTGCACCTGCCGCAGCCTTTGTGCGTTGCTGGTTAAGAAACGCGCAATCTCTTCCTGCTCCATGCCTGGCCCCGTGCCGGGCTTTTCCTGCGATGTGCCTACAGCGGCTTCCTTCATCTCTTCCGCAGCGGTAAGCACGGCCTGAGCGCAGTAAGCCAGGCCGTTGATCTTCTGTGTTTTTGAAGGCTTACGGCCGTACTTGTCAAAAGCCTCGTCGATTCCGCGCAAGACAGCCTCAAGCGGAATGCCTGCGTCTTTCCAGGTGGTCATCAGCGCCCAATCGAGCGTTGAAACGGTAAGAAGAGTCCCCCGCCGGCGGCAAAAGTGCTCTTCAATTTCCGTGTAATAGTTAAAATAATTTTCCACGACAGGCTGTCAGGATGCAGGCTTATGTTTTTGTGTTGCCGCGTTGCGCTCCCAGATAATGCGGAGCCCGTCCAGGGTCAACAGATCGTCAACATTCTTGATGTATTTTGAGTGGTCGCCAATCAGGCTTGCCAGTCCGCCGGTGGCCACCACGTTAGTATCGGGGCCAAGTTCGCTGATAAGACGCTCCAGAATTCCGTCCACCAATCCCAGATAGCCAAAAAACAACCCTGCCTGGATGCTGCCTACGGTGTTGGTGCCAATTACCTTTGCAGGTTTACGAATATCGACCAATGGCAGCCGTGCGGTATGTTCGTAAAGAGCGCGCGCAGAAATGCCGATGCCCGGCGAGATTATGCCGCCCAGATATTCGCCTTTGCGGGAGACTGCGTCAAAGGTGGTTGCCGTGCCCAGATCTACTACTACGCATGGGCCACCATATTTTTCAAACGCAGCCACGCCGTTCACAATGCGATCCGCGCCAACTTCCTGCGGATTGTCATACAGAACCGGCATGCCCGTTTTTATTCCAGGTTCCACGAACAACGGCTTAAGTTGAAGATAGCGCTCGCAGACTTCGCGCAGCGTGGAATCGAGCGGCGGAACCACGGAAGCGATGATGATGCCGCGCACAGCGTTCACGTCCACTTTGCCAATGGCAAACAAATTCCGGAACAAGACGCCATATTCATCCACCGTATGCGTCATGACCGTGGCCACGCGCCAGTGGGCCAGGAGGCGCGGCACAGAACTCTTGCTTATTGAACCTTTGCCCGCAGCGGCAGGCGGAGGCGCTTCATAAACGCCGAGCACCGTGTTGGTATTGCCAACGTCAAGAACCAGAAGCATTGTTGCTCCTTTGCAGCGGCCTGACGCTTCCTGAAATTACCATACGCAAACCCTGTTCAGTGCGGACACGTAGAAAGCCTCGCGGGTCCAATCCGTCCGTGATGCCGTCATAGCCGCCATCTTCATCCACATGCACAAGTTTGCCCAGGGCATAAGAAGAACGCGACTCAACGCGGCGCATAATCGGCTCAAAGCGAAGCGTTGGCGTGCGGATAGGGCTGCTCATGGAGCGAAGCAATGCGCGATACTCGCGGTCCAGCGCGCGGATCAACGCCGCGGCAACTTCCAGCCGGTCAAACTGCTTGCCGCCTTCCATGGCAAGAGATGTGGCAATGTTTTCCAGATCGCCGGGAAAATTTTTGTGATTTACATTCACGCCAATGCCAATCACAGCATGGTTCACCCTGTTTCCCTCAGAACTCATCTCTGTAAGCACGCCGGCAAATTTCTTGTCGTTCAGCAGAAGATCATTGGGCCAGCGGATGTCCGCGGCCAGGCCTGTGGTTTCGCGCACTGCATCCTGCACGGCCACACCTGCGATCAAAGAAAGCCACAGCGATTCTGCGGGCGTCATGGGCGGACGCAACAGAAAAGAACAATAAACGCCTGTGCCGCGTTCAGAGTGCCAGGAATGTGTGCTGCGTCCGCGACCGGCCGTCTGTTCCTCTGCCAGAAAGACAGCGCCTTCCGGAGTGTCGTCAGGATGCTGGCTGGCCAGCGCCGCTCCACGCAACGCTATAGAGTTGGTGGAGTCGGCCTGCACACAGTGATGGATATTGCCGGAAAAGATAGTGTTCCGCACCAGCGGTGCGAGCAACTCCGGCAATAGTAGCTCCGCATTCGCCACGAATTATTTTCCTGCTGGCGGAGCTGAGTGAGCTTCAACGTTGAGATCGATCTTTATGTCATTGCCGATCATCGCCGCTGGCGCATTCGTGATTCCATAATCCTGGCGGTTGATTGTAATCCAGGCATGCGCGCCCATCACTTTTCCCTTGCCGCCATCAATGGGGCCTTTCAACTCAAAAGGCAGGTCAATGTCTTTTGCGACGCCGTGGATTGTCAGCGTTCCGTGAGCAACATAGCCATCGCCTTTTTTCTCAACGGTTTTGCTTTGAAAGGTAAGTTCCGGGAATTTTTCCACGTCAAAATATTTTGCTGACTTCAGGTCACCGTCGCGGCCGCTATTGTCCGTATTGATGCTCCCCGACTTGATCTTTACCGAGACGGAAGATTTGCTCGGGTCTTTATCGTCAAAAGTGATTTTGCCTTCAAAATCGTTAAAGCGTCCGTTCACTGTGCTGACTGTCATGTGAGTTACGGAGAAATTCACTGAAGAATGGACAGGGTCGATCTTGTATTCATCCGCAGCCAGAGCTGAACCACCAATGGCGACTACAGCGAGCAGCAATCCCAGAAATTTACGCATAGAGTAAGTGTTCTCCTTTTTCAAACGTGCTTGATCTTAGAGTTATAGGGCTGGCCTATGATTCAAAATCTCTTTTGATGCGTGATTTAGGCAGTAAGTTCTATCTTGTTGATAATATTGCGCTTATCTTTTCTAGCAATAGAAGCATGTCCCTCCGGGACCGCGCTCGCAGCGCGTTTCAAAATCGCATTTTGTCAACCGCCGGGGGGCACGCTTTTGCGGCACCATGTTGGGCACAATGCCGGCCCGGAAAGAGCACCTTCTGGCTGTCTCACTAAGAGCTTATGCAGGAACAATCCGCATGCTCAGGTCCACGGCCTGAGGCGAATGCGTAAGCGCCCCCACAGAAATATAATCTACACCGGTTTCGGCGTAATCGCGAACATTCTCCAGCCTAATTCCGCCTGAAGACTCTACCGGCACGGGCCGGGAATGGGCGGCCACCCTGAGAACAGCCTGACGGACTTCTTCCGGCTTCATGTTATCCAGCAGGATGCTTTCCGCGCCATTGGCCAGAGCTTCATCCAGTTCGGCCAGCGTGCGTATTTCAATTTCGATTGGTTGTTCTTCGCGGCGGTTGCGCAATGCTTTTTGCAAGGCAGCGGTTACGCCGCCTACCAGTGCAATGTGATTGTTCTTAATCAGCACACCATCAGAAAGATCCAGTCGATGGTTCTGTCCGCCACCACAGCGGACAGCATACTTATCCAGCACGCGCAGGCCGGGCGCTGTCTTGCGGGTATCCAGAATACGCGCCTTGGTGCCATGAATCGCATCAACATATTTGCGCGTGGTAGTGGCAATGCCGCTCAACCGCTGCAGAATATTCAGGATGACTCGCTCGCAAGAAAGCAGTGCACGCGCATTGTGCCGCACCACGGCAATGGCCTGCCCTTTATGCAGCCGGACGCCATCAAAAATTTCGCCGTGGCTGATGACATCAGGGTGGCCGATTACGTTGTGGTCCAGATGTTCGTAAATTTCAAGAATGCGGGCCGTTGCGCCCACGCCCGCCAGAATGCAATCCTGCTTGGCCAGTATGGTGGCAGTGGCGCGCTGTTGCGGCTCAATGCAGGCGCGTGACGTAGCGTCACTGGTCGCCCGGTCTTCGAGCAAGGCGTGTTCTAAGATCGCGCTGATTCTGCGGCTATGCCAGTCCATAAGCGTCCGCTTTCTTCTTAAAAATTCCTTGCATCTGGATTACACCCAGCAGCAAAACGATTGAAGCAATTGTAAATACCAGTTTGTTGGCCAATACCCGGTCATGTTGGCGCACGTTCATTAAAGAAACAGAAAGAGAAAATGAATCAACATAGGTCCAGTAAATAAATTCAGTAAAGGCAGCAATACACAGAGTCAATCCCAACCACTGATTCCATTTCGCGTAAACCACTGCTCCTATGATAAGAAAGCCCAGCCCGGCAAACCAATAAAATCGTAGTTCACGTACCTCTTTAACATCAGTCTCCCACTGAATAATTGCACCGCTGAGCGCGCTCTCTGACTTGAAAGGCTCAGATTCGAGGTCAGTGATCAGTGGCTGGTCAGCTTTTTTGAGGTCCACCCTCAATTTCTCTGCTTCTTTGTGCACCACATCATAGCGGCTTACAAGTTCTTCAAGTGTAGCTGTTTGCGCAATCCCGTTATCCATGGGCCGGTGGCCATAACGATCCATGACAGATTGCTTTGGTTCGCCCCAAAGCATGTAGCCAATGCGAACTGACTGTGTCGCCAGAAACAGAAAGGCAAAGATCGCCAGAGTTTTTTGTAGGGCGTTCACAATCTCCTTTGCGAAAACTGCAGTCGTTCAGCCTTGAGCTTAACCCAGTTGAGCCAACCCAGCCTTTAACTTTTCAATGAGCCCATGCAGTTCGCCCTGCCGCCTGCGGATTCCTTCCACCACGGCCGGTGGAGCCTTAGCCAGAAACTGCTCGTTGCCTAACTGCCGATCTGCGTTGGCTAGCTCGGTTTCCAGCTTACCCAGTTCCTTGGTCATGCGCTCACGCTCGGCAGCAACATCCACTTTTTGTTCATACACCAGCGCTACTTCAAACCTGGGCGTGGTGCGTGCGCCCGGCTTCTGCGCCAGCGATACATCCACAAACTCAATTCCTTCCACACTGCCCAGCCGCTTCACCATACTGCGATTCTCATTTACCAGCTTCTGAACGTCAGCAGCAGTGTGAATTTGCAGCGGCGTTTTTACCTTCGGCTCCACTTTCATTTCTGCGCGCATGTTGCGAACTTTTTCAATCAGGTCCTGCAGCACGGCCATCTGCTCTTCAGCCTGATCGTTGAGCCAGCGATCTTCACGCTGCGGATAGCTCGCCAGGGCAATCGACCTGGCAGGCGGTTTGCCATCATACATGGCATGCCAGACTTCTTCTGTGATGAACGGCATAAAGGGCGAAAGCAGCCGCAGTGAGCCTTCAAAAACATCGCCCAGAAAAGTGAGTGCGCCGCGGGCCTCATCCGGCGTGCCTAACAGGCTGGGCTTAATGATCTCCAGATACCAGTCGCAGAACTCACCCCAGAAGAACCGGTAGATGATATTGGCAGCTTCATCAAAGCGATAATCCGTGAGACTTTGGTTTACTTCGCCCGCAACTCGATAAAAGCGCGAGTAAATCCAGCGATTTTCCAGCTTGCCGAGCTGTTCTTCTTTGGCGCCTGCGGTAAGGCTGACTCCGCCCACCCGGTCCAGATTCATAAACATGAAACGCGCAGCATTCCAGATCTTATTGGCAAAGGCACGATAGCCATCCGTACGGCTTTCAGAGAAAGCAATGTCTGTGCCTGGAGAAGCCATGGACGCCAGCGTGAATCGCACGGCATCCGTGCCGTATTTTTCCGTGACTCCAATAGGATCAATCACGTTGCCCTTGGTCTTAGACATCTTTTGGCGCTCAGCATCGCGCACTAGAGCATGTATGTAAACATTTTGAAACGGTACGCTGCCCTGCGGATGGTCGCCCATGAAATGGCAGCCCAGCATGATCATGCGGGCCACCCAGAAAAACAGAATGTCAAAGCCGGTAATCAGCAGCGTGGTGGGATAAAAGACGTCAAGATCCCGCGTCTTTTCCGGCCAGCCGAAGGCAGTAAACGGCAGCAGCCCGGAAGAAAACCAAGTATCCAGAACATCATGGTCTTGCTCAAGTTTGCTGTTGCCGCATTTGGCGCATTTTTCCGGAGCAGTGCGCGCAACTGTAATCTCACTGCATTTTGAGCAGTGCCACGCCGGGATGCGATGGCCCCACCACAACTGGCGCGAGATGCACCAGTCATGTATGTTGCGCATCCATTCGAAATACGTCTTGGCGTAGTTCTCTGGAGTGAACTTGATTTCAGACTTTTCTACGGCTTCAATCGCGCGGTCTGCCAGCGGTTGAATCTTGATAAACCACTGCGTGGAAAGTCGCGGCTCTACGATTGTCTTGCAGCGATCGCATTTGCCGATAGCGTATGCGTGGTCTTTTATACCGGCGAGCAACCCTCGCTCTTCCAGGTCACGCAGAATCTTCTCCCGCGCCTCATAGCGGTCCAGACCGGCGTAAGAGGCGCCATTTTCATTGATGCGCGCCTGATCGTCCATAATATTGATCTGGGCCAGGTTATGGCGCAGGCCAATCTGGAAATCATTGGGATCATGCGTAGGCGTAACTTTTACTGCGCCGCTGCCAAACTGCGGGTCAGCGTAATCGTCGGCGATGATGGGAATTTCACGGTCCGTCAGCGGCAGGCGCAGCTTCTTGCCCACTAGACTCTTGTATCGCTCATCCTTCGGATTCACCGCAACTGCCGTATCGCCCAGCATGGTTTCCGGGCGCGTGGTAGCAATGGTCAAGAACTTTGTTGGATCATCCGCCAGCGGATAATTGATCTGATACAGCTTGCCCGCGTAATCCTCATGCACCACTTCAAGATCAGAGATGGCCGTCATACAGCGCGGGCACCAATTCACGATGTACTTACCGCGATAAATCAGTCCCTGCTCATGCAGGCGGACAAAAACTTCTGTCACGGCGCGAGATAGGTTCTCGTCCATGGTGAAGTATTCGCGGTCCCAATCCACAGAAGCGCCCAGCCGCTTCATCTGCGCCTGGATAGCGCCACCGTAAAGCTTTTTCCATTCCCACACACGGGCAAGAAATGCCTCGCGGCCCAACTTTTGCCGGCTCTTGCCTTCGGTGGCAAGCTGGCGCTCCACCATCATCTGTGTGGCAATGCCAGCATGGTCAGTGCCAGGCAGCCATAGCGTAAGAAAACCGCTCATACGCCGCCAGCGGATGATGATATCCATCTCGGTCTGGTTCAGCATGTGGCCCATATGAAGGCGGCCAGTAACGTTTGGAGGAGGCAGCAGAAGCGTAAATATCGGCTTTTTGGCTTCGGCCGAGCCAGGCTCCGGCGTCTTCACGGAAAACAGCTTTTCCGCGACCCAGTATTCCGCCCAGCGAACCTCAATGGCGCTGGGGTCGTAGGTTTTTGGAAGTTCGTGTGACATGCGCGATGAAGGTTAATCCTCGATATTACAAGCGCACTGCCGATGTGAGCAAACTCTGACGCAAACAGCGGACATAACGAAAGTGCAACTGAAGAGAAAAGCTACTCTTGCTTAAGTGGCTGGTTTGAAACAGAATTCGCGCAACCAGCAGCTAAAGTCATTAGCTCCTGATCGCGCGAATTGAGTGTGCCAGGGAAAAACGAGCTTATTTTTCGCAGCGAAGCTTGCCATCGTCATTGATGATTTCGCTCTTACATTTCTGGAAATCATCCAGCTTGGCGTCGCGTGCGCCGCCATCGCGCGTCTGGCAATGCGCAACCAGATCGTCGCCATGGACGTGAATATCATCACACGATCCCGTATAAGATCCGGCGGGCAATGGCACGCTGGTGGCTACTGGATAGCGGCCATCTCCAACATATCCCACGGCTACGCAGTGAAGGTCGCCGTCTTCATTGATGATTTGTCCGCGGCAGGTTGCATAGTCGTTCAAAGCTGTCTTGTGCCAATCGCCGTTTCTAGTCTGGCAGCGCGCTTCAAGATTGTTGTCATGGCTCTTGATGTCTTTGCATGTCTGGGTGTATGGTCCCGCTACTGCGTCAGCAGCGTAACCTACTTGAACACTGGGTGCAGGCGTTACGATGCAACGCAGCTTGCCGTTATCATTCACTATATCGCCGCGGCAGCTGTTGTAATCATCCAGCTTGGCATCTTTCCAGTCGCCACTTGTTGTGGTGCAGCGTGCCACCAGATCGTCATCGCGCGTATGGATTTCCTGGCATGTCTGCGAATAAGTTCCGCCGGGAAGGCCAACTGAGCTTTGGCTTTGATAGCCAACGCCTCGGCTGCAGCGCAAAGAACCATCGTCATTGATAATGTCGCTACGGCAGCCTTGCACGTCATGCAGCAGAGCACTCTGCCAATGTCCGCTTGAATCCTGGCAATTTGCCGCAAGCGCGTCATTATGGAAATCAATGTTCTTGCATGTCTGCTGATAAGAACCTGGTGGAATCGACTGTGCATTTGCCGGGCTCCCCAGACCCAACACAAATGCGGCAACAATTGCTGAAAGCATCACAATGCGGCGCATAAAATCTTTTCTCCCTATCAAACCTCGTTGGTGTTAAGCACCTAAAAAAGTTAGATTCGCGCCATTCGTGCGCAGTTGTGGCCAACATTTACGCCCGAGCTGCTGACTCAAGGCAACCTTTGATTTGCAACCTGCTCTGCCTTTCCGGCAAAAGAAAAAGCGGTGCAATTTAAGCACCGCTGCTAAACCAGAATTTTATTTCTAACCTCTTACTTCTTCGGTTTCAGTTCACGCATGATCTCTTCCACAAGTTCTGGCTTCAGCCGCTCCATTACGCGATGAATCGCCTGGGCAATGTTGTGATGGTCTGATCCAACTTCGCTGGCAGCGGCAACAGCGGCTGCTTCCACGCCGCTCGCTAGAGCGCTGTGAACAACTTCAGGCGCTGCCTCAACTGGTTCAGTTTGAGGCGGAGCAGAAACTGGAGGAGCAGCAACTGCCGGAGCCGACGCTGCTGGCTCGGCAATAATTTCTGCTGGTGCAGGCGGCGTGTGTGCCACGGATGTTGGCTCAGGCTCTCGTGCTGCCGGATGATATTCAAACGAAGGCGCACGTTGCGCAACCTCAAATGCCTGCGCTGTATACGCATTGCCAGCAGGGACAGCTTCCGCAACTGGCGCTGGGGCTTCCGCAACCAGACCTGACGGAGCAGCTTCAGCGTGATTGTAAGCGGCCATGGCGGCGGCTACACGCGCTTCAAAGTCTGAATCGCTGACCTCTGCGGTCGTCTCGACTGGCTGAGGCTCAAGCGCTGGAGGCTCAATTGAAGGTGGTTCCATGGATGGAGGTTCCACCAATGGCGGTGCAATCATCGCCGGTGGAGCAGGCTCACTTACTAAGGGAGCGACTTCCACAGGTGTAACTTCCATCACCGCAGGAGCAACTTCAAAGGGCACTTCAGCATGCTGTGCCTGAGGAGCAGCTGCCTGGGCAACGCTTGCCTCAGCGGGGCTTGCGTCCACAGATTCAACCGGCTCTGCCTGCGTTGTTAGCGTTTCCATCTGCTGCCCAATCGGAGACAGCAACCCGGGTTCAACATGATCCGCAACGGTACTGCGCGTGGTTCCTTCCGCGGTTTCCTGCAGCTCAGGTTCCCGTGGGATATCCATTTCACCCGTTGGAGGCGCGGCCGTAGGCACCACTTCATACGCTTCCGGCTCAGGAGCGGACGGAGGTTCAGGCTCTTTGTATACCGGAATAAACTGCGGATGAGGCGGCTCCGGTTCTGCTTCCACCGGTATCACTTGTGTGTCAGGCTCTGCGGATTCCACCACGGCAGTCGCCTCACTCGGCATTTCTGCTGGCTCAGACTCCGCGTCCGCTGCTGTGGCAAGTATCTCGGGCTCTTGTTCCACCGCCACCGTGGCAATGTGCTCGGTCTGGGCTTCTTCCTTCCATGCACCGGAAGGCTCATAGTCGGCAGAGAGAACCGGCGGAGCAGGCACAATCACTGACGTTTCAAATGCAGCTGCCGGAGTATTCACCGCAAAATGCTGCGCGTTATTTGGAGCGTCCGGTCCCAGCAGATCACTGAATGCTGAAGAGCCTGCCATATGGTCCGGCACTTCCACCATGGGCTGCGTATTGCTCTTGCCGGAAGAAGTGTGGTGGTCCACATGGCCGGGTGCTTCAATTTCCTCTTCCTGATACTTGGGTTCCAGCCGCACGGTCTGCGCCACAATGGGTGGAGGCGGCATCAGCGCAATGCGCTCTTCAAATTTTTTGACAATCGCAAGCAGATCACTGGCTTCAAATGGCTTGATGATGACGCCATCGGCCTTTACACGGTTCGCGTCTTCAGGCTTGTACGGCTCCATTTTGCCGACGGTCAGCAAGACTGGTGTTTTCGCCGTATCCAGAGAAGCGCGCACTTTCTCGCAGACTTCCAGCCCGGAATATCCCGGCATGTAGACATCAAGAATGATAATGTCCGGTTTTTGTTCCGCGATTTTCTTCACCGCGGCCGCACCATTGCTCACAGCCACAACGTCATAGCCGGCATCGGAAAGGATTTTCTTGCCCATATTCTGGGCAGTCATGCTGTCATCGGCGAATAGAATTCTTAGCGGCACGTCAAAAACACCTTTATTCAAGCTGCGCGCCAAAAAATGGACGCGCCTCAACTTCTCATCGTGAGCGAGTGGCATGCCAGAAACTGAACGAACCAGATCGCGCGCGCCAGCGCATCCCCAGAGGCGGGAAACAGGGCTAACTTACTGATAATTAGCGTTGAAGTCAATGGAAACACCGCCTCAGTACCTACTGAAGCATATTTCTGGCGCATTCCAAAGTCTTAGTCCTTAAGGTTCCCTCAGAAGATTTTTAAACGCGCTGCCCTAAAATGGAATTAACTTCCGCAACCCCTTCTTGCCTTTCTTCTTGCTGCTGGATTCCTGCTTTGGATCCACGGGAGCTGCCTTGCTATCCGTTGTTGCCGCTGGTGTTGCCTGCGTTGTGTCCGTTCCCGTCTTCTGGATTTCATTTACCTGCGCAGGCGCCGGTGCAGGTGCGGTTCCTTCGGTTGCGGGCTGTGCGCTCTGGCTGCTTGGCGCTTTCTCATTAGCGCCCGGGGTTCCCGTTCCCGTGCCAACCGCTTGCACGCCAATATTCTGGCCCGGCTGAACTCCATTGAGCTGCATGGTTAAGGATTTCACCATCTCAGGCGCGCTTTCCACCTTCTCATCCTGCAAGTTGGGCTCGCCTATTTTTCCTGCCGAGAGCACGTTCGGGTGCTTCTTAAAATTGCTGGTTACTCTATCGATCATCCCCAGTTTTTCCCGGCTTGCTTCTTCGGCTTTGCTCTGCGCCAGGGCCTCAGGCGTCGGCACTGGGATAGGCGCCTTCAGCGCTTCCAGCCGTCTTTTTGCGTCGCCTACCCGGTTCGTCGCCGGATAACGCGTGATAATCCGTGAATAAGCCTCAATCGCTTTCTGCTCATACTGCGCTACCAGTTTCTCTTTTTGCGCCTCAGGAATTTTCTGCTTGCTGATTCCAACAGCCTCTTTCTCATAGACAATACCTAGCTCGTAAAAGGCTTCATCGCTGCCTGAATAAAGTGGATAAGATTCCGTAAGCGAGATCAACCGTGCCTGTGCAGCAGCCAAGTTGGTGCGCAATAAGTAAAAGCTGGCGATGCGATATTGGCGCTCTGCCAGTATTTCCTGTATCTCGCGCAGTTTTTGTTTTGCCTGGGGCAGCAACGGACTGTCAGGATACTGCTGAATCAAAGACTTATATTCTTCCGCAGCGTGCTGGGCCTCGGCATAGTCGCGGTCCGGCTTTTCCATCTCCCGGTAATGCATGCTGGCGATCTTTAACTGCGCTTCTGAAGCCTCCGGCAGGTTGGGGAAGAAGGTCTGGAAATCTTTATATTCCACCTCGGCCTGCGCCCATGCCGCTTTGCCGCCTTCGTTATACCAGGCGTCGCCCAGGGATAGCTTGGCCCGCGCAATGTACTCTGAATCAGGATAGGTATTGATCAGTGTCTCCAGCAGCGTTCTGGCTTCCTGGTAATGGGCCTTTTTCATTGAGTCCATGCCGCGATCAAAAAGTGCCTTGTCCGGCTGTTTGGAGTCAATGTTGGCCAGCGGGTTCTGGACTTTATGATGGCATCCGCTTGAGGCCAGAACAGCACCGGCCAGCACGGTAGAAACAAGAATTTTTCGCACCATTTACCTACCTCAGTATTTTTTGCTTGCCTGTCAAACCCTTTGCAGGGTGGCTTCCGTGGCCAATTTAAGCAGGCTTTTTGCGTTCTCTCTGGGATTTCCCTTACCAAAAACGGCGTTCCCGGCTACCAGCACTTCCACTCCGGCGCGGACAGCTTCGCCAATCGTCTCCGGGGCCATGCCGCCGTCAATCTCAATCCTGAAATTCGCGTTGCGGGCCGTGCGCATCAATGCCAGTTTGCGCACTTTCTCCAGCGACGAAGGAATAAACTTCTGTCCGCCAAAACCCGGATTCACTGACATCACGAGCACATGGTGGACCATATCCAGAACTTCCTCCAGCGTCCCCACCGGAGTTGCCGGATTGATCACCACGCCCGGATTCGCTCCATGGCTGCGAATCAGCTCAATCGTCCTGTGCAAATGCACACATGCTTCCTGGTGCACGGAAATCCAGTCCGCGCCGGCATCAACAAATGCCGGAATGTACTGGTCAGGATTTTCAATCATCAGGTGACAGTCCAGCGGCAGATTTGTTACCTTCCGCAAACTGGCTACCACCGGAGGGCCAATCGTAATATTTGGCACAAAGTGACCATCCATAACGTCCACATGCAGCAAGGTCGCGCCGCCTTCTGCCACTGCCTGAATCTGATCAGCCAAGTGGGCAAAATCCGCCGACAATATGGAAGGTGCTAGCTCAATCAAAAGGAATCTTCTCTTGTGTTCAAAAAGAATGTGCCAAAAAGGTACTCAAATTCTAGCACGCTGAACTGCATGGCTTTATGCTTAAAAGCTGATTCAAAATGCCTTAATCCCCTTGCGTCTGCGTGCTTCCCACATGGCAAGAACGCTTCAGGTTCCTTATATTTGCGAGCAAATCTTGCAACGCCCGGATACGGAATTCCCAATCACTGGCAAATTCTTCTCTGTGCTTCCGTGCCTCGGTGGTGGGGTTTCCTGATCAGTGTCATCTGTGTCCATCAGTGGCAGGGGGTTGGGTTGGTTTTCAATTCCCAATTTTGGCACTTCCAGCGATCTTGGCAATCCTAAAAATTACTTTCTAGTAACTATCATGCCCTCCTCTCCCCCTCCCCATTTCATCCCAATCATTGGGAATTATATATTTGACTCCCTAATCATGAAAAATCACGTAAAATCTCGCACATGCAAAAATCTTACGCATGGGCCATTTTGGCGGTGGTTCTAATGAGCCTACCTGCTGTCATTATGGCAATCCCAAAAGACATGGACATCTGGCAAGTAAAGGTATTTGCTGGGGCATGTTACCTGCTTGGAATAGCCGCTCTCTGGAGACAGGCAATTATATTGTCGAAGGCTGACAAAGAGAGAGATTCTCTTCTGGCGAAGATATTGAGCAATACGCAGGGAGATTTCCCGGTAAAGACGGGAATGGAAGTTAGCGCAACCGTTATACCCGGACTCAGGTCGCGTTCTGAAAGCCTAGCCAAAGAATTGCTAATCCTGCTATCTGGTCGTACTGAATTTGGATTCTTGCAAAACAGGCGAACGTTTTCTTTGTATAAGTCCCAATTCAGGGACAAGGTAGAAATGATAGCCAATGAGTTTAAGGCCTCAGGCGGTATTGATTTGGGCCTAGAAGGCGCAATACGTAAAGATACCCTTGGATTGCTTACAATTGACGATATTAGGGCGATTGCATACAGCTTGTTTTCAATAGCTTATCCAGATAAATAGTACTTGACTCCCTTGAGGGAATTAAGTACTATTTGGACATGAGCAAAAGCACAATAAGCACGTTTCAGTTGTTCGCGATGTTCCCCGATGCGGAGTCGGCAAGGCTGTATCTGGAATCACGTTTATGGTCTGAGGGCGTGAAATGCCCAACATGCAAGGCTAGCGAGCGCATCACAACCCGCAAGGGTGGATTTTATCGCTGCAACGCTTGCAAGCTGGATTTCACGGTTCGCACTGGAACGATATTTGAGCGGTCACATGTACCGCTGCACAAATGGCTTTATGCGATGTATTTGCTCGTAACGTCACGCAAGGGAATTTCGTCCATGCAATTGGCTAAAGAAATCGGCATCACGCAGAAATCGGCATGGTTTGTGCTGCAAAGGCTGCGTGAGGCTTGCGGCAACGATCTCCTGAAGCTACAGGGCATCGTAGAAGTGGATGAAACATATGTAGGCGGTAAAGAGAAAAACAAACACGCCAACAAACGCACACCCGGACGCGGGACAGGTGGCAAGGCTATCGTCATGGGAATGCGCGAACGCGGTGGAAGAGTTAAGGCAATGGTGATTGAATCCACGGACAAGAAAATATTGCATGGCAAGGTTTGCGAAAACGTGGAAGCAGGGGCAATCGTTCACACTGACGAAAACCACGGATACAAAGACCTGAAAATGATTTACGAACACGCAACGGTCAATCACGGTGCTGGAGAATTTTCACGCAATGGAGCAGGAACGAACGGCATTGAAAGCGTTTGGGCAGTCCTGAAACGTGGCTTGCATGGTGTTTATCATCACGCCAGCAAAAAGCATCTTTCCCGTTACGTGGATGAGTTTACTTTCCGCTTGAATGAGGGCAATGTCGGACGCCACACACTAGAGCGGTTAGACAGCTTTGTGAGCGCAGTAACAGGCAATCGGATAACGTACAAGGAATTGACGGCATGAAGGAAAAGGAACTGCTGGACAAGATAACCGATGTAGTTCTAGCGTATCGGCCTACGCGAAAAAAGAAGAAAAGAAAGAAGAGCAATAAAGCGAAGAAGCGAACGCTAGAAGGGAAAAACAAATAATAAGTATTTCCCACTAATTTATAATATGACTATGAAGCAATACGACGCAGCAGATGAACTAACTCCAGATCAGGTTATTGATCGAATAAGGCCAGTGCGAAATCTAGAATCTGCGAACGAGCTATATTCATTCGGTTTCTCGCTTCTGGACGAGACAAGGGAACGTATATCTAGGATTGAATCAAAAGCAACCAGCATGATGGTATGGTCTATGGCGCTTGTTGCTTTTATATTCAGCCGCGTAGATGGCGGTAAAATCGTATTTCATTCAACGGCATTGGTTCCATCTATTATTGCGGTCGTATCGGCGGCGTTAGCTGCTGCCTGTATTGTCTCCTCTTGGATGGCAATAAGGGTGGTGTATGGCCCAGTTATGGGAGACGAGCAATGGTTACCGGAGGAGGATATAAATAATCCCGAAGAACTAAAGTTGTATCATGCGCGAGTAGTACATCTGGCCAATAGTCATTTAAAAAAGGCCGCCAGCCTCAAAGGAATTTGGCTGCGCCGGACGCAAAAGTTATTAGCTACATCCGGAGTCCTGCTAGCTATCGGCATCATGCTTTATTGTCTGTTTTTTTCAATTCATCCGCTGCCCCATCTATAGCCATGCCTTTAAAAACAATTTTCTTGGTACGTAAAGGGGACTCTTTCGGCGCTTCTGACTTCGCGTGTTCTGCTTTTGGCGCGGGAATCGGATTACCTTTGGATGCCTTATCGGACAATGTCTTTCTCCAATGCGTAAATGTTATCAAATAAACCATTTAGGGAGTCAAATATATAATTCCCCAATCATTCAGGATTGGCGTAGGTTTAATCCAAGACCATAGATGCTTGCATCCAGAACCACTCGCGCATTTATCCCGACTGGAATTATTACTACTTGATATATAGTCTGATGGCCGAATACTAGCGCCTTTTGCTCCCGATTCCAAGCAGGAAAAAGGACAATCTTTACTCCGGCATCACGCGCCCATCTGCTCTATGATTCATTCCATGCCCCTGCTCTCCACCCGCGATCTCGTCAAGGTCTACCAGACGGACGATGGTCTCTTCGGCAAAACCAAGCGTGAGGTTCGCGCTGTCAATGGCGTCTCCCTGGAAATCGCGCAGGGAGAAACGCTCGGCCTGGTCGGCGAATCGGGCTGCGGCAAGACCACGCTGGGGCGCATGATTCTTCGCCTCATTGAACCTACTTCCGGCAACATCGCCTTCAATGGCAAAAGCGTCTCGGCTGCTTCCTCCACTGAACTGCGTCGCCTTCGCCGTGACATGCAGATCATTTTCCAGGACCCATTTGCGTCGCTTAACCCGCGCATGCGCGTGGAAGAAATTGTTACCGAGCCGCTGGTGATTCATAGTGAAAGCAAATCTTCGGGCGCAGAACTTCATGAGGCTGCGTTAGAAATCATGCGCGCCGTCGGGCTTGACGAATCTGCCCTGCGCCGTTATCCCCATGAATTTTCCGGCGGACAGCGCCAGCGCATCGGCATTGCCCGCGCTCTCATTCTGCGGCCCAAATTCATCGTCTGCGACGAGCCTGTCTCGGCACTCGATGTCAGCGTCGGTGCGCAGACCGTAAACCTGCTCAAGAAACTTCAGCGCGACTTCGGTCTTACCTATCTCTTTATCTCGCACTCCATGCCCGTGGTGCGCTATCTGTGTGATCGCATCGCCGTCATGCGTCGTGGAGAAATCGTGGAGATCGGCCCTTCAGAAAAGGTCACCTCCCGCCCAGACCACGAATACACACGTACTCTGCTCGAAGCCACGCCAGAGCCTGAATTCAGGTTGGCAAACTCATAACAAGGGTCTCTTCCCATGGTCTATTTCCGCCGCTGGTTATTGATCGCCCTGATCGCGGGCTTCAACTGCGCAACCCTTCTTTCTTCGCAAACAGTCTCTTCGTCCAAAACCAGGGTCGTTGTCCTCGGTACCGGTACGCCCATCATCGATCCTGATCGCTCTGGCTCAGCGGTTGCCGTGGTGGTGAACGGATCGGCCTACCTGGTCGATTTTGGCCCCGGTGTGGTGCGGCGTGCGGCCGCTGCGGCGCGTGACAGGAAAATTGCCGCGCTTAACCCGAGCAACATCAAAGTGGCTTTTGCCACGCATCTTCATTCTGATCACACCGCCGGCCTCGCTGATCTTTATCTCACGCCTGCCGTCGAGGGTCGCCCCGGCCCGCTGGAGCTATATGGCCCGCCCGGCATTGCGGAGATGGCCCGTAATATCCAGGAAGCCTATGTAAAGGACGTCACGGTTCGCGTGCAGGGATTGGAACGCGGCAATGCGAAAGCTTATGAGATGAATGCGCATGAGATACATCCAGGAATTGTTTATAAAGACGCCAACGTCACGGTCCGCGCATTTAACGTGCTCCACGGCTCCTGGGATTTTTCCTATGGCTATCGTTTTGACACGGCAGACCGCAGCATTGTTATTTCCGGGGACACTGGCCCCACGCAGGAAATCGTCCACGCCTGTCACGGCTGCGATCTTCTGTTGCATGAGGTGTATTCGCTTAAATGGCTTCAGGCTCATCCGCCGGCGCGGCAGAAATATCACATTGCTTTCCACACATCCACAAAAGAGCTGGCAAAAATTGCCGCTGCCGCTGCGCCTAAGCAGCTTGTTCTGTATCACCAGTTGTTTCGCCCTGAAGATAACGTGGATGAAGTGTTAGTCAATGAAATGCGGAAGGCAGGCTATAAAGGGCCAGTCGTCTCCGCGCACGACCTGGATGTTTTTTAAGCTCGCTTATTGCTTGCCCAAAAACCGTATCCGCCCATTCAAGGTGCGATGTCCGGAGCCAAAGAAGGTAAGAAACGTAGGCGAGTTCACGTTGTTGTCCACAAAAAATGGATTCAAGCGTCCCGTCACATTGTCAATTCCCACGCGTGCCGCCCAGCGATAGCCGTGATAGGTGAACTTGCGTTCAATCGCCGGATCAGCTGTGAAAAAATCCGGCAGCCGAAACTGCCCCGGTCCCGAGAGTATCGTCCCAAATTGATCGACTGTGACAAACGGAAAGCCGGTATGCCAGATCATGGACCACGCAAAATCAAATTTCTTGAGCTTCCAGAACAGCGGATACGATCCCCACGCTGTCATCTGGTTGGGCGCGTCCCATGGCAGCGCGCCGCTTGCCTGATTGCCTTCAAGAAACGCATCAATAGAAAAATCAACCGTGCGGTTTGAAGTTGTCTTCGATCGCGTATACGCAATCAGCATGGGATAGCCGCGCTTCAACTCTTTGCGCACCGTAAGCTGGGCTGCATCATAGCGGTCCTGACGGTCGCTTTGCAGCGTAAAGCCACTGCCGGGCTGGCCTTCATACGCCCATCCATGCTGTCCGTGACGGCTGATGTATTCCAGCCGCGCGTAAACTCGCCATGGCAGCCGTCGGTCAATCGCCACGCTCCAATTCGTATACCGGGGCATGGCCAACTGCAGCGGATTCACTGTAAATGTATCGGTAAAGGTCTGCGCCACCGGCGCAAAGAATGTGTTGGTGCGGGTGCCCTGCACGGCATTGCTTACCAGCGCAAGATTCGTGCGATCATAATAAATGCCCACGCCTGCGCTGATTTTTGTTTCGCTTTTCAGGTCGGCCAGTACCGTTGCGGCAATGCGCGGAGAAAAGAAATCCCGCTGGATGAAGCTGTCATGGTCCCAGCGCACTCCCGGTTCAATCAGCAGCCGCTGCACTGGTGTCCACCGGTCTTGCACAAACGCGCTTGATTCCGTGGTGCTCAGCCCAAAGCCAGGGGTTGGCGAAAAAGTAATCTCCCGCAACAGTGCGTTATTTGCATCCAGAAACTGCAGCGGTCCGCGCTGTATGTCACCCTGGTAAACAACTTTGTCCGTGCGCCCGCCTACGGTGACCTGGTGCGTGCCCGCCAGCTTCCATGGCCGCAGAAACAAATTCGCAAATCCCTGCGTCCGCGTGGAGTGGTTCCGGTTCGTCATATAGAAGTTGCCGGACCTGTCAGTCACTCCCAGCACATACGGCAGGTCGCCTTGCGGAAGCGACGAAGTCTGGCTGCGATGCAGTGCCACTCCAAACTCCATCAGCGTGTCTCGCGCCACGGTGATCTGGTCTTTCAAGCCAATCAGATAAAGATAAGAATGATTGTTCGTGGAAACCGATATCGGATCGAACGGCGAAATCCCCGAATCTCTTGAGTCCTGCACGTTCAGCAGTGTGCTTGCCGTGAGCACGTTGCCGGGAGTCAGATTCATGCGCAAACGGCCCAGGTCAGCGATGCGCCAAACGCGATTCGTGTCCGCGCCATCCGGCAATTCTTTCACCACGTTGTAATCGGTTTCGCCTTCATGTGAGAGATCAAACCAGACTTTGTCTCGCACCAGCGGCCCGGAGATATATGCGCGCGGCGTCCAGTTATTAAGTTGAATGCCCTTCACGTTCTGAAATGTCGGCACAAAATCCGTGGCATTCATGCGGAAACGGTTGTCGCCGTCCTGCACTTGCAGATCCAGCAACCCGCCGGAACCTTTGCCAAACTGCGCTGAATAGCGGCTGCTGCGCACGTCCACTTTTCGCAGTGAATCCGGATTCAGCCGCAGGCCCAGCGCGCCGCCGGCCGGCTGGCTCACTTCAAATCCATCCAGATAATCCTGCACTTCCTGCGTTGAAGCACCCACAACGTGGATCTGTCCGCCACTATCCGCAATCACGCCGGGGATATACGGCAGCACATTGCGATAATCCCGCGTGCTGGAATAAGGAATGTTGGAAATGTCCGCCGCCGTTACCGATTGCGAACTGGAACTTTCTTCTGGATCAATAGGCGAAGGCTGTGCCGTAACTTCAATTTCTTCGCGATATTCACGCACTGGCTGCAAACGCACTTCCAGCGGCATCTGCTGCCCTGAAACAATCTCCAGCTTCGGTACGGCCGTGGTATAAAACCCCTGTTTCTCAATCAAGACTTTGTACGTGCCTGGCGCAAGCTTTCGCAGCGCAACGCTGCCGGAAGCCGTGGTGCGTTCCTGGGCCACGGTCTTATCGTCCTGCTCCACAATCACAATCACCAGCGCCAGCGGCTGGCCGTTCTGGTCCATCACGGTCACTTGCAGTTGTCCGGGGGGAAGCGGCGGAGCCTGCCATAGATTCTCGGCCAGCATGCTTTGCCAGCCGCTAGCCAGCAGAAAGCAAAGCAGCAAGACGCTGATTTTGCTGGCGCAACCCAGAACCCGCCATTTGGAGTTTGCAGACATCATTTACACCGCGGTAGGCCTGCTGAAAACGAACCCTATATTCGTTTCATACAGGTATAAGCTGGCTATATTCTATGCGAGCTGCTGGTTGATCACCAGATTAGAGTTGGCCAATGAACTGACGTTCAGGTCTGTTACGGGAATCGCACACGGCAAAGCTAGCGGCGCAGGGCTTTCTCTGTTCCCGGCTTTTGCGTACAGGACTTACTCTGATTGTGGGTGCGGCGACGATTCCACGATGATCGGCTGCGGTTTCCGTATCTCCGTTTTGCCGGTCTCCGCCTTGGGTTCAATGCGTTCACCCACGCGTGAGCGTTCATCAAACTTGCCAAAGATCATCTTGCCGGCCGTGGTTTGCAGCACTGAGGTCACGGCAATGTCCACGTTTTTGCCAATCAACTTGCGCGCATTGTCCACCACAACCATGGTGCCATCATCCAAATAGGCCACACCCTGGTTGTATTCCTTACCTTCTTTCAGGATAAAGACGCGCATGGTCTCGCCCGGCAGCACAATCGGTTTCAAAGCGTTGGCCAGTTCGTTAATGTTCAGCACTTCAACGCCCTGCAGCTGCGCTACCTTATTAAGGTTGAAATCATTGGTAATGATTTTTCCCTCATACACCTTGGCCAGCTCAATCAATTTCAGGTCAACTTCGCGGACAGTGGGAAAATCATCTTCCACAATCTGCACGCTCACCGTTGCCATTTTTTGCACGCGCTGCAGAATGTCCAGCCCGCGACGTCCGCGATTGCGCTTTAAAGAGTCGGCCGAGTCGGCCACCAGTTGCAATTCGCGCAGAACAAATTGCGGGACTACCACCACGCCATCCAGAAAGCCCGTATCGGCAATGTCTGCGATGCGCCCATCAATGATCACGCTGGTATCCAGAATCTTAAAGCTTTTCCGGCCTTGTTTTTCCGCGCCAAAAATGCCGCCCAACGCTGCCAGGTTCAGCATGTCGCCCTTGTTTGCTCCCACAATCAGCCCCACATAGGACATAAGGAGCATGACCATCAGCATCAGGAAACGCTGCGTTTCAGAATGGGTAATGCTATTTTTGATGACAACGCTGAAAAGATAAGCACCAAGGATTCCCAGAATGGAGCCGATCACGGCGCCAATCAGCCGCTTCAGTGTCACCACCCGCAGGCGTATTTCAAACCACACCACCAGCAGGCCGATGATAACTCCCACCAATCCTGCAATCCAGGAAGGGAGACTGGCCAATCCAAACGGGCGCAAATGATAACAGGCAACGGCTACAACTGAAATGAAAGCGATACGAATAATAAGCAGGTCCATAAGGACCCTCCCGACCGGGGCTGCTAGCTAAATTAAAAAAAATATGAGATCACAAACCCCCGAATTAAGCTGCCCCACAGCTTTTCCACCCGCAAGATTTAAAAATTAAGTTAAAAAACCCCGCAGATAAACTAAGTTCGGCACAGTATACATCAGGCTAGTGGAATTGAGGGCCACCTTGTTCGTTATCAACTAAGTAAATACCCTGCGCTTGCTTTAAGGTTGACCCATCTCCCGGCAGCAATGCATCTTGATTCATCAGGGTTTTACGGACCCATCCTTTGCTTTTACAAACAAGTTGGCCGGAAGTAGATGAGCGGCCTGGTTCTCCCGCTTGCCGGGAGGACTTTTAAAGCCGGCGCTGAAAATCTCGGGGGAGAATAAGCGCCGGTTTTAGATTGAGGCGATTAGGAGGCGTGAGCGAAGCGGGAGCCTCCTGCCGAAATCCTGACCCTGAGCTTGTCGAAGGGGAAGGATCTGCTTTTGCAAGTGTGAGCTATGAGCTAGCCAAGCGTGAGCTTGCAGGCGAAATCCCGAAGCGAATCGAAGCTTTTTCTGCAAGCCCCTTAAAGTCTCCTCTTTACCGCTCCAGAATGTCCTTATAGGCATTCAGGGCAACTTTTTTCGGTTGCATGGGTAAAGGCACATCCACGCTGCGGCTGGCATTCCCCTTCATCCCGAGCTGGCCTATGCGTACCATGCCCTTGCCAAAGTCGGCGAAAACGGGAACGAGCATAAGAAACTGGTCGTCTACATTGCTCTGGGTGATGGTCATATGCAGATTCAGTTTCCCGCCGTCCGTGGGAGTGATCTGATAATCCATGTGGTACTTCGGTAGTTGGGTTCCGTAAACCCACTCATTGAAAAACCAGTCCAGCCGGCCATTTCCCGCCAGGTCCATGGTCTTGGACATGTGCTTCTCAACGATGGCTTTGAACGACTCTGTCGAAGCCGGCTTATCGCGATGGCTCTCCACGAAGTCATGCATCATGGCGATGAACGGTTTGTCTCCATCCTGAGGGCTATACATGATCGAACGAAGCATTTGCAGAACGTATGCGCCTTTAGGATAAGTTACGTTCTGGTAGGCGTTTGCAGTGCGAGGAGAAGTAAGTCGCTGTCCCATCCACAGAGGCCCGGCATCGTTGGGCGCTATGCCGAAATTGTTCTTTTCTACAATGCGTTTCTGCAGCCGGTCCCAGAATTCAATGTAATCTTTGCGCCAGTCGCCGGCCACGCCCTGTTGCAGAAACAGTCCGGCGGAAAATTCCGCGAAACCTTCTGAGAGCCACTGATCGTGGTAAGAAGCCCACCCCACTGCGTGGCCCCACCATTGGTGCGCCACTTCGTGCGGCGTTACCTCCTGCACAAATCCAGTAAATTTGCTGTTGATGTTGCCGAACATCATCCACCGCTGCGTTGAGTCCGTATAGGCTGAAATGGGGAGATATACAAGATTGGGCCAGGACTGGCCAAAGTTAAAATCCGGCTGTTCAGTAATGTAGATCTCGTCGTAAGGAATCTTGCCGAAGAAAAAACTACAAAGCTGCAACTGGGCGCGTGTCTGCTCCATAGCGTACTTGGTCATGCTTTTCGGCGCCATCGTTTTCAGTATGCTGATGTGGCTCAGATTGTCGGGCAGCTCCGTCAGATAGTAGCCGGAAATCTTGAACCCCGTCTTTTCGTCCGCCAGCTCAAGCTTCTGATAGTTGCCAATGTTGAATCCCGCCACAGCCACGGGTACAGGAGTGACCCAATGGGTCATCGCGTAATCCTGCTCGATCGATTCATCCTTCAGCTTGCCAATGCTGATGACCTTATACTTTTTAGGAACTTTGAACGTGAGATCGTACAGTGCGTGTTCGCCAAAGCCATTCAGGTTCGGATACCAAGATGTCCGCGCCCGCACGTAATAGCTGCCCTCTCCGGCTGAGTCCAGGACTTTGTCGCCTTCATACTGCACCGTGATCGAATACTGCTTTCCAGCTTCCGGGGCCCGGGGCAAAATTACGTAAAACGAACCGTCTTCTTTCCGGCTCTCTTGAACGTAATAAATGTCCTGTGCCTGGTCATCAATCACGCGTGAGACGCGCAGGTTGGGTAGGAGCCCGAATTTGAGTACTCTCTCGCCTGGAAGCAGCGGCTCAAATGAAATGCTGGCCGTGCTGAAAAGGTGATCATTCTTGGAAATGATCGTCTCAATCTTGTAGGCGTGCGTTGCAAAAAGGCGGCGGTCTTCAGAAGAACTGGCTTGGTGGTTCGCATATTCCGGCTGCATATGGGCCAGGTACCATACGCCATCGTCCATTGCCTCCTGATCGTAATTAATCAGTGCCACTTCCTCAGGCGAATCAAGCTGGGGAAGCGCGCCCACACGTGTCCGCACGAAAAAACGCAGGTCTTTATGTTTCTTGCCGCGGATATAGGCGTTTACAAATGGCGGGTGGGACGGGTTATAAACGGCTGCCAGCAGATCGGCGTCCACGTTGTCCATGGTTTCTCCGTGCAGCAGATACTCGGTATAACCCTGGGCCGCTTCATGCCGTTTCCGCACCTTCTCCTTCCAGCGATCAAAGGCGCTAACAGCATCGCCCGGTGTCTCCAGTTTGTCCTTCAGTCCGGGTGCGAACTTCTGTTGTTCCTCGCCCGTAAAGCGGAAAACAACCTCGCTAAAATCCTCGTCAACCTCTTGTGTACCTGTACGTCGTTTGAGTTCTGCAGCATCGAGTACAGTAACGGGCTTGAGGTTCAGATGGCCTTCCCCAATAAAGATCGCTCCGGTAACGATCCCGTTCACCGGATTCAACACCGTCAGCGTGCCTTTCTGAAAATGGAATGTTCCAGCATCCATATGCAGGGTGAAATCGTCGAAACGGAAAGTCTCGCCCAGACCAATATTACGTAGTTGCCGGTAAATGGGATCAGTATTGGCGTAAGCGCGGCCTTTGCCGGAAACGCTGACTTCTTCACGTTGTTTAGCGATGGCGAGCTTGAGTTCCAGTTCTGCTGTTCCGCGCAAATCTACCGTTTTTACCAGAGGTTCAAATCCTTGCTGTGTTACGCGCAACGAATAGCTGCCGGGCTTCAGGTCAGGCGACACGAACTTGCCTCGCGCATCCGAGGAAAGCACCATCGGCTGTGTAAGCTCTCCGCCTGTGATTTCGATGCGTGCCCCCACAATGACAGCGCCTGAGGGATCAAGAACTGTGCCGGACATAGTTTCGGCATGCAAGAGCACAGGGCTCGTTAGACACACCACAAGAAGCAATACAAGCTTCGGCAGCAGAGAAAATGGAATGCGGTGCGGCGCAACCGCGGAACGAACAATATTAAAAAGAATAAACGCAAGAATGACTAAAGATATTGCACAGCACAACATGAAGCTCTCCGAATAAACAATGAAGGGGGTGCGAGGATTATGCGCAAAACAACGCGCTTATACAACCATTAAAGACCTGTGGTAAAGCGAAGCATTTACCCAAGCACCTTTAATTTTGGACTGACCCGCAAGGCGGGGGTGATTCTTTGCCCAACGGTAATGTTGCTGGAAACGTCCCCGATGTGCGAGAGTATCGGTTCGCCCTGATTTTCTGGGCAACAGTACTTTTGTGTCCCGAATCGAACAGGCGTTAGGTGGCTTATGGCAACGACAACTGAGAAACGCACATATGAAGAAGCTGTAACCTGGCTTCGTGATCACGGATTTGACATTCTGGAAGCTCCAGGCACCAAGAACCGCATCTTCCTCAAAAAGATGAACGTTTCCGCAGCCATTGAGCGGGCCGACGATGGCGGAACGCGTCTCTTTGCCAAGCCCGGCGTCCAGATTGGCAGTGAAATCTCGCGCCTGGTTGATAAGGGCTACCAGAAGTTTCTCAAGACCACCAAGACTGAAGTTCCGGCCACCGCGGACCATCTCCAGGCAATCCATCAGTTTTCAGAAGAGCTGCGCGAAGCTACAGGTGAGACTAGTCTTTATAACCAGTCACTCGGAACCGTTAGTGACCGTTATACCTATGATCGGGTAGAAAATCGTGACTTGCCGGAAGCCCAGCGTCCGCAACGCGCGTGGGAAGAGAAAAAGAAGGACACCAGTCGCAAGCCTGCCTAATCGGATATTAGGAATACTGAATCTCGCGTTTGGATACCAGCACTTTGAGTGCTGGTATTTCTTTTTTTTGACAATCCCGCCTTCCAGCCCCTAGACTCTCTTTTTGCTTAAGTCGAGCTAGTTACAACCTCTCTAAAGAAGGAGATTTCCGCCATGTATAGGAAAAATATTCGGTTGTCTGCCGCAGTCCTGGCGTTTGCCATGTTTGCCATGTCTGGCACATTGGCTTTTGCGCAGGCCGCCGCGCCCGCACCCAAGAAAGCCGCAGCAGCAGACGCCAGCACTGCAAAAACCAAGAAGGCTGACTTGGTTGACATTAACTCCGCCACCAAGGACCAGCTCACCGCTCTTCCTGGAATCGGCGATGCCTATAGCCAGAAGATTATTGATGGCCGCCCTTACAACACCAAGCGCGACCTGCTTACAAAGAAGATCGTTCCCCAGGCTACCTATGACAAAGTGAGTCCTGTGATCATTGCTCATCGCGCGGCAGGAACCAAGGCAGCCCCTAAGAAGAGCGCCACGCCAACTAAGTAGAAGTTTTTCGTGATCGTACAGCGCCCTTTGCGGGGCGCTTTTTCTTTGGCAACGCCACGGTGGCATCAGACTTTTCTTCCCAACCCACCCTGAACACCGGAACCGCTTCATTGCGTCCTTTTACCTTCAGTTCCTGCAGCCGCTCCAGGTCAAAACTTTTTCCCAGTTTATTGGCCGTGGACTCAGAGATCAGAACCTGGCCGCCGGCCGCATTCGTCATGAGTCGCTGCGCGGTATTTACAGCGTCACCTACCACGGTGTAATCCAGCCGTCGCGGCGAGCCAATGTTGCCGGCGATAGCGCTGCCAGTATTAATGCCGATGCCCACGCGTAGCTCCGGCCAGTTGCGAGCCGCGGCGTCGCGGTTCAACTCAATCAGCAGCCGCTGGATCTGGATCGCGGAATTTACGGCGTTGGCAGCGTCGTTTCCTTTGGAAATAGGTGCGCCAAAGACCGCCATCACGGCATCGCCCATGTATTTATCCAGCGTTCCCCCATTATCAAAAATCACGTCCGTAACCCGCGTGAAATATTCATTCAGGATCTCCACCACATGGCCCGGCTCCATCTTTTCGCTCATCGCGGTGAAACCGCGTATGTCCGCGAACATCACGGTCACTTCCTGGTTCACGCCGCCAAGCCGAATATCCGGGTTGGCAACAACCATCTCCACTACTTCTGGCGAGAGAAAGCGCTCCAGCGCGGAACGCTGCAATACCTGCTGTGCAATCTTTTCATGGGCAGCAGCGTTATCGATTGCCGCGCCTGCCTGTGCCGCCACCAGAGCAAACACGTTGAGCTCTTCCTGCGTGAAAGCTGAAGCCCGCTCCAGATTGTCCACATACAGAATTCCAAACAGCCTGTCTTTGCCCACCAGCGGCGCACACATGGCAGAGCGCAGTCCGGAAATTTTCAGGCTCTCACTGCCGCTAAAACGCTCATCCTCGCTTACATTTTCAATCAGGATTGGCTGTCTTTCTTTTCTGATCATCTCCAGCACGCTCTGGCTCAGAATGATCTGCGGCCTGTTTCCCGAGCTTGCCGGATCGCGATATCTTACCTCGCTCTGCCGCATTACCTCGCCACGCTCGTCAAATAGCATTACAAAGCCGCGCTCCACGCCTTCAATCAGGCAGGCCAGCGAGACCACCTGCTCGCAAATATGCTCTAGTGCCAGCTTGGAATTCAGCGCCTTGCCGGCTTCATACAAGACTGTGAGCAGGTAGTTTTCCCGCTCCAGCTTTTTCACGCGGCTTGCAAGGTCGATGAGATCATTGTGAGGAATGGCTCCGCTTCTGGGCAGTACAGCCTGCTCATCGCGGCCGCGCATAATGTGGTTCAGCGTCGACGGCCACTCACCCCGACGAACCTGTATGCCCTCTTCGCCTGCATTTTCCAGTAACAGCTTATAAAGGCCGACCAGAGTTACGTCGCCATTCTTCAGTTCAGTTTCTTTGGTGATTTTTTTGTCGTTCAGGACCAGACCGTTGGTGCTGCCGCGGTCAGCAATAAAAATGGAATTGTCTCTGAGTTTAATGACCGCATGAAAGCGGCTGACGCTTGAATCATTCAGGACAAGATCGTTGGCATTGCCCCGGCCCACGGTAATCACGGGCTTATTCAGTTCAAGTATCCCGTTTTTCCCGTCAGGAGAAGAGATGATCAGCCGGGCCATAAGACATGGTTACTGTTTCTCTAAGATCTCGTCAATATTTACGGTTTTGCCTTTTTGTACTTTTACGTTTCTGTGGACGGTTTTGTATCCGTTCATCTGCAGCACAATGCTGTAGACGCCCGGATCAGCGGGCCAGCGCGCGTTCGTCTTCTTGGGAGCGGCTTTGCCATCCACAACAATCGTCGCACCTTCCGGATCAGTTCGGATGTGGACCAACCCTTTGCCTTCGGGAATCGTCTCCACGCCAAAGATCCGGCGCAACGGATTCACGCTCTTGCCTTCTTCCGATTGTGGCTCCACGCTAAGCAGTATGGGTGAAAAGCTGAAGGTCTGCCCTTCAGATAGTGTCTGCTCAACCGATGCATCTTTAAATCCCGCCTTGCGCACCGTGATCTTATGGAAACCTTTGTCCACGGTGATCTGCGCTGGAGTGGTTATTCCACTGTCCTTGGTATCCACCCAGACATTTGCTCCCTGCGGGTTGCTGGTAACAACAATCGTGGAAACCGCCGGCGTCAGCTCTGCAAAAGCGTCAATGCTCTTGGCTGCCACGGAATCAATGCTGCGTGTCTGCTGCAAGTAACCTGATTTACTAAAGACGAGTGTGTGATGACCGGCGGCAAGGTGCGAAGCAGTAAAGGGCGTGATCCAGTTCGGCTCGCTCCATCCGTCAATCTCCACTTTTGCGCCATCGGGTTTGGAAAGCAGTTTCAATTCGCTCTGCTGCACAAAAACCTGGTTTGGTGAGCTGGTGGCTTTCTGCGGTGCAGGTACAGATGGGGCTTTTTTGGCTGCGCTTGTCTGTGGCTGCGAGGTCTTCTTTCCATTTGCCGCGAAAAACTTGACCGTGGTGTCTTTTGCTATCACGTCCTGCACGGGTGAAGGAGTTGGGATTGCGATGGCAATGGGTTCACGCTCAGCTTGCAGCTTGGCTTCTCTGGCTTTGGTTTCTGCGGCCAACTGGCGCAGTTTTACCTGCGTACGATGGTAGGCATAGCCGCCCATTACGCAGCCCAGGAATACCACCGTTGCAATAGTCGCAATCAGCAGATTTCTTTTGTTGGATAATATCGCGGTTGCCGGACGCAGAATGGCGATCGGCGCTCTTGCTGGAGCCGCCGCCGCCGCTGCAACCCTTACTGTGCTGCCGGAAACAACACGCACTGGAAGCACAACAGTCTTCTCAGGAGGCGCTGCAACAGGGCCGATGGCAGTGGTTGACCCAGTGCGCGCCGGACCTGCCAGCTTGTAATTCTCAAGATCACGGACAAGGTCCGCACCGGTCTGATAGCGATCGTCAGGCGCTTTGGCCAGTGCCTTAACGACAATCGCGCTCAAACCGGGGTGGACCGTTACATCCAAATCGCGTGGCGCGATCGGGTTTTCGTTGACGATTTTGTAAATGATCGTCGTAACATTCTGGCCGACGAATGGTTTTTCGCCGGTCAGCATCTCGTAAAGAATCACTCCCATGCTGAAAAGATCAGAGCGCCCATCCAGCGCGCGCCCTTTCACCTGCTCAGGAGACATGTAATTGGGCGTTCCCAGTACCTGCCCGGTGTTGGTCACCTGCCCACCAGATTTGGCGATGCCGAAATCCATGATCTTTACCGTGCCGTTCGCGGTAATCATGATGTTTGCCGGCTTTATATCGCGATGAACAATTCCGTTGGAGTGCGCGTAATCCAGGCCGCGCGTGATCTGGCGCGTGTATTGAAGAATTTCATCTGTCGCTAGTACGCGTTTTTCCGCCAGCAATTCATGGAGCGTGGTGCCCTCAATGAATTCCATGGCGATGTAGAAAATCCCATCCTGCTCGCCCGCGTCATAGATCGTAACAATGTTGGGATGGTTGAGTACGCCGGCGGCGCGGGCTTCATTCTGGAAACGGCGCACCATTTCCTGCGCGTCCAGTCCGTGGACGTCGAGCCGCATCGTTTTGAGTGCCACGGTCCGGCCAATAGTCGGATCCAGCGCCTTGTATACAACGCCCATGGCGCCGCGTCCAAGCTCACCGGTAATCTCGTATCTGCCAACCGTCTGAATAGACATCATGGGGGCTAATTTTTCTTGAACGTGGTGGCGCCCTTGCTTGTCTTGGGGGAGAGACGTAAAAACTTTATCGACAATTCTGCATGGAGGATAAACACTCCGGATGAGGTGAAAATATCCCAGTCCATTACCGCAGGTCAATGCTCGTGTACGCCTGGTACGTGACTTTAGTTTGCAACCGTGGGTCCGGTGGAGAAAAACATAAGTGCGCTCCCCTACCCGGCTTAAAATACCCTGTATGCGCCTCCATTTATTGGCTTTATTGCTTCTGCCTTTTCTGCTTTCTCCACAGATGAAAAGCAGCGCTGCCGTGCCGCAAAAACCTTCACAACAGATGGCTGCGAGCCCGCAGGTTGAAGAAATGCCGGCCCAAATGCGTACTGAAATGGAAGAAGGAATCAAGCACGTTCTGGTCTCGCAGGTAGAGGCCTGGAACCACGGCAATCTTGAAGGCTTTATGCAGGGATATTGGCATTCGCCTGATCTTCTTTTCTATTCCGGCGGCGCCATCACTCGCGGCTGGGAGCCAACCTTGCAGCGCTATCGCCAGCGCTACCAGGCGGAAGGCAAAGAAATGGGCAAACTTGAATTCCAGGACCTGAACATTGATTTGCTTAGCTGGAGATCTGCCGTAGTGGCTGGAAAATTTCAGCTGACTTTATCTAAAACACCTGACGGCAAGCAGCCGCACGGCTTATTCACGTTGATCTTTAAACGCATGCCGCCCGCCGGGTGGAAAATTGTGCATGATCACACGTCGGCAGATTAAGGATTAGAGCTTAGCTTTGGCGGTTGCGAACGCGCTGCAATTCTCTGTAAGCCTCGCTCTTAGAAAGGCCGCGCTCCTTGGCCAGAACTTTGAGCCCGGCTTTTTCGTCCAGCTTTTGCTCGCGCATGATTTCTTCCAGCCGCTGTGCAATGTTCGTCGCAACTTCTTGTGGCTTATGCACGTTTCCTTTGCCAATGAGCAAAGTGATCTCGCCCTTCAACTCGTGTTCCTGAACTCGTGCCAATACTTGCGCCGCGCTGCCGCGAATAAATTCCTCGTGCATCTTGGTAAGTTCGCGCGCAAGCACAATCGGGTGTTCGGCCCCGAGTATCTCCACAATATCTTTCGTTGTTTCGGCAATGCGATGCGGCGCTTCATAAACCACGGTCGTCTGCCCGGAAGTACGAAGGGCTTCCAGCATCGTGCGTCGCTGGCCAGATTTGGCGGGCAGAAAGCCAAGGAATTGAAAGTTGTCAGTCGGTAAGCCCCCGGCAGCCAAAGCAGAAATCAACGCTGACGCCCCGGGGATCGGCACAACCTGCACGCCGCGCTCAATGGCCAGTTTGATTACGCGATAACCCGGATCAGAAATACCAGGCATGCCGGCGTCAGAAACCTGTGCCACGTTTAATCCTTGTTCCAGCTTGGCGACCAACTCTTCTGCACGCGCAGCTTCATTGTGTTCGTGATAGCTGATTGTGGGTTTCTCAATGCCATAGTGTTGCAGCAGCTTGGCCGTGTGCCGCGTATCTTCACAGGCAATCAGGTCGGCTTCTTTCAACACCCGCACAGCCCGAAAGGTAATGTCCTCCAGGTTGCCGATGGGTGTGGCCACCACGTACAGCGCGCCCGGTTTTTTCTGCTCAGCCATGTCCGTTTTGGTTCCGGTTCAGGATAGCACCCACGCCAGCGCCGCCTGGTGCTGGCTTTTTCCCAGAGCAAACGCTCTCTGCTAAAATCAGAGCACAATCACTTCCAGTGTTTGAGGGTTTGTCCGAGTGCCTCTCTACGAATATCAGTGTAAGAAGTGCAAACATAAATTCGAAAAGATCCAAAAATTTTCTGATCGACCGGTAAAAAAATGCCCCGAATGCGGCAGTCCGGTGGAAAAGCTTTTGCACGCGCCAGCCGTGCAGTTTAAAGGCTCTGGCTGGTATGTGACCGACTACGGCGGAAAGCAAACCACCGATACGCCCAAGTCTGACGGCGACTTGGAGAAGTCTGACAAATCTGAGAAAAAGGATGCGGCCCCCAAAGAAGACGGCGCAAAAAGCAAAGAGAAAGATAAAGACTCTAAGCCCAAAAAGCCCGAAGCCAAACCTGAAGCCAAGTCCGAAACAAAGAGTCCAAGAAGCCCGAGATCTAAAAGATAAAGCCGCAAACAACCGTGATGATCAAAATCACGCCTGCTTGCGGCTTAAATTCTGCTTCAGTTATCTGCTCTGACTGCTGCGCACCGGTTCTGCAGCCACTCGGCCGCTCACCGTAAACGCCATCTGCCGTTTCGGAATGTCTGCGTCCACGACCACATGATCTCCGTGAAGCACTTGCCCTTCCAGGATTTTCAGCGCCAGCGGGTCCTGGATCATCCGCTGGATTGCCCGCTTCAACGGACGCGCGCCATAAGCCCGATCATAGCCCTCAAGGAACAAAAGCTCCTTAGCTGGCTGCGTAAGCTCGATGGTGATCTTGCGGTCTGCCAACAGCTTGCGCAGATCGTCCAGCCGCAGCTCGATAATGTGCGTCAACTGCTCCTCGCCCAGTGGCTTGAAGACGATAATGTCATCCACACGGTTTAAAAACTCTGGGCGGAAATGCTGCCGCAATGCTTCCATCACATGGTCACTTGCCTCGGCAAATGCCTCCGGCGAACTTACGCCCTCGGCCTGCAAGTAGCTCGCCCCAATATTTGAGGTCATGATAATTACCGTGTTCTTAAAGTCCACGGTGCGGCCTTTGGAATCTGTCAAGTGGCCGTCATCCAGAATTTGCAGCAATACGTTAAACACATCAGGATGCGCCTTCTCAATCTCATCAAACAGAATTGTGCTGTATGGACGCCGACGCACGGCTTCTGTAAGCTGTCCGCCCTCGTCATAACCCACGTATCCCGGAGGAGCGCCAATCAGCCGCGCTACCGCGTGTTTCTCCATATATTCAGACATGTCGATGCGCACCATTGCATGCTCGTCGTCAAACAGGAACTCCGCCAACGCACGCGCCAGCTCTGTTTTGCCAACACCTGTGGGGCCAAGGAAGATGAACGAGCCAATCGGCTTCTTGGGATCGCTCAAGCCCGCGCGCGAACGTCGTACCGCATTTGATACACGCTGCAGCGCTTCGTCCTGTCCAACCACGCGCTGGCGCAACCGGTCTTCCATGTTCACCAGCTTGCGGACTTCTCCTTCCAGCATCTTTGACACAGGAATTCCCGTCCATTTGGAAACGATCTTGCCCACATCCTCTTCGTCCACTTCTTCTTTCAGCATGCGGCGCTGCTTGTCGTCGGCCTGTGCGCTCAGTTTTACCAACTCGGCCTCTGCCTGGCGCAGATCGCCATAGCGGATAGCCGCCACCCGCTCCAGGTTTCCGCTACGCTCGGCCTTTTGCTCTTCAATCTTCAACTGCTCGATTTTCTCCTTGAGCTCTCGAATGCGCGTGATGCCTTCTTTTTCTTCTTTCCACCTTACTTTGAGCGCGTCAGACTGTTCACGCAGATGCGCCAGCTCTTTTTCCACCACCGCCAGCCGCTCGCGCGAGTTGGAGTCTTCCTCTTTTTTCAGCGCCTGCTTCTCGATCTCAAGTTGCGTGGCGCGGCGTTCAAGCTGGTCAATCTCCGTAGGCATGGAATCAATCTGTATGCGCAGAGATGACGCAGCTTCATCAATCAGGTCAATGGCCTTGTCCGGCAGAAAACGGTCGGTAATGTAGCGATTGGAAAGCGTTGCCGCAGCCACAATCGCCGAATCTTTAATCCGCACGCCGTGATGCACTTCATACTTTTCTTTCAATCCGCGCAGAATCGAGATGGTGTCTTCCACCGTCGGCTCGCTCACCAGAACCGGCTGAAAGCGCCGTTCCAGCGCCGTATCCTTCTCAATGTATTTGCGATATTCATTGAGCGTGGTCGCGCCCACTGCGCGCAGCTCTCCACGGGCCAGCGCCGGCTTGAGCATGTTGCTGGCATCCACCGCGCCTTCTGATGCGCCAGCGCCAACCAGCGTATGCAACTCGTCAATAAAAAGGATGACCTGCCCGTTCGAGTCTTCAATCTCCTTCAGCACGGCCTTTAGGCGATCTTCAAATTCGCCGCGATATTTCGCACCCGCTAGCATTGCTCCCAGATCCAGTCCCATCACGCGCTTGTTCTTCAGGATCTCCGGAACATCGCCAGAGATAATGCGCTGAGCCAGGCCTTCCACAATGGCTGTCTTGCCCACGCCCGGCTCGCCAATCAGCACCGGATTATTCTTCGTCCTGCGGGAAAGCACCTGTACTACGCGGCGAATCTCTTCATCGCGGCCAATCACAGGGTCAAGCTTGCCGCGCCGTGCCAGCTCCGTGAGGTCTTTGCCATAGCGGGAGAGTGCCTGATATTTCCCTTCAGGGTTCTGGTCAGTCACGCGCTGTGAGCCGCGTACGGCGGTCAGTGCTTTCAAGATCGCGCTATGCTCAATGCCTGCTGCGGCCAGAAGCTGCCGCGCTTCATTGCCCTTATCGAATTTATCGTTGTCTGCCACGGCGGCCAGAAGCAGATGCTCCGTGGAAACATACTCGTCCTTGAAGGTGTCGGCTTCTTTAAAAGCCTGGTCCAATATTTTTGCCATGCCGGCGGAAAGACGCGGCTCCGCCGCCGCACCGGACACGCGGGGCAATTTGCCAATCCGCTCCGTGACCTGCGACTGCAGGGCTGGCACATTCGCGCCCAGCTTGGTCAGCACCGGCACCACAATGCCTTCACTATCCTGCAAGAGCGCCGCTAGCAGATGCAACGGCAGCATCTCCGGATTGCCGTGCTCGCTGGCAATCTCATTTGCCTTCTGGATCGCTTCTTGCGCTTTAATTGTGAACTTGTCCCAACGAATTGCCATGTCTTGCTCCCTAAACTTTTTGTTGTCTGAGATCCTTCGCTTCGCTCAGGATTTCGCCTGCGGGCTCCCGCTTTCGCTCACGCCCGCAAAATGGCTCAACTTGTCCCAACGAATTGCCATGTCTTGCTCCTGCTGGATTGTTAATTGTCTCTCTGTTACAAGTTTTCTGCTTGGCCCCTGGGCCCGTATGTGATTTGAGTCACCCAGACTGGCGAGGATGCCAAAGTAATACTAAAAAGAAGCGGGAGATGAGCTTCCATCTCCCGCAACAGCCTTCCACTTTGTCCTTGGACTAAAAGTCCGCACAGCTTATGCCTGCAGGGTCTTCTCTCCGGTTACACCAACTTTGATCTGCCGCGGCTTGGCTTCTGCCTTTTTAGCCAGCGTGATCTTCAGAATGCCCTTTTCATAGCTGGCTTCCACCTTTTCGGCGTCCACGGTGTTGGGAAGCTTAAAGGTGCGGGTAAACGAACCATACCGGCGCTCAATGCGATGGAAGTTCTCTTCCTTTTCTTCCTTCTCGAATTTGCGCTCGCCCTGGACGGTCAAAGTCTCGTTCTCAACGCTCACGTTCAGGTCAGACTCTTCCACGCCGGGGATTTCCAGCTTCAAGGTCAGATTCTGCTCGTCTTCGTAAACGTCAACGGGCGGCACAAAATTGCCAGTGGTCAACTTGTCCTTGCCGTTTGGCTCGGCAAAGTTGCCAAAAAAGGTTGCAAAGTCACGGAAGGGGTCGATTCGGGTAATCATGGTCATGAGTGGTTCTCCTTCTAAAAAGTATTGATTTAAATGATTGCTGTACTGCCTTACGTCCCTTTAGATGCTTAGATTAGCACAAACGAATCATAAAATATGAGTGTATCACTATCAATACATATTGATAGAGTATTATATATTTATTTTCAATGGTTTACAGAGTATAAGCGGATGTTTTCAGGGATAAAATTAGGCCACGGAGAGGATAAAACACTTCAAGTAATGCGTCTCCGGCATTCCCAGCAGGATGGGATGGTCTTTGGCCTGGGCACGCTTTTCCAGGATACGGACAGAGCGATGCGCGTCCTGCGCGGCCTCCGTCAGCATACCCAGAAAGTCCTCTTCGCTCACCGCAAATGAGCAAGAGCAAGTCACCAGAACGCCGCCGGGACGAAGCATCTTAAGGGCGCGGAGATTCAGCTCTTTGTAGCCGCGCATAGCGGATTCCAGGTGCTTTTTTGACTTGGCAAAGGCTGGCGGATCCAGCACGATCACGTCATATAGCTTGCCCGATGAAGAGTAATCTTTCATCAGATCAAAGGCGTTGCCTTCAATCCATTCAATCTCCGGCTGGTTGGGAGCGGCATTCAGCTTTTCGTTCTGCTCGGCCACTTCCAGCGCTTCGCGTGAGATATCCACGGCGGTAACAGATTTACAAACTCTTGCCAGATGCAGGGCAAAACCGCCGTGATAGGTGCAGACATCCAGCGCCTCACCGCGGGCGTATTGGGCAGCGGCTGCGTAATTTTCGCGCTGATCAAGAAATGCGCCGGTCTTCTGCCCGCCCAGCGCGTGATATTGCAGCTTGACGCCATTCATGGTGAAGATGGTCCTGTTTTTATCGCCCACGGCCTGTGCTGATTCCATGGCTGGCAATTGCTCCAGCTCACGGATGCGCTCATCCGCGCTCTCCACAATATGCTCTGCTCCAGTAAGTTTTTGGAGCGTTTCCAGGATGGCCTCTTTTCTTTCCGGCCTGTCCCATGCCTGCGTGAGAATTTGAAACGTGTATACGTCGTTATAGCAATCAATAATCAGTCCCGGCAGCCGGTCAGCTTCGCTAAAGACCAGCCGGCACGCGTCAGAATCGTGCACGAGCTTTTTCCGATAGGAAAATGCCTCCCAGAGCCGTTGCCGCAGCAAGTGCAGTAGCTCGTCGTCTGAGCCCAGGATCTCTCGCCCCACCAGCCGCAACCTGATCTGTGAAGATGAGCTGTAAATGGCTGATCCCAGGACTTTATCCTTGGGGCCGACCACATGCACCAGCGCGCCGGGCTGTGTGCCGGCATCATTGAGAATGTCGGAGGCATAAATCCACAGGTGGCCATCGCGCAGGCGTTTTGCCGCACGGTCATTGACGATTACTTTGGCGATTGTTTTTCCGGGAGAGCTGTTTGCCATCAGACAAACAGCATATAGGAAGCCCAGTTATTGTGTGGGAGTGACTTCAGATGCAGTCTCCGCTTCCGCCTCTATTTCCGGCTTGGCAGCACGCGCTTTGCTCTTCTTTTTGGCGGGCGCAGCCGGCGGAGCAACTTCACTGGCCGGGTCAAAGTAGAGAATCCGGCCGCAGGAATTGCAGGTAATAATGTGTTCGTTGGTGCGGATTTCCTGCCACGTTTGCGGACGCATCATCACAAAACAGGACATGCATTTCTGGTCACGCGCCTCGGCAATGGCCGATTTGCGCTGCCGCATCACGCGATCATAGTGCGCCATGGTGCTTTCATTCACGCCAGTGGTGAGCTGTGTGCGTTTTTCTTTCAACCCTGCCAGAAGCTTTTCGTCTTCAGCGGTGCGCACGCGCGCTTCTGCTTTTTCTTTCTCAACATCGGAAGATTCGGTCTTCAAGTCGGCTTCGGCAATTTTCAGGGCCTTCTCCGCGCTTTCCAGGCCAAGCATCAATTCAAGGATTTTGTCCTCACAGCCGCTGATCTGCTTCTCAGCAAACTCCACTTCATGCATGAGGGCGCGATACTCTTCGTTGGTTTTTACGCTGGAGGACTGGCTGCGATACTTTGCAATCTTTTCCTGAAAGCCCTTGATATCGGCCTCAAGCTGGCGGCGGCTGGCTTCATTGCCTTTTACCCCGGCTTTGGCCTTTTCCACGGCGGCTTTATGTTCAGCCAGCTTTTCTTCAATGGCGGCCACCCGTTTGGGCAGTCCGGCTACTTCTTCAGAAAGGCGATTCGCCTCGCGATCAACTTTTTCCAACTCGATAAGCTTTTCTAGGTCTGCATTCATGGGAAGGGGTGTAAACCCAATTCTAACACGCAGAAACAGCCCCTCAATGCTACTTTCGTGCTATTGACTAGGTTTTTCTACTGATTGCCACGGTTTGGTGCGATGCTTAGACTGAGATGGAAATGATCGTTGAAATCACAAGGTTGCTGCTGGGCGTGGTTATCGCCATTTTTCATCGCCCTCTGGCCAGCATGATCATGCAGCATGAGCGCGCACTGGATGGCTTCTTTCGCAGCCGCGGCGTGCAACTGCCAGCTCCGCCCAGTGATGCCACCGCTCAAAATATGTACTTCATCATTGGAATCTTCATATCTCTGATTGAAGCAGGACGAATCTGGCTCTCCTTCTCTTCCTAGCTGCTGCACAGATCACCAAATTACATCACCTGACATATTCTTAGTCCCTCGGCATCGGCGGGGTAGGCTGTGTTTTGCCGCGAAAAAAAACTATGGCGATAAGGATGGCGGCTGCGCTTCCATACCGCAAATATTTTACGATCTCCATCGTATGTGGATCGGTTGACGATCGCATACTAAAAGCCGCCACGATTGCTGCAACTGCGATCAGCACAAGAATCCAATAACCTGCCGGTCTGTTTCCCATAGTTTCCTTTCTACGTGTTAATTCTCTGAAAGTTACATACGCCCTTGGTTTGGTGATAAATGCATGGTGATAAATGCATGGCGATCAATGTTTGGCGGTAAATATCGAGAGGCTGGTTGAAATATTCCAGCCCCGCTCTGAACCGAAAACTATTTTTTCTCACCAGATCCAGGATTCGCCGGATTTGCCTGGCTGTGGTAATTCGGGAATGCCGGACGCTTTGCCGCTGGCAGCGGATTCTTCTTAAGCTCATCCATCACCAGTGCCACAGCTTTCTCCAGTTGCGGATCATGGCCGCTCATCCATTCCTTTGGCGTTATCTCCACTTCATAATCTGGGGCCACGCCGTGGTTCTCCACGTCCCATTCGCCGGTGCGATTGTAAAAAGCAACGCGTGGAGCGGTGACTGAGCCGCCGTCCATAAGATTGGGATAGTCATAAATTCCGACCAAACCACCCCACGTCCGCGTGCCGACCATCGGCCCAATCTTGGCATCACGGAAATACCACGGCAGTGCATCGCCACCGGAGCCGGCATACATATTGATAATCATTGCCTTGGGGCCAAAGATGGCTCCCACGGGTGTAGTGAAATCGTGGCCTTCGCGGGTCATCCAGTAGTTTTGCAGTGGACGCCGCAGGTAATCGATCACGTAGTCTGCCGCTGAACCGCCGCCGTTAAAGCGCTCGTCAATTACCGCGCCTTCGCGTCCAATCTGGGCGAAAAAGTAGCGGTTGAAAGATGTGTATCCGCCAAAACCTGTGTCCGGCAAATAGACATAAGCCAATTTGGCGCCGCTCAGTTTATCCACCGTGTGCAGATTGCCTTCAATCCATGCCCGGTTGCGCAACGCAGCTTCAGACTCAATTGGGACCACCGTTACGGTGTGAGCGCCTTTGCCGTCTGGGGTTGAGCCCACCTTCAGGACGGTGGCTTTATCTGCCGTGCCGGCAAAAAGTTCAAACACTTCATCAGTGGGCTTCAACTCTCTGCCGTTCACGGCAAACAGATAATCGCCTTGTTGAACGCTGACGCCGGGCTGCGTGAGTGGTGCGCGCAGCTGCGGGTTCCAGTTCTCACCCTGATAAATCTTGGTCAGGCGATAGTGCCCGTCTTCAATGTGGTAATCCGCGCCCAGCAATCCCACTTTGCCCTGCTCTGACGGTGGATCCGTGGGCGTGCGGATATACATGTGGCCCACGGTAATTTCACCCAGCATGTCTGAGAGCAGATAGCTGAAGTCAATCCGGCTGCCAATATTCTCGAGATATGGCTCGTAGTGCTTCTTCATGGCAGGCAGATCCAGGCCATGAAGATTGGGGTCGTAGAAGAAATCGCGCTCAATGCGCCAAACTTCGTTGTATTCTTCTTTCCACTCGGCCCGAGGATCGATCTGCACTTCCATCCGCCCAAGATTCATCGGCATGTCGGGCTTGCCCGCCGAAGGGCCTTCACCACGCGCAGGAGCCACGGCTGAACTTATAAACCATTTCATGTTGTCGCGACGGCCTTTGCTGTAAAGCATCTTTTTGCCATCAAAAGAAACGCTGAAATTACTCACGCCTTCCATCAGCTTTTCTGGCTTGCGTGACGTTAGATCAAAGCGCCATAGCGTGGTTTGCTGGTCCGGACCGGGACGCAGCGGGTCTTCCACCAGAAAAATGGTTCCCGCTTTGCCAGCCACCAGCTTGCCGTAATCACGCGGAGGGATAGGCAAGGCCAGAATACGCTGGCCGATGTTCTCAGCATCAATTCGCACGGTCACGCCTTCATTCTTGATTGACCTGGCGGCACGCGCGTCCTGCGCCTTGGCTTTTTCTTCAGGATTTACCGGCTCCTGCTCCGGCTTTTCTTCAGTCTTCGGAGGAGTCTTGTCTGTGTCCGGCCTGGATTCGTCAGCCGCGGCTTTCTCTTCATCGCTTTCCGGCGCCAGCGGTGAAGGCACATCTTTGCGCAAAACCATCAGATATGCGCTGCGTGTGATCGGACGGTTAATGCTGGAAAGATCGAGCCAGCCGGTTGTGGGACCGATATCCGTGCTGGCGGCGAAATAGAGGTATTGCCCCTTCTGGTCAAAAGCTGGGAAGCGGGCGTCGCTGAGACCGTCCGTTAGTTGCAAGCTCTTGGCCTGCTCCAGCGAGTAAGCAAAAATGGCGTGCATGTGGCTGACGAGCGTTTTGGAGTAAGAAACCCAGCGGCTGTCCGGCGACCAAACGGGATCAAGCGTGCGAGTGGGCGCGTCATAAGTATCCGTGTCGATTTTTACCGGAGTGCCTTTGGCAAGGTCCACATACCAGAGGTTGAGCCGCTTGTCAGAGAAAACAATCTTCTTGCTGTCTGGAGACCAGATAGGGTCATAGTAAAAAGAGGCAGGAGAGCCAAGAGAGATTTTTTTGGCCTCACTCATTCCATCAGGATTCTTAAGGAAGAGCTGATACTCACCTGACTCGTCAGAGAAGTACGCCACCCACTTGCCATCCGGCGACCATGCAGGATCGCGCTCCATTACTCCGGGCGTATTGGTGAGATTGCGGATGTCGCCTTTCTCGCCGGGAGCGGTGAGAATCTCGCCATGAGCTTCAAACACAGCACGGGCGCCGCTGGGTGAGAGCGCAGCGCGAGCAACTTCATTTTCAACTTTTTTGAAGCGCGGACGGATATTGGGCAGATCGGCTGCCACTGTAACCGCTACGGGCGAGGACTTGCCCGAGGCCGGATCAAAAAGATTCAACGAGCCAAATTGCTCATATACGATTGCGCCCGGCCCGGCAGAGGCGGACTTAATGTCCGCGCCGTTGCTCTGCAACGCCTGGTCAACTTTCTTGGTTTTCAAATCATAGGCAAACAGGCTGAATGGGCCATTGCGGTCTGAGAGAAAATAGATCTTGCTGCCCACCCACATGGGACTGCCGTCATTCGAGGTCTCGCGCGGCACCTGTTCCAGATTTAGATCAGAGAGGTTGGCGATCCACACACGCGAGGCCTTGCCACCGCGATAGCGCTTCCAGCCAATCGCGGAAAGGCGGCGATTGTTGTCCACGGGCACATAAGCAATGTGCTTGCCGTCTGGCGAAAACGTGCCACCCTCGGCCATGGGCAGAGGCAGTTCGTGCGGCAAGCCGCCATCGAGCGAGATGGTGAACAAGCGGTTGAAGCGCGAATAGCTATTGCGCGACGAGCGGAACAAAACCGATTTCCCGTCAGGCGACCAGCCAACTACTTCATCCACCGCAGGGTGATACGTCAGCCGTTTGGGAACGCCGCCCGCACTGGGCATTACGTAAATATCCACATTGCCGTCATAGTCGCCGGTAAAGGCGATCATGCTTCCGTCCGGCGAGAAAACTGGATTGCTCTTGGTGCCGCTGCCGCTGGTCAGCAGGCGCGCCTCGCCGCCTTCACGGGGAACCAGCCAGAGATCGCCCGCATAAGCAAAAGCAATGTGTGTCTTAGAAAGCGTCGGCGTCTGCATGAGCAGAGGGCCAGCTGCATGCGCGTTCACTGTGCACGCGGCAACAAAAAGGATGACGAGGGACGAAATGCATTTCTTCATTATTAGGCACCACCGGAAGTGAAATGACGTTCGCGGAAAGCAGCTTAGGTTAGCAGCACGGCTCAAGGGAAACAAGCTACAGGTGCCAAGAAAACTCTTGTTTGCGTGCAATAATGCTGCTCATGGCAGGCTCGAAGAGTGCTCCTGGATACCGACAACCTCGGAATTATGCGACTTACGCTATCAGAATAACTGCGGCTTTCAGCCTCGCGTTCTTGCTTTTCTGGGACGGCACAACCGGCAGGATTTCTGCGGAACCGGTTCCGGATATGCTTTTTGTTTTCCCGTATCTTTTATTGGTTGCCCAGCCTGCACGCTGGCGCAATGCTTTGCTCGGCGTCGGCCTGGGATTTCCACTAGCAGCGGTGTTACTAGCGGACTTCGCGAATGGCTTTGCCCGTGGCCGGGAGGCGCATACCCCGTACCTGAGTTTCGCGTGTGCCAATTTATTACTGCTCTTGATTGTTCTCCGAAGTTGGATCGCTGCGCGAAACAGTGCACGACCAGGGTTGATTTTCGGATTCGCTGCAGGGGGCTTCGCTTATGCTTTGGCTATCGCAATTTGGTGATCTGCACTTTCTTCAAGTTGAAGCCTTCTCCAATAGCACAGCGACATGCGCGATGGCGGCGTTATCCGTACCCGTACCTTCAGGAGTTTTAGCTTTGATGCCAACCTGATTCGGCTGAATACCTAACAGTTCGGCCACGCGTGCCTGAATCTTCTTGGCATGCGGAACGATCTTGGGCTCCATCAGAATTAAAGTTGAATCGACATTGGAAACTTTGTATCCCGCAAGCCGGACTTGCTTCAGTGCTTCTTCTAAAAAGATGACAGAGTCTGCACCCTTCCACTTGGGATCGGTCGGGGGGAAATAGCTGCCGATATCGCCCGCCGCCACGGCGCCAAGCAGCGCGTCAGTGATGGCGTGAAGAAGCACGTCACCGTCAGAATGGCCTGCTAGGCCTTTGTGATGCGGAAGTGTGACGCCGCCAATTTTTAGCGTAACGCCAGATTTAAATTCGTGGGAGTCCCAGCCAAAGCCAATCCTCATTGTGTTACCAATTTCTCACCACTGATTTGCACTGATGACACTGATCTGAAAAATTTCAAATGGTTCCTCCTGCATGCTGGGCTTTTACATGTTTTCGGGAGTTGTCTAAAAGCAACCGACGAACCTGCGGCTTGGGGCCAAAGTTGAGAATGATGCCAAGCTCAATGGATGTTGATCGAAGATAATTCAATACCTGCGACTCGTGTGCAGCCGCAATACTGTCCGCGGTCTTGAGTTCCAGCAATACGATTCCGTTCACTATTAAATCAGCACGAAAATCGCCAACATTTTTGCTCCGAAAAAATACTGCTATTGGCGCTTCTTGTTCAACCGTAAATCCTTTTTCCAGCAGGGCTACGCGCAGCGAATTACGGTAAACCGATTCGAGAAAGCCAAATCCTAACTCGTTATAGACCTCGTAAAAGACACCGATGATTGAGTCGGTCAGCTCAGAGTGCTTGTAGTTGGAATTAATTGCCATTTATCGATCAGTGTTTATCAGTGAAAATCAGTGGTTAAGACTTCTTCACGAAATACTCCGCCAGTTCCATATCTGCCGGCGTAGTGATCTTGATATTTCTCGCCGAGCCCATCACCACCCACACGCTCTCGCCAAGACGCTCTACCAGTGAAGCTTCGTCGGTGCCGGTAAAGCCGTCGGCGGTGGCGCTGTCAAAAGCGCGTTTGATCAGTGCATAGCGGAAGCCCTGCGGAGTTTGCGCCTGCACCACGCGTTCACGCGGAATTGTAGAAGTAATAATCGCACCTTCAGCGGCGCGCTCTACCTGCTTGATGGTATCGACAGCCGGCAATCCCGCTATAGCAGCGCCATGGCGTTCCACTTCATGAATCACGTTGGCAATAATTTCATCGTCGACGAAGGGACGCACAGCATCATGGACCAGCACAATGTCATCTGCTGCGGCTTGAAGCTGCGAAAGCGCGTTGGCCACGGATTCCTGCCTGTGCTCGCCGCCTTCAACTACCTTCACTTTGCTGCTGAGCTTTTCTTCTTCCAGTTGTTTGCGGAAGCGATCCATCTCATTTTTGCGCAAAGCAACCACAATCTGCGTTATCTGCTGATTGCGCGCGAAGACGCGCAGAGTATGAATGACAATGGGCGTTCCGTTGATCTCAAAAAATTGTTTTGAAGGCGCACCTTTTTTGGCGGACGCCATGCGCGTGCCCAGACCTGCTGCCGGAATGATTACGATCACCTTCATCGGGGTGAAAAGTATAACAACTTTGGCTGGAGCATGTTTGCAGCGCTGGTTTGCCAGAGAGGTGGCAACTGCTTTAACGGTGTGGCTTTATTTGTTGGCTCCCAGGCCGCAGATCTTTAGATTGCAAGATCTTTAGATTGCAAGATCTTTTAAGATTGGCAGATATTGGAGTGCAGATCTTTAGGCCGCAGATTTGGAATTTGAGCTTGGCGGCTCTGCCGTAGATTCTCCGGTAAGAACTTCTTTCAGGGCCCATTCGATTCGTTTGGTTCCTTCCTGAATCATGCGGACCTGCTCGGCTTGTTCCTTTAAAAATGGCGAATAGACGATCGGCTGCAGGGCGTTGCGGACATGGTGGTTCATGTCTGCAATCATTCGCATCCGGTCAAGGATGGCTTTGTGCTGGTGGCGCTCATAGGCAAAAACCAGCAAACCGGCAAGAATGCCAGTAAGAATATCGTCGAACATTGCGGTAACGCCGCCCACGTTCCATCGGTCAAGCAGCGTCCTGAGCACCACGCCGAGCAGAAAGATTCCAAAGCCCAGAGCAAAACTGTAAGCAGCGCGCCGAAACATGGTTGGCGGTTTTCTGTACATAGCCTTTTAATTATTTCACAATGATAGAGGTCATTTTCCGGCCTGACCGAAAGACGGCCTTGTTTTTAAAGCGCTCTTTAAAATTAAAGATCTTAAAGATCCATGGAAAAAGTACTCAAATATATTCGCGAACAGCAGTTGTTACGGGCTGGTGACCGCGTGGCCATTGCCTGTTCCGGAGGAGCAGATTCCGTGGCGCTGCAGCGCATTCTCCTGGGGTTGCGCGAAGAATTGGGCATTGTGCTCTCGGTGGCACACTTCCATCACCAGATTCGCGGCGCGGAAGCCGATGCGGACCAGCAGTTTGTCCAGGATATGGCGGCCACGCACCAGCTTGCGTTTCATCTTGGTTCGGGCGATGTCCCGGCCTACGCGGGCACACAGAAAATCAGCCTGGAAACAGCAGCGCGGGATTTGCGTCACAAATGGTTTGCTTCGCTGGTTCAGGAGCACAAGGCAGACCTGATCGCCACGGCCCATACGCAGGATGATCAAGCTGAAACGGTGCTCATGCGAATTCTTCGAGGAACAGGAGCGCGCGGAATGGCCGGAATTGCTCCTGCTCAGAAAGATAAGCATCTCGTCCGGCCTCTGCTAACCACCAGCCGCCAGGAGGTTGAAGCCTATCTAAAGACAGTTGGCCAGCCGTGGCGCGAGGATTCTTCAAATCAAGACATCATCTATACTCGCAATCGTATCCGGCATACTCTTCTGCCGCTGCTGGAACGGGATTTCAATCCGGCTATCCGCCAGACGCTGGCTGATCTGGCGGAACTGGCCCGTGGAGAAGAGGATTATTGGAGCGCCGAACTTGCCCAGCTATTGCCGCGACTGATCATGCAGGGCAAACCCAGCCGCAGCGGGAGAAGCACCAGCGGCGACGCGGAAGGCGTGCTGGCTTTGGATATC
>DASXLK010000162.1:0-10477 GCA_036496365.1 Candidatus Angelobacter sp. | reverse complement strand
GTGGTAAAAGCTTTATCCCCTGAGCTTGATTCCCAGATCTCTCAGCTGAGTTTCACTCACTGGAGTAGGCGCGTCCACCATCATGTCAATCGCCTTCGCCGTTTTGGGGAAGGGAATTACCTCGCGCAGGCTGTCTTCGCCAGCCAGGATCATCACAATGCGGTCCAGCCCCAAGGCGATTCCGCCATGCGGAGGCGTGCCATATTCCAGCGCGTCCAGAAAGAAGCCAAAGCGCGACTTCGCTTCCTCATCCGTCATGCCCAGTGAGGTAAAAATCTGCCGCTGAATGTCCTGGCGATGAATACGGATAGAGCCGGAGCCCAGCTCCGTGCCGTTCAACACCACGTCATAGGCCAGCGCGCGCACCGCGCCGGGATCGGACAACAGCTTTTCCATGTCATGGTCATGCGGAGAGGTAAACGGATGGTGCGCTGCGTTCCAGCGGTTTTCCTTCTCGTCATACTCAAACATGGGAAAGTCTGTGACCCATAGGAACTTGAAATCGCGGGCCGTCTCGCCGCTGCGCTCAAAGGCCTTATGCTTGTCCGCATATTTGCGTCCCAGCTCCAGCCGCGCTTCGCCGCCAGATGTGTACTGCGCTTTCTGGTTGGAGGCACTGCGTGTCTTGCCTTCCATGGCGATAGCAACAACCGGCACGACTAAATCGTCCGGTCCAGCCCCACAGATCTCGCGAATTTTTGCCGCAGCCTGCGGACGCTTCTTATCCAGTTGCACAAAGTCATACAGCACGCCGGCAAAATCTTTGTTCCGCTTGGCCAGCTCTTCTGACAAGGCGCGCAGCTCTTTCTTCTCGCGATCAGAAATCTTCCCGACACTCGGAATCCTGATTCCAACCATGTTCATTGCGCCGTCAATGCGCAGCTCGGCCAGATCTTCATCGCTGAAGGCGGGGCGAATGTCGGTCATTGCAGGCAGGCGCATATCTGGCTTGTCGATCCCGTATTGCTTGATGGCCTGGTCATACGTCATGCGGACGAACGGCGTGGGCAAATCAATTCCAGCGGCCTTGAAGGCGGCTTTTAGAAACGCTTCCACCACTTCAAATATCCGGTCCTGTTGCGGAAAGGTCATCTCCAGATCGATCTGGGTAAATTCCGGCTGGCGGTCAGCGCGCAGGTCTTCATCGCGGAAACAACGGACGATCTGGAAATATTTATCAAAGCCGGAGATCATCAGAATCTGCTTGAAGAGCTGCGGCGATTGCGGCAACGCGTAAAACTCTCCAGGATGCACGCGGCTGGGCACCAGATAGTCGCGCGCTCCTTCCGGCGTGCTGCGCGTCATAAATGGCGTTTCAATTTCCAGAAAGCCACGACCCGCAAGCTCCGTGCGGATGGCCAGCGCCACGTTATGGCGGAGCTGGATATTTGCCTGCATCTTCTCGCGCCGCAGGTCGATATAACGGTACTTAAGCCGCACCTCTTCATTGATGCTGCCGGACTCGCTGGGCAGAAACGGCGGCAGCTTGGATTCATTGAGCAGCTTGAGCTCGTCCACGGTGACTTCAACTTCACCGGTGGCTATGTTCTTGTTCACCGTGTCTGAATCCCGCAGGCGCACCTTGCCAATGGCGGCAATCACATACTCTGAGCGCAGGGCGCTGGCTTTCTCATGCACGGCGGGATTCACGCCTTTATCAAAAACCAGCTGCGTCATTCCGCTGCGGTCGCGGACGTCAATAAAAATCACATTGCCCAGATCGCGCCGGCGGTTGACCCAGCCCAGCAACACAATCTGCGATCCCACATGCTCAGGGCGCAGCTCTCCGCACATCTGTGTGCGACGAAGATCACCTAAAAAGTCGAGCGACAAAGCCGTACCTTCCTACGTTAGGGTAAAAATCTGATTATAAAGGTGAGCCGCGAATTCACGCGAATGAGCACGAATGGTCAGAATTGGATTTCAAAAATAAATTCGCGCGTTTTCGCGTCGATTCGCGGCCAATCGATGCCGATAAAGCTTACTTTACCGGTTTAACAATCCCCGGAATCTCATTCAAACCCACGCTGGCCTGCTCGCCGGTACTTAGGTTTTTCAGGGCATATTGCCCGGAATTGACCTCGTTCTCACCGAGAATCAGGGCAAAGCGGACACCGAGCTTGCTGGCCGTTTCTAGAGATTTTTTTAGCTTAAAGCTTTCGTCGCCAGCGATGACAACAACGCCTTGGCTGCGCAGTTCGCGAGCGAGTTTGGCCGTGTGTACATTCATCCCCGAGCCGAGTGGAGCAATATAAACGTCAGCAGGCCGAGCCACAGCTCCGGCCGTTTCCTGCAAGGTCATCACCAGGCGATCTTCGCCAATGGCAAAGCCAATGCCGGGCGCAGCCGGGCCGCCGAGCGATTCTGAAAGTCCGTCATAGCGTCCACCGCCCAGAACGGCGTTCTGTGCGCCCAGTGCGCCGTGCGTGAACTCAAAAGCCGTGCGCGTGTAATAGTCCAGGCCGCGCACCAGCCGGTGATCAATCTCATAGGGCACGCCCACGGCATTGAGAATTTTTTGTACTTCAGCAAAGTGCGTGCGGCAGCTTTCATTCAGATAGTCACTCAGTCGCGGCAGTTTTTCAATGATCGGCTGGTCTTCCGGCACTTTGCAGTCCAGCACACGCAGCGGATTGGTCTCCGCACGGCGCTGGCAGTCCACGCACATGGTGGGCGCAACATCTTTTAGCGCATCGCGCAAAGCCTGCAAATAAATGGGGCGGTCTTCTTTGCAGCCCACGGAGTTGAGCTTTAACTTCCAGCCCTGAATCCCGAGCCGGTTTAGAAGTGCGGCTAGCATCTCCAGCAATTCGGCATCGACTGCCGGCGATTCGCTGCCAGCAGCGCTTGGTCCAATGACCTCTGCGCCGATCTGGTAAAACTGCCGGTAACGCCCTTTCTGTGGGCGCTCACGCCGAAATTGCGGCCCGATGTAATAAAAGCGCTGCAAGCCGGGTCGCTCCCACAGCTTGTGTTCAATGTAGGCGCGGACAACGCCGGCGGTGTTCTCCGGCCTGAGGGCAAGCCACTGGCCTTTCTCGCTCTGGGCGCGCGCGCGATCTTCCCAGGCAAACATCTCTTTGGAAACAATATCAGTCTCTTCACCCACGGAGCGCTGAAAGAGTTGCAGGTCTTCAAGAATGGGTGTGCGAATCTCCTGAAAGTTGTACACGCGGAACACGTCGCGCACCGTAGCCTCGACGAAGTTCCACGTCTCAGTGTCTGGAGGAAGAAGGTCGCGGGTGCCGCGCACGGATTTGATCACTGGATTCATGTGTAAGGACTATCGCATGGCATCGACCACTTATTTGAACAGCACGTGCGTCACTTCCATCGCGCAGACCGTTCTTGGCGCATTGTCTTGTTCCCGGCCTGGGATTTGCGGTGCCAATTTCACCCATGCCATTGGCATGGTGATTCCGTGATGCATCATCCCAAAAAGCTCTTTAAAAAAATTAGGGAAAATCTGACCGTTTCGCGTCATGGTCATAACCAGATTCGCTCTACCAGCTCCAGGGTCCTTGAGTACCGCTTTGTAGGACTCTACGCTGTTCTCCGTTGCAATCACCACAATCGGAGCGCGCGATTTGGTGATGATTTCACGCAGACTGTGCGCCGTATTTTGTATTACGCCGTCGGACTTGATTGTCGCATAGATCATCAGGACGTCGCAGATCGGCACATCGCCGTCACTCTTAAGACAACGTGAAAAAAGCGGCTTCAGCGTAGTCGCATCCTCATGCACTAGGGGAGACGCTGACGCTCCTATCAGGTTGAGGAACCCGATCTTCGGGTTCTGGATGACCAGTGGATCACTGTGCGTGACCTGGCGCGGGACATAACGCTCCCCAGCGGCAGGCTTTCCTGGAAAAAACGACTTTAGCCATTTCATCGGATCAGCACCTTCCCGTTTGCCACATTGTTGTTTGCAGAATCAAGCTGCAGTCAATTGCTCGCGGAACAGCCCTCGACTGCCTCATACAGGTTCGTGAGTAATTCAAAGAAGGTCTCGCCTTGCGTGGCACAGCCCGGAATTGCCGGCACTTCCGCCCAAACCCCGCCTTCGTCCGCCTCGTGTATCACGACTTTGACTTTCATTTTCAATCCCTGTTTGAACCAAATTCCTTTCTGTAAATCTGTGTGTAATCAAAATAATTCTTGCCATACATCATGATGGATTTTTGCGTCTCTTCATCATCAATCTTCTTCTTGAACTTGCCGGGGACGCCCATCCACAACGAATACGGCTCAACCACGGTGCCCTCTGGAATCACCGTGCCGGCGGCGATGATGCAGCCTTCACCGATTTTGGCGTTGTTCAGGATCACACAGCCCATGCCGATGAGGCAACGGTCGCCGATGGTGCAGCCGTGCAGCGTCACCGAATGCCCAACAGTGACCCAGTCACCCATGGTTACGCCATATTTATGGCGCATGCCGTGAAGCACGCTGCAATCCTGCACGTTGGAGTTCTTGCCAATGCGGATGGCGAATACATCGCCACGAATTACGGCGTTCATCCAGACGCTGGAGTTTTCCCCGATTTCCACGTCACCGATGATCTGGGCGGATTCATCGATATAGCACGAATCATGTATGCGCGGCGCTATTCCCTGATATGGACGAAGCATAGTGGTTAGCTTTTAAAAGTAACATGCGGCGATTCTCTGCGGCAATGAGCCATGGGCAGGAGTGGTGATCGCGCCACTCCCAAAATCTGAAGCATAAACGGGAACAGTTTTTAAACTAACTCGCCAATCTCAATAAAAGAATCAGCGGCAGAAGAGACAGCCTGCCATCCAACATGCATTTCTCTCGTAATCCCTTATCTAAGTTAAAAATTTTCTTTCTCTAATGCTTCGCTGCTTTGTATGATAGCGAATAAATAACGAATCTAGAAAGTGATGCGTCATTCGCTTGCCAGAAACCGAACGGAGAAGCCCAAGAAATGGTCATTCCAGAGCTGAAACAAATTGAGCAGAAGTTGATTGCAGGCAGGTATAGAAAGCACCTGATCACTGCCATGATTGGCGCATGCAACCAGTTGACCACAGATGAACGGCTCGTGCTGCTGTTGCGATATGAAACCAATCTTTCCCATCGGAAAATCGCAAAGGCCTTGGGAACGAATGGCAGCAGCGCCATGCGGCAACTGCGCGCGGCGCAGAGAAAGCTGCGCGACCTTATTATCCGTGCTCTTTCCAATCAGCCTGACATGAATGGAAGGACCATTGCCGAGTGCCTGCGAGACGTGATTGACAATCCTTACTGTGAAGTTTCGCTTCTGGACTGCATCAAAGAAAGTATGGCCCGGCGCAAGCCTCCGGCAAGCGAGCGCCAGTGGGCTAAGAGACCGGCACTCATCCTGGTGAAAGGCGCCGAAAGAAAATCCAACGGCCCACTTGTAAGCTTTGGCGCAAAGCACCTTGAAATGAAAGCAAGGCATTGTCAGATAGATGGGCCCAGATTAGTGGGACAGCAGAAAGGATTTTATGACGACGGGAAAAAAGAGTTCTGAAAGCGTTCGAAGAGACGGCACCTATGAAACACTCTCAATCCGTCAACAGGGCGCGGCATCCTCTATCGACCTTGCGGAAGTGAGAAAGCTGGTTGCGCAGTTGGAAGTGCCTTTTCATCCAGCGCAGGTGGAGTGGCGGGTGATGGCCACGGGGCAGGAGGGGAGTCGCGGCCTGATCATGCCTTATGCCGATCAGCGCGCTTACATTGACCGGCTCAATGAAATCCTTACTCCCGCCGGGTGGACGCGGAAATATACAGTCACAACCAGCCCCAGCTTTGAAAGAGACGATGACAAGAAATTGGTGGCGAAAGTATTTGTTACCTGCGAACTGACGGTCCATGGCATTGGCACACATTCCGCCACCGGAGAAGAATGGGCCGATGACGACCATGCCGGAACCAGCGCTGAGGCCCAGGCATTTAAGCGGGCCTGCGCCTGCCTTGGGCTTGGCAGATATCTTTATTATTTTACTGAGACATGGGTTGACCTGAATTACCGCCAGCAGCCCGTAGAAGAACCGCAACTCACCGGGTGGGCAACGCCTGAAGGCTGGAACCAGGGGATGCGGCCGCAAACTATCAGCAAAGATCAGGAGGCAAAGCCTTCAGCTCCGCGCAAAGACGCGCGTTCCACCCGGCGCGCGCGCGGTGTTCAGGGAAATACGCACAAGCTGATTCAGCAGATTGAAGGCATGAGGGAGCCACTTGGCAAAAAACTGTATCGTGGTTTGCTGAAATCTGTGGGGCATGTCTGGAACCCGGGCGACATTCATGATCCTGCTTTGCTGGAAAAAGCCCTGGCAGAGATGCAAGCTGCTGAACAGGAAGTAATCCGGCTGGAAGCCCTGCGGCAGACTGTGAGTGCTGAAGATCTGAAGGAAATTCTGCAGTCGCTCAACCTTAAATCTCTTGATCAGGTGGACAGTCTGGAGATGATGCACAAGCTTAGCATTGCTCTGCAGCAAAAAGCCGGCAACCTGGGCGCTGCGTAAAAACAAATTGAATTTGCAGATCGTTGTCTGCAAATAGAAATTGCTGCGAGCTTAGTGCAGCTCCACGCCCAACAGCTCTGTCACCATGGTCCATTGTTCCCAGGCGTAGCGCCATATGGAGACGGAGTGAAGGTGTTCAAACGAGTGAAAGTCGCGCTCGTCCATTGCCTGTTTTTCTTCGAGATAAACCTGGCTTACAAATTCACAATCATTGCAGCGGACAATATAAGGATAGTTTTCGGCCATTTTGATACCACTTCTGGGGGGATGGCCCATTGTTGAGCTTTTCTTAATCCGGTGCACTAAGGTGATCTGCTTAGGGCCCGGAGATATTTGGCCTATCGAGCAACTCACGTTGAAAATCGAGGGTGAAGGCGAAAAAGCCTGCGCAACGGGTAGGAAATTATAGAGATTAGAAGAAGGTGTGCGGACTAAGAGCGCATGATGCGGGCTTTAATTTCCGGCTCCCAGATCACGTTTGAAGGTTCCAGAGTCTCAACGCCGACTTGGCCTTGCAGTGAGGTGCCAGCCTCACCGATCCACATGACTTTGTATTTGGCACGGCGGTTCTGGCGTTGCAGCCAGATGACCTGTCCCGGGGTCTTAATTCCGGGAGGCGCTACCAGGCGTGCGCCGTTGGTGGAGATTTCATAGGTGCAGCAATTCTGCGATTCAATGCTGGTAATGTCAGGAAATACCTTTACGGGCACAGCCAGATGCAGCCGCTTTTCATTCCGCTTATCGATTGCCATTGCCGTGGCAGCGCCCGCAGACGCAAATGGGAGACCTTGCTTGGTTTCCATGACGCTTTGAGTATCGCGGCTTGAGTACATTTGGTCAATATTACTTTCGTTTGAAAGGCAGTGGACGCATTCGCACAAGCGCGCGTTTTGTGACGTGTTGCACAAAACCAGTTACAATAGTGTCTTAGTCCCTCCTTAACGAGACAAAACATGATTCATTTCCCCGTGCCCGAGGCCCTGACCTTCGATGACGTATTGCTTTTACCTGCGCATTCTGACGTTGTTCCTGCAGAGGTAAATACGCAGACCCAGCTTTCGCGGAACATTCGCCTCAATATTCCTATTATCAGCGCCGCTATGGATACGGTGACAGAATCCCGTCTGGCGATTGCCATTGCGCAGGCCGGAGGGCTGGGCATTGTCCACCGCAATTTGTCGATTGAAGAGCAGGCCGATGAAGTGGACAAGGTAAAACGCTCTGAGAGCGGCATGATCATGGACCCGATTACGCTCTCACCGGACCACAAAATTGCCGACGCGCTGGAGTTGATGCGCCGCTATAAGATTTCCGGCGTTCCCGTGACTAAAAACAAGAAGCTCGTCGGCATTCTCACCAATCGTGACCTGCGTTTTGAAACCCGGACAGACATCCTGATCAGCAAAATCATGACCAAGGACAATCTGATCACGGTGCCTGTGGGCACTACGCTGGAAGATGCAGAAAAAATTCTGCATGAGCATCGTGTGGAAAAGCTGCTGGTGGTGGATGACAAGTACAATCTCAAAGGCCTGATCACAGTAAAAGATATTCAGAAGAAATTGAAGTATCCCGGCGCTGCCAAAGACGAACATGGGCGGCTGCGCGTGGGAGCGGCCATTGGCGCGACGGGTGATTTTCTTGAGCGCGCACAGGAGATGGTGAAAGCGAAAGTGGATGTGCTGGCCATTGACAGCGCTCACGGGCATTCCAGCCGCGTGATTGAAGCCATCAAGATAATTAAATCCAAACTGCCTGAAGTTGATCTGCTGGCCGGCAACGTGGGTACACATGAAGGCGCTTGTGCTTTGGCAAAAGCCGGAGCTGACGCCATTAAAGTTGGGATTGGGCCAGGATCGATATGCACGACGCGCATCGTCACCGGCGCAGGCGTACCGCAGATTACGGCGATTGCCGAAGCGGCGCGCGCCTGCCGTGACGCCGGAATTCCTGTGATCGCCGATGGCGGCATTAAATTTTCCGGCGACATCAGCAAGGCCATTGCCGCTGGCGCCAGCGTGGTGATGATCGGCTCGCTCTTTGCCGGAACGGAAGAGAGTCCTGGCGAAACCATTCTGTATCAAGGGCGCTCATTCAAGTCGTATCGCGGCATGGGATCGCTTTCCGCCATGGCTGCCGGATCGAGCGAGCGTTACTCGCAAAGCGTGGGCGATTCTTCCACTGACAACATGCGCGATGGCGAACGCTCAAGCAATCGCGTGGACAAACTGGTGCCGGAAGGAATTGAGGGCCGTGTGCCGTATCGCGGCACGCTGGCGGAGATGGTCTACCAGCTTGTGGGCGGTGTGCGTTCCGGCATGGGCTATTGCGGCACCAAGACCATTTCTGAGCTGCAACAGAAGGCCCGCTTCATCCGCATCAGCGGCGCGGGATTGCGCGAAAGCCACGTGCATGACGTAATTATTACGAGGGAAGCGCCCAATTACAGGCTGGAATAGGCAGGCCAGATTTTGTCATCGTCAGCGGTTGATCAACAGGTTCCTGCTGCACCTCAGCGCAAATTGCGGGCGTGGATCCCTACACTCCTGTGGCTATGCGTACTGGCCATATTCTCTACTGACATGTTTTCGGCGGAACATACGGGCAGCCTGCTGGCAAAAATTCTGGATACGCTCTTTCCTAGCTTGTCCGCTGAGCGGTTTGAGCTGATTCATTTTCTGGTCCGCAAGTCCGCGCATTTCTGCAGCTATGGATTGCTCAGTGCGTTTTCATTCTTTTCCTGGCGCGCCACTTTTCCCGCGCCGCGGCGCTGGACAGTTCTCTGGGCCGCCTTGGGATTGTTGACGGCCTTTGCGGGCGGCAGCCTGGATGAATTTCACCAGAGCTTTGTTCCATCGCGCACCAGCAGCTTTCATGATGTGTTGATCGACACTGCGGGCGGGCTATTTTTTCAAATAGTGATTGCAGTGTGGCTCACGCGGAAAGCATCGTCACGGCAAGCGTAAGATTTTCTTCCCAATAAAAAAATGGTTTCCACCACCAGACGCTATCCCGAAGCCGCAGCTTGTGTGGTGTAATCAAATTGAAAAAATCTAAAGCGGAGAGCTGAGGGATCGGCTCCGCAAGTATTGTAGGCTGGCGCAATTCTCCACAGGCGACAAGTGGCAAGATCTAAACATTCGTTGCTAACGCGAGGCTGTGGGCGGAGCCGATTCCTCGGCTCACGGAGACAGTGCACAAAACCGCTGCGACAATGCGTGGTTCGCCTCGGAATGGCGTCACATGGGAAGGACAGCTTACGCGTGCGATAAGCAGATTCATGGAAGAATTCCCTCGTAAAAAGCAATAACCCCGCGCTTGCGCGCAGGGTTATCGGGTAGTCTGTTGGGATTGGCTGAAGGCGCGGAGGCCTTGTGCGAAATCACAACTCGCTTAGGACTTAAAGACTCACGCCTTAAGCCTCAGCCACCTCACATAAACCACTACAGTCAGAATTCTTCATATATTAGGATCGCCCTCCTTTCCTGTGTAAACGCAGAATAGCGCTAGATAACTCAAAAGTCAACAGGGAGAATTTCACTTTCTCACGGCTAATTTTTCTATTATTTGCTCCACAGATCGCGCTGCCAGTAGGGGAACAAAACGTTGAAAGCCTTCCTGTCCTCTTGCCAATGTGCCTGATCACCGTAGCCGACAGAAACAGCAGTGCTGACGACCTTGGCATGAGCATCGACCACCCACTGCTCCTTTCCCTGCAGATCAATCGGGACCCAGGAATCCATCACGATGCTTTTGTCCAGCACGCGATCAAGAATGCTGACCAGGTCATCCGTATTGGCAATGTGCCGGTCTGTCATTATTTTTTCTCCGTAGCCTTATTCGATGCCGGTTTTGCCCCTGTGGTCAGCGCATCTGCCGTCACAAACTTCGGCTCGATGTCCGTAGGGACAGACTTCAACCGCTCCAGCGCTTTCTGCACCTCAGGGCGCAGCACCATCATCTCT
>DASXLK010000161.1:0-16375 GCA_036496365.1 Candidatus Angelobacter sp. | reverse complement strand
TTCTCGATTCAGGGACGCGGCACGGTGGTAACAGGCCGTATTGAGCGTGGCAAGGTGAAGGTAGGCGAGGAAGTTGAGATTGTGGGCTTCCGCGAGACGCGCAAGACGGTGGTAACGGGCGTGGAAATGTTCAAGAAGCAGTTGGATGAAGGTCTGGCAGGCGATAATGCCGGGCTGCTCTTGAGAAGTATTGCGAAGGAAGACGTGGAGCGCGGGATGGTGCTGGCCAAGACGGGATCGATTACGCCGCACACCAAGTTCAAGGCTGAAATTTATGTATTGAACAAGGAAGAAGGCGGACGTCATACGCCATTCTTCAAGGGCTACAGGCCACAGTTTTACTTCAGAACCACGGACGTAACGGGAGTGGCAGAGTTGCCGGCAGGAACGGAGATGGTGATGCCGGGTGACAACGTGTCCTTGCAGATTGAGCTGATTACGCCGGTGGCCATGGAAAAGGGTTTGCGTTTTGCCATACGCGAAGGCGGACGGACGGTAGGCGCGGGCACGATTTCAGAAATTATTCAGTAAGCGAGAATCAAGTGAATTGCGATTGGTGGTTTGTGAATTTCATCAATTGCAAAATCACAAATTGGAAAACCAGAAATCACAAAGCGGCATGCCGCTTGGGTGAAAGCAGCAAAGGGTTAAAGCTATGAGAGAAATTGTTACGTTACAGTGCGCAGACTGCAAAAATCGCAACTACTCAACGACCAAGAATAAAAAGACCACGACTGGCCGTCTGGAGTTCAGCAAGTTTTGCAAAGTTTGCCGCAAGCACACGGGGCATAAAGAAGTGAAATAAGAGAGCAAATGGCAATTAGCAGTTGGCTTTTGTGCTTTTGAGGTTGGCGATATCGTTGAGCTCTGAGAAAGACAAGCTAATTACTAACGGCTAATTGCTAACTGCTCGGTACAGGGGCGTAAGCTCAACGGCTAAACTGTCGGTCTCCAAAACCGAACTTGGGGGTTCGAATCCCTCCGCCCCTGCCAGATTTTGGAAATTGGACGAAGCCGGGACAAGAGCGCCGGACAAGGAAGAAGGAAGGAACCAATGGCGAAAGCAGTAACGATTGCGCGCGAAGGTCAGGGGAACAAGCTGACGCAATTTCCCGCGCGCGCGAAAGACTTTCTTACTGACGTCCGCAATGAAATGCGGAAAGTTACGTTTCCCAGCAGGAGAGAAGTCCAGGCAACTACGACGGTGGTAATTATTACCGTCATTCTCTTCGGCATTTATTTTTTCGTCATCGATCAGGTGATTGCATCGGGAATTAATTGGGTGTTGCACCACCACGGGCGGTAGGAACACCGGAAAGCCAAGTTGGCAAAGCATGACAGAGCAGAACATCAACGCGAATCCGCCAGAGGGTGATCAGCCTCCTCCGCCGGAGAACACAAACCCGAATATGAAGTGGTACATCATTCATAGCTATTCGGGTTTTGAACGCAAGGTAAAGGAATCGCTGGAAACGCGTATCCAGGCATTTGGTCTGGAGGCAAAAATCGGCAAGGTCGTTATTCCCACCGAACCGGTTACCGAGATTCGCAATGGCAAGAAATATACCGTGGAGAGAATGTTTTATCCCGGCTATGTGCTGGTACAGATGGACCTGACGGGCTTTCGCACAGGCGGCGAAGGCGACCATGTGTGGCATGTGGTCAAGTCAACGCCCCGCGTGACCGGATTTGTGGGAACGGCCAATGATCCCACGCCGTTGACTGAAGATGAGGTCAACCAGATTATTTATCGCGTAAACGTGGGCAAGGACAAGCCCAAGATTCGCGTGAAGTTTGAAAAGAACGAAACTGTCCGCATTACCGATGGGCCGTTTGCCAACTTCAACGGCATTGTGGATGACGTGAATGAAGACCGTGAAACGTTAAAAGTAATGGTTACGATTTTTGGCCGCGCCACGCCGGTTGAGCTGGAGTTTGGACAGGTAGAGAAAGTCGCAGCATAAAGACATTGAGCACAGGCAAGAGTGCCTGTGCCATACAAGAAGACAGGATCAGGTAAACGACAGATGGCACCCAAAAAAGTACAGACATCCGTTAAGTTGCAGATTGAAGCCGGCAAAGGGACGCCGGCTCCTCCGGTCGGTCCGGCCCTGGGCCAGGCGCAGATCAATATTATGGAGTTCTGCAAACAGTTCAATGCCCGCACCTCCAACAAGGAGATGGCAGGATTGATTATCCCCGTGGTGATCACGGTTTATACCGACCGCTCTTTCACCTTCATCACCAAGACGCCGCCAGCCTCGATTCTGCTGAAGCGGGCTGCGGGTATCGCCAAAGGTTCAGGCGCGCCCAACAAAGACAAGGTCGGCAAGGTAACGGAGAAGCAAGTCTCCGATATCGCCAAGCAGAAAATGCCGGACTTGAACGCCGCCTCGCTAGAAACGGCCATCAAGAGCGTAAAAGGCACGGCGCGCAGCATGGGTATTGAAGTTGTAGGCTAAGTTTTTAAGCAAGTGAATCGCATGTACCACGGTCCACAGAATTTTTGTGCAGCGGTGGGAGATAAGGAAAAGCCAAATGAGCCGTAAAACAGGAAAGAACATCAACAAGTCGCGCGGGGCGGTGGAGAATCGCCAGTATCTTTTGACGGATGCGATCCCGCTGTTGCAAAAAGTGAAGTTCGCTAAATTCGACGAGACGGTTGAAGTCACGCTCCGTCTGGGCGTCGATCCTAAACACGCCGACCAGATGGTCCGCGGCACAGTAGTTCTGCCGCACGGTCTGGGCAAATCGAAAAAAGTGCTGGTCATTGCCAGCGGTGAAAAGCAGCGTGAAGCTGAAGCTGCCGGAGCCGATATTGTTGGCGGTGAAGAGATGGTGGAAAAAATCCAGAAAGAAAACTGGACGGACTTTGACGCCGTGATCTCTACGCCGGACATGATGCGGTCAGTGGGTAAGCTGGGTAAGGTGCTCGGCCCCAAAGGCCTGATGCCCAACCCTAAAACTGGCACCGTCACGATGGATATTGCGAATGCCATCAAGGAAATCAAGGCCGGTAAGGTTGAATTCCGCACGGACAAGACCGCGCTGGTGCATGTGCCGGTAGGCAAGATTTCATTTACGCCGGACAAGCTGGTGGACAACGCCACTGCCGTGATTTCAAGCGTGATCCGCGCCAAACCCTCTGCGGCCAAAGGCAAATACATCAAGGCTGCGTACATATCGTCCACGATGGGGCCTGGAATCTCCGTGGATACCACGCCGGTAGAAACTGCGGCTAAGGCATAAGTCCTGCGACATTGCGATGCGGGACCAAAGAGTCCCGACTCAAGAAAAGGATCTCTAGACATGGCTGTTACAAAAGCAAAAAAAGCTGAACAGATTGAAAAGCTCAATCAAGACCTGCAGAAAGCCAGCAGCATGATTGTGGGCACCTTTTCCAAGCTTACGGTCACCAAGGATTTTGAGCTGCGCAAAACGGTGCGCACCGCCGGCGGCAAATATCAGGTAGTCAAAAACACGCTGGCCAAACGGGCGTCAGAAGGAACACAGCTGAGCGAAGCATTAAAGGGACTGAAAGGTGTTTCTTCGATTGCTTACACCAGCGGAGACCCCGTGGCCCTGGCCAAGGCGCTGAGCAAGTATGTAGACGACAATCCGGAATTTTCTTTTAAGTCCGGCGTGCTGGAAGGCCGCGTGATCTCGACCAAAGAGATCAAAGCGCTGGCCACCATGCCTTCGAAAGAAGAGCTGTACTCCAAGCTGCTGTTCCTGATCAATTCTCCGGCACAGCGCCTGGTTACGGTGATGAATGCCGTAGGCCGAGACTTGGCCGTGGTTGTGAGCCAGGGTGTGGAAAAGAAGAAATTTGGCGGCGCAGCTCCGGAAGCGGCTGCTGCGGAAGCGGCACCCACGGAAGTGAACGGTCAGGTTACTGACTAATTGGGCATAAGTTTTCTCTGAAGGACCTCGTGCGGCCTTTGGATAACGGTTTTATCGCTGTCAGAGCTTTAGTGTGGCGCTAGTCTGGGCGCATTGGAACACGCTGAAGGGACGTGGCGACCTAGCACAATATATTTATTTTAAAGAGTGGAGAGACACATGGCAGATTTACAGCAGTTAGAAGATTCAATCGTAGGGTTGAGCCTGCTTGACGCAGCCCAGCTCGTAAAGAAGCTTGAGGAGCGCCTTGGCGTTTCAGCAGCCGCAGCAGCCCCGGTAATGATGGCGGGTGGCGGCGGAGCAGCCGCTGCACCGGCGGAAGAAAAGACCGAGTTTGCCGTGGTCTTGACTGGCGCTGGCGCTAATAAGATCAATGTAATCAAAGCAGTACGTGAAGTTACCAGCCTGGGGCTGAAAGAAGCCAAGGACCTGGTGGATGGCGCCCCGAAGACCGTGAAAGAGGGCATTTCCAAGGAAGAAGCGGAGACAATTAAGAAGAAATTTACCGATGCTGGAGCGACTGTCGAGATTAAGTAGCGGTTTTGGCCGCTATCCTGAGCGCGAACCGCGCAAGGGCCTCAAAAGGGAAATTTTGGGGGCACATGCTGGGCCGTGCCCCAAATTTTTTCTTTTTGGGAGTTGAATCTTAGGGACTACTTCTGTTATCAAATAGATACGTAGTTTTCTCTTCCAACGAGTGTTTCAAAATTTTTTGACGCAGGACAGGCGTGGTGCTCCCGCAATATTCGCCTTGCTCGGAGTCGTAGCCAGACCTGCCAAGTTGTTTGTTCTTATGAACAGGTTCGCCATTGGGGCGGACAAAGAACGGTCTACTCAGACGGGCGCGGATAAAGACATTTTAGACATCGTATTTCGCTGTCACGGCGTCAACGGAGATTCTTGTCTCCCGTTGGCGCGATTTGTTTTTTCCCGCTGTCCTGCAATCTGGCCGCTGCTAACGCCTGTAAAGACGCGTTAGTTCACAAGGTTTGCGAAGCGAAAACCTGCTTCCAGCAAATCGTTATGTCCGCCGCGCAACAAGCGGACCGAAGCAAAGTTGCAAAGTCTAGGAGTTACTCATGCCGAATAAAACTGGCCAAGCCCGTTATCGCCTCGATTTTTCAAAAATTCCGGTAGCCCTGCAGATCCCGAACCTGATTGAGGTTCAGAAGCGTTCATATGACCGCTTTCTGCAAATGGACAAACTGCCGAGCGAGCGTGACGACAGCGGCCTGCAATCTGTTTTTCAATCCGTTTTCCCCATTACTGATTTTCGCAACGTTTCCGAACTGGCGTTCGTGGATTTCGCCATTGGCAACTGGGAGTGCAAGTGCGGACACCTTAAGGGTCTCCATCACCTGCGCACCACCTGCCGTAATTGCGGCAACACGGTCATTACCGATCCGTTCCACCCGGGCGATGTGCTTTGCCAGAAGTGCGGAACGTACAACGCCAATACGCCTGACTTTTGCAACAAGTGCGGCGACCCGGTAGGCCTGCAGCTGAAATATGACGTGGCTGAGTGCGAAGAACGAGGCATGACTTATTCCGCTCCGCTCAAGGTCACAATCCGTCTTACGATTTACGACAAAGACCCGGAGACCGGGAACAAGAGCATTCGCGACATCAAAGAGCAGGAAGTTTTCTTTGGCGATATTCCGCTGATGACGCAAAACGGCACCTTCATCATCAACGGTACTGAGCGCGTTATCGTGAGCCAGTTACACCGTTCACCGGGTGTCTTTTTTGAGACCGCGAACAACCGCACCTATTTCCTGGGCAAGATCATTCCCTATCGCGGCTCATGGGTTGAATTTGAGTATGACCAGAAGAACGTGCTCTATGTGCGTATTGACCGCAAGCGCAAATTCCTGGGCACCATCTTTTTGCGCGCTCTCGGTCTGCGCTCTGACGAAGACATTTTGCGCACGTTCTACACCGTTGACCGCATCAGCCTGAAGGACAAGAAGCTGCGCTGGACGCTGGAGACAGGTATTGAGCGTCCCACGAACCTGCTTGGACTGAAGCTGGCCAGCAGCATTAAAGATAAGAGCGGGCATGAGATCGCCCACTCTGGCCGCAAAATTTCACCGGCCATTTTGAAGGAAATCCAAAAAGCCAAGATCACTGAGATCGATATCGATACGACTGATCTGGAAGGCGCATTCACCGCGGCTGACGTGGTGGATACCGCCAGCGGCGAAGTTTTGCTGGAAGCCAACAGCGAAATTACGGCCGATAAGCTCTCAAAAATCATGGATGCCGGCGTGGAAGACGTGCATGTCTTCTTCCCGGAACGTGACGATGTGGGCAATGTGATCAGCGCAACGCTGCGCCGCGATTCCGTCAAGACGCCGCAAGAGGCGCTGATTGAAATCTACCGCAAGCTGCGCCCGGGCGATCCGCCGACGCTGGACACCGCGACTGCCCTTTTCCATGGCATGTTTTTTGATGCCCGGAAATATGATTTCAGCCGCGTAGGCCGCTTGAAATTCAACATCAAGCTGTATGACAAGAATGAAGCCACGGGGCTGGACAAGCGCACGCTGGAGCCGGAAGACTTCTACGCCACCATCCGGTACCTGCTGAAGCTGCGCAAGAGCATTGGCGCGGTAGACGATATCGATCATCTCGGCAATCGCCGCGTACGTGCAGTGGGCGAGTTGATGGAAAACCAGTTCCGTATTGGACTGGTCCGCATGGAACGCGCGATCAAAGAAAAAATGTCCGTGTACCAGGAAATGTCTACGGCCATGCCGCATGATCTGGTAAACGCGAAGCCGGTAATGGCGGCGATCCGCGAGTTCTTTGGATCATCGCAGCTTTCGCAGTTCATGGACCAGACCAATCCGCTGTCAGAGATTACGCACAAGCGCCGTCTCTCAGCCCTTGGGCCGGGTGGTTTGTCGCGTGAACGCGCAGGTTTTGAAGTCCGCGACGTTCACCCAACGCACTACGGCCGCATCTGCCCGATTGAAACGCCGGAAGGTCCAAACATCGGTCTGATCAGCTCGCTGAGCTGCTATGCCCGAATTAACGACTATGGCTTCATTGAGTCGCCTTATCGCCGCGTAAAAGATTCGCGCGTCATCGATTTTGTGACAATCGTGAACGCCGGCGACAGCGATCATCGCGTGGGCGACCACATTGAATTGAAGGAAGCGGAAAAGCTTACTGCCGATCTTAAAGAGCGGCGCAAGAAAGCGCTGGAAGTTGAGCCTTTCTCGTTCTATCTCTCAGCATGGGAAGAGGACAAGCACGTAATCGCCCAGGCCAACATTGAACTGGACGACAAGGGCCGGATCGTTGGCGAAATTGTTGATGCACGCAAAAACGGCAACTTCGTTCTTGTACCGCGTGATGAAGTCGATTACGTGGACGTGAGCCCGAAGCAGCTGGTTTCCGTGGCGGCATCGCTCGTTCCGTTCCTTGAACATGACGACGCGAACCGCGCTCTGATGGGCGCCAACATGCAACGCCAGTCTGTGCCGCTGCTTCGTGCCGCTGCTCCGCTGGTGGGAACCGGCATGGAAGGCGTTACGGCGCGCGACTCAGGCGCTGTGGTGCTGGCACGCCGCAACGGCATTATTGATTCGGTGGACTCTGAACGAATCATTGTGCGCGTGGAGGGTGAGCATCATCCGACGCAGTTGTCGCGTGAAGTCGGCAGCGATATTTACCAGCTGACGAAGTTCAAGCGCTCCAACCAGAACACCTGCATCAACCAGAAGCCGATCGTGAAGAAGGGCGACCGGGTTGTTAAAGGCCAGGTAATCGCTGACGGGCCGTGCACGGACAAGGGCGAATTGGCTCTTGGCCGCAACGTGCTTGTAGCTTTCATGCCATGGCGCGGTTACAACTTTGAGGACGCAATCCTGGTATCAGAAAAGATGGTGAAAGAGGACTACTACACCTCGATTCACATTGAAGAGTTTGAAATTGAAGCTCGCGATACCAAGCTTGGTCCTGAAGAAATTACGCGCGACATTCCGAACGTAAGCGAATCTGCACTGCGCGATCTGGATGAGAGCGGCGTGATCCGCATTGGCGCCACCATTAAACAGGGCGACATTATTGTGGGCAAGGTAACGCCCAAGGGCGAAACCCAGCTCACTCCGGAAGAGAAGCTGCTGCGCGCTATCTTCGGTGAAAAAGCCGGCGACGTGCGTGATGCTTCACTGAATTGCCCTCCGGGAATTGAAGGCACGGTTGTTGACGTGAAAATCTTCTCCCGCAAGGGGCAGGAAAAAGATGAGCGCGCCAAGGCCATTGAGGCTTCGCAGATTGAGCGCCTGGAGAAGAACCTGGCTGACGAAATCCGAATCCTGACGGACGAGCGCTTGAAGCGTCTTGAGGCCATCCTGGGCAATAAAGAAGTCCAGGCTGACCTGCATGACGAACGCACCAACAAGCGTTTGCTTACCAAGGGCGGCATTCTTGATCGTGAAACCATTGAGCGGATCTCTACGCGCAACCTGAAGCGTATTAAATACGCTGACAAGGACCCGCGCGTAAACGAGCAGATTGATGAAATCGAAGAGATGACCTCGCGCCAGATTGATGTGCTGCGCAAGATCACGAACGAGAAAATCAGCAAGCTGCAAAAGGGCGACGAGCTGCCTCCTGGCGTAATCAAGCTGGTGAAGTGCTATATCGCCATGAAGCGCAAACTCAGCGTGGGTGACAAGATGGCAGGCCGTCACGGCAACAAAGGCGTGATTGCCCGCATTCTGCCTGAAGAAGACATGCCGTATCTGGCAGATGGCACTCCGGTGGAGATTGTGCTCAACCCGCTCGGTGTACCTAGCCGTATGAACGTGGGCCAGATTCTGGAAACACATCTGGGCTGGGCCGGTCATCACCTGGGCGAACGCATTGCTGAATTTTTGAAAGAGAATTCGCGTGAAGAAGCAGTCCGGCGTGAACTGAAGAGCATCTTCAAGGACACTCCGTTCCTGGACAAGATTACGTCCCTGGAAGATGACGAACTCCTGCACGTGGCCAAAACGCTGACGAAAGGCGTGTTCTTTGCCTCGCCTGTGTTTGACGGTTCGCGTGAAGTTGAAATCAAAGCCATGCTGCGTGAAGCCAATCTGCCGGAATCCGGCAAGACTGAGCTTTATGACGGCATGACGGGAGACAAATTCGAACAGCCGGTAACGGTGGGCTACATCTACATGCTGAAGCTCTCCCACCTGGTTGACGACAAGATCCACGCCCGTTCGATTGGACCGTACTCGCTAATTACCCAGCAGCCGCTGGGCGGAAAGGCGCAGTTCGGCGGACAGCGCTTTGGAGAAATGGAAGTGTGGGCGCTTGAGGCATATGGCGCGGCTTACATTCTGCAAGAGCTGCTTACCGCGAAGTCAGACGATGTATTTGGCCGCACCAAGATTTATGAGGCCATTGTGAAGGGCGAGGCCGCCATTGAACCGGGCGTGCCTGAGTCATTCAATGTGCTGATTCGCGAGTTGCAATCGCTCTGTCTGGATGTGGAACTGATTAAGACTGAAGGCGGCAAGAAACAGACTGCCGTGGCGGCTGACTAACTGAGGAGTGTGGGCTTCGGCCCACTTTCCCAATCTATTCAGGCGCGTCTCAACTCCGGATTGCTTCCGACTGGAGTTGAGACCAGAGCAAGAGATAAGCAGTAAATCGGGAGCCGAACGCGGTAGCGTAAGTGCCGCACGGAGGACACCTTGTACCGTTCAAGTCCATTTGATCTCGGCAACACCATTACTGATTTCGACTCGATTCGAATCAGCCTGGCCTCACCGGAAAAAATCCGCAGCTGGTCGCACGGCGAAGTGACCAAGCCGGAAACCATTAATTACCGCACTTTTAAACCAGAGCGCGATGGTTTGTTCTGCGCGCGCATCTTTGGTCCGGTAACGGACTGGGAGTGCCTGTGCGGCAAATACAAACGAATGAAACATCGCGGCGTTATCTGCGACAAGTGCGGCGTTGAAGTCACACTGTCCAAGGTACGCCGTGAGCGGCTGGGCCACATTGAGCTGGCTTCGCCCTGCTCACACGTGTGGTTCTTTAAAGGCCTGCCTTCACGCATTGGCCACCTGCTGGATATTTCTCTGCGTGATCTCGAATCAGTGCTCTATTTCGAGTCTTACGTGGTGGTTGATCCCGGCGAAGCTCCGGTAAAAGAGCGCGAGGTAATCAAGGAAGAGCAGCGCTTCCGCGAGCTTGACCAGCAATACCGCGCCACCGGCTTTAAGGCCATGATGGGCGCTGAGGCCATTAAAGAAATTCTGAAGCGCGTGGAAATCGAAGAACTTTCAGTGGAGCTGCGCGAGAAGATGAAGCACGAAACTTCTCTGCAGAAGCGGCTGAAATACGCGAAACGGCTGAAAGTGGTTGAGGCGTTCCGCAAGAGCGGCAACAAACCGCAATGGATGATTCTGGATGTGATCCCGGTCATTCCGCCGGAGCTGCGTCCTTTGGTTCCATTGGATGGCGGCCGCTTTGCCACGTCTGACTTGAACGATCTTTATCGCCGAGTGATCAACCGCAACAACCGCTTGAAAAAGCTGATGGACCTGCACGCGCCGGAAGTGATTGTACGCAATGAAAAGCGCATGTTGCAGGAATCAGTAGATGCATTGTTTGATAACGGACGCCGTGGCCGCGTGCTGCGTGGCGCAAACAATCGTCCGCTGAAGTCGCTCTCAGATACGCTGAAGGGCAAGCAAGGCCGCTTCCGCCAGAACCTGCTGGGTAAGCGCGTGGATTACTCAGGCCGTTCCGTGATCGTGGTTGGTCCGGAATTGAAGCTGCATCAGTGCGGCTTGCCCAAGAAGATGGCTTTGGAGTTGTTCAAGCCATTCATCTATCACCGCCTGGAGCAGACCGGACACTGCACCACCATTAAGCAAGCCAAAGAGATGGTGGAGCAGCAGGAACCGATCGTCTGGGACATTCTGGAAGAGGTCATCAAAGACCATCCAGTGCTCTTGAACCGCGCCCCAACGCTGCATCGCCTTGGCATTCAGGCATTTGAGCCGGTGTTGGTAGAAGGCAAGGCCATCAAGATCCACCCGCTGGTCTGCACGGCATTTAACGCTGATTTTGACGGCGACCAGATGGCGGTGCACATTCCGCTTTCGCCAGAAGCCCAGGTTGAAGCCAGCGTGCTGATGTTGTCATCGCACAACATTCTCTCGCCGGCATCAGGACAGCCGATTACGGTGCCTACACAGGACATGGTGCTTGGCCTGTATTACCTGACCAAAGGCAAGCCGGGAGCAAAGGGTGAAGGTCGCGCCTTCGCGAATACTGAAGACGTGCTGCTGGCGCTGGAAGCTGGTGAAGTGGAAACGCTTACTCCGATCCGCCTGCGCTATAGCGGTGAAGTGATCGACCTGACGACGGCTTACGACAATCAGGATATTGTGCACACGGAGCCGGTGAACTTTGAACGCCAGTTCATCAACACCACCGTGGGCCGCTCAATTCTTAATGACCATCTGCCTGAGGGCATGCCGTTTATTAATGGCTTGCTCAAGAAAAAAGGTATTGGCCAACTGGTGAATTACACCTACCTGCGTTTTGGGCTGGAAACCACAGTCAAGATGCTGGATGAAGTAAAGGAAACCGGCTTCCGCTATGCAACGCGCGCTGGCCTTTCCATTGGCATTGATGACATGGTGATTCCAGACCACAAGAAGAGCCTGGTGCGTGACGCAGAAAAACAGGTAATTGCCGTGCAACAGCAGTACCTGGATGGCGCCATCACCAACGGCGAACGCTATAACAAGGTGATTGAAATCTGGTCAAACGTGACGGAAAAAGTCGCGGACGAAATGTTCGGCAACATGCAGGAGCTGGACAAGGTCGGCCAGATGAATCCGATTTACGTTATGGCTGATTCTGGCGCTCGCGGATCGAAACAGCAGATTCGCCAGCTCTCCGGCATGCGCGGATTGATGGCCAAGCCATCTGGCGAAATCATTGAAACACCCATCACGGCTAATTTCCGTGAAGGGTTGACCGTGTTGCAATACTTCATCTCCACGCACGGTGCGCGTAAAGGACTGGCTGATACGGCGCTTAAGACCGCTGACTCAGGCTACCTGACCCGCCGCCTGGTAGACGTGGCGCAAGACGTAATCATCAGCGAACAGGATTGCGGAACGGTAGACGGCATCTACGTGGGATCGATTGTGGAAGCCGGCGAGATTATCGAACCGTTGCGTGATCGCATTGTGGGCCGCGTGTCTCTTGAGAAAATCAAGGATTACGAAGGCAACGTGATTGTGGACGTAAATCAGGACGTGACAGAAGAGCTGGCCAGCGCAATTCAGGCTGCCGGTATTGAGCGGGTGAAAATCCGTTCCGTGTTGACCTGCGAATCCAAACGCGGCGTTTGCATTGCATGTTACGGACGCAACCTGGCTTCTGGCCGCATGGTGGAGCTGGGAGAAGCAACCGGCGTAATCGCAGCGCAGTCCATCGGCGAACCAGGAACTCAGTTGACGATGCGTACCTTCCACATCGGTGGTACGGCGTCACGCGTCTCTGAACAATCTCGTTTGGAAGCCCGCACTGCTGGCAGCGTACGTTTCATTAACCCTCAGACCGTCAAAGCAAAATCCGGCGATTTGGTGGTTATGAACCGTGCCATGATCATCGCCGTAGTTGACGCCAAGGGGCACGAAAAAGAGCGTTACCCCGTGGTTTACGGCGCTCGGCTCAAGGTCCAGGACGGTCAGCAGGTTACCGTGGGACAGGTAATGGGTGAGTGGGATCCATACACATTCGCCATCCTGACTGAAGTTGGCGGCACCGTACAGTTCAAAGACTTGCAGGAAGGCGTTACGCTCCACGAAGAAGTGGACGAAGTTACAGGTCTCTCGCGCCACGTTGTGGGCGAGTCACCGGATGAAAAACGCCAGCCGGCAATTATGATCAAGGCCAAATCAGGCCGGCGTTATCTCATGCCTTCACGCGCTCACTTAATGGTGCAGGATGGCGATGAGGTTCATCCGGGCGATGTGCTGGCAAAGATCCCGCGTGAAACCACCAAGACGAAAGATATTACCGGTGGTCTGCCGCGCGTGGTTGAGTTGTTTGAAGCCCGCAAGCCGCGTGAAACCGCGATCATCAGCGAAATTGATGGCGTGGTGAAGTTCGGCGAGGTCTCAAAAGGCCAGCGCAAAATCTACGTGGTAGCTGACAACGGAACTGAGAAAGAATACTCAGTGCCGAAGGGCGTCCACATTAACGTGCAGGAAAGCGAGCATGTCCGGGCGGGCGAACCGCTGATGGACGGACCGCTGAACCCGCATGACATCCTGGCAGTTCTGGGTGAAAAGGAACTTCAGTCTTACCTGGTGAATGAAATCCAGGAAGTCTATCGTCTGCAGGGCGTAACCATTAGCGACAAGCACATTGAAGTGATTGTCCGCCAGATGATGCGCTGGGTGAAGGTGGAGGACGTGGGCGACACCACATTCCTGCTGGAACAACAGATTGATAAGTTCCGTTTCACGGAAGAGAACCAGCGTGTAATTGCCAACGGTGGCCGTCCGGCAACGGGCCGTCCGCTGCTGCTGGGAATCACCAAGGCGTCACTCTCAACGGAATCGTTCATTTCCGCGGCGTCATTCCAGGAGACCACCAGGGTACTCACAGAAGCCTCAATTCAGGGCGCTGTGGACCACCTGCGCGGACTCAAGGAAAACGTTATCGTGGGCCGCTTGATTCCGGCCGGCACGGGCATGGATCACTATCGGAATGTGAAACTGGCTCCAGAGCTTGAGCAGGCCGCTGCTAAAGTGCAGGAGGAAGTATCCCAGGCATATGCTGAAGCAGAGCGTGCACTGGAGCTTCTGCGCCAGGAAGGCGAAGCCGAAGAGATGGCTGCCGAGTAAACAACTATTAACTGAATCACAAACTAGAGCGGGCTGGAGAAATCCAGCCCGTTTATTTTTTGTGACTAGCGTACCTTGACTTGGAAAATAGGCGGGAGTATAAGTCACTTGAATACAGTTCTAATTCGCCATTCTTGTTAGCCCGCTTGAAAGTCACCGGGAGAAAGGGCGTCAATGGACAACACCCCTGTAAAAAGCTGGTCACTGTTAAGGATTCTTCCTGATTGGGGCTGGCACCGGATGTTTCCTGCCTCTTCCCTTGCGTCGACCAACGGACGGTCATCCAGCCTCATCACTTATCTGCACTCATACATGAAGCAAGAACGCTTGATCAAGTCGACCTCCAAGGCACGCAAGCGTGTTGTTCCCTATGCCCTCCAGCCCTCTGAATGCGATCCCGCTTCTTGCGGCTGAAGGCGGACATTAGCCTCACGGTTTTTAACTCAGAAAGGAAAGTACGATGATCAGCAATGGTAAAAACATTACCACACCTCAGAAAGCTCAGGTGTGTGTGATTGGTTCGGGCCCTGCCGGCATAACCGCCGCCTGGGAACTGAGTAACGCAGGGTTGGATGTGATCCTGCTCGATGGTGGCAGGCAATTGGATTATTCAAATCCCGACTATTTCGAACAGAGTTGGCCGGACAAGGTCAAATTGTACAACGGTCTGGCGGATGGAAATTTCTCCAAAAACGAACGTGAATTCCTAATTGTGCCCTATGACGAAAACCCTGGTCCCACAAAGGAACGGGAGCGTGTGTATGGCGGAACCTCCACGCATTGGGGTGGCCAGTCCAGGCCTTTGGATCCTATCGTTTTTGAGAAACGTCCCGGCTTTCCAGGTTGGCCAATTACTCGCGAGACGCTCGATCCGTACTATAAGAAAGCGGTCGCGCTTAATCATCTTTACGGCGACTATGGAAAGAATGGCGCCAATTTCACCCCGGAGTTCTGGGTCTCTGAATTGAAAAAGCAAGGCCAGCAGGCCGCAGTTCCCAATCTCACCAATTTCAATGCGGAGATGTACCAGTTTATGGGCAGTGACTGGCTCAATTTCGCCACCCGCACCTTCAATGGGAAACCCATTGGCGATTCCTCCGTCCGTGTGATCGTGAATGCGACTTTGCTCAACATTGTGGAACAGGGCGGATCGGTGCGGAGCCTGAATGTCGCCAGCATGAACGACGATCCAAACAATCCCCAAAAGGCCACCGAGTTCACGGTTACAGCCGATATCTACATCCTGGCGTGTGGCGCTGTGGCCAATGCCCGGCAACTGCTGCTCTCCGGGGTTGGAAACAAACTGGTGGGCCATTACTTTATGTGCCATCCTCTTTCGCAATCCTCAATCATCCAAACCACGAAGACGTACCTATCGACAGCTGAGAATAATCTGATGAACCCTGATTGGAGCGATCCGACAGGCAATATCAATGGCTTCACGGGCAGATTTATCGCAACTGCAGATACCGCCAGGAGCAATGGCATAGGCAGATGCTGGTTCTGGGCCAACAATCAATTCGACGCGGCCCCGATGTATTTTGAAATGGCCCCAAACTACGATAGTTATGTCACTCTGACCAAAGCCACCGATCCAGTCAGCGGGCAAAAGCCGGACATCCACATTACCGATCCGGTTTTTGGGCAACAGCAGACGCATATTCACTGGGCATTTTCTGATCTGGACAAAAAGACCTACGAAACAAACTGCTCTCTTTTCAGTAAGGCCACAAATGGAGCTATTTCCTCGCCGAGCTGGGAGAGCTTAGCTAATCAATGGACGGTCAACGGCCACCACATTGGCACTACACGAATGTCAGCTTCCACCGCCCCAACAGAAGGAGTGGTTGACGAAAACCTGAAGGTCCACGGCGTTGACAATCTGTATATCGGTGGAGCCTCAGTTTTCGCATCAGCCGGGATCTCAAATCCGACCATGACCATCATCACGCTTTCTATCCGGCTGGCTGAGCACGTGCAAGCTCAGATACCTAAAACAAAAGCAAAGGCCGGCCAGGCTTAATGAAGAGCTGGCCGTTATTTAATGATCAATGAAAACAATCGTGGGCTGGAGAAATCCAGCCCTCTTTTATCTTGCAGAAATCCTTATTCGAACATGCGAGCGACCCAGCGGAAGATGTTTAGTGGCGGCTTTCCCAGAATATCGCGCTCACATCTGAGCGTCTCAATTGCAAAACAATGGCAGGCTGCACGGTTTTTCGGGGTGCGCTGCCATTGCTATCTGCCATGTCTACCCGCGGAACTTTCATAAGAATGCTGTTATCGGTAATGAGATAGACATCGGCTTCAATGTTGCCAAGGCCGCCAGATGGGGCCTGGCCTGCTCGCATAAGTTGTTGAGAGAGATCGCCCGAGATTGCTTTCATGTCAACCTGAACATGGGCATGGCGTGGCTTTCCACCTCCAAAGGATGCAGGAATCTGTGGATAAGCACTGAACGCATACCAAACAAGAAAAGCAACTCCCAGGGCTGGCCCGGCTAAGTAGAGATAGTAGCGCGTCATGGATTGCACCCAGCCTTCTGCAGAGAAGAAGAGCGAGAGCAAGACTGCAAACATGGCAAC
>DASXLK010000160.1:0-72664 GCA_036496365.1 Candidatus Angelobacter sp. | reverse complement strand
GACGAATCCCAGCTCCGAACAGATTCATCGCCTGCTGCGCGCCATGCACACGGTAAAAGGCTCAGCAGCGCAAGTCGGCCTGCACAGAATTGCCCATGTAGCGCACCGCGCTGAAGATTTGATTGGGCGGTTGCGTGAAGGCGAACTGCGCCCCAGCGCTGAGATTATCGATATCTGCCTTGACGCAGTGGATACGCTAAAAAAATTCCTGTATCACCAGTGGCCGGACGAAGCGGCCATGCAGTCTTCCGTCCAGAATCTGTTTACGCGCATCTCGCGTCTGGTTCCCGCAGAGAAAGAGCCAGAGAAGGAAGTTGCCGCTCCAGCCGTTGCAAACGTAAGCGATGCTGCGCCAGCCAATACCTTACAAGAAGTTCACCTGGCAGAAGAGCAACCGGCTTCTGTGACCGCATTGGTGCCAGTTACGTTAATTGCGTCAGAGCCGCAAGCTCCAACTCATGCAATTCCAGCAGCAGCAGCGGAATTTAAAAAGCACGAAGGTATTGAGAAGTTTGCTGACGAAGATTTCTTGCGCAAAGAGCCGGCATCCATGCCGCAGTCCAAGTCTGTGCGCATTGCGCTGGAACGCCTGGACCGCATGATGAATGCGGTGGGCGAACTGGTCATCAACCGCACACGCATGCTGGGCCGTGTGGCCGAGTTAGAGCGCCTGGCCGATGTGCTGAATTTCTCCAAAGGACGCATGCAGGACAAGGTTTCTGAATTCCAGGAGAAACACGAGTTCAGCCGCATACATTCTGTCCCAGCGCCCCGGCCGTCTGATTTCCAGATGAGGAGTGGTTATTCCAACTACTCGCACACGTTTGACCATTCGCTAGCTGAGTTCAGCGAATTGGAGATGGACCGCTATGACGATTTCAATATCCTCTCGCGGTCACTAACGGAAATTTCGGCAGACATCACTGAAGTTCTTACGCAGCTGGATGGCTTTGTGCGCCGCGTGGATGGCGATATCGACGAGTTCACCAAGCTTGCGCATCGCCTGCAGGACGAAATTACGCAGGCGCGCATGGTGCCTATCGGCAATCTGTATACGCGCTTGTCGCGCACGGTGCGTGACGCTGCCAAAGCGGTGAATAAGAAGGTAGAGCTTACGTTGGCCGGCGCGGAGACCGAATTGGATAACAATATTATCCAGCAAATTTCCGATCCGCTGATTCACCTGGTGCGCAATGCGGTGGCCCATGGGCTGGAACGCGACGAAGAGAGATATGCGCTGGGCAAGAGCGATGCAGGGAACGTTGCGGTGCGCGCCTACCATCGCGGCAACCATATATATATTGAGGTAGAAGACGACGGACGCGGGATTGATTACGAGAAAGTCCGCAAAACAGCAGTCGATCATGGCCTGCTTTCCACTGAAGCTGCTGCTGAACTCAGCGAGAAGGAACTGCTGGATCTTCTGTTCCAGCCTGGCTTCTCCACCGCCCCGCGCAAGACAGAGCTGGCTGGGCGCGGTGTTGGCCTGGACGTGGTGAAATCCAATCTGGCGTTGCTGAATGGCGAGATTGAGATAGAGACACAGAAGGCATACGGCACGCGCTTCACGCTGAAAGTCCCACTCACACTCATTATTTCGCAGGCGCTCTTTGTGCGGTGCGGCAGCTCAATGTTTGCCCTGCCACTGGCCTTTGTGGAAGAGATCAGGCGGCTGAGAATCACAGACATGGAAGACGTTGGCGGCAGGTTGCTGACCAAGGTGCGCGATGTGGTGACGGAAATTGTGCGTCTGGATAGCGCGTTGGGCCTTGAGCCAATTCAGCCGATCAACGGTTATTTCCGCATGGTAATTGTGAATGTTGCGGGCCGTCAGGTTGGCCTGGTGGTGGAAGACGTTGTACGCAAAGATGAAATCGTTATCAAAAGCCTGGGCGAATTTCTGCGCAATTTGAAGATGTTTCCCGGAGCGACTATTGCACCGGATGGCAGCCTGATTCTGCTGATTGACGTGAACCGCCTGGTTGCCGGCGAAGCGATTGAGCATCGCCCGCTGATGACCACTGCGAATGCAGCACGTGTCTTTGCTCCGGGCGCGGCGGCCATTGCGAATGGTGCGATTCCGCAGGAAGCCATTGATTTTGTTCCGGAAGAAAAACTTGTGGTGCTGGTTGACGACTCCATCAGTGTGCGCAAGTTTGTGGGCCGCATGCTGGAGAAAGCCGGATATCGCGTAAGGCTGGCGGCAGACGGACTGGAAGCCCTGGAGATTGTGACTCAGACGCGCTGCGATCTAGTAGTCACCGATCTGGAGATGCCGCGGACCAACGGCTACGAATTGTTGTCGCACCTGCGGCAGGATCCGCAGACGAGAAATATTCCGGTAATGGTGGTTACATCACGCGCCGGCGCCAAGCATCGTGATCGCGCCATAAAAGAAGGTGCAGCAGCTTTCCTGACCAAGCCAGTGCAGGAAGACCAGTTTATTGCGGCGGTCGGGAAGTTGATTGGTTCGCCGGCAGGTATGCAGTTGGAGCAGACGGCGGCAGCACGGTAAGAATTTAAAAGATGACGTTCGCAGACAAGAAAATTCGAGTGCTGATTGTGGACGACTCGGCGTTCATGCGCAAGGTGCTGCAAAATATTATTGCAGCCGATCCGCAGTTTGAAGTTTGCGGAGAAGCGCGTGACGGGCGCGATGCCGTTACACAGACTGAAGTGCTCAAGCCTGACGTTATCAGCATGGATATCAACATGCCGCACATGGACGGACTTCAGGCTACCGAAATTATCATGTCAAGTAACCCCCGGCCGATCTTGATTGTGAGCTCTGAATCAAAGGATGGCGCGGAAGTTACGCTGAAAGCGCTGGAACTGGGCGCGATTGATTTTGTGGCCAAGCCCAGCGGCGGCATTGATCTTGACATGAGTTCCGTAAAAGATGAACTTTGCCGCAAACTGAAGATGGCCGCCAAGGTCCGCGTGGTGCGTACCGCGACCCGCTCCAAGTTACAGCATGAAATTGCTTCGTCCTCTCCACGAGTTGAACCGGCACAAAAAGAGGGAGAGAACAGCCTTAAGGAAGTCAAAGCAGCGGTGAATGCCGCAGCCAAGGGCGCAGGAAAATTTCCTATCGTGGTATTGGCCTCATCGACTGGCGGTCCCGCAACGCTGATGAAATTCATTCCGTATTTCCCCAAGGATTTCCCAGGTGCGGTGATTCTGGTGCAGCACATGCCCGGAAACTTTACGTCACAGTTCAGTGCACAACTGGCGGAGGCGTCACAGATCAAGGTGAAAGAGGCGGAAGCCGGGGAAATTATTGTGCCGGGGCAGCTTTATGTTTGTCCGGGATCGCATCATCTGCGCGTTTCGCCTACGGGCAGAATTTCACTGGATGACGGCCCACGCGTTGGCGGCTACCGCCCTTGCGCTGATCTGACGTTTGAAAGCACAGCGGAATATGCCGGGCCAATGACAATCGGTGTGATCCTTACCGGCATGGGCAATGACGGATCCAAGGGCGTGCAGATTATCCGCTCAGTTGGCGGGTATGTGATCGCGCAGGATGAATCTACGGCAGTGATTTTCGGCATGCCGCAAGAGGCCATCAAAACTGGCGTGGTAGACCAGGTGCTGCCGATGGAAGCGATCTATCAGCAGATTGAAAAGCGAGTATTGCACATCTTTGGCGCGGCGAAAGTGGGGGCCATGTGAAGCCCATGAAGCAACTTGGGCCGCCGCCTGCGCCGCCCGCGCGGGAAGATGTGATTGTGTTCATTGTTGGCGGATTCAAGTTTGCCATTGCGGCCAGTGTGGTGAAGGAGATTCGTGGTATGGACGATCTGCATACTTTTACGTTGGGCGGCATTGCCGCGCAGATTGCCAAACTGAAATATACGCTGGAGCGGAACGGCACCACGCATTTCGTAATCGACACGGCCCGGCACTTTCAGCTGCCGCCGTCGCAGGCGTCGCGCGTGCTGGTTCTGCGCAACGCGCCGATAGGTGTTTTAGTGGATGCAACGGACCGCATCATGGAAATTTCGTCGCTGCATGGATTGCCGAGGGTTTTTACGCATGAAGAGCGGGGCTGGTATCGAGGGCTGGCTGTAGTGAATGGTGCAGTGATCCCGGTGGTGAACCATAACGCTTTTCTGAATCGACCTGAACTGGAGATTTTGCGCGAAGGGCTTGAACGTGTACGCGGAGTTGTAACCGTATGATCGAGGGCGGAAACAAATCGTACGTGCTCTTCCCTCTGGGAAAGCAGCGGTTTGCCCTGCCTGCGGAAATCGTAACTGAGCTGGCCCGGCCGGACAACGTACAGACTTTTCCTCACCGCACGCCGTTGCTGACAGGTGTGCTGGTACGGCGGGGAAAGATTGTTCCGGTATGCGACGTTGCCCAGGTGCTGGTTGGAGCGGCTGCGCCGCCAAGAAAGTTTTATTTGATCGCGAACTGCAATCTCGAATCACGCCCGGAGTTGATGGCTGTGCCGGTGACTGGCGAATGTGAACTGGCCAGCGCCGCGCATCTGCCGCTTGCCGGAGGTGAGCCGTTTTACGTCAGCGGCCTGCTGGCCATCGGCGATGAAACAATTTCGATTGTAGCTTTGGAAAAACTGATGAGTGCGGAGGCGATGGCATGAGCCCAACTGTCTCCGCTCCCGCAAAGATTTTGCTGATTGACGCCAACGTCTTTATGGCACGCCGGATTACTGACGCGCTTAAACTTGAGGGCTTTGAGGTGGTCCACAGCACACAGACCGGCTATGCGCTGACTATGCTGGAATATGACACGCCTTCAGCAATTCTTTGCTCCACCAGCCTGCGTGAGATCAGCGCGCACGATCTGCCGCCGATCATCCATGCCGATCCCAAGACCGCGCATATTCCTATTATTGCTTTAGGAGATGGCGGTGACCAGGCTTTGATGGAAGCTTTCCGTTCGGGCTGCGCTGACTACGTAGACAAGCGGCTGGGGCCGGAACTGATCGCGGCACAGATCAAAACTTTTTTGCGCAGCAATACGGAAGGCTTTCATCCGGTACAGATGATGGGTTCATCTGAAGAAGGGCTGAGCGGCAGCCTTTCCCATCTTGACCTGCCCGGCGTGGTGCAGATGCTGGTGCATTCGCGGCAGACCGGCTCGCTCTCAGTGAATTCCGGCGTGGTGGATGGAATCATTTTTTTTGAAAACGGCAACATCACACATGCCGAAAGCGGTGACCGCATTGGAGATGAGGCGGTGGTCCACATTGTGAAGCACTGCAATGGCGCGGACACAGGATCTTACAAGTTTTTGCCGGGAGAAAGCGCAGCCACGCGGACGGTGCTCCGTTCCGCAACAGAGCTAATGCTGGAAGCCCTGCGTGAACTGGATGAATCCGGGCAGGACGAAGGCGATGGAGGTTTCAGATGAGCACGATTCCCACTGTCTACTTTATTGACGACAGTGCGACCATGCGCGAGGTAATTAAGATCGCCTTCCGGCGGGAGAACATCAACGTGGTGGCATGTCACGATGCTGCAACCGCGCTGAGGGAGATTGAAGCGTCCAGGCCAGATATTGTGATCACAGACGTGATCATGCCGGACAAAGATGGCTATGACGTCTGCCAGTATATAAAGTCGCATGCTGATCTGGCGAAGACGCCGGTAATTCTTATGTCTGGTGTGGTGAATCGCGCTGTAGCGGAGAAGGCATTTGCCGTGAAGGCCGATGAACTGCTTCGCAAGCCCTTTCAACCCCAAGACCTGATTACCCGCGTTAAGAATCTTTTGAAACCGAACGGCGCACCAGCGCCCACACCTGCCGCGGCAGCCAATGCGGCAGTGGCCCTGAGCAGCATTTTCTCAGCGGCAGCTGCGCCTATGCCGCCGCGCTCTGCAACGCCTGCACCTGCTCCAGTGCAGCAACGTGCCGTGGCAGCAGCAGCGGCTCCAGCTTCTGTTATGACATTACCGGTTACAGCAACAGCTGCAGTTGCTGCGCCACAGCTTCAGGTATTGGCGCCCAGTGCGCCTCCTGCGGCCCCGGCGAATGCACCTATAGCATTTGTTGCGCCTGCAACACCAGTACCAGTTCCGGTTGTTTCGGCCCCGGCTGTCTCACAGGCTAATGGTTCAGCGCCGACGAAATCGGCCATTATCAATGACTCCGCAAAATTGAAGGTTGAAGTTTTGCGGTTGGAAGGACTGGTTAAGAAGCTGCAATCAGAATTGCAAGCTGAACGGGAATATTCCCGAGCGCTGGAAGCGCATGTAAAGACTCTGCAGGAAGCTGACTAGCTTGCATCTTCTTTTACGGCAACTCCAGTTTTACTTGTGCACGGCGCGTGCTGGCTGGTCCATGCCGGTCCCGCGTTGTGCTATACCGGGAATAGATACCGGCAAGCGTCCGAGAAAAGGAATCTCGCCGAATAGAGCTTTAGCTGCCGCAATTTCAGAAGTAATGACATTGGAATAAGCGCAGATGTAATTTTCAATTTCAGGAAAATCTGCGGCAACGTAAGGTGAGCCAAAGCTCACCACCACAGTATTGCTTCGCTTAGCTTGCAAGATTGATTGCAGCAGCGCAGCCGTTGATTCAGGCATGGATATGCTGTTTACCGCGATGCCTCCCTCTTTTTTCACCGCACGGCCAGCAACTGGGACCATATAAACGGCGACAAGAATATTTTCCGCTGCTTTAGCCGCACTTTGGATTTCCGGCATACTGCCTGCAGCAATGCGTGGATCAACATAGATCACACGGGCATCCGGCACGCGCGTTTGCACTTCACGCTGGAACTGGCGGCCATTCTCACTTCTAACATCGTCGGTAAAAATGATGCAGAGCAGCTTATTGCCCTCTGTCTGGATAGAGCCGTACACGGGCGTTGAGTTATAGACTGCGCCGCGCCGCTGGAGTGGCAACATGCGGCCATTTTCGCGGACTAAAGTTAACGCGGAGTCAGCCATTTGCTGGGCGGCCAGCAGGTTTTCAGGGCTGGAAATCACAGAAGAAATATTTTTGATGTCCACCTGAGTTGCTTTGTTCAGTCCCACGCTGGCCTTGGCGCGCAAGACTTTGAGCACGGATTCATCCAGTCGCTTCTCCGGAATCTCACCGCTGCGAACGGCATTAAGCAAGCCGTTATAAGCGCCGTCAAGATCAGAAGGCAGCAGAAGCATGTCATTTCCCGCTTTAATCGCGTCAACGGCAGCGTGGCCAGCGGCGGCGGACGCGCCTTCTGGATATACACGGGTAAGCCCTGACATATCCATGGCATCTGTAATAACTAACCCGTTGAAGCCGAGCTGCGTTTTCAATACTTGCGTGACCACGATTCCAGAAGTAGTTGCAACTTTTTTCGGATCTGGCTCTAGCGCCGGCGCGGTTACGTGCGCCACCATCACGGCATCCGTGCCAGCGCTGATGGCAGCGCGAAACGGCGGAAGATCAATCTGCTCAATTTGTTCTCGGCTGCGATTTACAGCGGCTACACCAAGATGCGAGTCGGTGGCTGTGTCGCCATGTCCAGGAAAATGTTTTGCCGCCGTGAGCAAGCCCGAGGCGCGCGCGCCGCGAATATAGGCGCTGGCCATTGCTCCTACTTGATTGGGGTCTTCGCCAAAAGAGCGTGTGTTGATCACAGGATTGGCGGGATTGGAGTTCACGTCTGCATCGGGGAATAAATTCCATTCCACGCCGATGGCGCGGGATTCCTCAGCCACTATCTTGCCGAATTTTTCCGCTAGCTCTGGCCTGCCAGCCGCGCCGAAAGCCATGGCATGAGGAAACACAGTTACTCCGTTCAACCGCATAGAGAGCCCGCGTTCGTAGTCGGCGGCCATGAGCAGAGGCACTTTGTTGTCATGCTGTAGTTCATTGATCAGCATGGCAATTTCAAAAGGCTCGCTCTTGGAAAGTGAAGGCCCATCGGCGGGCACGGTGAGCAGCAGAGATCCAAGATGATAATGCGCAATCTGCTCACGCCACTTCTGGTAGTCATCACTCTTAATGTTTACAAACTGCGGCATGGTGAGGCGGACCATGAAAATCTGCCCGACCTTTTCTTCCAGAGAGAGCTTCTTGAGCGTCTTTTCCGCCCACTTCTCGCCGTTGTGGTCCAGGTGTACGGACGCCGGGTGCTGGAAATCACTGGCCACAGCGGGAGAGAACAAGGCCAGCAGACACAGGCCGGCAAACACTAGCTTTTCCACCATGGCGCAACAATACCAGAAAATCGCGGAGCACTTTAGAGGGAATCTTCAGAGATTCTTGGGTGCTCGCCGACACGGAAGGTCATATTTCGCGGGCATTGACATTGCAGGCGCTCCCCGGCAAGCTAAGCGGTTTTACTGGGGTGCGCAGGCGCGTTCATCTGCTACTCTGGCCGTGAGCCGCGCATTGGGCTGAAAAAACTGGGCACAAAACCGGAGAGCTGATGGCACTGACACTGACTGACTGGATTGTGATTGTCGGCTACCTGCTGATTAATCTGGCGATTGGCATTTATTATCGCCGGCGCGCGGGCGGCAACACGGAAGAGTTTTTTGTCTCCGGACGCAATGTCTCATGGTGGCTGGCTGGCACCTCAATGGTGGCAACCACGTTTGCCGCGGACACACCTCTATTTGTAAGCGGCGTGATTGCGACGCAGGGAATCGCCGGTAACTGGATCTGGTGGACTTCATGCCTGGGTGGCATGATGACTGTCTTCTTTTTTGCACGCTACTGGCGGCGCGCGGAAGTCTTGACCGATGTGGAACTCACCGAGATGCGTTACGGGGGAAAGCCAGCGGCGTTTCTGCGCGGATTTAAAGCTATTTATCTTGGTTTGGCAATGAACTGCCTGATTCTTGGCTGGGTCACCAATGCCATGGTCAGCATTATTGCTGTTTTGCTTGGGCCGCTCATTGCGCAAGGTAAAGTTGTGGCGCTCACGCTGGGCGGTCACACCATGTTCTATTACACGCTGGGTGAACCCAGCCATACGGCACTGTTAATCTGCATTTTTGTGCTGATTCCATTCACCGGCATTTATACGTCTATCGGCGGATTGTGGGGCGTGCTGGTTACGGATCTATTTCAATTCATTTTGAAGATGACCATGGTTGTGGTGCTGGCCTGGGTTGCGGTGGTAAAGATTGGCGGCATGCAGGCACTGAAGCTGCAATTGCAAATCGTGGGACAGGAAGTGCAGAAAACTGGCGTGCATACTTCCAATCCGCTGGCTTTTTTTCCTGATTTTAGTCTCGGCATGGCGACAAATTACATATGGACACTGCCAGTGCTCACGTTTTTTATGTATCTGGGCGTGCAGTGGTGGTCGGCATGGTATCCCGGCGCGGAGCCAGGCGGTGGCGGGTATGTGGCGCAGCGCATGTTCTGCGCCAAGGATGAAAAGAATTCTCTGGGCGCAACACTGTGGTTCAACATTGCGCATTACGCAATACGGCCGTGGCCGTGGATCATTACCGGGTTGGTGGCTTTAGCGGTTTATTCACCGCATGGCGGACTGCATCCAGATGCGGCTTTTGCCGCGAACCCGCAGCAGGGCTATGTGATGGTGCTGCGAGACTTTCTTCCGCCGGCGTTGCGCGGCGTGATGGTTGCGGCTTTTCTTGCGGCATTCATGTCCACACTGGGAACGCAGTTGAACTGGGGCGTCTCCTATCTGGTAAACGACTTGTACCGTCGCTTCATGGTGCGCGGGAAGACAGAAAAGCATTACGTCGGCATTGGGCGGTTGTTTACCATTTTGCTGGTGTTGATCAGCGGCTATGTTGCCGGGCAGTTGCATTCGGTGGGTCAGGGCTGGCAGATTGTGCTCGGGCTTGGTGTTGGCACGGGAGCGGTGTATATCCTGCGCTGGTATTGGTGGCGGATCAACGCCTGGAGCGAGATAAGCGCAATGCTCGTGGCAGCGGTGGTTGCTATGTACCTGCACCAGCATCTTCCCGGTGACGATCCTGTAACTTTCGCCAAAACCTCATTGATTACAGCAGGGATTACCACTGTGGCCTGGATTGCCGCCACGTTCCTTACTCCAGCGGAGTCAGAAGAAAAGCTGCTGGCGTTTTACCGCCGTGTGCGGCCAACAGTGCATGGCTGGAAAAAGATTGCCGCGCTGGCACCGGAAATCCAGCAGGTGCGCGATGTGAGCAGCAATGCTTTTGACTGGCTGATGGGCTGTGTGCTGGTTTATGCCACGCTGTTTGGCATCGGCAAAATTATCTTTGGTAATTGGACGCTGGGTTTATTGCTGCTGGCGATTGCCGGCGCAGCGGGCTATATGATTTTCTGGGACCTCTCACGGCGTGGCTGGCAGGCGCTTTCTGGAACGGACTAAACTGTTACACTCAAAATGGACCCGGCGCAGGTGCAGAAAGATATTTTCTGACGGCGCGAAGTCCTGGATTTTTCCATTTTTCTCAAGGGAGCCGCTTTCCGCATGGCATTCAAGATTGAGTCTGTACACCTGAACGATGTCAAAGTGATATTGCCGGAGGTGCGCGGTGACTCGCGCGGATTTTTCATGGAAACATTCCGTGTCGATCAGTTTAGTGAACTAGGATTGCCTACAGACTTTGTCCAGGACAATCACTCCAAGTCAAAGAAGGGCGTGTTGCGCGGCCTGCACTTTCAATGGGAGCCACCCATGGGCAAACTAATGCGCGTAACGCACGGGGCTGCATTTCTGGTGGCGGTGGACGTTCGCAAAGGCTCGCCAACACTGGGCCAGTGGTTTGGCCTGGAAGTTACGGAAGAAAACAAGAAGCAGGTATGGGCGCCCTATGGCTTTGCCCGGGGTTTTTGCTCGCTCACCGACGATTGCGAAGTCCAGTACAAGACGACAGGTGTTTATAACCAGAATGGCGAGAGCGGGATTTATTTTGCTGATCCTGAGATTGGCGTGAAATGGCCGATTGATATTGCTGCGGCGGAAACTTCAGAACGCGACCGCAACGCGCAAAGCCTGGCCCAATGGCTGGCGTCACCACAATCAGACAACATTGTCTATAAAAAATAAGTAGATGTTCGGAGCTTAGTCGGCCTGTTTTTTCACCAGTGTTTCCCGCGCTGCCTCCAATGCTTTGCGCCGGGTCTTATCTACCTGCGGAAATTCCAGATTCAGGCCTTTAAGAGCGTGAATGATTGCGGCGCTCACGGCCACATGGGCAAACCATTTGTGGTCGGCGGGAATTACGTACCAGGGCGCTTCCGGCGAGGCTGTGTGCTGGATCAGTTCTTCATAGGCATGCATGTAGTCGTCCCAGCATTGGCGCTCGCGCACATCAGCCTCAGAGAATTTCCAGTTTTTCTCCGGTTCATTCAGGCGGTCGAGAAAGCGGCGCTTCTGCTCTTCCTTTGAAACATTGAGAAAAAACTTGAGAATCAATATACCGTTGCGGCTGAGATATTTCTCAAAATTGTGGATGTCCTCAAAGCGCTCTTTCCAGATTTTCTTAGTCACCAGCCTGGCGGGAAGATGCTGCCGGGAGAGCAGTTCCTGATGGACGCGCACCACGAGAACTTCTTCATAATAAGAGCGGTTAAAAACGCCGATGTGTCCACGTTCAGGCAGCTGGCGTGCGGCGCGCCAGAGATAGTCATGGTTCAATTCTTCTGTTGACGGCTGCTTGAAACTGGTTACCTCGCAACCTTGCGGGTTCACTCCACTCATTACATGTTTGACCAGGCTATCTTTGCCGGCGGCGTCCATGGCCTGGATGACCAGCAGAACGGCCCATTGGTCCTGCGCGTAGAGCTTTTCCTGGAGATCGCACAGCATCGAGGTGCTCTCATGCAGAAGCTCAGCGGCTTTTTCCTTGGAGTGGAACCCCTGTGTTTCGGCAGGGTGAAAGTCTTTCAGGCGGAAGGATTCTCCGCGTTTAACCTCAAAGGCCCCAGCCAGCTTCAGCGCTTTTTTTGCGATCTTCATTCCCTCTGTTGTACTCCAAAGCAGAGGGTCATCGCAAAGCGTGCCCTCTGCCCTGGCTTAGACTTCACTGGAAAGGAAAGGATCCTCCCGGTTGGGCCGCGGGATAGGCTGAACCTTCTGTTCCGTTGGCATATCTTCATACTCTTGCAGAGTGGGGAAGAGGTGCTCACGGTCTTCCAGTGGGGCCGTGGAGCCCTGAGGCGCGGTGATAAAGGCACAGAACTTTCCCATCAGCCGGGCTTCGCGGTTGAACTGATCCAGCCACAGGAACTGCCCCTCTTCATTGATTTCCAGGAACCACCATTGCCCATGGGCGTCCACGCCAAAATCAAGAGAGCCAAAGCAGATGCCAAACTGCTGGGCAAAGGCCAGCACGCTTTTTACAATCTCGGGCGGAGTCTCAATCTTTTCTGCTGTCACGTGGCCCAAGGTGGCGTCCTGCCGCCAGTCCAACGCCTTCTTGGTGTTGTTGAGTGCGTATGAATAAATGTTGTTTCCCATCAACACCATTCTTACGTCAAACTCTTTGGCGACCCTTTCCTGATAAATGGCCGGGGCGTAGGTCAGTATTTCATTGGCGGGCAGTTGATCCCTGGTAAGTTCGAAAGTTTCCGTAATGGCGACAGAGGTAAAGCCTTCCTTCTGCCAGATGTGGGGTGTAAAACCTTTGCAAATGTTCCGGCTGCCAGGGCGGGAAAAGAATTGTTGTACGTCCTGCGGGGCATTGGACATGAGAGTTGCCGGGGTCTTCAATCCGCATTTGCGGGCGATCCGCAACTGTACTGGTTTTTGATTGATCAGTCTGGCTGCAGAGAATGGGTTGATGCACCACACAGGCAAGGTTTGCAGCATGAAGAGAGTGGAGTGGAAAAATGCGCGATATTCGACGGAGGCAAATTTCTTATCAACCGCAGAGGTGTTTGGATTGGTCACGGGCGGCTCCGGACGGCGAATCCAAACAACATCACCCGCATCCACTGTGTGGCCGCCGAGGGTGACGATGTCCTTTTCATCGTGATTCAACAGCACTGAGGCCTGTTGCTGCTCTGTCCAGCCAAGACCGGTCCAGCAAACTACCGTATATCCAGCTTTTTCCAATGCCCACTTGAGGGGGGCTGTGTGGTTATCGTCTTCTGCGGCCAGAATAATGATCTTCATTGATTGTCTCCGCGGCATTGTCGCCGATGTCAAAAAAAGAAAGAGAAATATGAATAAGGAGGCGCTATCGATCAGCGCCCCCGTTACTAGCTGGTTAGCACTCGCCGAGAAAGACATCACCATCCAATGTTTTGGCTGCTGATAAGGTGCAGGCTGTGGTTGTATGCGGGCTTCCGCCATTCACTTGCGCCACTTCCTGCTCGCTCAGATTGCGAGCGCCACGACGAATCAGTACACGATTGTTGTCCTTCATGTTATTTCTTCCTTTCTTAAGTAACTTTTGTTCGCAAGGCCTGCCAGGTTTTAAAAACAGCCGCCCGGCCCTTGCAACACCAGGCGGCCCAGTAAGGAATTAAACTAATCCAGTATCGCTATCCTGATCTCCGCATGCGTCGCCATCGCCGGGCCCGGTGTGGGTAGCTGTTGCCAATGGACGAGAGCAGACAAAGGTCATAGCGCCTGCGGCGACCCAATCGATTTCCTCAAGGGTCAGTTCGCGAGCGCCCGCACGCGCGAGTACTCTGTTACTTTCAAGTGTTGACATAATTTTCTCCTTCTTCATTTTTTGGTTTTGCTCGAGCCTTCACCAAATCCTGAAAGCCGCCACCCGCCTGGACAAGAGCCATGCAGCCAGCAGCACGCAGAGTTACATCATGCTGAGATCAAAATCGGTGTCGCCGCATCCATCGCCATCGCCGAAGCCGGTGTGGCTTGCGGTAGCTTGGCCACCGGTGCAAACGTTGGTGTGGGCGGCCGCGTTAACGCGGTCGATTTCCGAGAGAGTTAAATCACGAGCGCCCGAACGTGCGAGTACTCTGTTGTCTTCTTGATTTGACATTGTTTTTCTCCTTTCACATTTTGGGCCCGTTAAGCAGGGCCCAAACTTTTCAAAAGAGTTTCGGAAGTTCTGACTCCCGGCTAGCTATTTAACAGCCAACCTCGCCGACGTGTTGGTCTCCATCCGGGGAAGGAGCGCTGGTGCAGAGCGAAAGAGTGCGATAGCCGCCATTTACGAGATCGGCTTCAGTTGGCGTCAACTCACGAGCGCCTTTGCGAATCAATACCCTATTCTGTAAGTCCATATATTTTCTCCTTTCATGATTTGTGCCGTTTTGTGTCCCAATTTCTGCTTTAAGTTTTTGAAACAGGCCGCCCAGGTGTCGCTAACAAGAAGGCGGCCTCTTCCATTTAAATGAAGCTGGCATCGGCGTCAGTGTCGCCGCAGCCATCGCCATCGCCAGCACCGGTGTGGCTAGCAGTTGCCACAACGACGGAGCAAACGTTGGTGTGAGCGCCCGCGCTAACAAAGTCGAGTTCCTGGACCGTTAGTTCCCGAGCGCCAGCGCGTGCCAGTACTCTGTTGTTTTCTTGCTTCGACATGAAGTTCTCCTTTTCATTGGCTGGTAACATTCAATCTGCATAGCTTCCTTGCGGACGCCAGCCGGTTGATTAAATGAAGCTGGCATCAGCGTCAGTGTCGCCGCAGCCATCGCCATCGCCGATGCCGGTGTGAGTGGCAGTGGCAACAGCAAATGTGCAAATGAGGGTGTGGAACGCCGCGCCGACAAAATCCGCTTCTTCAACCGTTAGTTCCCGAGCACCAGCGCGTGCCAGTACTCTGTTATCTTCCAGTTTCGACATGTATTGCTCCTTTCATGGTTGGTACATCTGGTCTGCCGTAATCTTCGGCAGAAACTTTTCCTGAGCGCGACAAGGTAAGGATGCGGTCGGCAATCCGGATCGTGTCTGGACGGTGCGCGGCAAAAATGCGCGTCATGCGGAGTTCGGCGAGCATGGCGGCAATGCGCTGCTCCGTGGGAACATCCAGATGGCTTGTCGCTTCATCGAGAATCAAGATAGAAGGACGTTGATACAGTGCGCGCGCGAGCAGAAGGCGTTGCTGCTGTCCGCCGGAAAGCGCTGAGCCCATGTCACCTATCAGCGTGCTGTAACCCATGTGCATGGCGTTAATTTCTTCGTCGAGGCAGGCGAGGCGGGCGCATTCTTCCACCCGCGCCATGTCAGCGGTATCAGCGGCGAAGGCGATATTGTCTGCAATGGTCCCGGCAAAAAGGGAGTCATCCTGCAGGACGAAGCCAACGTTTCCCAGAACGGAGGCGCGGCTGGCGCAGACAGAATGTCCATTGACGATCACATCACCGGATTGCGGGTGAAGAAGCCCAGCCATCAGCTTGAGCAGCGTTGATTTTCCCGCGCCAGAAGCTCCGACCAGGGCCACGCATTCGCCGGGAAAGATGCGAAAGCTAACGTCTTCCAACAGCCAGGGTTCTGTGTCTGAGTAGCGGAAGTAGAGATGCTTAACGTCAATGGAGGCGTCTTCTATCTCCGCGCCAGTAGAAGTAAGTAAGGATGGTTCGGGCTTTTCCAACACCACGTCCGCGAGCCGCTGGACTTGCAGAGAGAGCATGCGGAATTCAAAGAAGCGGTCCACCAGGTTGGTGATGCGGGCCTTGAACTGCTCCTGATAGGCGACGAAGGCAAACAGCATGCCAATGCTGAATTTTCCTCCAAGAACCAGGATCGCACCGAGCCAGACCACGGCGACTGATTGCAAGCCGAAGATCAGTCCATTGGCGGCTTTGAAGAGCAGGGAAAGTTTTTCCGTGGCCACCTGGGCGTTGATGGAGTTCGCCAAGAGATTCATCCAGCGCGTCTTGCGGCTGTCCTCACGGCCCAGGACTTTGATGGTGCGAATGCCGCGAAGCGTTTCAATCATGAAGCCCTGCTGCCGGGAAAGGCTTAGGATCTGCTCTTCCGTGGCCCGCCGCAAGGGAAGGTAGGCAATGTTACGGAGCGTCACATACAGCAGCACGCTGGCGATGACCACCAAGGCAAGTTTGCTGCTATAGAAAAACATAACGGCGAGAACAAAAATGGAGATCAGGCCGTCCAACACAGCTTCAATAAAATTATTGGTGAGGGTGCGCTGGATGGCCTCGGCGCCATCGAAGCGCGAGAGAATGTCACCAAAATATCTTTTTTCAAAGAAGGAGACTGGCAGCCGAACCAGATGAGAGAACAGATTGGCATACCACTGGAACTTGAGCGATGTGCCGAAATAAAGAGTGGTCCAGCTACGCAAAGCCCCTATCAATGATTGAAGGGCGATCAGCAGCATAAAGCCGATGGCCAGCGTGGCGAGAAGATTGCGATCAAACGCGGCCAGGACTTTATCCACCGTGAGCTGCAGGAACAATGGGCTGACGATGGAGAACAACTCAAGAGCAGCGGCCAGCAGAAAGACTTGCGAGAGAGCACGCTTGAGGCCGGTGACGCGGCCAATCAAGTCACGCAGGCGCAGAGGATGGCGGTCATCTCGTGGCGCAAAGCTTGCCGTGGGAGTGAGTTCCAGAGCGACGCCAGTGAAATAGCGGCTGGCTTCGGCCAAAGTGATCCGTTTGGGCCCGGTGGAAGGATCGTGCAGATAAACGTATTTGCGGGTGACCTTTTTGAGGACCACAAAGTGGTCCATCTTCCAGTGAAGAATGCAGGGCGTCTTGAGATAAGCCAGGTCTTCAAGTTCCACACGCAAGGGGCGTCCGGTGAGATCAAGCGCGCCGGCAAAGCGGATAATATGGGCCAGCGTTGCACCACGCAGCGAAAGGGAGAACCGCTGCCGGAGCGCGGGCATATCAATCTGCGCGCCGTGGTAGCCAGCGATCATGGCGAGACATGCGAGCCCGCACTCGGCCGCTTCAGTCTGGAAGACCTGCGGCAGTTTCTTTCCCAGGGAAAATTTCATTTTCCGCAAGACTTCGTCCTGCGGTCTCCCGTTAGCCGGCAGACCGTTCGAAGAACCACTTGATTAAAGGTTTGCGCCCAAGCGGGATGTCCGCTTCTACTCTTGTTCCCGATTGCGGTAAGGGGTTGATTAGCGATGCCCTTGTGACTGGTGGCGGCAGCGACACGGTAATTTTGTAGAACGGGCCTTTATGCGGCTGCCCCATCAGGGTCGAGTCCAACTGGGAGAGTTCTGCCGGTCCCAGAGGCGCATCCGGTATGGTAAGAACTGTTCCCGTTTGTTGTGAAAATGCCGCGGAGCAAGATTCGCAATGCAATGTAAGCTGGTTGCCGGAATGCAGCCGACCAATGAGACGGCCCGGCACAAAGACCGATGCCTCCAGCGTTTCTGAAGAAACAGGGGCAGCGGCAATTACGCCAGACACATGTGCCCGCTCAGTGTAATGGCCAAGAAACAGAAACCCAAAAACAGCAGCAGTAATGCCAAGGGCAAACCAGCTAAGCAGCATCAGAGAAAAAGGACGGATGAGGACGATCTCTCCGTAGAACTTCTGCTCCTGGGCGATGAGCGCTTCCGGACGGAACAGCGGTAAAGGTTCAACACTGTTATGGCCGTTCGCCGAACTGAGGCTTTGGCTTTCCATTGGGGCTGTCAATCGCTTCTTACCGCAAAAGTAAATGGTACGGCGCGGGCAATTGGAAGAGATGAAAAATCGCTAATTAAAATCCAAAGCTGTTCCAAAAGGGGAAGCTGGATTTCGCAATTCGTCCCAGATCATCACAATAAACAATGTGAAGAGAGAAGAGCGCGAGGGCAAGGATTTATTCGATTTTCGAGTTTTCACCAGAGAGAATAAGAGCGTGGGTGCGCGCCTTGGCACACAAAAGTAAATTGCATTTCCGCCCATGCAGGGGCATCCTCTTGAAAACTGAAGACAAACCGACGCTTGCTCACACTATGAGGTTTTCGAAACCCGCAGATCTTTGCCCGTCATTTCTTTTGGTTGTGGGAAGTCCAGCATGCCGAGCACGGTGGGCGAGATATCCTGCAAGGACCCTTCCGGGCGCAAAGAGAATTTCTGCGCGTCTTCACTCACCACGATGAACGGCACCGGATTGGTGGTGTGCGCCGTGTGTGGGCCGCCGGTGGCTGGATCAATCATTTGCTCGGCATTGCCGTGATCAGCGGTAATTAACATGGCTCCGCCGCGTGCGCGAACAGCTTTATAAATCTCGCCCAGACAATGGTCCACAGTTTCCACGCCTTGTACGGTTGGCGGAATTTTGCCGGAGTGACCGACCATGTCGGCGTTGGCGAAGTTGACGATGACTACGTCAAAAGCAGAATCGTTTGTGGCCTTGATTACGGCTTCCGCAATGCCAGCGGCAGACATCTCCGGCTTCAGATCATAAGTCGCGACCTTTTGTGACGGGACCAAGACACGGTCTTCACCCGGAAACGGTTTTTCTATGCCGCCATTGAAGAAATAGGTGACGTGCGCGTATTTCTCGGTTTCGGCTACACGCAGGTTGCGCAGATCACGGTCTGCCATTACGTTGGCCAGAATGTTCTTGAGTGAGTCTGGCTGCACGACGAAGGGCAGGGTGAACTGCTTGTCATACTGCGACATGCAGATGTATTTCAGATTTTTGGGAACACGGCTGCGTGGGATAGCAGCATCGAGCGCTTCGGCGTCAGGCAGGTCGCGGCCAGCATCGGCGGTAAGCCCGCTTTCCCGGGCCAGGCAACGCGTGATCTGGCGTGCGCGATCAGCCCGGAAGTTGAAGTTGATGACTGAATCGTCGTCACGAATGGTGGCAACGGGGTTGCCGCGATTTTCCACGCAGGTGAAGGGAATAATAAATTCGTCGGTAACGTCGCGGTTATAAGAATCTTTTACGCCCTGCACCGGATCAATGAACTCACCGCCTTCAGCCTTGCCGGCAACCATGGCATCAAAGGTCTTCAGTTCGCGGTCCCACTTCTTGTCGCGATCCATGGCATAGTAGCGGCCGCTCACGCTGGCAATCTTGCCTGTGCCAAGTTCGCGTATCTTTTGTTGCAACTGCTGGATGTAGCCCGCTCCGTTGGTGGGCAGCGTATCGCGGCCATCCATAAAGCAGTGAACAAAGGTGTGGTCCACGCCATTTTGTTTGGCCATGCGCAAGAGCGCGTACAGATGATTCTGGTGGGAGTGCACGCCACCGTCAGAGAGCAGGCCAAATAGATGCAGTTGGCGTCCGCCATGGCGGGCGTTTTTCATGGCGCCCAGCAAAGTAGGATCGCTGAAGAAATCACCTTTTTGGATCATGAGATCAATCTTGGTGATGTCCATATAAACCACGCGGCCTGCCCCGATATTCAGGTGGCCGACTTCGCTGTTGCCCATTTGCCCATCCGGCAGGCCGACGGAATGTCCGCTGGTCTTGATCAGCGTGTTGGGATATTCCTTGAGCAACCGGTCATAGTTGGGCTTTCGCGCCAGTGAAATGGCATTAGCATTGGATGGAGGCGCATAACCCCAGCCATCGAGAATGATGAGAACGAGAGGTTTGTTCATAAGAGCCAAGGGAATTCTAAATCAAAGAAACTTAATGCTGATAAACACTGATGACATGGCAGGAGTAGAAGTTGTGAGGACAAGAAAATCAAAAACTCATCGCGGAGGCACAGGCGGAGAAAGCAAGACCATTGATCCATGGCAAGCGGGATAGGCCAATACGGATGACACTGATAGGAAACCGGTGCGGTCTTGAAAGTAATGGAAATGGTTTTATCCCTGATGTGCAGCGGAGCAGGTCCCTCGGTCCTACGCGCAAGCTGAAGAAAACGCTTGCGCGTGGACGGACCTCTCGGGATGGCGGTTTACTTTTGTGGCGACATTCTCGAGAGGCATGAAGCGGAGGAATTAAAGAGTTTGCTATCGCAGGTGATAGCGGTGATAGCATTGTGCCGCTGAATGGAGCGTCGACGTTGGTTGGCTGAGAAGGGGAGATAAAAGGGATGACGAGAACGCTGAGTACTTTAAGAGCAGGAATTCTGATTGGGTTGTTTGTATTGCTGACGGGCACTGCGCAGGGATTCGCAGCACAAGACTCACAAAGTAAAAATGCTCCCGAGAAGAAAGATGCGCAGGCGGCGGATGCAAGCAAGAAGGCCGCGCCCGAGAGTCCGGATGCTGATGAAATCAGGCTGGGCAAACCTGCTGTCCATGAATTTGTGATCGCAAATTTCAAGACGGAAAGCGGCGTAACACTGCCGCAGGCAAAAGTGGTTTACGGAACGTACGGGCATTTGAACACTGCGCGCGATAACGTGGTGCTGGTGCCATCACACTATATGGCGGACCATCGCGGCTATGAGTGGCTGATTGGCGCGGATCGCGCGCTGGATCCCGCCAAAGTTTTTGTGGTGGCGACGGAGTTGTTTGGCAACGGGCATTCCTCTTCTCCCAGCAACACGCCGGAACCGTTTCACGGGCCGCGCTTTCCGGTGATGACGATTCGTGACAACGTGGACGCGGTGCATCGGCTGCTGACGGAAGAACTCAAGGTGTCGCACCTACGGGCGGTTGTTGGGTTTTCAATGGGAGCACAGCAGGCGTTTCAGTGGGCGGTGAGCTATCCAACATTCGCCGATAAGATTGTGGCGACCTGCGGCACGGCAAAGACTTACGGGCATGGCATTGTGAGGCTGGAAGGGCAGATTGCAGCATTGACGGCTGACGCCGCGTTTGAAAATGGCGACTACAAAACGCCTCCGACGAAAGGCCTGGAGGCTTTTGCCACGGTCTGGACGGCATGGCTTTTCTCGCAGGAGTGGTGGCGCAAAGAGTTATGGCGCGAGGGCGCTCCGGCTGGCGCCACGTTTGAACAAGTGCTGCATGAATACCGGACGAATTTTATTCCCGGAGCCGATGCCAATAACCTGATCCTGCAAATGCGTACGTGGGAGAAGCAGGACGTAGGCGCTACGCCAGGATTTAACGGTAACGAGGAGAAGGCGTTGAGATCGATTAAAGTGCCGTTTCTTTATATGCCGTCAGAGACTGACTTATATTTTCCGGTGACCGATGCGCGCTATGAGGCAAGCTTTATGTCTACGGTGACGCTGACGCCGATTCCGTCTTTATGGGGACATACGGCCGGTGCCGGGCCGAATCCGGTGGATCTGAAGTTTCTGAATGAGAAGATTGGCGCGTTTCTGGGTGGACGGTAAGACGAGGCTCTTTTACCGCGGATTTATGCGGATTAAAACCAAACCCTTACCACTGAGGGATGAACACTGATACCAGTGATCCGCACTAGGGGGCTGGAATTTACTTTTCGTCGTCGTCGCCGTCCATGCCTCCCCTGGCGAGGAGGGTGCGCAAGGCGTCTTCTCCAGCAGCGCCACGCTGGGTTCCGGCGACGTTGCCGTCGCGGTCAATGACCACGTAAATAGGGTATGACTTAGCGGCAAACATGGCAGCGAGGTTGGTGTCATCAGTAAGGACGATGCGGGTCTTGCGCGGGTGCTGATCGAGATACTTTTTGACCGTCTTTTTAGATTCACCTACGTTGACGGCAAGAATCACGAGCCCTTTTTTGGCAAATTCGTCATTCAACTGGTCCACCAGCGGAGCTTCCTGAAGGCAATAGCCGCACCATGTGGTCCAGAATTCCAACAGAACTACCTTGCCCTTGATGGAATCGTTATTGAACTTTTCGCCGCTCGTGGTGGTGGCGTTGAAGCGCGGCGCCAGTTCTTTGGTCCTGGGCTTTTCAGTAGATGATGCGGCAATGGCGCAGAAGAGCGAAAGCAATAGAAGACTGACAAGCGCCCGTGGCAGGGTTGTTAGCTTCATCATAGTCATGGGGCGGAACTTTACCACAGAAAACTATAGTTTGTGTCTAAGTTCATGGCGGAAGACCCCATTGCTTTCTTAGGAGATATACGGCAACAGAGGAGAGCGCAGGGGGATCAAAGCAACAGGGCTGCTAGCGCGATTGTCCAGGAGAGAGCATGTTTCCACAACTTAATAGTTTTACGGATGTTGGGCTTCTTTTGTTGCGATTGATGGTGGGGCTGGTCTTTGCCAGCAGCGGATGGAGCCATTTAAAAGATCCTGAAGGCCGCAGCAAGAGCATTGGTATGAGCAAAGGGTTTACGGTGTTTCTTGGTGCGGCGGAATCAGCAGGGGCTTTAGGCGTGGTGTTTGGTGTTTTAACGCAGTTGGCGGCGGCCGGGCTGATTTTGATCATGCTGGGCGCGATCCAGAAGAAAGCATTTGTGTGGAAGACAGGGATTTGGGGCAAGCATGGCACAGATGGCTGGCATTACGACCTGATGTTGGTGGTCATGAGTCTGATGATTCTATTTACGAACGGCGGAAGTTATGTGTTGTGGAAGTGAGGAGTGTTGTTCTTGAATGGGGCTTGAGGCTTCTTCCAGCGACCCACCCTTACGGCTTTGCATGCGCTCCGCCTCGGGTGGGTTCAATAATGTCGCGTGCTTAACGCTGGAGTTGCGAAGCTATTTGAGCTTCACCAACCCAACCACGTCTCCGCCGTTAGCGTCCACGGCATGCACCCAGATGTTGTTGAACCCGTTTTTTAATTCCGGGTACTGCGCTATAAGAGCATTGGCCAGATTTCTAGCGTCGGCCTGGGTTCCATTAAAGTCGGCGGTACTGGGCACGGAGTACTTTACGGCGAGATCAAAGTTTTTATCGGTACGGAAAAGCGACATGTCGGTTATGTTGTAGCTTTTTCCGCCAGCACTAAATGCAACGGGCTTTCCGCCCACGGGAACATCCTTGGGCTGGATGCTGTTGGATTCGTCAGTGATCTTGCTCAGCATTTTGGTGTTCATAAAGCTGACGGGCGCGAGCAACTCCCAGGAAGTCAGATAGTAGAACCATGCGTTATGCGCCTGGCCTTTGCTCTTGTAATCGCGTGCCTGTTGCAGGTACCAGAGGCCGTCATGGCCTACGGACGATCCGGGGCTGATATGGTATCCGGCCATTTTCCATCCGGACATATCCTGGAAAATGAGAGTAAGGGAATAAGGGCCTTTGTTGCCGATGAAATCCTGGATGGAAATGGCATATTTACCGACGGGCAGCCCGGGAAGGTCAAACTCCGCGGTGCTGGGATTCATGCCGTTGGCGCCGAAGATGCCGCAATAAAAAACTCCATCTGGGCCCGGGGCAGTGCCGGTATCCAGCAGGTAGACGCTGCGGATTTGGGCTTTGGCTCCGGGGAAAGCATCTTTGTTGTCAGTTACGGCCGCAGCAATGCCGCCAAAATTCGATTGCAGGGAAGGAATTGTGTTCGCTTTCAGGCCGTTTACATCGCCACTGGCTGACTGATCAAAGGCTTGTTGCGCCGCGCTCTCAATGGCTTTGCGCGCAGGTTCAGCCATGTCGTCCTTGCTCTGGCAAGTTTGCGCTCCAGCGGAAAGGCTTGCAGCCAGGACCAGCGATACGGCAAGAATCTTGAATGTAAGTTGCTTCATAAGAGTGCGCTACTCCGGAATATTGTGAGATGCTTTAAGCCTTTTTTCAGATGTACGCGGCAGATGCAATGACGGATTCAAGATGCACGCATCCGAAGCTTGTAACTGATAGGTAAATATATACTTCGGTGCTTAGCCTGGGAAGGGTGTGCGGGAAACTGGCTTTTCCCATTCACACCGCCGGCTTTTCAGAGATGTGGCTTCAGGTGATGGTTTTTCAGGAACCAGTTTTTGAAATCAAATTTTTCGGGAGACAAGGGGTGAATATGCGGCAAGTTCGGGCATATCGACCGTTCTTAGTCAGAAGGAGTAGAATCGATTCATAGTACACAACTTGGGGTACGCACGAATCTGAGCACGCTATGGTACGTTTTTCCTTAAAAATTATGGCGGTGGTCTGTTTGGGAGCGCTTGGCGTCCCGGCACAAACCATGCATCCTGTTGCCCCAGGGACGCGCTCTGCGCCAGCCCGCACTGCAGGAATGCCCGTTTCATCAGGAAGCGCAGCAAAGCCTGCTCCGGCAACTACCAGCGGCGATGTTCCGGAGTCACAAAGGCAGGCAAGCGTCCCAACCAGTCCCGCAGTTGCCCCGGTGGTTACATACCATGACGGCTTGCTTGGTGTTCAGGCAACGAACGCAACCCTGAGCAGCGTGGTCACGGCGATCCGCAACAAAACGGGCATTGAGTTTGAAGGAATGGACAACAACTCAGAGCGCGTGGTTCTTTCACTGGGGCCAGCGCCTGCAGGAGAGGTTTTGTCGGCGATCTTCTCCGGCGCCAAGTATGATTTTGTTGCCATTGAGAGGCCTGACAGTCCGGGAATTGTGCAGCGAGTGATGGTTACGATGAAGAGCAAAGCCGGGGCCTCACCCGAAGCGCCACAACAGCCGCATCCTGCTAATGCAGATGATGAAGATACACCGGATGAACAGGTGAATACTGAGCCGCAAGACACGCCAGCGCAGCCCCCACCGGTGCAGCAGCCCCAGCAGGTGCCCCAGGCGCAGCAGCAGCCAAAGTCGCCAGAGCAGCTATTACAGGAATTGCAGCGGATGCAGCAGCAAAAGGCGGCTCCAGACCCGAATAATCCCAGCACGGCGCCGCGCAAACTGCCGCAGATGTAAAACTCATCTGCGTTCAGGACGCCGTGGCCGGTGAGCGCATTCTTTAACTGAGGTGGGCTTCTTAAGAAAAGCGGTGCGGGAATGGAATATCTGATTGGCGTGTTGCTGTCCGTGGCAGTGGTAGCCTACGCCGCCATCATTGGCTTTGACCGGGAACGCTCTTTTTATTCCACTGTGCTCATTGTGATTGCCACCTATTACGTGCTGTTTGCGGTGATGGGAGCTTCAGGGCGGACTTTGATTCTGGAAATCGCGCTGGCCAGCGTTTTCTTTCTTTTCGCAGCACTGGGTTTTAAGGGAAGTCTTTGGCTGGTAGCGGCTGCCACAGTGGGCCACGGGATATTTGACATGCTTCGTCCCAGGTTTATTGCGAATCCCGGAGTACCGCATTGGTGGCCGGGGTTTTGTATGGGGTTTGATGTGATTTTTGGCGGTTGGCTGGCGTTACGATTACTGCAGCGGACAAGCTTTCCACATCCTGGCGCCATGGATCGGCCTGCTCGCTAGCTCTTTTACGTCGTACGCCGGATAGGCGCGCAATAAAAGCTAGTGGCTGGCGGTGGTGGCGATTACCACAGTGGCCGGAGCTTTTTCCAGCGTGGGTCTATGGGCAAAAGCGTGCAGGATCCCGCTGATAACAGCGTAGCCGCAGGCAATACCAAAGACGAGTGAAAACAGAATGGTAAAGAGCACGGTGGAGGAAGCTAGAATTGGGTTCATTGTCCAAACTCTTTGATGGTCCTTTTCTTCGCCTGGTTGGTTTCCCGGGCTGAGTACATCTTCGGCAAAAACGGGATAAATGTCTCCATTACGCCCGATGCTGCACCCTTGGAACCTGATGATGCCCTTTGGTTATAAAGCTTGCAAATAACTGAAGTCACAAGGTTAATCCCTGAGTTCTGGGGGAAATTTGACCGTCTGGCAAGCCAAAGTTAAGATACGGAGTAGAGCTGTGTATTGACCTTCCGGAACCCTCTATGGGTGTTTTCCAATGGTTTGGGGGTAGGCCAGCTGCTCCGAAACCAGTTTTGAGCCTAACAATTTCCGAACCCAGTAGTTTTCGAACCATGCAATTTCGAACCCAGGTCAACAAAAGGTCCCATGGCGATTCGTAACATCACGGTGCGCGGCGCCCGCCAGCACAATTTGAAGAATATTTCGGTGGAGATTCCGCGCAACACCTTTACGGTGATTACGGGGCTCAGTGGCTCGGGCAAATCTTCACTGGCATTCGATACGATTTACGCCGAAGGCCAGCGCCGCTATGTGGAAACGCTCTCTGCTTACGCGCGCCAGTTTCTTGATCAGATGGAGCGCCCTGACGTGGATTCCATTGATGGCCTGAGTCCGGCGATTTCCATTGAACAGAAGACGACTTCGCGGAGTCCGCGTTCAACGGTTGGCACGATTACAGAGATCTACGATTATTTGCGCCTGCTGTATGCCTCCGTGGGTATTCCGCATTGCCCTAATTGCGGAAAGCCCATCAGCCGGCAATCCGCCGATCAAATTGTGCAGCGCGTGATGCAATTAAAGGCTGAAGATCGAGTGATGATCATGGCCCCGCTGGTTCGTGGCCGCAAAGGCGAATTCAAAGTAGAACTGGCTAAGCTGGCGCAGCAAGGGTATGTCCGCGCGCGGATTGACGGAGAATTGCGCCACCTGGATGAAGAGCTTTACCAGATCCAATTGGATAAGCGGAAAAATCACACGATTGAAGTGGTGATTGACCGCCTGCTGGTGAAGCCGGGCATTGAGAAGCGGCTGGAACAATCCGTGGCAACCGCCATGAAACTGGGGAATGGTCTGGTGCAAGTGGCCGTAGTGAACGGAGAAGAGCATCTGTTTTCTGCACGGATGGCCTGCCCGGACTGCGGCATCAATATCCCGTCACTGGAGCCGCGCTCGTTTTCATTCAATAGCGTGTATGGAGCTTGCCAAGAATGCAATGGGCTGGGCAGCAAATATGATTTTGATCCAGCAAAAATCATTGTGGATTGGTCAAAGCCTCTGCTGGATGGCGCTCTTGGTCCCGGCTCCGGCTCAACTTATTTGCAGCGGATGGTGGAGATTGTGGCTGCGGCCTTCAAGTTTGACCTGGCAACTCCATTTGAGAAGTTTCCGCAAAAGATCCAGAACCTGTTGCTCTATGGACCCGAAGAAAAAGAAGCGCCGCGCCTGGGTTTTCGCGGCGTGCTGGGATTTCTAAAGCAAGGGTTGGAAGACTCAACTTCAGAAAGCTATCGCGAATGGATGCTGAGCTACATGTCTGCGACTGTCTGCCCGGTTTGTCGCGGCAAGCGGCTGCGCCCGGAGAGTATTGCCGTAAAAGTGAACGGGCTTTCTATCGCAGACTTTACTGCTCTCTCGGTTTCGCGTTCAGTGGATGTGGCGGGCAAAATCCAGTTGAATGATCGGGAGCGGGCCATTGCTGGCCGCGTTTTGCATGAGATCACTGAAAGACTCCAATTTTTGCATGCGGTGGGGTTGGGTTATATCTCGCTGGATCGCTCGGCAGCAACGCTTTCCGGAGGTGAAGGCCAGCGTATTCGCCTGGCCACGCAGATTGGATCAAAGCTGCGCGGCGTGCTTTATGTTCTGGATGAGCCTTCGATTGGTTTACACCATCGCGATAACAATCAACTCTTGCAGGCGCTGGAACATTTGCGCGATCTGGGCAACACGGTGCTGGTGGTAGAGCACGATGAAGAGACAATCCGCCGCGCTGACTATGTAATCGATCTGGGTCCTGGCGCAGGATTGCATGGAGGCGCCGTGGTTGCCTCGGGCACTCCGGCGGAGATTGTGCAGCAGCCGGGATCGCTCACTGGGCAATACATCTCTGGCGCAAAAGCGATTGCTACACGCTTTGAGCCGCGTGCGGCCAACGGCAAAGCCATCACCATACTTGGGGCCAAAGCCAACAACCTGCGCAGCGTTGACGTTACTTTTCCCCTGGGCGTGATTACTGTTGTTACCGGCGTTTCTGGTTCGGGAAAATCAACGCTGGTGAATGACATTCTGTATAGAGCTCTGGCCAAGCAGCTATATCGTTCACGCGAAGAGCCCGGGGCCCACAAGGCGATCTCTGGCGCGGAGCACATTGATAAAGTCATAAGAATTGATCAATCGCCCATTGGACGGACACCACGATCGAATCCGGCAACTTATACCGGCGTGTTCACGCATATCCGCGATCTCTACGCCATGCTGCCGGAATCACGCGAGCGTGGCTACAAGGCCGGCCGCTTCTCATTCAACGTTTCCGGCGGGCGCTGCGAACACTGCCAGGGTGAGGGCCAACGCCGCATTGAGATGAATTTTATGCCGGACGTTTACGTCCTGTGTGAGGTCTGCGGCGGCAAACGCTATAACCATGAAACGCTGGCAGTGAAGTTCAAAGACAAATCCATTGCTGATTTGCTGGAGACATCGGTCACGGATGCCCTGCCCATTCTGGAAGACATTCCGCAGATCCGGCAGAAACTACAGACTCTGGAAGATGTTGGCCTGGGCTATATCAAACTGGGGCAGTCCGCGGTAACGCTTTCTGGTGGTGAAGCCCAGCGCATGAAGTTGGCCAAGGAACTGTCCAAGCGCCAGACCGGACGCACGCTGTACCTCTTGGACGAGCCGACCACAGGGCTCCATTTTGAAGATGTGAACAAATTGCTGGAGGTCATCCACCGGCTGACTGACCTGGGAAATTCAATAGTCATCATTGAACACAATCTTGATGTGATTCGGAATGCCGATTGGCTGGTTGACCTGGGACCAGAGGGCGGCGAAGACGGTGGGCGGCTGGTGGCACAAGGAACGCCAGAGCAGGTTTCGAAAATTAAGAAATCTTATACTGGGCAGGCTCTAGCAGAATACCTGAACAGATCTCGCAAGTGATTGATTATGCTTGGCTTGATTAAAATTGTTCCAGATTCGTAACAAGCAATATTTTTTGTTTGACAGATCAGATTGTAAAGTACATTGCTCTCAACCTTCTCCTTATACCTGGGCACAATCGAGGGGTAGCTACTTTGGCTTCCAAATGCTTCAAAGCTACCCCTTTAGTCTTTCTCAAGAAAATCACATAGTGTAAATTGACTGCTGAGGTCTTTTTAGCCTCAATTTGTGCATCCTCTCGATCCCATTTCGGAACCGGAAGCTGCTTCTCCCGTAGAAGCTGCGCCGCTGGCTATTACAGTGGAGCAGCCACCGCTTCTTCCCACCGCGCCGGTCAAAACGGAAATTGATCTGCTGGATGTGCTTTTCATTGCTTTGATGACGGGAGTCGCGTTTATTGTTCTGGGAACGATTGCGACCATTGTTTTCATGGCTGCGCATCGCGGGCAACACGTGGATTCTAAACAGATTGCCACCAATGCCTTCTTTGTTTTGCCCGTGGAATTTGTAAGCTATGTGGCGGTCCTTGGCTTTATGGCGCTGCTGGTTTGGACCCGGCACCAGACTCCCCTGTTTCAAGCCATTCATTGGAACATGCCGAATCGCAGGAAAGCCATGTATGCAGTGCTCATTGGCGTAGGTGTAACCTTTATTTCTGAAATTGGAGAGCTGGTATTAAATCGCTGGATCCCCAAGTCGCTCCCCATGACAGAGCTTTTCAAAGACCGGTCATCTACCTTTTTGATCGCTGGTTTTGCCGTTCTGATAGCGCCCTTTATGGAAGAAATGCTCTTTCGCGGTTTTCTTTATCCCGCGCTGGCGCGCCGGACAGGCGTTATTTTTTCAATCCTGGTTACTGCTTCTTTATTTACGCTGGTGCATGGATCGCAGCTGGGATATTCCTGGGCAGCACTGGTCCCCATTTTTCTAGTAGGAATGGTGCTCACGATTACCCGTGCGGTCACTAACTCCGTTGCAACTGGTGTCCTGATTCATATGACCTATAACTTTGTCCTTATGGCGCAGTTTTTCATTGCCACACATGGCTTTACCCAAATGCAGGGGCTTTGAGCCGCAAGCGCGCAAACTGATAAAGTAAATCTGACAAAAATTATGGCCTCTTCCGCGCGCGAACAGCTTCTCAATCTTCTTGCTACCAACTCTTTCCGTCTGGGCGAATTTACGCTTTCTTCCGGCGGCAAGAGCGATTACTACGTGGATTGCCGGACTACCACTCTTCATGCCCAGGGAGCGGAACTTACCGGCCGGGTTTTTCTTGAACTGATCCAAAAGCATGGCTGGGATCCGCAGGCCGTAGGCGGGCTCACCATGGGCGCTGATCCGATTGTGGTGGCGACTTCAGTCATCAGTGCACAGGCTGGCACTCCGATTCATGGCTTTCTCGTCCGCAAAGCTGAAAAAGCCCACGGCATGGGCCGTCGCGTAGAAGGCTTCCAGCAAAAAGGTGCACGCGTGGTGATTGTGGATGACGTCTGCACTACTGGCAGTTCTACGATCCAAGCCATTGAAGCCGCGCACGAATTTGGTTTTAAGATTGCCGGAGTGGCCTGTCTGGTGGAACGGCTGGAAGCCGGTGGACGGCCTGCTGTTGAAAAAGCCGCTGGCTCAGTGCCGTTTGTCACCGTGTTTACTTCCAGCGATGTGAAGGCCGCACACTTGAAGCTGCAAAAAACGTAGGCGAAATTATTTGATTGCAGCCTTTGTTGTGGGAACCGGCACCTGCTCCACAATACTGATGCCGAACCCTTCCAGGCCAGCCACGCGCTTGGGATGGTTTGTGAGCAAACGTATGGACCTGATATTCAGGTCAGAAAGAATCTGTGCGCCCACACCAATCTCGCGCTGTGTTTTGCGTTGATGGGCGGGCGCGGAAGTGCGCACCTCGCGATGAAACGCCAGGCGGTTCCCATCGTCCACGGTAAAGCCTTTGGAACTCTGGTGCAGATAGATCAACGCGCCCGTTTCTTCACTTGCAATGATTTCCAGCGACCGGTCCAGCACCTGCTGGCAATCGCATAGCGATCCGCCAAATACGTCGCCTGCCAGGCAGTGCGCATGCATGCGCACCAGCACCGGGCCAGTTGCATGTTCCACATCGCCTTTGACCAGGGCAACGTGTGATTCGCCGTCAAGCTGGTTTTCAAATGCGATCATGCGGAATTCGCCGTGGCGCGTGGGCAACATGGCTTCACCCACCCGGGCCACATGGCTTTCTGTTTCCATCCGGTAGCGAATCATCTCTGCCACCGTGAGCATCTTCATGTTGTGCGTTTTACAAAACTCGGTGAGATCGGGCACACGGGCCATGGTGCCGTCTTCATTCATGATCTCGCAAATTACGCCTGCGGGAATCATGCCTGCCATGCGTGCCAGATCGACAGAGGACTCGGTCTGCCCAGCCCGTACCAAGACGCCGCCTTTGCGGGCGCAGAGGGGAAATACATGGCCGGGGCGGACCAAGTCAGCTGCACGGCTGGCCGGATCGATGGCTACTTGAATCGTCCGCGCGCGATCATGGGCGGAGATTCCTGTGGTCACGCCTTCGCGCGCCTCCACGCTCTCATAGAACGCAGTCCCATATGGCGAGGTGTTTTCGCGGGTCATGGGGCCGATGCGCAGGTAGTCGAGACGCTCTGGCGTCATAGCGAGGCAGATCAACCCACGACCGAATTTGGCCATAAAATTAATGGCTTCCGGTGTGATCTTTTCCGCGGCCATGGTAAGGTCGCCTTCATTTTCGCGGTCTTCATCGTCCACAACCACAATCATGCGGCCGGCGCGAATTTCCTCGATGGCTGTAGGAACATCGGTAAATGCAGACTCTGGAGGCATAGCTTTCAGCTCGTTAAACTCCGTAAAAGCTTAATTTTACACCCTGCGGCTCTGGTTCCGGCGCGCATGTAGGCTTACAATCTCTCTATGGCAAAGTCTTCACAAGAGCCGTTTGAAGTTGGCTGCCCGTGCTGCAATGCTGTTTTAAAGGTCGATCCTGAGACCAGGGCGGTCCTTTCGCATGTTGCGGCCGTAAAACCCAAGATGTTCAATGATTTTGAGGCTGCCGCCAAGGCCATGCGTGAGCAGGAAGGACGCAAGGAATCCATCTTCCGCCAGGCTGTGGATGCGCAGAAAAATAATGCCAGTCTGCTGGAAAAGAAATTTCAGGAAGCCGTGAAGAAAGCCAAAGAGTCGCCCGATGAAGGCCGCCCCATGCGCGACTTTGATTTGGACTAACAGCCGCCTTGCCCGCCAAACTTCTATTGCTCGGCCATCGAGGCGCCCGCCGTTATGCGCCGGAAAATACCATGGCCGCTTTCGATCTGGCGCTGGATCACGGTACTGACGGTTTTGAGTTTGACGTTCGCTGCACTCGCAACAAGCAATCCATTATTTGCCATGACAACAAGTTCAACCGCCTGGTGGTGCGCAAGCGCACCATGGAGCAGCTGCATGCAAGCTGTTCTGTCGACGGGAAGCCGCCCTGCCTGGAAGATGTGCTTGAGATTTACTCGCGCAAGGCCTTCCTCAATATTGAAGTAAAGGTGCGAGGTATGGAGCAGATTGTTGTCCAGGCAATCAAGCGCTTTCCACCGCAACGCGGCTACTTTATTTCATCGTTTTTGCCCAGCGTTGTCCGCAAACTGCATGACCTGGATCGTTCGCTGGTTCTGGGAGCGATTTCCAAATCTTATTGGCACCTGCGCCGCTGGAAGTCGCTGCCTGTGAGTTATGTGGTGCCTCACTTCGGATTGCTTACCCCCAAGTTGATAGATGAACTGCACACCGCAGGCAAGAGGGTGATTACCTGGACCGTTAATGATCCGCGCAAAATGCGTAGCGCAGCCGCCCTGGGCGTGGATGGAATCATCTCTGACGATACCAAGCTGTTGATGGAGACGATGGGCAGGAAAACTGCAGTTTAACAGAAAGATGGCGAGGTCACTTGCGCGTCGAGCTGTGCTGACGCAGGGCAGAAGATCGCTACCAAAAACACGGATGCTTTAGCGGTATGGAGCGTAGCGACAAAATTAAAGACATAAAAAAATGACCCTCCTGCCGGGCCGTGGCAGAAGGGTCGAATCACCTCAATGGAGGCAACTAAGCAGCAGGCTTAATTGCTCGCACCTCAGGCTCAATGAATTGGTCGTTCTCCGTCGAACCCTTAAGCGCAGTGGTGGACGACTGACCATTGGCGATGGTTTGCGCCACGTCGTCAAAATACCCGGTGCCGACAAATCTCTGATGCCGGATCGCCGTGTAACCTCTTTCTGCGCTCCTGAATTCTTTTTCCTGCAATCTTGAATAGGCTGTCATGCCCTCGCGTGCGTAGCCATGGGCCAGTTCAAACATGCTGTAGTTAAGTGCATGAAAGCCGGCCAGCGTTACAAACTGAAATTTGTATCCCATGTCCGCAAGTTCGGTCTGGAATCTGGCAATTGCCGCTTCATTCAGTTTTTGCTTCCAATGGAAGGAAGGCGAGCAGTTGTAGGCCAGCAGTTTGCCGGGGAACTTTTCATGGATTGCTTCGGCAAAGCGCCGCGCTTCGTCAATATTCGGCTCAGAGGTTTCGCACCAGATCATGTCGGCATAAGGTGCGTAGATCAGGCCGCGGGCAATGGCTGCGTCAATTCCACCCTTGAAGCCCAGAAAGCCATCAGGCGTACGCTCGCCGGTCAGGAATTCCACGTCGCGCAAATCACTGTCAGAGGTGAGCAGTTGTGCGCTGTTGGCATCCGTACGCGCAATCAGGACTGTCGGAATGCCCATGATGTCCGCAGCCAGTCGAGCGGCTACCAGCTTTTGCACAAACTCATGTGCCGGGACGAGCACCTTGCCACCCATGTGCCCGCACTTTTTTGCTGAAGCCAGCTGGTCTTCAAAATGGACCGCTGCTGCGCCGGCTTCGATCATTGATTTCATTAGCTCAAAGGCATTCAGGCTGCCGCCAAAACCTGCCTCTGCGTCCGCGACGATTGGCGCAAACCAGTACATGCCATTCTTGCCCTCCGCGCGATGCATTTGATCGGCACGGATAAAGGCGTTGTTGATCTCGCGCACCACATTCGGCACGCTGTTGCACGGATAGAGGCTTTGGTCCGGATACATCTGTCCTGCCAGATTCGCGTCGCCTGCCACCTGCCAGCCGCTCAGGTAAATAGCTTGCAAACCGGCCAGCACCTGTTGCACTGCCTGATTGCCGGTCATCGCGCCCAGCGCTTTAACACATGGCTCCGTATGGAGCAGGTCCCAGAGGCGTTGCGATCCCAGGCACGCGAGCGTGTGTTCAATCTGGATGGTTCCCCGCAGCCGCACTACATCTTTTGCCGAATAAGGCCGTTCGATGCCGTTCCAGCGAGTGTCCTGTATCCAGGATTCCTGCAAGCGTTGTTCCTGAGTCTGTCTCATGATTAGGTGCCTCCGCTATCTGTCCGTAAGAAAGCTAATAAAAAGAGAGTTTCTCTTTTCACCGCCCCCATTAGATGCGCAAGTTCTTCCGGCTGCAACCCGTACTCGTCCGAATCGGACGAGTTGGACGGAAAGGAAACGCGTGGGTTAGATTGCAGGGTGTTTCGAGCATCCTTGCAAATGTAAGGAGAGCAGCCTTTCTTGTGGAGAGATGCGCCTCCCGCTATGATTGCTTCCACTGTGGTCACTGCTCCGCGCAACACCAAAAATGGGAATGAGGTCCTCCGCAAGCTTCTTCAGGAGTTGAAGCACAATCTGGCCATGCGCCATGTTTCCAGCGGTATTGAGCTTTTGGAGACGCATACCTATCTTTTCTCAATCATTGATCCGGACCAGCGCAATGCCGCGGCGTTTGTGGGATGCGTGGCCCAATGGGTTGATATTGGCTATGGCGAACCGGGTCTGATTGAACAGCTTCTGGCACGTATTCCCAAAGAAAAGCGCGGACGGCTGCCTGTGAACGAATATCTCCAGCTCAGGATGGCCGAGGGACTATTAGCGCTATTGCGCGATCATCCGGATGAGGCCCTGCGGCAATTTGAGATAGTCCTTTCCATGCAGGAAGAAATTGAGGACAAAGAAATGGTGGCAATTGCCCATTTCTGGAATGCCCGCTGCCATCGCAAGAAAGGCGAGTACGATGAGGCGCTGAAGCGCGCGGGCGTGGGGCGTGAACTCGCCCAGTCCCTGGGCTTCCCCAAAATGGCCGCCGTGATGCGCGTTTTGGAAAGCTGGCTGCTCTTTCAAAAAGGACAATACCGCGAAGCTGCGCGCATCCTGGACCAGGCGGAAGCAGCCCTGCGCAGCAGTGACGACCACATCACGCTAGGCAATATTTATTCCGCGCACGGACGCATGGTGCGCCGCCAGGGTCACTACCAGGAAGCGCTTAAATATTTTTCCCGCGCCATTGAGCATTTTCAGAAGAGAAATCCGCAGCATAGAAATCTGGCGCGCACGCTCACGAACATTGCTTATGTGCAACGGCTGGTGGCCCTGCAAATGGGAAAGCAGCTGGATGCGGAGAGGGAAAGACGCCAGGGCGCCAGGGCCAGCACATCGCGCGGGCAGAAGCAGAGCCAGTTGCGGCAGCATGAAGAACTTCGGAGCAGCGCCTTCGCCAATCTTGATCTGGCGGAGAAAATTTACGAGCACCACAATCACCACCATGGCATTGGCAGTGTGCTGGAAAACCGCGGGCTTCTCTATCTTGATGTTGGCGACCTGGATAATGCCGGTGTCCAGGCGGCGCAGGCTTATGAGCTGGGCAAACAGGTGAATGACTCAATCCTGATGGCGCGTTCCCGCCTGCTGCAATGCGAGGTGGAAAACGGTAAACTGGAAGAAGAGATTGAAGGCGGCACGCACTCCTGGGAACATGCACAGGCCGCCCGCGACTATGCGCGCGAAGCCGTGGAAGCAGCCAAACACACGCAGAATCACCGCCTGCTGGCACGCGCATATATCTGGCGCGGCCTCACCTCCTGCCATCCTGCGATCCACGATATTGACGATGCCAAGCGTTGCTGCGAACTTGCCAGCTCATTTCTGAAAGCGGTGGATTACGACGATCTTTGGGAAGAGTTGCAGATGCTAAAACAGAAAGTCATGCCCAAAGGCAGCATTGATCCGCTGCTGCGCGCATGGTCGCAAGGGATTACCGGCGAAGAGACATTTCAGGAATTGACCGAGCAGTTTGCCGAGATCGTGATCCCCAAGGTTTGGGAAAAAGAAGACAAGAAAGTCTCGCGCGTGGCCAAAAGGCTTTCCGTCTCACCTAAAAAAGTCCGCAGAATCCTGGCCCGGGCAGGGAAGCGAAAGAAGTAACGGTTTTTCAAGGGCTGGCGTTATTCAAATAAAAAGCATGCGCTACTTCTCAGAGGATGAAATTCGCGCGGTGATGCGGGTGGATGCTGTAATCGCAGCTATCCGCAAGGCATTTGTCCGTGGCTTTGCCACAGTAAGCATGCCGGTGAGGACCGTGCTGGAACTGGGGAACGCGGTTCTTTTAATCATGCCCTGCTATGACAGTGCTCTCCCAGCGGCTGGTGTGAAGCTGGTAAGTGTAAGCAAGAAGACCGGCGTAAATGCCGTTTATGAATTGCTCGATCCGGCTACGGGGATTCCTTTGGCACACATGCAGGCAAACTATCTTACTGACCTACGGACTGCCGCGACATCTGCCGTGGCCACCGATCTGCTGGCGCGTAAAGACGCGGAGACTCTCGGCGTCTTTGGCAGCGGAAGGCAAGCAGCAGCGCATCTCACCATGGTCCCTCGTGTTCGCAACTTTAAACGCTTTCTGGTTTGCGGATCGGGCCGGTCTGATCTCAAGGATTTTTGCGAGAAGATGAAAACGGAGTTTGCAATCAACCTAGAGCTAGCCGATGCAGAGACGGTGGCACGCGAATCCGATGTGATCTGCACCTGTACCACATCGCCCACGCCGGTATTCGACGGTGGCTGGCTGCGTCCCGGCACTCACCTGAATCTGGTGGGAGCATTTCAACCCGACACCCGGGAAGTGGATGATGTCGCAGTGAAACGCGCTCGCGTTGTGGTGGATGCTTATGAGGGCGCGCTGGCTGAAGCGGGAGACCTGCTGATGCCTATCCAAAGCGGCGTAATTGACCGCTCACATATCATTGCTGATTTGCACGAGATTGCGTCCGGCAAAAAGCAGGGAAGAATATATCCCGATGACGTGACTCTGTTTAAGAGCGTGGGATGTGCTTTGGAGGACCTTGTTACGGCCCAGCTCATTTACAAACGGGAGTTAAGCGGAGCAACGCGACAACAATGAAGTCCTATGATTTTGCAATCGTGGGCGCCGGAGTCTTTGGCGCATGGACTGCGCGCTTTCTACGCAGGAGCGGCGCGTCCGTTCTCTTGCTGGACGCATACGGCCCTGCGAACAGCCGGGCCAGTTCCGGCGGTGAGACGCGCGTGATTCGCATGGGCTACGGTCCGGATGAACTTTATACGCGCTGGGCCATGCGTTCATTGCCGCAGTGGCGCGAATTAGCAGAACGCACGGGCAGGGAGATATTCCACAAGACAGGCGTGCTCTGGTTAAGCAATGAAGCCGATTTGTATTTGAAAAGCGTGCCCAATGTACTGGCCCAGGCAGCAGTGGAACACGAAGAACTGCATGCGGAAGAGATTGCGCGCCGCTGGCCGCAGTTACGCTTTCATGATGTGACGTTCGGGATACTGGAGCCGACGAGCGGACTACTGCAGGCGCGGGCCGCAGTGCAGGCGCTCGTCAGGGATTTGACGGGCAGTGGCGTAGACTACGCTCAGCTTGCGGTTGAAACTCCGCGCGGTGATGGCAAGCTGATGAGAGTCCGGACTGGCAGCGGAGAATCAATTGCAGCCGGGACATTTATTTTCTGTTGCGGTCCCTGGCTACCCAAAATATTTCCCGAACTGCTGAGTGATCGTATTTTTCCCACCCGGCAGGAAGTCTTCTTTCTGGGAACGCCCTCGGGTACAGCAGATTTTTCTCCGCCGAATATGCCGGTGTGGCTGCATCGCACGCATCCTGGCTTGCCTTACGCGCTCCCCGATATTGAAGGCCGAGGGTTTAAGATTGCGTTTGATACCCACGGCGAGCGTTTTGACGCGGATACGGGAATGCGCGTGATCGCGCAATCATCCATCGACCATCTGCGCGAATATTTGCGGCAGTATATCCCCGCGCTCAAAGATGCGCCGATTGTGGAGACCCGGGTTTGCCAGTATGAGAACACCTGGAACGGTGATTTTCTGGTCGACCGGCATCCGGACTTTGAGAATGTATGGATCGCTGGAGGAGGATCAGGGCATGGATTCAAGCACGGCCCCGCGCTGGGAGAATATCTGAGTGCGCGCATTCTTCAAGATGCTCCCGCTGAACCGCGTTTTTTGCTGGCGGCAAAACAAACAGCCCAGAAACGGGCGGTGTATTGAAGCTGCGTAAATTTATGCTGGGCCATAGATATCTCTCACGGTACCGCGAACTTTGCAAATTTGAGGGAATCCAGCGTCGTTGTTATAATCAATCACGTTCTGTACGTACAAAGTCTTCAACCGGTCCCACCGAAGATTTCTCGTGTGTACCCCAACAGTAATGGCCAGGTAGCTCAGTCGGTAGAGCGCAGCCCTGAAAAGGCTGGCGTCGGCGGTTCGATTCCGTCCCTGGCCACCATATTCCTCCTTCAAGGGCTTGGGCAGGTTGCGTCTGTTTGATCAAGCGATTATTTGTTTGCGGAGGGGAACAATCTTCCCATTCTTGCGAAAGAGGATGGGAAGGGCGCCAACCATGCAGTCCTCGTTCCAAAATGAAGCAGGTGGCGGCACTGATCTTGAGGCGGCTTGACTCGCACACTCGATGACCGGACAGGAAACCGTCTGCCGTGTAAACTGATTGCCACAAGGAGACATGGCCGCATGGAACGGGATTTCACGGAACGGATTTCGGCCCGGATCATCAAGTCCAAATTGATCGGGAATATTAGCGGGTCACTGGACAAGCTCTTACAAGGTTTCTTTCGTCCGCCCGCCATGCGTCGGGTCAAGATTCTTCTCAACGGCACGTGGGTTGGCCATCCTTTACATCCGCTCCTGACCGATATACCGATCGGAGCGTGGACTCTGACGGTCCTTTTTGATTTGATGGCGCTGCTGTTCCAGCTTCCACAACTGGGTCTAGCCGCCAGCATTACTGCAGGCATTGGAGTGGCAGGGGCGGCAGCCGCTGCTGCTGCGGGGCTTGCTGATTGGATGGATATCGATCCTCCGGAAAAGGCTGTTGGCGCTTTCCACGCGACTGTCAACATTACCGCCACTATCCTCTTCCTGATTTCGTTCCTCATGCGCTGGGGCCAGCATTGGCAGACTGGATGGGGAACATTTGCGCTTGCTTTGGCGGGATACCTTCTGGCAGCCCTCGGCGGCTATCTGGGAGGCATCATGGTGTTCCATATGGGGGTCATGATCAACCGCAATGCATACCGAACTGGCCCGGATGACTTTAAACCGGCCTTGGAAATGCGTGAGTTGGAGGAAGGTAAAATGAAGCGCGTGCTGGTGGAAGAGCAACCAGTGGTGCTTTTACAACTCGATGGGAACATTCATGCTCTTGGTGCGGTGTGCTCGCATTACGGCGCACCGCTCAACGAGGGCACGATTGTGGAACGAACAATCGAGTGTCCGTGGCATGCCTCGCGATTTGCCCTTGAGGATGGAAGCGTTGTCCAAGGTCCGGCCTGTGCCAGCGTGCCTGTTTACGATTGCAGGATTGTGAAGGACCAGGTGCAAATCAAACTTCGGAAGTAATGATAGCTATCCTCTGATTGGTCAAAACAGGCAATCGAGGTATTTTTAGATTTGCGATTTCACACAACGGCGGAAGAGGAAGACGGCAAGTTGTTTAGCGGATTTTCAGGCCCATAAGTTCTGCGAAGATCATGGCCTGGGCCGGATCAACGATTGCTCCTCTAAGGTCTGCTGCATTGGCTACAAGCCCTTCTACACATGAGCCACGGAAATCGGCCGCTTCCAGCTTGGCTCCGGTCATTTCTGTATTCCTGAAATCGCAGCCCTTGAGAATGGCGCCACGCAGATCAGAATTGTGAAAGTCAGCTTCACTAAAGTTGCAGGAATTAAATTCACTGGTTTTGAAAACACCAAAGCGAAACTGCGAAAAGGCCGCATCGCCTTCAGAGATCAGGACGTGCTGGCACTCAGCTTCCGTCGCTCGCAATCCAGTTAGACGGCAATTCAGAAATTCCACTCTAAGCATTTTCGGCGCGGCTGCCGCGGCGTTGGCAAAGTCACATTCCACCATCCGCACATCCTTGAATCGGAGACCGCCTAACTTGCTTCTGGTGAAGCTCACACGATGGAGAACGCAGTTTTCCAGGAGAATGGATTGGGCCGATAGGTCGTTGAGAGTGAGATTTTCGATTGTGCAATCACGAACCACGATTTCCGGACCGCGGAAAAGCTCTGCTGCAGCTGTTATGGGGGGAAGATGCGGAGCAATATCGGGCGCGTCTCTGCTGGTGAGCAGGTTTTTAGCTGGTTTACTCTTTTGCGTTTTCAATGACCCATACTGCAGAACACACCTATCTGGCGATGTGTCCTTTCTTCAGTAAATTGTGAGCTGGCGCGAGCGCGGGACGTCCGATACTGTGATAACTAAGGCCGGCCTCTGCCATCTCCGAGTGGGAGAAGACATTTCGGCCATCCAGCACAATGGGAGAGCGCAGAAGATGTTTGATACGGACTAGATCGAGATTTGCGAATTCCTTCCATTCGGTGAGAATCAGCAAAGCATCCGCGCCGTCAGCGGCTGCGTAAGGGTCTGAAGCGTAGTCAATTTTGTCATTCAGTATTTGGCGGGCGCGGTCCATGGCCGCTGGATCAAACGCGGTAATCTGGCATTTTTCTTCCAGAAGCTGCTCAATCACCTTGATGGCGGGCGATTCCCTGACGTCATCCGTACCGTCCTTGAAGGCAAGGCCAAGCACGGCGAGACGTTTGCCTTTGATGGTACGGAGCGCGTTGCGAACCTTGCGGATAAACCTGATGCGCTGCTCCTCGTTGATGCGCTTGATCTCATCGAGCAGCGGGAATTCGAACCCGAACTCGCGGGTTACGGCGCGAAACGCGGCCACGTCTTTAGGAAAACAGGACCCACCATAGCCGATGCCGGCGTGCAGAAAATCCTGACCAATACGGCTGTCACTGCCAATGCCGCTGGCAACCTCTTCTATATTTGCGCCTACTGATTCACAAAAATTTGCCACGGCGTTAATGAAGGAAATCTTCAGGGCCAGAAAAGCGTTGGACGAATGCTTGATCAGCTCCGCGCTGCGTGGCGAGGTCTCAATGTACGTGGGGAGAGGCCGGGCCCGTTCCGGTTTGGGAACGGCGCTGGAGAGTTGGGCATAAGAGCCGTCAATCAGGGGCGCGTAGATTTCACGCATGATGTTGGCAGCCCGCTCGGTGCTTGCACCCACAACAATTCTGTCAGGATAAAGAAAGTCAGTGACTGCGGCGCCTTCCCGAAGAAATTCCGGGTTGGAGACAACATCAAATTCGCTTTGTCTCCGGCCTTTGGTCGATAAGTTATTCTGGATCCACTCGCTGGTATAAACGGGGACAGTGCTCTTTTCCACAATGACCTTGTAGCCATTCATTGATCCCGCAAGCGAACGCACCACGGATTCAACGAAGGAAAGATCAACGGAGCCATCTTCCGCGGATGGAGTTCCCACGGCAATGAAAACAACGCGAGCGTCGCGGGTGGATTCCTGGATGGAAGTGGAAAAGAAAAGCCTGGTGTCGCGATGGCGGCTGAGCAATTCCTGCAGGCAATCTTCATGGATTGTTGTTTCGCCTGCTTTGAGCGCCGCTATTTTAGCTGGGTCATTGTCGACGCATATTACGTTGTGACCCAACTCCGCTAAACATGTTGCTGCAACCAGACCCACATAGCCCGAACCAATTACAGAGATTTGCATGTTTTCTTGCTTTTCTCCAAGCAAAACAAAATCCCTATCTATCAGCTACTTGGGATTATTCTTGCCAGTATCTATTCAAACGGGTGTTGTCGTCAAATCAGAATTCAAAATGTTACCTATCACTAGTCCGGTGCAGATTAGGAACCTATGATTATTGGATAGGACACCGGCGAATGATCGCCAGAAGTCTCTAAAAAATGCCGCTAGATTCCAAATGGAGAAGCATTCTTTGCTGTGTGGCCTTTCAACCCAGTTGTGTGGAGGGTTGATTCAGAGGGACACACACCGACGGACAGTGGTCTTTCGTGCAAAGTGTCGCCAGAGGATGGAGATGAGCATGCCAGAGGTTTATAATTTGGGTTCGTAACCTGTTTGCCTTAATACGAAATTGGGATCCCATTTTAGAGTAAGCTAAATGGTTACGCACATGCATTAAGAGGTGGCGTGCCCCGTGATATACGGCTTGCTGGATTCTGATCCACCCGGCGCTGGCCGGGGTTGTCCTCTGATTGAAGTATTTATGAATGGGTTTTGCGGCAACGGTTTTTCATTGTTGTGCAACTTTATATTTTGGAACACGTTTAAGATGTTTTAGAAGGGAATTGGGCGTCAATTTGGAAGTGAAAAAAACTGGTCCGCTGGAAATTTCGAAAAAAAGGATCGTGAGGCTCGCTTTGATGAATGCCATGGAGGCAAGCGGATGCCGCTAAGCGAAGCCGACAGAGAAGTGATGAGCAGTGAAGCCACCGGGCGCGAAATGCCGCTGCCCACCCCACAGTCGCTGGGCTGGATTGATGCGCTTGAGGGGCTATTGGTGCAGCGCGGTCGAATTGCGCGTTGGGCCCTTTTGGGCCTTGCTCTCTCTCTGGTTGTAGCGTGGCGTTATCCTAAATACGAGAGTACTACACAAATCATGCCTCCTGACGGCGGCGGTTCGGGATTGGCTTCACTCCTTCCCGCGCTTTCCAAATCACCCGGACTAGTTGGTCTGGCGGGTGACATGATGGGAGTGAAGAGCACTGGTGCAATTTTTGCCAAAGTGCTGGAAAGCCGCACCGTAGAAGACCACTTGATTGATCGTTTTGATTTGCGCGCGAAATACCATGAAGACTACATGGAGGATGCGCGTAAGAAGCTGGCCCAGCGCACTTCAATTGCCGAAGACAAGAAGAGCGGGATTATTTCCATCTCAGTGCGTGACCGTGATGCCGGCCTGGCAATGTCCCTGGCCAATGCCTATGTAGACGAATTAGGTTCGGTGATGGCCAAAGTTTCAACCTCGGCTGCGCGAAGAGAACGTATTTTTATCGAGCAGCGGCTGGCTGATGAAAACAAGAACCTGCAAGACGCAGAGCAGCAATTCAGCCAGTTTGCCAGCACAAACATGGCCTTGGACGTTCCTGAGCAGACAAAGGTTACCGTGGAAGCCGCAGCCAGGCTCCAGGGCGAGTTGATTGCGGCACAGGCGCAGCTTGAAGGATTGAAGCAGACTTATACCGGAGAAAACATTCGCGTAAAAAGCGTTCAGGCCCATGTGAACGAACTGGAACGCGCCTTGGCGAAAATTAATTCTGGCCGTGCTTCCGCCGTCCAGGACCCGACGAGCCCGTATCCCTCGGTCAAGAGCCTGCCGTTGCTGGGGGTAAAGTGGGCGGATCTCTTCCGCAATACAAAGATCCGCGAAACGGTAGTGGAATTGCTGACACAACAATATGAGATGGCAAGAATTCAAGAAGCCAAGGAAATCCCTTCGGTCAAAATTCTTGATCCTGCTTCAACGCCAGAGAAGAAGGAGCCGGGCAGGCTGCCTATCATTCTTATAGGTACTTTGCTGGGCATCTTTCTTAGCTGCCTCGGCTATCTGTTGAAGAGTTGGTGGGAGCGCTGGGACCAGGATGATCCCAGGCGAATATTGCTTGCTCAAGTCTTTCATGGCGGCATGAGAAACGTGAATTCCGTTGGAGGTATCTTGCAGCGCCGGGCAAGAAAGCCAGAAGAAACATCGCAGGCATGAACACAGACACAGTCAGGAGGCAATGGTGTCTACACAAGAGGTAGTGAAAGAACAAGCCAATCTCTTGGAAGTGTCGCACTTTTCAGGGACGCAGATTCATCGTGCGCTTGCGCATGAAAAAGGCACGGGCCTGGGCGCCGCGGTTGCCATGTTAGAGGCCCTGATCGTGGTTGTTTCCGGCTATGTCGCCTATACCGGGCGTGACTTCCTGGGAGAACTACTCGGCGTTTCCTCTGTTGACGTGTCTGCCGCCCCTGCTGTTCGTTTATTTGTTTTCCTTCTTACGTATGCCTGCCTGACGGTCATTTGCAATGCCGCACAGAATTTATATTCTGAAGACGCCATCCGTTCCGCGCGCGTAGCCCGGGGCAGGATACTGAAGGGGTTCATGGTTTCCTCCATGATCTCCATCATGATCGTTTTCATTGCCGGAGAGAAAGCTGTCCCGCGGCTGATCGTAGTCAGCACTCCGCTCTTCAGTCTCGCCGGCGTTTTCTGTTTGCGCTACGTGATGGAGCGCTACAACCTGAAGAGAATTGAACGCGGCATTGGCAATCAACACGTTCTCATCGTTGGCAGCGGAGAAGTAGGTCAGGCGTTCCGTTGTTACCTGCAAAGCCATACGCATCTGGGAAAAACCTTTTGCGGGTTCGTGGACTGGGAACTTGGCGCCAGGCCTTATGGCCTGGGCACTCCAGATGATCTGCCGCGCATCCTGACGGAAAATTTTATTGATGAGATTTATTTCACTCCTTCCATCAGCCGTGATCTCGTTGTGCGAATCGTCCTTGAAGCCAGACGCCAGCGCATTGGCGTAAAAGTGGTGCCGGACCTTTATGGCGGCCTCGCAATCGGTGCTGGAATGAATTACATCGGCTCCGTGCCTGTGCTGGAACTCAATCGCCAGCCGATTCCCGCCCTGGGCCTCTTCGTCAAGCGCCTTATGGATTTGTTCATCAGCGCCACCACATTGCTTCTTACGGCGCCTCTGTTACTGCTCACCGCCATCGCCGTAAAAATGGATTCTCCTGGCCAGGTCCTCTATAAAGCATGGCGTGTTGGGCGCAAGGGCCGCAAATTCCGCTGCTATAAATTCCGCACCATGGTGGCCGACGCCGACGCCCGTAAGAATGGCCTGATGCATATGAATGAGCGCAACGGCGCTACGTTCAAGATCGTCGACGATCCCCGCATCACCCGCCTCGGACGCTTCCTGCGCAAATACAGTATTGACGAACTGCCTCAGCTTTTTAACGTCTTCAAGGGTGATATGAGCATCGTTGGCCCGCGGCCGCATCCTGAAGATGATTTTAAGCGCTATGATCTTGAACACTTTCGCCGTCTCGACGTTACACCCGGCCTCACCGGCCTCTGGCAGGTCACGGCGCGCCATGATCCTTCTTTTGAAAAGAATGTCCTGCTTGATCTTGAGTACATTGAAAACTGGAATGTGCTTCTGGACTTGAGAATTCTCTTTAAGACGATTCCCGTTGTATTCCGAGGCTCCGGACACTGATCCACACATTTTGTTTTCCTGGAACTGATGCAATATGCCTGGTGTCTTCCGTGCATGCATGTGCTTGCAATAAAATAGTCTGAGCAATCGCGCCGAATTAGAAGATGGAGGCAACGCATGGGGCTTAAGCGGGCATTGATCACTGGTGTTACCGGCCAGGACGGCTCCTATCTTGCCGCACTCCTGTTGGAGAAGGGATATGAAGTGCATGGCATCCGTCGCCGCTCTTCTTCTTTCAACACCGGTAGAATCGATCATCTGATTCAGGACCCGCATACTGAAGGTTGCCGTTTTTTTCTCCATTATGGAGACGTTACTGACTACAGCAGCCTGATCCGCACCATTCAACTTGTTGAACCCGATGAAATCTACAATCTCGCCGCCCAGAGCCATGTGGCCGTCTCTTTTGAGCAGCCCGAATACACCGTAGAATCAGACGCCTTGGGCCCGCTGCGCATGCTGGAAGCAATCCGAATCCTGGGTCTGCAAAAGAAGACGCGGTTTTATCAGGCATCAACCTCTGAGATGTTTGGCAAAGCACAGGAAGTACCTCAATCGGAGAAGACTGCTTTTTATCCGCGCTCGCCTTATGGCGTTGCCAAACTCTATGCCCACTGGATCACTTCCAGTTATCGCGATGCCTATGGCATTTACGCGTGCAGCGGCATTCTGTTCAATCATGAGTCTCCCGTCCGCGGAGAAACGTTTGTAACCCGTAAAATTGTCCGCGCTCTCACCCGTATTCAACTGGGCTTGCAGGATTGCCTCTACCTCGGCAACATGGAATCCCAGCGTGACTGGGGCCACGCCCGTGACTATGTTGAAGCCATGTGGCTCATGCTGCAACAGCAGCGCCCGGAAGATTTCGTGGTGGCTACCGGTATCCAGCATTCCGTGCGTGATTTTGTCGTTGCCGTGGCCAAAGAGCTGGGGCTCACTCTGCGCTGGCAGGGAGAAGGCTTGAACGAAGTAGCTTTTGATTCCCAGACTGGCGAGCGGATCGTGGCCATTGATCCGCGTTATTTCCGCCCGGCAGAAGTCGATAACCTCCTGGGCGACGCCGCCAAAGCCAGAGAAAAGCTTGGCTGGACGCCCCGGACTACTTTCGCCGAACTCGTCGCTGAGATGGTGCGTGAAGAACTGGAAATCGCCCGGGCGGAAACTTCAGGCAAGCAAGCAGCGTCAGGCAAAAAAACCCACCAGCCCCTTCCTGTTACACAAGTCTGACCGGCCCTTAAATAGGCCCCGCGCCCTATCCTCTCCGCGAAAAGTCTAGATGGACAATTTGTATACAGCCGAGCATAGAAAGAAAAGCGGGCCGGTTATTACCCCGGCCCTCAAGGTTTCATCTGCGGAAGTTACTGCTGAGGTATGGTAGTGAATGTTCCTGTCGTGGTGTTTGTGTGAACGCGATTTGTTCCATAGGAGTTCACAAATCCGCCAGCTTGGTTCATGGCCGTGCCGCTGTTGTAGGCCACCTTGGTATTGGCCACGGCAACTGCTCCGCCGGTGCTTCCGGTTATTCCATTCACGTTAAAGCTGACGTCACTGTCGTCCATGGAAATCTGGGCGTCCGCGGTAGTTGAATCAGCCTGTACTCCACTGGTTGAGGCGTTTTCCATAATGGAATTCTTGATCGCTACCCGACTGTGCGTGGTAGCTTCCACGCCAATCGTATCCAGCGATACGGTGGAATTCGCGATACCAACCTGAACTGGCGGAGTCAGGGCATTGGATGCCTTGATGCCTGCTCCGGTATTGTTCCGCAGAACTGTATTGAGCACATGCACGGTCCCTTGCGTGCTTTGGTTGAGCGCGATATCGATTCCATTCTGCGTGAAGCCGAAAATGAAGCAATGGTCAATATCGAGCTCTTTACCGGAAAGAAAGCGGACCCCATTCAGGCCGCTGCTGATTCCGTTAAACATCAGATTGCGCAGTATTACAACATCATTGGCCCCTGCCTGGACCACAATGCCATTCGTTCCGCTCACCAGGACTGAAGCTACAATTCCGCCGCCGCCGTCAATGGTAATGGCTTTTGTGATGGTAAGAGCGCCGAAGCCGGCAGGATCCAGCGCGTCAATTTCGCCGCCCGCTGCGGTTTTTGAGATGGCGCCGGCAAAAGTTTTGCAAGGTGCTGTGCGGCTGCATGGGTTGGCGTCGTCGCCCACGCCTGAGACCCAGGTTCTCGTGGCTTGACCATACATCAAGCCGGTTCCCATCGCCACAACAGCTAACAGTCTAAGTAGGTTGCTTATCTTCATCTTTCTGTCCTTTCAGTAAATCCATTTCACGCTAAAGGTCATGGGAAAGCGCTGCTCCCGTCGTTTAAAAAAAGGGGATTATCCAGATTGGCCCAACCAATGGTTTTGTTGCCAGTGATTAGTGTTCAACACGGGGGAACCGTATCAAGTTTTTCTGCGAAGTGATGCCAAAGCCACGCGGCCATGGCATTTTCTTGCGGGTGGCACTTAAAACATGCAGAACAGCACGGGCTTCCTGCTGAATTGTCCGCGTGCATCGGACTCTACCATCGTTCTGTGACCACGCAAAGTTTTTTTAATGCTTAGTTGTAACCAGAGTTCCACTTTGGGATAGTTGTCCTGTTTACTTTTTTCAGGGGAATGCAGGCGCAAACTGGAAAGCGGGAGCATGCTGGTTTCTTTTCATATAGATAAGCTTTCCTCGCGCCTGTGTTTCAGTTGAGCAAATGGTGCTCGGCTATAATGAAATTCAACTCGGCGACAACTTTGCAGATGAAACTTCAGTTTTTAAGATCATCCCTGGCAGACTCAACCAATAAGAAAATATTCCGGGCAGCATTCATCGTAGGATTTCTTGGCATTTTCGCCAAGGCAGGCATCGCAGCGAAAGAGCTTATCGTGGCCCAGGCGTTCGGCCGCAGTGATACCCTGGATGCATTTCTCATCGCTTTTTTGCTGCCCTCCTTCGTCATGAACCTCCTTATGGGCGCATTGGGCTCGGCTCTCATCCCCGTGTTGATCGAGGAGCGCCGAAAAGAAAGTCCGGATGAATCTGTGCGGCTTTTATCCAGCCTGATTTTTCTCAGCGTGTGTGCATTGGGTGCCACCGCCATACTTTTAGGCTTATTGGCCCCTTTTTATCTCCCCTGGCTGGGATCTAATTTTTCTCCCGCAAAGCTGCTTCTTACCCGGCAACTTCTTTACGCGCTGGTTCCTTTTGTTGTTTTTGGTGGGATTGCGGTGTTTTTATCGGTCGTGCTCAATGCCGGTGAAAAATTCGCATTGCCTGCGCTTGTTCCCTTGTTTACGCCGCTTATAACCATTGCTTTTGTTGTTTTGGCAAGCAGGGCATGGGGCGCATGGTCTCTTGCTGCCGGAACCGTCGTGGGAAGTTTCTTTGAGAGCGTTATTCTCCTGCGTATTCTCAAGGCGCATGGAATAAAGCTGAACCTGAAGTGGAGTGGCTTGGATGCCCCATTGCGCCGGGTGCTGGGACAATATGCGCCGATGTTGGCTGGAACGTTCTTGATGGGGGCCACCGGCGTGGTGGACCAGTCAATGGCGGCCATGCTCTCGGCAGGTAGTGTTTCTGCCTTGAGTTATGCCAATAAAATCACCGGTGCTTTTCTGGCGATCAGTGCCACCGCTTTAGGGACAGCTGCGCTGCCCTATTTTTCCAAAATGGTCGCTGAAAATGATTGGCAAGGATGTGTGCACACTTTAAAGCGGTACACCTTGCTGCTGGCGGCCATAACTATACCTTTCACTCTGGTCTTGGCCGCTTTTGCGGGACCTCTGATCAAACTTCTTTTCCAGCGCGGCGCTTTTACCACCGTTGATACCCAACTGGTTGGCCGTGTATTGATGTGTTACAGCCTGCAGATTCCGTTTTATGTTTGCAGTATGCTGCTGGTCCGTTTTCTCTCTGCCATGCGCCGCAATGATCTGCTGATGTATGCCGCAGTCGTAAGCCTTGTTCTGGATATCGTCTTGAATCTTGTACTGATGCGCAGGTGGGGTATTGCCGGCATCGCCTTGTCCACCTCGCTGGTTTATGCGGCGTCATTCTTGTTCGTGGCAATTTGCAGTTGGTGGCTTCTGTCACGGTTTAACGGCAATGAACAAAAGGTTGGAAGTGGAGCCGTGAATTCCAAACCATGAAAATGCCAGCCGTGCTGAAACGCTGAGCTTGCCCTTCCAGTCCAGTACATTCCAGGGTGCAAAAAAGATTGGGCCCACTTTGCGGATAGCAAAGTATTTTTCCAGTGCCGTGCGCATACTTGCTTCATCAAAGGTCTGATGATGCCCCCAGCGATGAAAGGCCATCTTGCAGTGTGGGCAGTATGCTTCATTGTCGGCCAGGCGCTCACGATACGGAACTGTGCCGATGAGGGCCCCTCCGTGTGCCAGCACCCGCTGGATTTCTTTAAGGCCGGCGTCCATGGTCTCCGGCGTAAGGTGTTCGAAAACCTCTGTAGAAACCACAACGTCAATGCTTTCTGGCGCGACCGGCAGGGACTCAATCATGCCGCATCGAGCATCAACTCCCATTGGTTTTAATCGTTCCACGGATTGCACGTCCGGATCAACCGATAACACTTGCCAGTTCTTTTGCTTTGCGAATTGCTCCAGATAGCCGCTGCCGCAACCGATGTTCAGTAAGGTGCGTCCCTGGGAAACTTTTCCCGCAAGCCTGACAAGGTATTCAAGCCGGCTCCTGGAGGCCGCAAAGACCTCTGGCCTTTCAGTTTGAAAATGCGACCATAATTCAAATTGCGATGTGTCCGGGGACATAGCGATGATTTTAAACTAGCTCCGTTGGCGGCAGGGATTTATCGGCCACCATGCCCGTGTGCTATCGGAAGAGTGAAGACCGCTGATAACATCAGTGCCTGAATGCCACCCGCCCGTAAAAGAGTTCTGTTTCTCATTCCTGCCTTCGTCGGTGGCGTAGGCGGTTCAGAGCGCGTGATTGCTACCATACTTCGCCACCTGGACCATGCGCGGTTTGAGTGTCATCTGGCCCTGGTACAGGCCGGAAACGCCTATCTGGATGACATTCCCGAAGAAGTCACTGTGCACCGGTTGCGCGTCTCTCGTATGCGCTATTGCTTGCCTGGCATTGTCAGGCTCGCGCGGAAAATAAAGCCGCAAACCATCCTCTCCACCGTGCCTTACCTCAACGCAATGTCGATTCTGGCGCGGCCCTTTTTTCATGACGATGTTCGCCTGCTTGTCCGGGAAGCCGCGACCCCTAGCGCATTTCTAGCCAAAGATACCAAACACCCACGCCTGTGGGCTTTTCTCTATCGCCACCTGTACCCTTACGCTGGCAAAGTTATCTGTCTCTCTGATTCAATGCAGCGGGATTTCCTTGAGAATTTCCTCCTGCCTCCAGAGAAACTGATACGCATCTACAATCCTGTCGATGTTGAAATGGTCGAGCGATTGGCACGCTCGGGCGCCAGTCCTTATAGCACTCCAGGCCCCAACCTGGTCGTTGCCGGACGCTTGCGCAAAGAAAAAGGCGTTGATCTGCTGCTCGACGCGATGCATACCGTTATCCAGAAAATTCCCAGCGCACATCTCACCATTCTGGGTGAGGGACAGGACGAAGCACAATTAAAAGAACAGGCGCATCGGCTCGGCTTGGGGCACAACGTTGATTTCCTGGGCTTCGTGCAAAACCCCTGGCTGTACATCGCCAATGCAGACCTTTTCATTTTGCCCTCGCGCGCGGAAGGATTGCCAAACTCGCTGCTGGAAGCGCTTGCTCTGGGAACGCCAGTGGTGGCCAGTGATTGTGTGGACACAATGCGTGAGCTGCAGTCTATTGATCCTCGCATCGTATTGTTTCCCATGGAGGACCCCGCAGTCATGTCCGATGCCATTGTCTCTGCTCTGAGCACGTGGAAGAGAAATGGCAGCCACCCTAAGCTGGTTTCGCGGTCGTTCGTAGAGTTTGATCCAAAGCATGTTGCGGAACAATACAGCCGGCTCTTTTGATGAGCAGCCGCATACTATAATCCTTAAAGCATCCCCGGGGACAAACACGCATGTGCGGAATTGCAGGGTTTTGGTCCAGAAAAACGCTTGCTGAGCCCCTGGTTGAACTCCTCAACCGTATGGGAAGCGCGCTGGCCCATCGCGGGCCAGATGACTCTGGCATATTTTGCGATAGCAACGCGGGCCTCGGATTTTCTTTTCGCCGTCTTTCCATCATCGATCTCTCGCGGGAAGGGCATCAGCCCATGGCCTCCGCTTCAGGTCGTTACAGAATCATCTTCAATGGAGAGATCTATAACTTTGAAGAAATTCGCGCGGAACTGGGCGATCATCTCTGGCGCGGCCACTCTGATACTGAGGTCATGCTCGCTGCCTTTGAACGCTGGGGGCTGGATGCATCCGTACGGCGTTTTGTGGGCATGTTTGCCTTCGCCCTGTGGGACAGCTTTGAGCAACGCCTCCATCTGGTGCGCGACCGCGTCGGGATCAAGCCTCTTTATTACGGCTATGTCAATGGAAGCTTTGTCTTTGCGTCTGAGCTGAAAGCTCTCAAGATTTTTCCTGGATTCCAGGCCACCATTGACCGCGACACTCTGGCGGCCTATATGCGCTGCTCTTACGTTCCTTCGCCCTATTCGATTTATCAGGGAATTCATCAGCTTCCTGCTGGCCATATCCTCACGCTGAATGCCGTCGAAGCCGAACCGATTCTTACCACGTACTGGTCTGCCGCAGACGCCGCGCATAATGGCATGAAAAACCGCGTACAGGGCAGCGATGAAGCGATCGTCGAGCAATTGCATACGAAGCTGGCAGAGGCCGTTCGCTTGCGCATGATCGCCGATGTTCCGCTTGGGGCATTCCTTTCCGGCGGAATAGATTCTTCCGCGATAGTCTCTCTCATGCAATCGCAGAGCAGCCGTCCTGTTAAAACATTCACCATCGGCTTCCATGAAGATGCTTACAATGAAGCTGTTCACGCCCGCAGAATTGCCAAACATCTGGGGACCGACCACACCGAACTGATTCTTACCCCGCAGGATGCGCTCAATATCGTCCCTCTTCTGCCCTCCATGTATGACGAGCCCTTTGCCGACCCCTCCCAGGTCCCCACCCATCTGGTGTCAAAGCTCGCGCGGGGCCACGTCACGGTCGCGCTCTCGGGCGACGGTGGCGATGAATTATTCTGCGGATATCCGCGCTACGCCTTCGTTAACTCTCTTTGGAATGCGTTGAAGAAAATTCCTCGGCCGGCTGCAAACGCCGGGGCCCGGCTGATGCATGGCGTTTCTGCATCCACAATGGACCGCACGCTGCGCTGGCTTCCAGTCCCGACAAGGCTTAAGAACTCTCCGGGGCAGAAGCTGCACCGGCTCGCTGACCACATGATTGCCCATGATCCAGCGGAAATTTATCTTCGCGCCGTTTCCATGTGGACAGATCCTGCGGCGATAGTGCTGAGATCGCATGAATATCCGGTCCTGGAGCAGTCCATCCGAAAATTCGCAGCCATGCCTGACATACGTGAAATGGCCATGCTCACCGACCTGACCAATTATTTGCCTGACGATATTCTTACCAAAGTTGACCGCGCCAGCATGGCTGTTGGGCTTGAGGCGCGCGTGCCATTGCTTGACCACCGCGTGGTTGAATTCGCCTGGCGTCTGCCTATGCATTTAAAAATTCGCAAAGGCCAGACAAAATGGGCGCTCAGGCAGGTCTTGTATCGTTACGTTAAGCCTGAACTTGTGGAAAGGCCGAAGATGGGCTTCGGGGTGCCAATAGATTTATGGCTGCGTGGCCCCTTGCGTGAGTGGGCTGAAGATTTGCTCTCGGCACAAAGTTTGGGCCGCGGCGACTTGTTCTCAGTCAAACATATACGCGAAAAGTGGGAAGAGCACGCCTCTGGCGCCTGCAACTGGCAACATCTTTTGTGGCCTGTGCTGATGTTCCAGTCCTGGATTGCCCTGAACGCATCCGCCACATGCGTGCAATTTGACTGCCGGCTTTCTCAGCGCGTGACGCGTTAACAACCATGAAAATACTCATGCTCCATAACCGGTATCTCATTCCGGGTGGTGAAGATCAGGTGACGATAGCTGAGACAGCCTTGTTACGCGACTATGGCCATGAAGTAGAACTTCTCGAAGAAGATAACCGTCGTGCAGAGCAAATTGGCAGTGCTGGCATGGCTCTGCGTGCGATGTGGTCGCGTGAATCTTATCATCGGATCAATCAGAAATTGCGGAGCGGCAGCTTTGATGTTCTGCATGTACAGAATTTTTTCCCTCTCTGGTCTCCATCCGTCTATTACGCAGCTTCACGCAACCTTGTCCCAGTGGTTCAGACCCTTCACAATTACCGGTTGATGTGCGTTAACTCGCTCTTCTTTCGCGATCAACATGTCTGCGAAGAATGTATGGGACAGCTGCTGCCCTGGCATGGAGTTTTGCATGCCTGCTATCGCGATAGCCACGCTGCAAGCGCCGCGGTTGCTGGCATGGTAGGTGCTCACAAACTGGCCGGGACATGGCGCAATCGGGTCAGGATGTATATCGCTGTTTCAGAATTCACCCGGGAGAAGTTCGTTGCTGGCGGGTTTCCGCAAGAAAAAATCGTGGTTAAGCCTAATTTCCTTCATCCATCTCCGGAGCCGGGAAACGGCGGTGGCGGCTATGCGCTTTACGTTGGACGGCTCAGCCTGGAAAAGGGAATTGCCACAATGCTGGAAGCGTGGAAGAGCGCAAGTAATCCAATCCCGTTAAAAGTTGTGGGCGAAGGCCCGCTTGCCGAACTGGTGAGTACGGCTGGCAGCGCGTGTCCGAAAATTGAATATATGGGTAGCAAATCCCTGTCTGAAGTCCTGGACCTGATGCGGAGAGCTGAATTCCTGGTGTTTCCATCTGAATGGTATGAAACCATGGGCCGCACCATCATGGAAGCATTTGCCGTGGGTACTCCTGTAGTCGCATCAAGAATAGGGCCGCCCGCAACCATGGTGGTTGCCGGTGAAACGGGGTTCCATTTCCAGCCCGGCAATGTAAGTGACTTGCGCGCGCGAGTGGAATGGTGTTCGCGCAATTTAGAGCAGCTTCGCGCAATGCGGACGAAAGCCAGAGCAGCCTTTGAGGCCAGGTACACTGGAGCGGCAAACGTGGAAATGCTGGTTGCTATTTATCGCATGACGAAACAGGCCTGATCGCTTTCTATGTGGCTGCTTGCCGCGGTTGCTCATCTAAGCTGATTGCCCGAAGATAGCGGCGCAGGATTCTCTGTTTCTTGTTGTATTCTTAGTAACCAAGAACACCCATGCAAGCGAAAATCGAAGTTGCCGACCCCCCACATGTCCATGGTATTCTCGACCTAAGAGTCATATTCAAAAGGCGTTTCCAGCACAAGGATATGGTCCACTTTAAAGTCAGGCAGGCACGCTCTGGCTCGCCGCTATGCGTTCCTGGCTCGTCATTGAAAGGGCAAGCATGAGTATTGCACTGATCACCGGGTCCGCTGGACTCATTGGATCAGAAGCTGTTCGTTATTTTTCCGCCAAAGGGCTGCATGTTATTGGAATTGACAATGACATGCGGAAATATTTTTTTGGTCCTGAAGCGTCTACCGAATGGATGCGCAAGCAGCTCGAAGCGACCATACCCAACTACCAGCACTACAGCATTGATGTCCGCGATCAGGCCGCCATTTTTGATGTGTTCCGGCGCGGTGGCCGTGACATATCGCTGGTGATTCATACGGCAGCCCAACCTTCCCATGACTGGGCGGCGCGTGAGCCTCTTACGGACTTTTCCGTGAATGCCAACGGCACTTTGAACTTGCTGGAAGCTACCAGGCAATTCTCTCCGGACGCTCCTTTCATCTTTACCTCAACCAACAAGGTCTATGGCGATTCACCCAATGCGCTTCCGCTGGTTGAGCTGGAATCGCGCTGGGAACTGGATAAGTCCCACAAGTTTGCCGAGAAGGGAATCACTGAGGAACAGCCTATCGACCAGTCGCTGCACAGCGTGTTTGGCGCTTCCAAAGTCGCTGCTGACGTGATGGTTCAGGAGTATGGCCGCTACTTTGGTCTCAAGACCGCTTGTTTCAGGGCGGGCTGTCTCACCGGCCCGGCTCATTCCGGCGCTCAGATGCACGGCTTTCTGGCTTACCTGATGCGGTGCAGTGTTACGCGAACTCCTTATACGGTTTTCGGTTACAAAGGCAAACAGGTCCGGGACAACATGCATAGCTCTGACTTGATCAGGGCGTTCGACCGTTTTTTCCAGTCTCCTCGCTCTGGCATGGTCTATAACATTGGCGGCAGCCGGATTTCCAACTGTTCCATGCTCGAGGCCATTTCCATGTGTGAAGATATCTCTGGATGCGCAATGAACTGGGAATACGGCGCGGAAAACCGGACCGGCGACCACATCTGGTGGATCAGTGACATCAGCAAGTTCCAGTCGCACTATCCTGGATACGAGCTGCAGTTTGATTGTCGCGCAATCCTGCAGGAGATCCATGATCGCAACCAGGAGCGCTGGAGGGATTTCTCCCGCGCCGCCCTCGCATGAGTGCTTCCGAAAAGAAAAATATTCTCGGAATCCTGATCAATGATGCAAGCCTTGAAACCGCTACTGAAATAGTGATTGACGCAGCGCATCGGCGCAGTGCATTGGCTGTTTCAGCCATGGCCGTTCACGGTGTCATGGAAGGCGTGCTTGACCCTGCACATCGCTATCGGTTGAATCACTTGGAACTTGCCGTGGCAGACGGTCAGCCGGTGCGATGGGCACTCAACCATCTTCACTCCGTTGGCCTGCGCCAGCGGGTCTATGGACCAAATTTAACGCTCTCCGTGCTGGCCCGCGCTGAGCAGGAAGAATTGCCCGTTTACTTCTACGGAAGCACTAAAGACGTGCTCGCGCTTCTTTGTGTCAATATCCGGCAAAAATTTCCTAAGCTGCAAATCGCAGGTGTCACGTCTTCTACTTTTGGGCGAATCACTTCAGAGGCTGCGGACTGTATCCGCGATCAGATCACGCAGTCCGGTGCTCAAATTGTTTTTGTTGGTTTGGGCTGCCCCAGGCAGGAGGTGTGGGCGTATGAGTTTCGCGATCGCCTTAAGATACCGATTCTTGCTGTTGGTGCGGCATTTCCGTTCCTGGCCGGAACCTTACGGCAAGCTCCCCAATGGATGCAAGACCGTGGGCTGGAGTGGCTATTCCGGTTGTGTATGGAACCTCGCCGGCTATGGCGCAGATATTTGGTGCTTAGTCCGGCCTATTTGTTTCTGGTCGCATGCCAGTGGATGGGGTTCACTTTTCAAACCAGTGGGACTGCTCCAGCGCAAGAGATACTGTATGGCTAGATCGTAAGTAATAAAGATTTGGAAGAAGAACCTTGGAGAATACCCGGTTACGTAGAAGTGCGCCATAAAAGGCGGTACAGCGATTTATCATGTTGGATCGGCGGCAACGGGGTCGCCGAACTGATTTCGTAAAGATGGTTCGTTTGCAGTAATGAGGATGAAAAACTCTAACTCAATTTTGGCGGTAAATGAGCCAGTGGTTGCCGGCAGTCCAATTTCGTCTGCCGCCGTGCTCACCAGCGGACGTCTTCTGGCCAGAAACGCCGTCTGGAATCTTGTGGGTGCCGGGTCGCCGATTCTGGTTGCGATCGTCTGTCTGCCTATATTGAAGACCAAGCTGGGAACAGACCGGCTGGGTATCATCAGCCTCGCCTGGGCGGTGATTGGATACTTCGGTTTGTTCGATTTAGGGCTTTCGCGGGCGCTTACCAAATTGGTAGCGGAAAGGCTCGGCCAGCGGCGCGAAGAAGAGATACCTGCATTGGTCTGGACATCGCTTTTTCTTATGGCGGGTATCGGCGTGGTTGGCGCAATTGTTATTTTTCTTATTGTCCCGTGGCTGGTGTTCCACCCTTTAAAGATTCCCGCCGATCTTCGTGCCGAGACCATGCGGGCATTTTATTGGATCGGTTTTTCCATTCCGATTGTTGTTGTTACCGCCGGTCTGCGCGGAGTGCTTGAGGCGCTTCAGCGCTTTCGCCTGGCAACCGCGATTCGTGTCCCCATGGGGATATTCACTTATCTCGGCCCTGTTCTGGTGTTGCCGTTTTCTCACAGCCTGACTCCAGTGATGGCCGTTTTAGTTGTGGGACGCATAATTGCCGGAGGAGCGCACCTGTGGGCATGCTATCGGGCGTTGCCTTCTTTGCAAGGCAGCTGTTCCTTCCATGCAACATCCGTTGGGCCGTTATTTCGTTTTGGCACGTGGATGACCGTGAGCAATTTGGTCGGCCCCTTAATGGTTTCTTTTGACCGCTTCCTGATTGGATCAATGATTTCGGTTGCGGCAGTGGCTTTTTATGCCGTGCCTTATGAAGTGGTGACCCGGCTTTCACTCATACCGGGAGCGATTGCAGGTGTCCTTTTTCCGGCGTTTTCCACGACCGTTGCAGCCGACCGCACGCGGCTTGTCTTATTGTTCGAGAGTGGCGTGAAGTACATTTTCATCGCGCTCTTTCCCGTTGTGTTGGTGCTGGTCGCATTTGCGCCGGAAGCGTTGCACTTTTGGTTGGGTCCTGAGTTCGCGCGGCAGAGCGCGCCCGTGGCACAAGCATTGGCGATCGCCGTTTTTGTGAATAGTCTGGGGCAAATTCCTTTTACGCACGTTCAGGGCGCTGGCCGCCCTGATATTACGGCCAAGCTTCACCTCGTGGAGCTTCCCATCTATGTTGTTGCGCTTTTCGTGTTGGCGAAGAGTATGGGGATCCGTGGTGTGGCCCTTGCCTGGCTCCTGCGCGTTGTGATTGATGCTGTTCTCTTGTTTTTGTTTTCCTGGAAACTATTGCCAGAGAATAATTTCATGGTCAAAAAGTTGCCCCTGCTGGTAACAGGAGCGCTGGCTATTTTTAGCACCGCGATTTTTCTCAACGGTGCGGCAACAAAAATAATCTTTGTCGTTGCAGCTTGTCTGCTGGTGACGGCGGCACTCTGGCAATGGATGTTATCGGCTCGGGAGAAGACGGCATTGCTCAGTGGCTTGCGAGGTGGTCATGTTCACAACTCTTAGCATGCGCCCGGGATGTGATCGGATCTTGTTCTCAAAATCGTAGCCTTAAGCTCATAGGGAACCCATGAAATGGCCAGTGCAAGACCTGATTGCTGTGGATACAAGTCAGATTCTCAAGTGTGAAGGGCAGGCAAGCGCAAAAAAATGTCGGGTATCCTTTGGAAGGTGTTGAAGAAAATTGTGACCGGGTTGAGCACTCCTATCATTCTGGCTGAATATTTTCGGCCTGAGACGGGCAAGGACCATGGCATCGGCTTTTGGACCAAGTTCAGGCTCGCCCATCGGATGCGCAGCAACCGCAAGAAAATTACCACGGCCTCTCATTTCCTTGAGCATCTGCTAATGGCCACGGAAATTCTGAAGGTCCCGCCTCAGGTTGAAGGTTGTGTTGTGGAGTGCGGATCATTTAAAGGCGGCAGCGCCGCAAATCTTTCGCTGGTTTGCGCCCTCTGCAATCGGCGGCTGGAAATCTTTGACTCTTTTGCCGGCCTGCCAGAACCCTCTGGTCTTGATCAGGAGCACGTGCTGGTCGGGTCGCATGAAGTTCACACCTACGAAAAAGGCGCATGGTGCGGGACTCTTCCTGAAGTGAAAAATAATATTTCTCAGTTCGGCAATATCGGAGTTTGCAATTTCAACGCCGGTTATTTTGACCAGACGCTGCCCGGGTTCCAAAAGAAATGCATCATGGCTTTTCTTGACGTGGATCTGGTTGGCTCTCTGGAAGACTGCCTTAAAAATCTTTGGCCTCTGCTGCAGGACGGATGTTACGTGTTCACGCATGAAGCGCCCCATCTTGAAATCGCGGCATTTTTCTTTAGCGAGAGCTGGTGGCACGCGAATTTAAACAGCGCTGCGCCCGGCTTGGTTGGCGCGGGAATAGGCATTGGGCTGGTACCAGACTCAGGAGGGTTTCGCAGTGCGTTGGGTTATGCCGTCAAAAACCCAAAGATCGGTCAATTTGTCATAAACCCGCAGACCGGCCATATCCATGAATAGCGGCAGTTCCGGCCATGTGGGAAAATAGTAGATGAGTGCGCGTACGCTTTGCGCTTAGGTTATGATCCGGATTTCCAGCTTCTCATGAAAAGCCCTGTCCGCAGCGCTACCATTCCGAACCCCACGCCGCTTCTTTTTCTACTGGCCGGCACCGTGGCCTGGTTTGTCTTGTGGAAAGAAGATCCAAGCGCTACGGGGCTGTGGGTCGTGCTTTTCCTGGTATGTGCCATCGTGGTGCCAGTCAGTGTTTATGCATTGGCAGTGCGTCCTATCCTGGCTATCACTGTTCTATTAGTGGCCGTGGCCATGCCCCGTATGTATGTAGAGCTTTCCGGCATGAAGGCAAGGCCTGAACACATCATTTGCGGTATGTTGCTTTTTGCTCTGCCGTATTGGTTCAAGAAGAAAAAGAATCAATATGTCTGGATGACCGCTGATTATCTGCTGCTGGCGTATCTGGCCATGCACTTTTTCAGCTCAACATTCACGTCGATTCAGCCTGGGCAGACCATTAAATGGTGCGTGCAGCAGGCAATCGTCGTGCTGCCTTATCTCTTTCTCCGTCTGCTGGTGACTGACCGCGCCTCTTTTCAACGCGTGTTCCGCATTGCGCTCATGGTTGGAGCAGCAGAGGCGGCTTTCGCTATTATTTGTTTTTACTCGAATCTTCTATTTGACACCGAAGTTGGCATGGAAATTGGCCAATACGGATCGATCCCAGGCACGTATGGAACGCAATATGAAGCCAATCTGCTCGGCTCATTCTGTGGTGCTGCGTCCGTGATGTTCCTTACCGTGTACTTGCAACAGCGCCGGCGTGTATTCCTCTTTGGATTTGCCTTAACTTTTGCCGGGATGGCCATCAGCTTGTCACGCGGAGCTTTGTTGGCAACCATTGTCGCGCTGGGGGTAATTTGCCTTCGTGGCATACAATTACGGCTGTTCAATCGGCAAGTACTGGCCAGGATCGCATTTGTAATGCTCCTTGTTGGTATGACTGTTGCTCCAGCGCTCTATGGGCTTTGGAGTGAGCGGTTGAGTTCCGTGGACGTTACTGATATCTCCGCCGATGACGATACGCGCGTGCGCGTTCTAACTGCTGGGCTTGCTTTGGATGGAATACTGGACCACCCGATTGTGGGAAATGGCACATCAAGTTATCAGTTGCAGTTCAGCGCAGCGGACATTGGCGCAGGCGATGAAGCAGGCTGGATTGGCAACACGGAATTGCGTGTTCTGTACGACACAGGAGTTTTAGGATTGTTTTTTTTTACGGGGTTTCTGGTGTACTTGGTCATTGGGGTAAAAAGATTGCTGAAACGGGAAGCCGTCCCGGAGTTGGAAGCGCTTACGGTTGCGGGGTTACTCTATTGCGTTTCATTCCAATTTACTGAGGGTACGCTGCTGGCGTTTTGCTGGGTGCATTTGGGGCTTCTGGCGGCGGGGCTTGCCATATTTCAGAGTGTGCGAAGAGCAGAAATTGTGCCGATCCGCGGAACAATCGCGGATCTTTCATAACAACTTTAATTCTGAATTGCATGAAGGCGGCGGGATAGCCGCCGGCAATCGTAAAATCGGAAAGAGCATACAGACTTGACCAAAGAGTTGGCAACAAAAGCACCGGCGTCCCGGCGCAAGCTGCGGCTTGCGATTTTCGGCGGACGCGGTATTCCATCCACTTATAGCGGCACAGAGACTTTCTTCATTGAACTGGCGCCACGGCTGGTTGAACGCGGCCATGATGTGATTGTTTATTGTCGCAAAGCGCTTTTTAAAGAGCGGCCACCGGAATACAAGGGCGTACGGCTCATTTATCTGTCCAGCATTGAAACCAAAAATCTTGGCACCTTCACACACACACTGGCATGCATGATTGACGTGCTGCGCCGCAACGTGGACGCCATGCTGGTGACCAACGTTGCCAATGCTTTTCATTGTGTGATTCCCCGGGTCTTCGGCCAGAATTGCGCCATCAACGTGGACGGCATTGAATGGATGAGAGGCAAATGGGGGAAGGTTGGTAAAGCCTATTTCCATTGGAATGCGCGCCTTGCCGGCAAGATACTCCCCAAAGGAATTATCACTGATGCTTACGCGATGCGGCGGTTGTATCTGGATGAATTCAATACGCCGTCCGCATGCATTGCTTATGGCGGCAATATTGAGGGATCAGCGCATCCTGAAGTCGTTCGCCAGTATGGATTGGAGCCCGGCAACTATTATCTGATTGCCAGCCGCCTGGTTCCGGAAAATAACGCGGCCTTGATCGTTGACGGATTCAAGAAGTCACCAACCAAAAGACTGCTGGCCATTGCCGGCGATGCAAATTATCGTAGCCAGTTTATCGATGATCTCAAGATGAATGCCGGAGAGCGCGTTCGTTTTCTTGGCCACGTCGACAATATTGATCACGTAAAGGAGCTCCACTGTAACAGCTTTGCCTATATCCATGGGCACATGATGGGTGGCACCAATCCTGCTTTGTTGAAGGCGCTGGGATTTGGCAATTGCATCCTGGCACACGACAATCCGTTTAACGCAGAGGTCCTTGGCGGTTACGGAGTTCTATTCAAAGATGCAGCTGAGCTTGCAGCAAAAATTACCGAGCTTGAGGCCCATCCTGAGACGGCCGAAGCATACCGGCAGCGTGCACCTGAGCGGATTCGCACTGTTTACAACTGGGACCGAATCGTTGACCAATATGAAGAGCTCTTTTACCAACTGGCGGATGGCGCCGATCCTACCAGGGTCCATTCCAGTATCGTTGGAGTCGATGAAAAGGTTGAAATGCTTGTTACTTAAGGGCAAACCAGCTTTCTTCTGAGGTGTTTTTCCTTTGAGGTTCATGCGGGCACCGTGACTTGATTTGGCATCACTGGATGCAATACCCTACCTAAAGTATTTCAATGGAGGCTTTTTACATGCGCATTCTAGTTGCGGGAGGCGCCGGTTATGTTGGCTCTACCTTAATACCCAAGTTACTGGAGCGGGGTTATGACGTGGATGTGGTTGACCTGTTCTGGTTTGGGAACGCTCTTCCGCCCGAAGTCCGCATTATTAACCGGGATTTGTTCGATCTCCAGACCAGCGATTTGAAGGAATATGACCAGGTGATTTTTCTGGCCGGTCTGTCCAACGATCCTATGGCTGAGTTCTCTCCCAGCAAGAATTTTGTTTTTAACGCAGCAGCCCCCGCTTATCTTTGTTACATAGCCAAGCAGGCCAAGGTGCGGCGCTATATTTATGCCAGCTCCTGTTCGGTTTATGGCTATACGGAAAACGAATTGTTCGACGAAGATCGTCCAGTGTCATCTTCCTATCCTTATGGAATTTCCAAGCTCCAGGGTGAGCAGGCGGTCATGCAGCTTGTCGACACCGATTTTTCGGTGATCGCGCTGCGCAAGGGCACCGTCTCCGGCTACAGCCCGCGCATGAGGTTTGATCTAATCATTAACACAATGTTTAAATGCGCGATGAAGGATGGAGTCATTCGTGTCAACAACCCTGCAACGTGGCGTCCTATTTTGAGTATTGAGGATGCGTCCATGGCCTATATTCGCGCGGTGGAGGCCAACCAGTCGCTCTCCGGGATTTTCAATGTAGCTTCAGGAAATCACACTGTAGGTGAAGTGGCCGACCTGGTCAAGACTACAATCCATGAAGAAACTGGAAGCAGTCCGGCGCTGGACATCAAGCACATTCAGGACATTCGCAATTACAAGGTTGCCATTGAGCGGGCAAAAAATATTCTGAGCTTTCATCCGCATCACAGCGTCAAGACGATCGTCCGCAATCTGATTGAAAACATGTCCAAATGCCAGGATTGGGACAATCCGAATTACTACAACATTCAGGTGTTTAAAGGACTGGACGAAACAAAACGTACGAAACAACAAATGACCAGTTCCATCGGAGCCCGGCAATGAAGGTGGCTGTAATCGGAGGCAACGGCCAACTTGGTCGTGATGTTTCCGCTGCATTTTCTGCCGAAGGTTATCAGGTTGCCAGCCTCACACACGAGGACCTGGAAATCTCTTCGTTGGAATCTGTACGCACATCGCTCGCTGCTCTGCATCCTGAAATGGTGGTGAACACAGCCGCCTATCACAATGTGGATAAATGCGAGGCTGAACCTGGTTTGGCTTTCGCCATTAACGGAATCGGCGCACGCAACCTGGCCCAGGTCACGGCAGAGACGGGCGCTACGCTTCTTCACATCAGCACGGATTACGTTTTCGACGGCAAAAAGAACGCACCGTATATCGAGGATGACATGCCTGCGCCGCTGAATGTTTACGGCAATACCAAACTTTCCGGCGAATTCTTTGTTCGCAGCACAAATCCGCGCCATTTTGTCGTCCGGGCTTCTGCTATCTATGGTGAAAATCCGTGCCGGGCCAAAGGCGGATTGAACTTTGTAGAACTGATGTTGAAGCTTTCCAGAGAGCGCAAAGAACTCAGAGTGGTGGACGACGAATTTGTAACTCCCACGCCAACGGCGCAGATCGCCCGGCAGTTGGTTGCCTTGAGCCGTTCATCCGCTTACGGGCTCTACCATGCCACTGCAGAAGGCAGTTGTTCCTGGTATGAATTTGCCGCTGCTATCTTTGATCTCACAAAAACCAAAGTCGGGTTGGAGCCGGCCCGGCCCGGAGAGTTCCCCGCAAAAGTCGCTCGGCCTAAATATTCCGTGCTGGAGAACCGTGCGCTCAAGAACAAGTCACTAAATGTTTTCACCCATTGGAAGCAAGGGCTGGAAAACTATCTGGCTCACAGAGCACAGACCGCAACTCTTTCTGCCTGAAAATTACTGCTGAATTTGCGCAACAAAGATAGTCTGCATGGTGAAGAGCCCAGGAAAGAGACGTCGAACCGGGCCAAGCTTGCCTTTGCTTAAGATCGGATGGGTTGACATCACCCGATAGCCTGATTCCTCAATGAGCTTTCGGGCGGTTGATGGAGTAAAGAAGCGTAGATGCGTTACATCCAGGATTCCCACGGATGTGTATTCAAATTTTCCCATCAACAGGCTGGCGCGGATTTTCCAATAAGCAATATTGGGCAGGCTGATAACGACCCGGCCATTGGGTAGAAGAAGTTCAGCAGCCTGGCGCAGGACGCGCGCCGGGTCTACCAGATGCTCCAGAACATCCCCAAACAAAATGGTGTCATAATTCCGGGAAAAGCTGTCCGTCCAATCCGGCTTGTTCAAATCGGCAACAAATACCTGCTCACACCATTGCCGCGCTTTCTCTGCGGCTTCCGCATCAATCTCAACGCCGGTTACTTTGCAGCCACGCTCCACCAAATGGCGGCTGAGAAAGCCTGTGGAACAACCGAACTCCAGGATATTCTGGCCCTGCGCAGCCAGGTCCAGAAACACGCGGTTTCGCCCCTCGGCAATCGCCGAGTTTTCATAGCGCGCCGCGCTTAGTGTTGATGCCATAAAAAGATGCTCACCTGCTCAGTTTGGATTGTCAATAGCGGCTCCATGCGTTTTCATGCAAGGGAGCGATAAACCTCAAGCGCTGTTTTTGCCAGCATTCCGGGCTCAAACTGCGTGCTGCGTTTCAGACCTCGGATGCTGAGTTGCTGTTGTAATTGAGGGTCCGTCAGGACCTTGCCCATGGCATCCGCAAGGGACCCAGTATCGAAGGGGTCCACCAGGAGAGCGCCGTTGCCGGCTACTTCTTCAAGCGACGATCCGAACGACGTAATCGTTGGCACTCCGCTGGCCATGCTCTCAACAACGGGCAGACCAAAGCCTTCGAAGATTGAGGGGAACACAAATAATTCTGATGCGTTATAGAAGAGCGGCAGGTCTTCAAAGGGCACATACCCTGGAAAGATGATCGAACTTTCCAGCCCAAGCTCTTTGATTTTTTCCAGCAGCAGTTCGTATTGCCAATCTTTTTTGCCGACGATTACCAGTTTAGCGGTAACACCTTGCTGGCGTACTCGATTGTATGCCTCAACCAGACGAGGCAGGTTTTTCCGTGCCTGAATTCTGCCCACATAAAGAATGAAAGGAGACTCTATGCCGAAAGTTCTGGCGATGTGCTCTTGGCAGCGGCCTTTATCTCTCAACTGGAAGTCTGGCGAAGCGGCCAGATAAGCTACCGTAATCTTTTCTCGCGGGATATCGAAACGTTTGGCAATATCCGCGGCGGAAAACTCTGAAATCGTGAGGATATGCGTGGCTCTCCGGGCAGACCAGCGCACCAGGGCTTTCATGCGCAAGGCTTCTATAGGATGGAATGCGTCAGGCAGGTGCTCATGCGCGAGGTCGTGAATCGCCAAAACCGATCTGGCTTTCGTCATCGGCGGTAAGACATATTGGCAGTGAAAAACATCCGGTTTGATCTTCTTCAGCAGGCGAGGCAGTACACCGCAAATTCGCACAATCGGATTTTTAGGGATGGGCGTGAAACGGAGCCTGGGGTCACCATTGCCCTGACTCAGCGCGACAGGGTGCGTATAGAGGAGATCATATTGGTTGTCGCTCTTGTCTTGGGCCAGTCCGCTTAAAAGTTGGCGGCAATACGTCTCATTCCCGCCGGATTGGGTACCTAAACTGTGGACGTCAATGGCAATCTTCATCAGGTGGAATGCAAATTCCGAAGCTTCATCCTAAAGCCAGTGGAGGTCTTAGCACAACACATTGTGTCTAAAACAAAGCAGTGTGAAGCCCAGATATAACGGGACGGTAAAAATTTAATCTGTGTGTTTTAGATCAGCCAGTGGCGCCGCTTCTTGAGACTCTCTGGAGCGAATTACTTTTGCCGGGACGCCCACAGCGATGGAATAAGGCGGTATGGTGCCTCGCACAACACTGCCAGCCCCTATGACGGATCCTCTACCTACCCGCGCTCCATCAAGAAAAATAGCATTCGATCCCACCCAAACGTCATCTTCAATCGTGATGCCCTGGCGCGTGGTGCCTTGCAGTCTAATGGGTATGTCCGTGCGGTCAAAATCGTGGTTTTCCGGATGGAAGCCCACGTGCTGGCCCATGATGACATTTTCTCCAATGGAGACAAACCCGGAGCTGCCGATAAACGAGTAAGCGTCTACAGCTGAATTTGCGCCCATGCTGATGCCTTCGCCCAGATTCGATACCGGCGCTCCAGAAAAGACCGAGTACGCTCCGATTTTTACGTTGTCGCCCAGCGTGATGCCCTTGCGCATCAGTCCGTCCATGATCACGCCGCGCTCCAGCGTTACGCTTTTTCCAAACTGAATCCGCGATGCGCCTCTTAAGTTGACGCCCTTTGCCATAAATACGAACGCAATACGACGCTGGAGAAGCAGCGCTTTCAGCGTTCCGCGAACGAGCCAGGTAGCGCGCCGCAATATCAATCCCAGCAAAAGCATGAGCGGAATATTGCGGTCTAGCTGGAAAGGGCGTCCTTTGATTTTGCTTGCAGCAGCTTCCACCGTTCTATAAAGAAAATCGCTCATTGGGGACAATTACCACATGAATTCAGAAGCAGAGTTCGTTTCAGGGTGAAGCCCTTCATTATGACGGAATGCTTTCTGGAATTGTTGTCCAGCAACCACTCCATATGCCGCGATAAATAGCCACTGCATGCTTGAAGTCGGCCTGCTTCAGGGCCTTGAGAGTAATGTAGCCGATGTATGTGGTCATGGAAAAGGCAAACAGAGGTATCTGATAAAAAGGCAGGTGCTTCCGCGCGCACAACACCGCGTTTCGCATGTTGTAAAAGTCTCGCTTGGCCAGGCCGGCATTCCTTTTTGTATCGTAGGAATCCCGGTGCCAGATTACGGAAGCAGGAGCATAGACCGCTTTGTATCCCGCTTTGATCGCACGCGCTGACCAATCCACGTCTTCATAGCTGAGAAAAAAAGTTTCGTCCAGCAAGCCGATCTTACGCGCCACTTCGGCTTTGACCAGTAGCGCGCATCCTGAAACAAAGGAAACTTCCTGCGTCTGGTCATAGCGTCCGTCGTCGTGCTGTCGTAATCCAAAATGGACAGGAAAAGTCTTCCAGGGAATATATTTACCACCTGCGTACCAGATTGTATCGGCCGGTTCGTAATAGTAGATCTTTGGATTGAGCATGCCAATCCCACTGTCACTCTGCGCCACCCGCACCATTTCGGTCAAAAAATTTGGCGACACAATCGTGTCATTGTTGAGCAGCAGCAGATAGTCGGCGCCTCTGCCCAGAGCGTCCCTCATGCCAACATTGTTCCCGCCGGTGAAACCAAGATTCTGTTCATTCCGGATGTACTTTACTTCGGGAAATTCCCGCGCCAGTTTTTCACCGGAAGAATCGATTGATCCGTTGTCTACCAGAATTACTTCATAAGCCGCATAGTCAAGCTTCCGCAGGGAAAGCAAGCAGTCGCGTGTGACCTCGTAACTATTCCATACCAGCATAATAATGCTGACTTTGGGCTGGGACGCCGTCTTGCCGGTATGTGTGCTGGTTGAATCTTCTGGCAAGGCAGGCCGCCCAATTGAGGTCATGATGGTGTGGTTCAATTTGAGGGCCACTCCTCCGAACCAATGCCCCGGTAAGTGTGAGTGCCTCAAGAGCAGTAGTCTAACATCGAATGGAGGAGGAAAGAAGACCGGGGAGCCATGCGGCACTGTCCTGCGACAACCTATCTGATGAATCATTTTTGTTAAGCAGCCAGAAGACTATTTATCCAAGCCGGGACAAAACCTCCGGTGACAGGTTTGCGCCGCAGATCACCACCGCAACTTTTTTACCGCGATAGTTTTGCGCTTCTTTCAGGAAAGCTGCAACGGCAACCGCAGCTGCGCCTTCTATCACCCATCCGTGAAGGGCCCGCACCTTCTGCATGGCTTCAAGAATTTCCTGCTCTGCAACCAGTACTGAGCGGTCAATTACGCTGGTACAAACCTCCAGCGTTACAGATCCAGGCTCAAGGCCGCCTGCCGTGCTTTCAGAGAGTGTTGGCTGCTCCGGAAAGTCCACAATGCGTCCGGCTTTGATTGACTCATAAAGAACGGGTGAATTCTCTGGCCAGCATCCGACAATTTCTGTTTGTGGCGAAGCCTGTTTCATGTAAGCGCCAATGCCGCCGATCAACCCGCCTCCGCCCACGGCGACAAACAGCGCGTCAATCGCTGGCAACTGCCGCAACAACTCAACCGCAATGGTACCTTGTCCGGCCATTACCTGCATGTCGTTATATGGAGAGATAAAAACCTTGCCTTGCTGGGTGGCTGCCACCCGTGCGGCCAACTCGGCTTCCAATGGATCATCTCCTGCACGCTGTAGACGTGTGCCATATTCCTCAATGCGTCTAGCCTTGGAAGGCGATACATGCGATGAGACATAGACTTCAGCCGCTATGCCGGCGCGCCTGGCTGCTGCGGCAACGCCCAGCCCATGGTTGCCATTAGAGGCGGCAATCACACCCTGCGCTGCCTCGGCCGGTGTAAGCGAAAGAATCTTATTGCTGGCCCCACGAAGCTTGAACGAGCCGGTTTGCTGCAGGTTTTCCAGCTTAAAAAAGAGCTCGACTCCCGCCTCGGACGCCAAGTCTGAAACTGGCTCAACAGGAGTTTCGGTGACAACAGATTTAATTCGTTCAGCCGCTTCTGTGACTTGCTGCGCAAGGCGAGTGATGGTCTGCGGTATTGTTCGCGCCGGCATCACTCAGTCCAGTCAGCGAGACAACGCTGGCTCGCCTCTTGCGCACAGGCGATTCCGGCTGTGCAAAGCAGAAGCGCTATCGCGATGATTGAGTGTGCCTTTACAAACTTGTTATAAGAAGTGGCGTGAGAGCGGAGAAGCAGGATTGTCATGGCTGATAAATGAAAAGCGTAAGCGGGAAGACAGGCGCTGTCAATTGCGTAGCCGGCAGAACACGGGTGAACGCCCTGAGCGGGCTAAGATTGAACCCAATTGAGGGAGAAAGAGTTTAGCGGCGAGCCATGATTGCCTGGAGCTTGCGGTCGGCTGCGGGAAAGCGATGGCGCAGTGCGGTGATCCAGCGCTTGGCCCAGGCATATTCCACGGAAAGAACGGACAATCCAACAAACAAGAAAAGCACGCCGGGAAGAACCGGCAAAAATAACCCTATCGCGCCCAGCAAGAGCAGGGACCAACCCGCAGCGATAAGAGCCATGCGCTTTACCATCGGCAGGTTTGATGCAAAGAGACGGCTGTTTGATCCAGTCGTTTTCAGAAAAAGATATATCGGCAAGGTGGCGAGGAATGGCGTTAGTGCCCGGAGCTCTGGTGCGAATGTGTGCGAGGGGAACCGGGCGGTCCAGCGGGCTTATCTTTACTTGATACGGCTGGATTTGATGCGGCGGGATTTGATACGGCGGTATCCAGTGCAGCAGGGGCATCCAGCAAGGATGTTACGGCGGCCTGATAGGTCATTGAAGATGGCGTGGGCCGGATACGGGTCTCGGTTTCGCGGCGCAGGAACCTGAACGAGCTAAGCAAAAGTATTCTGCCTTTCACGTCAACATTAAGGCTGGTAATCCGCCATACGCCTGGAGAAAGCTGGGTTTGGGTAATTTCGTAAATTCCGCCTTTGGATAAGCGCCCGAGTATCCCCCAACCGAAGGAAACATCTTTTACGAGCTTGCCTTGAATCTGAACAAGGCGTTCCTGCCGCGGCTCAATCCAGAGCGTGCCCTCCATGCCGCGGTACATCTGTGTTTCCCGGTCTTTAGGAGAGAATTCCGGATTGGGATAAAAGTCGAAATGCAGTAGACCTTTCTCCCGTCCAATGAAGTCAAAGAAAAATGCTCTGGGAAAAGCCTGGACCATCCTGATGCGCCGTTGCGTTTCCGCCTTTTGATCTTGTAACTCGCTTTTTTTGGCGTCGCGGTCTGATAAGAGCTTCTCCAGCCTGTGCTTCTGCTTTTCCTGCTGCTCAGGCGTAAGTGGCTCATCACGGAAGAGCACGATCCGGTCCGCACGGCCTTCTGGAGTTTCAATGACAGAGCGTGTCTCCGTGCCCCAATTCCATTCCAGCCGTTCCTGGTACTGGTACAACGCCGGATTTTCCAGTTCGCGCAGCTCACGTTCTGTTGCACGGGTAATCAGCGCCAACTGATCAGCAGAAGCGGTGCCCTTTGCCGTCTCCGCCATGGAGGTGCAAGCAAAAGAAGCGCAGGCGAGGACTGCGGCAAGCAGCAGCAACCCGGATACGGCCCGGATGAATTTCCGGTGAGGCAAGGAAGAGATGCCCGACAAACCACCAGCGCAATATCTGGAAGCCATTGCCAGTATTGTAAAACGTCGCCCCGTCTTATAGCGGCTGGTCAGGCGGCTTTTTACCTTCGCAACAAACTGTAATTGTTATAAAGCACATAGCTTTCTGAGCCGGTCACCAGCATGGGAATAATACGCTCCAGCAAATGGTGGTTGCGCTTATGGGCGAGGCGCATAAGCGCCAGCTCCCCAGCAAAAGACATACCGAAGTAAGCGGCCGATCCAGCACGGCTGTGGACGAACGGCCTGGCGATAGGGTTCATTTCACGGTAGCTTGGATTGGCAAGAAAACGCTGGGTCGATAGGCCGTCCAGGGCAATGGTTACGGCGCTGGCGCCGATCAGGAAATTATTTTTTTTATCAAAGAATGTCGCATGCGGCTTGCATGCAGCTGGTTTAGCGGGCGTTATAAATACGGTTGTAGGCGAGGAGAGCAGCGGTAAAAAATCGACATGAGCAGGAGCGGATGTATCGAGAAGCGCGACAAGTTCTGCCGCGGATCCTTTGCCATCGTCTGCGGTGGTCACAGCCAACGCCGATTCAGACTTGATTTGATCATTGCTCTGGCCTATTGCCCTTGTTCCCGCCAGCAATAAAAGTATGACAACAATTTTCCAGCATTGTGTTCGCAGCATCACTCGCCCAGCCTCACGGTCCCAACCTTGCGGTTGTCAGAATGACGACGAGGGCAATGCAAACCTCTGTCCCGTCCCGTTGTCGTGCTGGACTACTTAACGGCTGCAGGCATTTGTATGATTATTTCTTACGGAAGGAATTATGACGTTGGTAATCTGGATTGGCTTGGAGGCTGGAATATTGGAAGAAACCAATTATGGCTCCATGACTTATGTTCTCAGCCTATGGCTCCACAGCTTGCTTCAGGGTCGCCTTTACGCCGACGGCTTGTAAGCTTGTGGCATCGAATCCGCCACCAAGGGCCTTGACCAGTCCAACGGATGTGACCAAGCGCTGGCCGAGAATTTGAGTCGCCAGGCGCTGGCTATCCAGGAACGTTTGCTCCGCGGTGATTACGTCAAGGTAGGTTACGAGTCCGCCGGTATATCTGTCGTTGGCGATCTGCAACGCGCGCTGTGAAGCATCCACGGCTTGTTGCTGGCTTTGCGCTGCCTGCGCCAGTACACTCAGCCCGGAGAGCGAGTCTTCAACCTCCTGGAAGGCCGTGAGAACTGTCTGGCGGTAATTGGCCACGGAAGCCCCATAGGCAGACTGAGCAAAATCCACCTGCGCGCGCCGCTTTCCAGCGCTAAGGACAGTCTCTGCTACATTGGCTCCGAGAGCCCAGAAGCCGGTGGATGCAGTGATCAGCTTGGAGATATCGCTGCTTTCAAAGCCGCCCGCGCCGGAAAGGTTGATACCTGGAAAAAAAGCGCTTTTTGCGACGCCAATCTGGGCATTCTGGGCAGCCATCTGCCGTTCTGCCTGGGCTACGTCAGGGCGACGTTCCAGAACATCGGTGGGGACGCCAATTGGAATAACAGGCGGAGGAAGCGCGAGTGGTTTCACCGGCACGCTAAATGCGGCCGCTGGTACGCCGACCAAAGCGGCGATTGCATGCTCAAATTGGGCGCGCTGCTGACGCAACAGCGTGGCTTGCGTGCGCGTGGAATTCAGCAAGGTTTCTTGCTGCGCAACGTCCAGCCCGGAGGCAATACCTCCAGTATGGCGATTCTGTACCAGTGTCAGCGATTTTCCCTGGTAGTCGACAGATGAATCGACGACGGCAATCTCAGCGTCCAACTCGCGCAGGGTAAAGTAATCGACCGCCAACTCAGAGGTAACGACCAGCCGGACATTTTCCAGGGCAGCAGCAGTTGCCTGATAAGAAGCGTTGGAGGATTCCACGCTGCGGCGCGTGCCGCCAAAAACATCAGGTTCCCAGGTAATGTTGAAAGGGATACGGAAGTCGCTGGAAGTGGAAGGAGCAGTAAGAGGTATGCCGCTTACTGTAGGCACGCCGGCAGAAGTCCGTGTGCGCTGAGCGGAAGCTCCTGTGCTTGCTTGCGGAAACAGCCCGGAGACGCTGATGCGTGCGGAAGCGCGAGCTTGCTCAAGCTGAAAGCGGGCGGCTTCAATTGTCTGGTTGGCTTTGAGGGCCTGAGCTTCATACTGGCTGAGTTCACTGTCGCCGAAGGTGCCCCACCAATCGCCTTTTGTAATGGAGTCTTTTGGATCAGCCACGCGCCAAGGCGGCTGCTCTTTCCATGCAGGAGCCGTGGCCACGTCTGGCCGGTGATAATTCGGCCCTACTTTGCATCCAGCCAGGAGAAAAAGAAGAACTGCTGCAGAACCCACACGCAAGAAGCTTTGCTTCACGATTGTGCTCCGCCTCCGCCCTTTGCTTCGCCGCCGGACTTAATGTTTACTTCCTGCCCGTCTTCCAAAGAATCTGCCGGATTTACCACGACTTGATCATTGGCATTGAGTCCACCAAGGATTTCCACCTTGGTGCCAAAATCGCGGCCAATGCT
>DASXLK010000159.1:0-78603 GCA_036496365.1 Candidatus Angelobacter sp. | reverse complement strand
CACGCGCGCATTTGGCGTCTCGATCAAACCAATATCGTTAGCGATGTACGGTGGAAAGTCGCCGGTCTTGTGCGGCGTATCCACATCGTCGGACAAAAAGCGCGGAATGCGCGTGCGCATCTGCTGCTGGCCCATCATATGCAGCATCTCTTTACAGGATTTCTCGCTCGCGGCCTTGTTTGTGGCGATCATCTCCAGCAGCTTGCCCATATCGCGCGCGCTGGAAAGCCCGTAAGGATGCTTGCCTTCAAAATGGAAGCGCTCCACCTCGGCATCGGTCAGCTTGTCGGGAAAGCCCTTGGTAAAAAGCTCTTCCGGCCCATACTTTGCATATGCAGGATCGCCCGCTTCAGCCAGCGCACGAAACCAGTCAAAAGATGTTCCGGTCGCCGTAATCGATTTGAGCCCCAGCTCATGCATGGTCTGCGTTACGTGCGCGGGGCCGCCGGCGTGGGCAAAAGCCATGTCTGTGCCGGAATTGTCACTCTGAATAATCATCAGTTCCAGAGCGTCGCGGAAGGTCAGGCTCAAACCAGGATCAAGATTCTGCAGCACGCCGGTGCCAAAGCGCTTGTCAGCGGTCTTCATCACAAAGCGCTCATCAGTTTTGATTTTGCCCGCGTCCACCTGCCGGTACACATCCACCATGAGCGGAATCTTGATGGTGGACATTGTGTCCATAACGTTGTCCGCATTGATTGCGATCTCTTCCCCGCTATCAAGTGACTTGATGTAAATGCCCCAGTCCGCGCTCACGCCGGCTGAAATCTGCTCCAGCTTTTGTTTGAGCAAATCGATTGGCCGGGGAGCAGCCGGGGTTTGGGCAAAGGCGGGCAGGGCAAGCAAGAGAACGAGGACAGCCGGAACGGATTTAAGTCTCATTTAGTTTTCACCACAAAAAAATTAGGAGCGTCAAGGCAGAGATTCTACTACCTTGGCGCTCCGCAAAGACTCTTGTGGCGGTTATAGGCCTTCAACACTCTCCAAAATTACACTCCAAGACTCGTCCCGAAGGCGTGATTATTTTCTGTGTTTCAGGCGTATGTATTCAGTTTGCTGCCCGTGCCTGTAACGTCTGAAATCAGTGAAGCAAGGCCGCTTGCCGTGGAAGCAGATGCATCAATCGTTTTCTTGAGTACGCTAATACTCGCATCTGACGTGGTTGTGTTTGCTGCGACCTGGCTGACTGCAGCCGATAAATCCGAGCCCCCTACGCTGCTAATCGACATATGTATACACTCCTGCGCAACCAGTAAAATTGCGCTCAGAAACCCATCGGCAACTGGACGGAAAAACTTGAAACAATAATGGGCGCCGAAATTAGAAAATGCTAAAAGCTCTGTCCCCGAATCAAACTCACAGGATCAGGCACAGCGCCGCCGCGCCCACCCCCGCCGCCGGCTTTTTCTTCAACCTTATTGCCATCACCCTCGCCGGGGGCCAGAAACAGATTTCCTTCCAGCCCGTGCTGCCGGGTATAGAGATCGTGGTAGCGGCCTTGCAATGCCAGCAGCTCAGCATGCTTGCCGCGCTCCACAATCTTGCCTGCTTCCACCACCAGAATCTGGTCGGCCTGGCGGATGGTGGACAGGCGGTGTGCGATCACAAATGTGGTGCGGCCCTGCATCAGATATTTCAGGCCTTGTTGGATGTAAGCTTCTGACTCTGAGTCCAGGCTTGACGTGGCTTCATCCAGAATAAGAATCCTTGGATCAGCCAGCACAGCTCTTGCAATCGACACACGCTGGCGCTGTCCGCCGGAAAGCTTTACGCCGCGTTCGCCGATAATGGTGTCGTACTTGTCGGCAAAGCGCTCGGTGAATTCGTCCACGTGGGCAATGCGGCAGGCCTCAAGAATTTCCTGCTCGGTCGCTTCAGGACGAGAGAAGGCAATGTTCTCGCGGATGGATCCATCAAATAAAAACGAATCCTGCAATACCACGCCCAGCGCACCGCGATAAGAATCCAGGCGCACTTTGCTGAGGTCAATGCCATCAATCAGCACGCGCCCTGAGTTCGGTTTATGGAAAGCCGCTACCAATCCAATAATGGTCGACTTGCCGGAACCGGACGAACCTACCAGCGCAGTTACACTGCCCGGCTTTGATTCAAAACTTACATCTTCCAAAACGGGCTTGCCGGGGTCATACGAAAAATCAACATGTTCAAAGGCCAGATCGCCCTCGATCAGGCCAAGCATAATCGTTCTTTCAGGATCTTCGTCCTCACGTTTTTCGCCCAGCACCTCGCGCGTACGGTCAAGCCCCGCGAAGGCCTCTGTAAGCTGTGTGCCAATATTCGTAATCTGCACCACAGGGGCTACCAGAAAAACCAGATACATCGTATAGCTGATGTAGTCGCCGGCAGAAAACTTGCCTGCAGCGGATTGCTGGGCGCTCATATACATTACGATTGCGCCTACAACTCCAACCAGCAAGGTGGAAGAAAGCCCCATCAAGGAAGTGGCGGTCAGTGTCTTCAGCACATTTTGCAGCAGCCGCTCAACCCCAGTCGAGAAAACATTCTGCTCGCGTTCTTCAGCGTGATAGCCCTTCACCACGCGCACGCCGCCCAGTGATTCCGTAAGGCGTCCGGTGACTTCAGCATTGATCTTGCCTCGTTCGCGGAAAATCGGCCGTATCGTGGTAAAAGCGCGCTTGAGCACCACTGTAAACACCAGAAGAAATCCCAGAGCAATACTCGTCATCAGCGGGCTCATCTTCAGCAACTTGACTAGCACAATGGCAGCCGTAAATAGTCCTCCGATGAGGTCCACAATCCCGGTGCCAATCAGATTGCGCACGCCTTCCACGTCACTCATGATGCGTGAAACCAATGCGCCGGTCTTGTTGGAATCGTAGTAACCCACTGACAGCCGTCCGATATGTGCCTGCACTTTGCGGCGCAACTCCGCTATGGCGCGCTGCCCTTCCTTGGAAAGCAATTGTGTCAGCGCAAAAGAGGTAACCGCCTGGATCGTCGTGGCCAGAAGAACTTTGCCTACAAGCGGAAAAAGCATATCCATCTGGTGGTGCGTCATTACGTTATCCACCAGGAATTTGGAGTAATACGGCAAAGCAAGCCCGCATACGCGGCTAACACCGATCAAGAACAGCCCCAACAAGAGCAGTCCTAATCTAGGCCCTACCAGTTCCTTCACCAAAGGCATGGCAGATTTAATTTGTTCTTTTGCGGATTTTTTCTTTGGATCAGGCTGAGACGCCACTGGAACTCCTAACGGAAAACGTCCTTAGTAGATTACAACGTTTGCCTATTGGCTTCTAAATTTATGTCGCTTCGCTCCAAACCGCTGAGACAGCTAGTTATTTGCCATCGTCTGCCGCCTTGCTGCCTGCTGCTCGGCGCGTGGTCGGCCTCGCAGCTATTTGCGTTCGTCTTAAATTTATGTCGCTTCGCTCCGAACCACTTTGGGATTTTGCTTGCGCAATCCTTCTCCGGCTCAAATGCTGCCCAGCCGCCAAGTCTGCTATACGGCAATGATCCACTGCAAATACATTCTTGTCCCTGCCAGAGAGAGGCGTAAAATTCACTGTTCCATAAAGAAGGCCACCATGCCAATGCAATACGAGTACACCGCCATTCCTGAAGCACAGGTGCCGCGTGCTGCGAACCCCGTGTTTCAACATCTGCTGGATACTTATGCCAGTGAGACAAACAAGGTCGTAAGTTTGTGGCGTCTGTTCAGTAACGATGATATGGCATTCAAGCCGGCAGAGCGCTCCAGCAGTGTGCTTGACATCATGAAACATCAGCTTCTTTCCGAGCGGCGATTTTTCGCTGAGTTCATTGGTCTGGGCGGCGAGCCTGAAGCAGGTGCAGTACTGCCGCAGGCACTCACGCCAGCGGGATTTTGCACGCGCAATGAAGAATTGTGCCGTCCGCGCCTGGAACGCATGGCCAATCGAGATCAAAAGTGGTGGCTGGAGGTGGTCCCGTTTTTTGATGTGGAGCGGCAGCGGATCTGGGTTTTCTGGCGGCGGGTGCTGCACACCACGCACCATCGTACGCAGCTGAGCGTGTATTTGCGACTGCTGGGCAAGCCCGTGCCTTCCAGTTATGGGCCAACGGCAGATGTTACCTGGAAAGGCGCTGACCCCACGCGAAGCGTGGAAGCGGCGGGCAGAAAATAGCTGTTTAGCGGGTGACGGCGTTATCAGCCAGCAACATCAAAATCGACGCTACAAAGACCATTACAAAAACCATCACGCCCCAACTCGGATTGTTCCGTACTTTTTCCATGCAAGCACCTCTGCGGCCTGGACCAGCAAACTGTTGTCTACTCCAAATATTCGGCGGCGCGGACATGAACTTTAGAGTTAATTAAAATCAACCAATACTTGCGCTTACAAATGTATGCCAAAGCGCTGGCTAATCTTTTTAATGCTTTAACAGTTCGCTTATTCTGATGCTGGAGAGTTGCAGTGGATGCAACGATTCAGTTAAAAGAGCGCCCCAAAGGTGCGCAGACTTGGGATTTCTATTTCCGCCGATAACGATTGAACTGATGGTCTCCAACCTGGTGGCAGCTTATCCATTGCCACCAGGGCGCGTTTTCTTTGGTAAATCCGGGGAAGGTAAATGTGGTTGGACGCAAATCAACCTGCCTCTGCGCTGCCGGTGAAGCCTCCTGCTCTGGGGGAACAAACAATCCAATTTCAATTGGCGATACGGTAACAAACTTTTCGTCTATCAATCCCGCACGGGACATGCTTCCATAAAAAGTCGGGCCGCCTTCACACAGCAGATGTTCAATCCCCATCTCCTGGCGCAATATGCGCATGGCCAGCGGCAGATCAATCGTTTTATCCGCACCTGCAATGATGACCCGGACGCCAGGACTTTGCGCTTTTATGCGAGCCGCGCCAGCGGCTGTGGTAAGGGCGAACGCATCCATCTGGTCGCCATCAAACACGCGATATGCGCCCGGATTGACGCAGCCCGAGCCTGTAACAAAAATTACCGTCTCGCGTTTGCGCCCGAGCTTGACTCGCAAGTCACGCAGAGATTCATTCTCAATCCGATAAACCGGCCCGCGGCCGGCATTTAGTAGCGGCCAACTCAGCGTTTCTTCTGCCAGCGTATTTACGCCCATGATGATGGCATCAGCATGGGCGCGCAGCAGGTCCATGAGCCAGCGATCTTCCGCCGATTGCGAAATGTCCGATCCGGCGGCGTGTGCGCCTTTGAATGAAGCTATGCCGTCAATAGACTGGACAAAATTGGCATATGTCCACGGACGCTCACTGTGTGCCGCAGGAAAACCAAGCTTGCCATAAGGCGCATAACCAGCATGGTCAATTGCGGAAGGACCGGCATCGTCAAATAGAGTTTGAAAGTTGCGCACGCTGGAAATGCTACCACCGGACGCCGACAGTCGGGGCTGGACAGAATTTAGCTGTCTTTTAATTTAGCTGTCTTTTTGGGCGAACGTATGCAGGTGTGCAAGAAAGGCGTGCTGCACGCGGCTCAGATAGCGGCCTTTCAACGTGACTACGCCGATAGTGCGTGAAGCCTTGTCATCAGCCACGGCAACAAACGAGCAATCCTCACGCTGTTCCACGGCCATCTCCGGCACAATCGATATACCCAGCCCGGCGCCGACCATCGCCACGATGCTGCTGAACTGGCCGCTTTCAAATACCACGCGCGGCATCACTCGCGCACGCTTACAGACTTCAATGGCGGTATCGCGGAAGCAATGGTCTTCGCGCAGCAGAAGAAACGGCTGGTCGCGCAATTCCTTGAGCATGACCTTGCGCTTTTTGGCCAGGCGGTGTGCGCGCGGCACGATGGCAAAGAGCCGCTCGGTGCGCAGATTAAATGTTTCCACATCATGGCCGCGCAGGGGCATGGCCATAATCGCCAGGTCAATCTGGCCAGCTCGCAGCCGGTCCATTAAGCGCGCGGTCACGTCCTCCGCCACTGTTATGGAAGCCTGAGGGTATTTTCGGGAAAACAATGCTAAAGGCAAGGGCAGGAAATAGGGTGCAATCGTGGGAATAACGCCAATACTCACCGGCCCGGAAACCGCTACCTGGCGCTCCGCAACCTCATCTTTGGCGGCTTTCAGTTCGCCCAAAATGGCACGCGCACGGGGCAGAAAGACCTGTCCAAAGCCGGTAAGCCGCACGGTGCGGCCCAGACGGTCAAACAGCCGGACCCCCAATTCTTCTTCCAATTTCATGATTTGCTGCGACAACGAGGGCTGGGCCACCTGCTCTTTTTCGGCAGCGCGCGTAAAACTCCCCGTTTCTGAGACGGCACAAAAATACCGTAGTTGATGAACTTCCATAGTCAGTTCCTATCAAACACAGTCCAATTATATATTGGACATATGGCTGATTGGGCACTATTTTTGAGATCGTTGGTACAGCCCCTTCCACGGGGTAACGGTGTATAGGCGCCGAAACCCGGGGGCGGAAATTTTTGGGCCACTGCGAATCATGTCAGCTATTAATGTTCAGGAAACGTTTTTAAATGGCGCGCTCACAGGCGGCAAGCACATTACTATTCATTTGCTGAATGGGGCGAAAGTTTCAGGCAATGTGCGGTCATTCGACAAATACTCGATCGTGCTTGAAACGAACACCCAGGAACATCTCATCTTCAAGCACTCAGTCTCCGCGCTGCTGGTCTGCTGCAAAAACAAACAGTGTACGGAACGGTGCCAGCCCACGCCGCAAGTATCCAAAGCAGGATAAGCAACAAACGCGACGCACAAATCCCCAGTGACGTTTCGGCAGCACACGCACCCATAATCCGGGGCCGTTCAAAGGCATGCCAGTTTAAAAATTAAGGGGGTTGAAGGGTCGTTGCAGTGCTTTATTTTGCCGTATTTGCTGCGGCGGCATGCGTTGCACCCATTTCAGCATTAAGCCAGCGGTCTACCAGCTTTTGCAGGCATGCCTGCCCGCAAAGGTGCTTGGCTGAAGCGTCATGCGCCAGCATGTTTTCCCACGGATAGATTTTGAACAGGTGGCGTTCCGGCGCATCAGGGTGCGGACTGAAGGGTTCACTCCATGCCAGCCACCAATGGTCCGTACTGCCTTTCTGCTTACCGCAGATATCGCAGTTAAATGTCTCTGTCCAGGTCAACGGTGATACCCCATCCTTGGATTGGACTTTCTTCATGAAGGTAGCCTACAGGATGGCATGCGTGCAACACGCCATTTTCTGTCCTTATCAACGCCATGACCGCCGAAATATTACCGAATTTCATATCGTTTTTGGATACTGCCCCCTTTTGCACAGCCATCCACAGGAGTTCCACAAATTTTTTCTGAATGATTCATAAGAATGCAACATTTGTTGGATAGGATGAGCAGGAAACATTGAAGGGAAATGCCTGTTTCCAGGTTGCAATTCCCGCCTCGATGATTATTATGGGTGCCCTCAAAGTTTCCCGGTTCCCGCCTCAATGAAGTTTTCACAGGAGAGAAAGCAATGACGTTACGCTTTTGGAGTTCAATTCAACGGCTGGTTGCAGTCGCGTTCCTGGCAGTAAGCTGCGGCGCGCTGCTCTATGCTCAGTCCACCACCGATGGCGCCATCGGTGGGACTATCTATGACACCAACGGCGCTGTGGTCGCTAGCGCGAAAGTCGTTGTCCACAACAACGGCACGAATGCCGAACAAACCGTGGCATCAGACGCGTCAGGATATTTTCGCGTAGCCAAGCTGCAACCTGACTCTTATACAGTCACCGTCAATCAACAAGGCTTCGCGCCATACAAGGCCGAGCAAGTGATCGTCCAGGTTGGCAGCGTGACGGATTTCTCTCCTAAACTGGGGGTGGGCGGCAGCACTGAGACAGTGGAAGTTTCAGCAGAAGCGCCGCAAATCAACAGCACATCCGCGGACTTTGCTCCCACGCTGAACCAGACGGCAATCTCAAATCTGCCGATTAACGGCGGCCGCTGGTCAAGTTTTGCGATTTTGACTCCCGGCGTGGTCAGCGATTCAAGCGGCTTTGGCCTGTTGAGCTTCCGCGGCATGAGCACGCTGCTCAACAACAATACAATCGACGGAGCTGACAACAATCAGGCGTTCTTCTCTGAAGAGCGTGGCCGCACCCGCGTAGGTTACTCCACACCTAAAGCCGCCGTGGAAGAATTCCAGGTCAACACCTCAAATTACTCCGCCGAATATGGACGTTCAGCGGGTGGCGTGGTCAACACTGTAACCAAGAGCGGCACCAACTCCATTCACGGTGAGGTTTACGGATACAACCGCGACAACGATATTGGCGCGAGCAACGAATTCACGACCATCGCAACCCAAACCACTCCCGGCGTATTTACCTCCGTTCCATTCAAGCCGACCGACAAGCGCGATATGTGGGGCTTTGGCGTGGGCGGCGCGATCGTTAAAGACAAGCTGTTCTGGTTCCTGGCGTATGACGGCTTCTGGCACAACTTCCCTGGCACAGCCGTAGCTACCAGCCCGAATGCTTTCTTTGCCACTCCCTCGGCAGCCACGCTCACCACACTCGGCACACGTCTGGGAGTTACCCCGGCCCAGGCCCAGACCATTTACACCAATGACCTCACGGCCCTCAACACCATGCTGGGCCCTGTTCCGCGTACCGGCAAACAGGACATCATTTTCCCCAAGCTGGATTGGCAGATCAACCAGAAGAACCATGCATCCTTCACCTTCAACCGCATGCGCTGGTCTTCACCCGCCGGCATTCAGACGCAGGCCACCAATACTTTTGGCATCGCCAGCTTTGGCAATGACTTTGTAAAAGACACCTGGGGCGTCGGCAAGCTGGACACGTTCTTCACCTCCAATCTGTCCAACGAAGTGCGCTACCAGTATGGCCGCGATTTTGAGTTTGAAAACACACAGACTCCTACGCCCTATGAAAACAGCACATTGCTGAACACGCCCACTTTCACCAACCCATTCGGACTCCCTCCGTCGGTTTTCATCACCAACGGATTTACCTTTGGCACGCCGACCTTCCTGATCCGCCCCAGCTTCCCGGATGAAAACCGCTGGCAGGTGGCTGACACCGTTAACTGGAGCCATGGCAAACACAATATCAAGTTCGGCATCGACTTCAGCCACGTGGATGACAACTCACAGAACCTGGCAACCGAGTTCGGCAGCTATAGCTACAGCAGCCTGCTGAACTATTTCTCTGACCTGAATGCACCGAATACCTGCGCCGGCAAAGCGTGCTATAGCACTTTCTCCCAGGCCTTTGGTCCTCTGGGTTTTGATTTCACCACCAAGGACGTAGCGTTCTTCGCGCAGGACGACTGGAAGATCATGCCGCGCCTGAGCTTGTCTCTGGGCGTTCGTTATGACCGCGAAGTCCTGCCTGCTCCCTTCGCCAATCTGGTCAACCCCGCAATACCGCAGACTTCACACATGCCCAGCGACGGAAACAACGTTGGCCCGCGTGTTGGCTTTGCCTTCGACGTTTTCGGCACTGGCAAGACCGTGCTGCGCGGCGGCTACGGCCTCTACTACGCTCGCGTCATCAACTCCACCGTGTTCAGCGCGCTGACCGGCACCGGCGTGGCCGGCGCACAAACCAGCGTCACCTTTACCCCAACCACGGCGAATGCTCCGGCATTCCCAGTTGTTTTCCCCGCGAATGCATCGCCCGCGGGAAAGAGCGTGACGTACTTTGATCCGCACTTCCAGTTGCCGCAGATCCGCCAGTCTGACTTGACGTTGGAGCACGACATAGGCTGGGGCACGGTGATTTCAGCCAGCTATCTAGGCGCATTTGGCCGTCAGCTGCCTGACTTTGTTGACCAGAACCTGAATCCTTCCACCACCAACCTCACCTACACCGTTCTACCCGGCGGCCCGCTCGCAGCCAGCACTCTGACTGTTCCTCTGTTCACTGGAGCACGTCCGAACCCTGCTTTTGGCGCATTGACTGATATTTTCAGCGGCGTCACCAGCAACTACCAAGCACTGTCACTTCAGGCCAATCACCGCATGAGCCACCACGTGCAGATCAACGCGAACTACACCTGGTCACATGCTTTGGATGACGGTGTAAACGGACAGACCTTCACGGCTACCAACTCATTGTTTAATCCGTTCAACATCAAGCAGGATTACGCAAATTCCATTTACAACGTACCCAACCGTTTTGTGGTGAACGCCATCCTGACCTCACCATGGCATTTCACCGGCTTCAGCAAGTGGCTGGCAAATGACTGGCAGCTCGCTCCGGTGTTCCAGATCCAGAATGGCTTGCCGATCTCCGTGGGCACTAGCGGTAACGCTCCGGGCGGCACGGTCAGCGGCATCAACGGATCAGGCGGCGCAAACCGCATCCTGAGCCGTGACAGCATCCAGATGCCGAATACCTGGGTCTCTGACATGCGCGTCTCGAAGAGCTTTGCCTTCAATGAGCGCTATAAGCTGGAACTGCTCACTGATTTCTTCAACCTGGCCAACAAGCAGAACATTACCGGCGTGAACACCACTGGATACCTCATCAGCGGTACCACGGCGGCCACTGCAACGCTTACGCCAAACGTGCCGTTCAATACACCAACGTCGTCGAACAGCAACTTCATTTATTCCCCACGGCAGATTCAGTTGGGAGCCCGCTTCCACTTCTAAAATCCGTGAGACTGGCAAATGCGCGGCAGCTTCGGCTGCCGCGTTTTTTATCTCTTCACAATTTCGCGCGCGTGTTTGCGCGCCATGTGAGGCATAGCTAAAATCATTGAGAAATTTTCTTTTGTGTCGCGCCCCATTACGCCGGCAAAGCATTCATTTCTTTTGCGTCTGAGGTCTTCCTTGAAAAAAGCCTTCGCTCTCATACTTTTGGCAGCTTTTGCTTCCACACAGCTTATGGCCTGGGGGCCCAAGGGCCATGCGATTGTCGCCGACGTTGCGGCATCGCGTCTTACGCCCACTACCAAAAAGAACCTTCAGCTTCTGCTGGGAGCGGACAGTCTGGCGTCCATTGCAAGCTGGGCAGACCAGGTAAGAAAAGACCACGACGAAGCGTATGACTGGCACTTCGTCGATATCCCAAAAGATGCACCGGGCTTTTCTGAAGAGCGTGACTGCTTCCGCCCGCAGGATAAACATAAAGACGCGGACATTGACCACCACAATTGTGTGGTGGACCGCATTGAGATTTTTACAAAAGTTCTCTCCGACCCAAACGCCTCTCCAGCGCAACGGCTGGAAGCGCTTAAGTGGGTTGTCCATTTTGTGGGCGATCTGCATCAGCCGCTGCATGCGATTGATACCGCCCACGGCGGCAATGACATTAAGCTGCCTGTCTTTGGCTCCCCTAAGTGCGGCGACTACGATTGCAACCTGCACTGGACCTGGGACACGCTGCTGCTGGAACATACCGGCTATACAGAAGAAGAGTATGTGCATCGGATCAATGCGTTGATCGAGCAGAAACACCTGGAAAAACGGGCGACAGGAACGCCCGCGGACTGGGCCAACGAATCGCATCTGGAAGCGCGACGCCTGCTCACGCCGATTCCCACCGCCGTGGATGAGGCGTACTATCAGGCGAATATTGCACTTATCAATGAGCGGCTTGCGCTAGCAGGACTGCGGCTGGCAAAAGTGCTGAATGAGAGTCTGGGCAAAGGCCCTATTGCTGGGATCAACAACCCGCGGTAAGCAATTTCCAAATGCTTTTTCTCGTCACAAGAAGCAGGCTGCGTGAGCGCGGCCTGCTCCCTTTTTCGCCCGCAAGAAAAGCAAGAATGCATAAGCAGGGCGCGTAGTGATGCGATATCATTAAGAAAAGTAAAGTGCTCCACGATTGAGACGCTGGCGCTAAAAAGTGCTGGTGAAATCCGTCCAGGGTATTGACCAGCGTACATGTATTTCATGGAGAGCAAAGGCCCGATTCAAGGTTCACCTAATATAAGGATTTATTGTTTGCCCTATGAGTACCACACCGCCCCGGCATGACCTGAGTACGCTGCGAATTGACGATGGCTCCCGCAAGACTTCCAAGACCGGAAAGCGTCTGGGATTGTTCGCGACCACACTGGGCGTTTTGCTCCTGCTGGGCAGCATATTGCTTGCATTCCGCACACAAACGCCGACCGTAGAAATTGCCACCGCACGACCGGCAAGCGGAGCCAAAGCCGAGGCACTTCTCAATGCCAGCGGTTATGTTACGCCGCGCCGCCGTGCCACAGTTGCAGCCAAAGTTACAGGACGCGTGGAGCAGAATTACGCGGAAGAGGGCTTGCACGTAAAAGCCGGACAGGTGCTGGCGACGCTGGATTGCTCGCAGCCAAAAGCTACGCTGGCTTCCGCAAAAACCGACCGTGACGCCACCGCCGCGGCCCTGGCTGATCTTGAAGTGCAATCTGCCAATGCCGATCGTGAAGCAAGTGCGCTCGCAGGGCTTGCACTCCGCCGGCGTAATCAGTCCGCAAGCGCTTGACACTGCCAAGACCACTGCAGATAGCCTTCATTCCAAGATTGCTCTCACCAAAGAGCAGGTTCGCGCCTCCGTCTCGCGCATTGATGTAGCACAACAGGATGTGGACAACTGCACCGTGCGGGCGCCGTTTGATGGAATCGTCGTTTCTAAAGACGCACAACGCGGTGAGATGGTCTCGCCGATTTCCGCCGGCGGCGGATTCACGCGCACGGGAATCGCCACGCTGGTGGACATGAATTCGCTGGAGATTGAAGTTGACGTCAACGAATCCTACATCGCGCGCGTGCAAGAGGGGCAGCGCGTGACTGCAGTTCTTGACGCATATCCTGATCGCGAGATGCCGGCAAAAGTCCGCACGGTAATTCCCACGGCGGACCGGCAGAAAGCGACCGTAAAGGTACGCATCAGCTTTGACCAGCTTGATAGCACCATTCTGCCGGACATGGGCGTGAAAGTTGGATTTCTAAGCGCCGCGCCTGCTCCCGGAAAAAATACCGGCAGTGAAGTCAAAGCGCTGGTTCCCAAGACTGCGGTTCACAATGACGGTGGCAAGCAAGTTGTTTATCTCGTACTAAACCAGAAACTGGAGCGACGGGCCGTGAGCCTGGGCGCGGAGCGCGGCAGTGATGTTGAGATCATGGCCGGCGTGGTTCCGGGAGACAAATTAGTTGTGAGCGGCACGGACAAATTGCACGAAGGCCAGGCAGTGGAAACCAAGTAATACGAAGCTGCCATTAAAAAGCAACCAATAAAAGCCAGCAGTGGAGGGCATACAGATGGTGCGTGTGGATGGAAGCGGTTCGAGTGGGCTGATTCGGGTGCGTGGCCTGGGCAAAACTTACGCTCGCGGCGGCGAGCAGATTCACGTGCTGCAAGCGTTGAACCTTGATGTTGAACAAGGCGAATTTGTGGCCTTCATGGGCCCCAGCGGCTCGGGCAAAACCACGCTGCTCAATCTGCTGGGCGGTCTGGATGTGCCTTCCGCTGGAAGCATCACCGTGGCCGGCGATGAGATCACCAGCATGTCGCGCAGCAAGCTCACGCAGTGGCGAGCGCGCCACGTGGGCTTCGTCTTTCAGATGTACAACCTGATTCCGGTGCTCACGGCATTTCAAAACGTTGAGCTTTCCGAATTCGGCCTGCTGACTAACTTTGATCGCGCCCGTGAAGTGCAAAAGACACTACGTTCATTGCATCCCGAAGAACCTCATGCCAATTGCGATCTATGGGCCGTCTTCCGCGCCATCGAATAAATCTACGGGGCCACCGTCAGCCTTCTCACAATCTCTTCCACCACCGCGTCCGCGCGTGCAGCAATCTGCTGCGGCGTCTGGTCCTGTATCGGATGTTGCACGTAAACAGCGTCAAAGCCGGCTCGCCCGAGCGCGCTGGCCTGAATTCTTGCCGGAGATGTGAACTCAGTGGTTGCCACGGGCACTGCGGGGATGCCCAGATTTTCCAGTCCAATCGTGTCGTGCAAACTGCACGTTGTGCACGACCCTCAATCCGCCAGCCCTTCCACCACCGCGTCCATCGCACGCAGTTGTTCGATGATCTGCGGCGGAGCATTCTTTGAGAACGTCGGCTTCCTGGCGCGCAGGATCTCCGCAACGCCATATTTCGTGCGCAGGATCTCTTCCAGCCGGTCGAGGAAAATGCTGCCGCCTGGCTTGCTGATGTCGAGTAATCCAATCTTCTTTCCTGCCAGGCTCGTCAGCCGCGCCGGCAGTGTGGCTGCCTTCACCACGCTCTCATTTCCAGGATGAACAATCGTTACTGCCATGCTCCACTCCTTTATTTTGGCATTCCTATTTATCTGGAATCGGATACGTCACCATCTGGCTACCCGTAGGCCCCGTGGACCAGCTGCCAACCACCGCTGAAAACTTTCCTGCTGTGCCGCCGGTCACAAAAATGCTGATTGACTCTGGCGATCTGAATTTCTGGTAGCACTTCTCCCCTCGCACAGTAATCTCTTTATAGTTTGCGGCCAGTTGCGTGCCCTCCGCACGCTCCTCCTTCGAATAATGCCGGATCGGTATGCCCGTATTTTCAAAAAGAAATTGCCGCGCCTGCTCTTTGATGATCCCATCGCGATGAATCGTCTTCACATGTTCCGGGCAGAGAATCACTATCGCCTCTGGCATCAGGCACACGCGAGAGCTCCACACCGTAGCCAGCACGAATGAAATGGTCTCCAGCACGGTCTTACCTGCAGGCGCTGTATGCTCGCTCACGCCGCGCGGCGGCTCGGCCGCAAACAATGACACAGCGCTCTGTTCACGCTTGAGCCCGCGCGTCACGTGAAACGGCTCCCACGGATTCTCTTCTTCATTTTCGGCAATGCAGAAAGAAAACTTCCCCGGATTCCCCAGCGCGGACATATCAATCCCATCCGGCCTTCCGCCGCCGATATTGAGCAGGATCAACTGAAACGCGCGACCCAGCGAACTATTCGCGCGGGCCACATTGGAAAAAGCATTTTGTTTTGACCAGAAGCTCAGCTCCTGCCGGACCGGTCCATTGATCATCACCAGCGGGGCGGCAAAATGCGTTGTCGCCTGCACACCGTGTATATTGAAGCGTTCATCGCACGCGGCGCGCAGCAGCGGCAGCAACACACGCATCATCTCCGGCACACAGCCCGCCATCACCGCGTTGGCGGCAATTTTCTCGACCGTCGCTTCACCATAAAAAGGCGGGACGCGCGCAATCACTGTCTCCGCCGCCAAGCCAGATGCCTTCACCATGGCTGCAACTTTTTCCACTGTGGGCGGCACAACTGGCAGGGCATCGCCAAACTTTTGCTGGCAATATTCGAAAGTGTCTTCTTCGTCGCGCAAAGTAATGCGCGTAGCAGGCTCGGCCGTGCGGCGCAAAAACTTCAGGTCGCTTTCTTTCGCGTCGTTCTGCGTCTCCGGCTCAAGGTGCCGTGAACCGCAACCCGGCTTCCACGCTGGCGCTCCATCGTCAGGTGGTGCAATTGCGCCTTGCCCCAGCGCAGCCGCCAATTCATTCAACCCTTGCTTATCAAAACCCACCAGCGTGCTTTGAATTTGGCCGCTTTCATCCAGCAAATACATTGCTGGGACGGATTGCGGATTGTACTCACGCGAAAGCTTCAGCCCACGGTCCAGCTCCACGGGATAAGCAATTCTCAATTGCTTCACAAATTCCCGCGTGGCCGCTTCGCCGTCCTGTGAGAGCCCAATCACCTGCGCGGAATCTTTCAGCGCATTTAGATACGGCAACGCAAGCTGGCAGGTAGGGCAATCCGTTTCAAAAAACACCAGCAAAGCCTTTTTGCCGGACTGGAGGCCGGGAATGGCAACCGCTTTTTCAAGTTGTTGCATAGGCATTCAAAGATAGAGATGGCGGGGTAACCATGCAAGATGCTTCTGCCATATTTAACTGAAATGGGATCCCCATGGCAAGCGCCGGCCAGGAATGAAAACGATGACTAGCGCCATTCCTTAGCACTCAAGCCGAATCAGGCCACTTTTTTCGGAAGATGGCTTTTTCTTTTGCCGCGTACTCGGGTGTATGCTTATTAGATGGACAAGAAACAGCCGCTTGATGAATCGAAGAACCGGTTTGCTGAAGTGATCCGGCAATCCAAAGAGCGCCGTGACGAGCTGAATAATAAAACCCGCAAGAAGCAAATGGAAGACGTTGAGCTGCCTCCCCGGGACGAAGAGATTGTGGATACAAAAGAAGATGACGAGCCCCCAGTCTAAAGCAAACGACTGGTCGCACTTGTCGTTTTGCTTTTCTGAGAGCCGGATGCCAAATAAATTAGCCTAGTACTTCGGCATATTGGGATCGATACGGTCAGCCCACGCCAGGATTCCGCCAGCCAGGTTCTTGGTCTTGGTGAAACCAGCCTGTTGCAGAAAGCCCACGGCCCGCGCACTGCGAGCGCCGGAGCGGCAATGAATCACCATTTCTTTATTGGGATCCAGTTCACTCACGCGCCTGGGCAGATCATTCAACGGGATCAGAACGCCATTGAGATTGCAGATGTTGTATTCATGCGGCTCACGCACATCGAGCAGGACAAAGTCCTCTTTTGCGTCGAGACGCTGCTTTAATTCTTCCACGCTGATTTCCGGCACGCCATTGCTCACAGGTTTCTCCTGGCCTCGCAGCCCGCAGAACTCTTCATAATCAATGAGTTTAGTCACAGTGGGGTTGGTTCCGCAAACCACGCAATCAGGATTTTTGCGCAGCTTTAGCTCGCGGAACTTCATGCCTAGCGCGTCTACCAGCAACAGCCTGCCGATCAGCGGCTGGCCGCTGCCCATAATTAGTTTGATCGTCTCCGTGGCCTGAATCAGGCCAACCAGACCCGGCAAAATCCCCAGCACGCCGCCTTCAGCGCAGGAAGGCACCAATCCCGGCGGCGGCGGCTCAGGATACAAGCAGCGATAGCATGGCCCATCCTTTGTGGCAAAGACGCTGGCCTGGCCTTCAAAACGGAAAATCGATCCATAAACATTGGGCTTACCCGTCATTACGCAGGCGTCATTTACCAGAAAGCGTGTGGGGAAGTTGTCCGTGCCATCCACAATGATGTCGAAATCGGCAAAGATCTCAAGCGCGTTCGCGCTCGTTAGTTTCGTGTTAAACGTTTTGACATTGACGAAGGGATTGATGGCCGCAATCTTCTCCTTCGCCGACTCCAGCTTTGGCCTTCCCACATCACTGGTAAAGTGGATCACCTGTCGCTGCAGATTGGTAAAATCCACCACGTCAAAGTCAACCAGCCCAATCGTCCCCACGCCGGCAGCAGAAAGATACAAAGCCAGCGGTGATCCCAGGCCTCCGGTGCCAATGCAGAGCACACGTGCGGCTTTGAGCTTCTGTTGGCCTTCCATGCCAACCTCCGGCATGATAAGGTGCCGGGAATAGCGGAGAACTTCTTCGTTATTCAGTGAGGGTAGCTCATGCGGGGCAATGGTCGTGGCCATGGGAAAATTCCTTCTTTCAAAAGTGTTTAGATCAAAAAGTCTTGCAATGAGGTGCGGAAAATTTGAATTAGCTTGTCCGCTGAGAGCACTTGATGCGATTCGGGAGCTTAACGGCCAAAGGCCCGCATGGAACATCGGGCCATTTCAGGCATGGACCCTTGCGGTAATGAAGCGGATGAAATCACAAAGCAATTATATATCTTCAAGCTGCAACCTGGATGGGAACCTCTTCTTATTTGCGGGTGGAGCGGGCAAATTAGGTCACTACCAAATCCGGCGCCATATAGGTCTTATGTTGCGAAAATCTTTATGTTGCAAAAATTAATGGCCGTTGGTTTGCCACAATCTCAATATCTTCTTCATGGAAGCTTTTTCTGTCTTCCGATCCCAGCAGCACATAGGATGCTGTTGCCGTGGGCGTGCCGCGCTCAACGCTTGTAATCACATAGGAGCAATCAAACCAGTGGGCCTCCTTCAGGTCCGTGGATGAATACTGCGGCGAATGGTCTGGATGTGAATGGTAAAAGCCAATGATGCTTTCACCGCGATTGCGGGCCAGCTTCAGCGCGGCAATCACCTGCTCTGGACGGATGCCGTAACGGTCCGCCGGTGAATCAATCCGCATATTTTCACAGGTAAGGGTCAAGGTGATGCAACGATGCCCATCCACTATATTGCCCAGCAGGATGCCGCAGCACTCATGGGGATAGCTGCGTTTGGCTTCCCAGCGGATCAGATCGTAATCAGCCTTGCCGATTTTCAACATCTCAGAACAACTCCTGGGAAGTGGCGGCTTCTCCAGTGAATGGCCAGACAAATTCGATACAAAAGCTACAAAAACAGTGCACCCGAAAAGGGTGTCCATATTAGATGATCCAGAACGGAATTGCATCATTTGTGCAACCTTATTCGCCAAATTTTGGCAGTTTGCACCAGATGTGATGCATGTTTTGCACTAATCTATGTGCAATTCTGGATAGCTGCATTCTCCCGTCCCGCCGACCGGCTAGTTCCACCCTTCTCAAACTTCCTTGTTGACATCCGACAGGAAGTTTCGTCTATTCTATTGTCGACATCCGAGGGGAGCCTTCATCAGAGGAACCTAATGGGAAACCAGATTGACCTGCTGCAGGGAACTTTGGATCTTTTGATCCTCAAAACGCTTGCCCTGGAGCCGATGCACGGCTGGGGCATCGCCCAGCGCATTCAGCAGATATCTCAAGACGTACTGCAGGTAGGCCAGGGATCACTGTATCCGGCACTGCACCGGCTGGAGCAGCGCGGCTGGATTGGCGCGGAGTGGAGCACCTCTGACAATAATCGCCGGGCCAAGTTTTATTCCCTCACCCATGCCGGAAAAAATCAGCTGGAAAAAGAAATGGGCGAATGGGAACGGCTCTCCGCTGCCATTGCGCTGGTATTGCAGCAGAGCTAACAAGGATTGCACCATGCTTAAAAAACTTCGCGGACTCTTTACCCGGCAAAGCCAGGAAAATGATGCCAATGATGAACTACGTTTTCATCTGGAAAAAGAAGTGGAGCAGAATCTTGCCGCAGGCCTGTCTGCGGAAGAAGCCCGCCGACAGGCGATGATCGCTTTTGGCGGCGTGCAGCAGACGCGTGAATCGCTGCGTGAAGTCCATCGCGGTCGCCTGCTGGAATCATTGCTGCAAGACGTGCGTTATGGCTGGCGCATGCTGCGCAAATCGCCGGCATTCACAATTATCGCTGTGCTCACGCTGGCGTTGGGCATCGGAGCAAACACGGCAATCTTCAGCCTGATTGATGCCGTGGTATTTAGATCCATGCCAATCGCTGATCCGCAGAGCCTGGTGGTTTTCCAGTGGCAGGCCAAGCACCGTCCGGCAACTCACCACTACAGCACGTTTGACGACTGCGACGACAATAGCGATCCGGCGCACCCCAACGGCTGCTCACTGCCTCTGCCGTTTTTTAAGGAAGTCCAGACACAGAGCAGCGTGTTTTCTCACCTGGCAGCGTTTACAGGTGATCAACAGCTTGATCTCGCCGGGAATGGTCCGGCCAGGATGGCAGGCGGTCAATTCATCTCCGGCGATTATTTTGAGACGCTGGGTATTCAGCCTCATATTGGGCGGCTGCTGGCTCCCTCGGATGATTCTCCCGAATCTCCCGCCGTGGCAGTGCTGAGCTACGAATTTTGGCAAAGCTCATTTGGCGGCTCTGCCAATACGATCGGCAAAACAGTACGCCTGAACGGCAAGTCATTCACCATCATTGGCGTAGCTGAACCAAAATTTGACGCGTTAACACTCGCTAACAAATACGATTTATGGGTTCCGCTTGCACATCTACCCACTCTGGTCCCCCACTGGAACCCCAAGCAAGACCAGATGGATTCCTGGTGGCCGATTATTATTGGCCGGGTGAAAGATGGAACGCCGGTTACGCAAGCGCAGGCCGCCGTGAGCCTGATGTTTCGCAATGAAATGCTCAAAGGTGCAAAGCCCATCTTCAAAGATGAACACAGCCCCGGCATCAAGCTGGCTTCTGCGGCCCATGAATTAGGCGGGCCGCAAGAGGACACCCTGAAGCCTCTTTATATCTTAATGCTGTGCGTTGGTGCTGTGCTTCTCATCGCCTGCGCCAATGTTGCCGGCCTGCTATTAGCGCGCTCCACAGGAAGGCAAAGAGAGATTGCCGTGCGTCTGGCGCTGGGAGCCAGGCGGGGCAGGCTGATTTTGCAACTGCTCACGGAAAGTCTGATGTTGTCTTTCATTGGAGGTATGCTCGGACTTTTGCTGGCCATCTGGGGAGCACGCGCTCTTATGGTGATGGTCTCCGCTGGAAGCTACCATCCTCCGGTATTTTCACCACAGATTGACTGGCGTGTGTTGGCTTTTACCGCCGGAATCTCACTTTTGACAGGAATTATTTTTGGCCTGGCGCCGGCACTGCGCGGATCAGACATCAGCCTGACCTCATCTCTCAAGTCCGGAGATGGCGGTCTTTCCGGCGGTATGCATGCCAAGAAGCGTCGATTTACTCTCGGAGGCGCGCTGGTCGCGGTACAGATGGCGCTGGCTATTGTTGTGCTAGTAACCGCAGGATTGCTGGTGCGGACTCTGAGTAATCTGAAAAACCTTGATCCTGGATTTGATACGCATAGTCTTTTGCTTTTCGGCGTTGATCCTCGACTGGCAGGTTATAAAGGCCCGCAGGTTGATACTCTCTACCGTGATTTACAGGAAAAATTCTCAGCTCTTCCCGGTGTAACATCCGCAAGCTTCTCATGGCAACCGCTGTTGAATGGAAGTCTGAGTACCACCAGCTTTCTAAAACCGCAGCCGAGAGCTGCCTCCAGCGCTGCAAAAGAAGTCGACGCCGACGAGATGTCAGTCGGCCCAAACTTCTTTGCCACTCTGCGAGTTCCCTTTAAGTTTGGCCATGACTTTACGCCTGCGGATTTTACCGCAGCAGCAGCAAACTCAGGCGACAAACCCGGTCTGGCTCCCACGCCAGCTATTGTGAATGAATCATTTGCTCACAGCTTCTTTCCAAACGTGAATCCGCTGGGCGAGCGATTTGCAGATAACGAACCCATAGAACCTGGCGAACCGAAAAACCCGGGCTACCAGATTGTGGGCGTTGTGGCCGACACAAAATACAACAGTCTGCGGCGCGAAGTTCAACCAACTTTCTATATTCCTAACATTGGTGGCGATGCTTTCTTTGAGCTGCGCACAGCAACCGATCCTACGGCAATGATTCCTGGTGTCCGCAACATAGTGAGCCATGAAAATGAAGATCTGGCTTTATTCAGGATCTCCACCCAGACGCAGGCCATTGATCGCCAGATTTCCAGTGAGCGGATTACGGCACAGCTCGCCAGCTTCTTCGGACTGTTGGCGCTGGTGCTGGCCTGCCTGGGACTCTATGGATTGCTGTCCTATGAAGTAACCAGGAGAACGCGCGAAATTGGCATCCGTATGGCCATTGGTGCGCGGCCTCATAACGTGGTGCGGCTGGTTCTGGCAAAAGCTGTTGCTCTTATTGTTGCCGGGGCGGCAGTGGGGATTGCTGCAGCTCTGGGAGTAACACGCTTACTCGCAACCTTTCTATACGGCGTGAAAGCCGGTGATCCAATCACGCTTATGGCGGTGGCTCTATTGCTTGGCGTAGTTGCGCTGGCTGCCTGTTACATTCCGGCACGGCGGGCCACAAAGGTCGACCCTTTGGTGGCGCTGCGTTATGAATAACCGCCAAGACCGCCTGATGCCATAAGTTATCTGGCGGCGTGGATTCTCTGCTTGTATGATTGCGCTTTATGAGTTCATTGAACACGCAAACACAGGCTGGGAACACTTCTAAGACTCACGCGAAAAAGAAAATCGCGGTACTGGGCTGCGGCAAGATGGGCACCATCCTGCTGACTTCATTTCTGAAGCGCAAGCTGATCACGCCGGAAGAAGCTATCGCCACCGTGCAGCATGGAGACCGCGGCGCAGAGCTTTCCCGCGAACTGGGCGGCGTTCCGGTGGGAACTGACAATCGCGCTGCCGTAACGAAAGCCGAAATTGTTCTGCTATGCGTGAAGCCTCAAGTGCTGGGCCAACTGCTGGACGAGATTGCTCCGGCACTTGACGCGGGTACGCTGGTGATTTCTATCGCTGCTTCCACTACGGCAACGTTTATCCAGCAGAAGCTCGGGAAAAATGTGCCTGTAGTCCGCGCCATGCCAAATACTCCGGCCATGGTGGGCGCCGCAATGACCGCCGTCTGTGCTGGCCCCGCAGCCAAACCTGAACACCTGGAAACGGCAAAGCATCTGTTTGAAAGCGTTGGCCGTGCACTGGTCGTCGACGAAAAACATATGGATGCCATTACCGCTCTTTCCGCCAGCGGGCCCGCATTTGTGTTTGTAATTCTGGAATCACTGGCTGAGGCTGGAGTAAAAGTCGGCTTGCCCCGTGAGATGGCCACCACGCTGGCAGCGCAAACGCTTTATGGCTCCGCACAATTGGCCCTTGAAACCGGACACCATCCGGCGCTCTTAAAAGACGCCGTAACCACTCCCGCAGGTTGCACGATTGAAGGCTTGATGGAGCTGGAAAAAGGCGGGCTGCGAGTAACGTTAATGAATGCGATTATCAAAACGACAATCAGGGCGCGGGAGTTGATGACGAGCTAGAGAATTGCCAAAATCGCCGAAATTGCCAGTACTGCCGGAATTGCGTGTAATATTCTTGTGATTTTTGCCATATACCAAGGGCCATTCGTAGAAATTGAGCAATCGAACGGAGCATTTCGGTTATGCGCACACAGCACTTCGCTGTCGTTACAAGACTAATTCTTTTAGCCCTATTCTTATCCCATTCCTCACAAGCACAGCAAATCAGGATTGCAACAATCTTTCCGGCTGCTTTTCAGGTTAGAGTCGAATTAGAAGAGCAATTAAAAGCACGGTATCCTCAACTCCAAACAACAAAAAAGACGTTCAAGGATATTTGCAAGAGTGGCAGCCCGCCGGCAACGATCACAATTCAGAGCTCCGATCTTTCACTGTACACAGACTCCAGGGAGGGTACATGTATGGGCAGATGGAAGGATGGACAGTTAAAATTTGCCTGTAGTCGCATTCTCAAACCGGAGGAGCGCGCACCCAGAGGAGAAAAAATCAACCTTGTTCAGTTGCAAAAAGGCGACAAGGTCTTTCCAACAGGAATATTCCCTCAAGAAGATTTTGTATATATAGGCCTTGCATCCTGTTCTGGCCCCCAAAAGAACACTCTTGGTATTCTCGGCTTCTCATTTCAATTCCCCAAAGGCTACCTCCTGACCGCCTCTGCCGACGATGTCGAAAAAGTAATGAGCGAATTTTTTACCCGAGATGGCATGGTCCAGCAACAATTAATAAAAGAAGGCCAGACGATTGACGAGGTTGTGACTGCACTTGGCCAACCTCAAGAAAAACTGAAAGCCGGCAACAAAGAGATTTACCTGTACAAGGACAGCAAGGTCACGTTTGTCGATGGCAGAGTGTCTAGCATGGAGCAGAATACGAACGCGGACAGCTCAGGAAAGCAATAAGGCAATTTGTTTAAGGAAAGCACAGTCATGCATATATCCGTATTCAATCGTAGACGTTTAATCAAGCTTGTCTTCATTGTGGGTCTTATCTCGTGTGTAACGCAAACATCTGGTTATGCCATACAAAGCAAGGAGTCATTGCAGGAACAACTTCAAGCCCGCTATCCTCTAGCTGAAATGTCCACAGCCGGGGGATGCAGTATTAAAAACCCGGAAACAGCTTTAGTAGTAATGCAACCCGGAATCACGACTTTTGAAGAATCGAATTTTCCACGTGCTTGTCCGATTCATTACAAAGATGGAAAGATCAAGCCTCCGGGATTAAGATGCAAGTACACAGGCTATTATGGTGGGAGTTCATTCGGCAAAGGGGACAAAGTCTATCCGGTAGACTTCAAGGTGGGGAAGGATGAGGTCTCGATGACGCTAGGCTACTGCTCTCCGCGTTCATCGCTTTCGTATTCGTACAAAACCAAACTTGTCTTTGAGTTTTCCAGCAACTTTCTGAGTTCCGCGAATGCGCAGCAGGTGGAAGACAAGATAGAAGAGTTATTAAGCAAGGACCTCACAAAAGCGCCTCTACCGTCAACCCAGCAACAACACTCTGACAGCGCGCAGAACAATACGCCTAAGCCATCTCCAGAACCACAAAGCGTGGAAGAAGGAATGTCCCCGGAACAGGTCGCAGCAATACTAGGGAAACCCGACATCATCGTGAAAGGAGGAGATGACAAATTAATTTATGTGTATAACTCAAAGAAGCTGAAGATCGTTTTCATGAATGGCAAGATGTCAGACTTTGAATAAGCCTTTGCGCATAAGTTACAGATTGGCCCATTTACCCATTTACCCTTGCCTCAACCGTATTTCCTGTATATATTTAAATCTCAATGATTTCTGCCTCCAACATGGCCATGTGCTGTCACACCACGGCGATGCGTGTGTTTACACAGAGGCAGGAAGGTTCATAAACAAAGATTTTATTTAGCAATCATGAACCCGCTGCCTCAGGGCAAGCGGGTTTTTTATTTTTACGCAGAAATTCATCCGGTATCCAGAACCGAGGAGAAGAGAGATGAGTACCAGCCAGCGCTATGAACTGCGGTGTCGCGAATGCCAGACCACATGGGGCAATCAGCCGATTTCATTCTGCCAGAACTGCTTTGCTCCGCTCGAAGTGGCCTATGACTGGGACCGCATCCGCAAAGAGATCAGCAAAGATGAAATTGCCCGTCGCGCGACGAACCTGTGGCGCTATAAAGAGCTGCTGCCTCTGCCAGACACCTATGACGCTTCCACTCCCGCCGGTTTTACACCGCTGGTGCGCGCGTCCAAGTTGGGTGAGAAATTCCGCAGCAGGGTGTTATATGTGAAAAACGATGCCGTCTGCTTCCCCACGCTCAGCTTTAAAGATCGCGTGGTGGCTGTGGCGCTGACGCAGGCAAAGCACTTTGGTTTTGACGTGGTGAGCTGTTCTTCTACGGGCAATCTGGCCAATGCCGTGGCCGCACAGGCTGCACGCCTGGGATTGCGGGCGTGCATCTTTATCCCTGCCGATCTGGAGCCAGCCAAAGTTCTGAACACGCAGATTTATGGCGCGCAGATCGTCCGCATTGACGGCAATTATGACCACGTCAATCGCCTGTGCTCGCAGATTGCCGACAAGCATCGCTGGGGCTTTGTGAACGTGAACTTGCGGCCCTATTACGCCGAAGGTTCGAAGACCGTGGGCTATGAAATCGCCGAACAACTTGGCTGGCGGCTGCCAGATAACGTGGTGGTCCCAATGGCCGGCGGATCTTTGATCACAAAGATCTATAAAGCCTTCAAAGAGCTGATCCGGCTTGGCCTGGTGGAAGAGAAGCAGGTAAAGTTCTTTGGCGCGCAAGCGACTGGTTGCAGCCCCATCAGCGTGGCCGTAAAGGCCGGCCGCAATGAGATCGAACCACAAAAACCGCAGACCATCGCCCGCTCTTTAGCAATCGGCAATCCAGCGGATGGCTTCTACGCAGCAAAAACCATCCTGGGCAGCGGTGGCTGGGCTGAAGATGCGAGCGATCCGGAGATTGTGGACGGCATGACACTGCTGGCGGAAACCGAAGGCATCTTTACTGAAACTGCAGGCGGCGTGACCGTAGCCAGCGCGAAAAAGCTTTATGCGCAGGAGCGCATACGTCCGGACGAGACGACGGTTCTCTGCATTACCGGCAACGGGCTCAAGACCACTGACGCTCTGGTTGGCAGGTTTGAAGCCGTGGAGCCTATCCCGCCGAAGCTGGCCGCGTTTGAGCAATATCTGGAAAATGAATTCGCCGGTACGTACTCAGCTAAAACCCAGTCCGCCGAAAGAGGAGTTGCCTAAATGAGCGTGAAAGTTTCAATTCCCAGTGCATTTCGCCGCCATACGGAAGGTGCCGAAAGCTACGATTGTGCGGTTTCTGACCTGAATGGCCTCCTTGACTCATTGGGCGGCCGGTTTCCCGATCTTAAGCCCCACCTTCGTGATGAGCAGGGCAACGTGCGGCGCTTCCTGAATATTTATGTCAACGACGAAGACATTCGTTTTCTCGGCAAGGACTATAAATTCAAGGAGGGCGATGAGATCATGCTGGTGCCGTCGATTGCCGGTGGATAAACCTTAGAAAACACTAATTCGTGAATGCCTTATGAGTTTGCAGTGAAAGCCCTTTGTTTTGATGGACTAGGAAGCCCGGCTGCAAACTTATCAAATCTTTATTTACTTTCTATGTGAGCTGCTGCATACTTTGTGCCAATATTGGCAGTTGTGTGTTTGCACCCTGCCCATCTTCCGTTCATCATGATTTTGTTTGCGTTTTCTTTTGTTGGCGTTTCCCAGGGTTCTGAAAAATTGCGCAGGTGGAAGTTGAAAACCTTGAGTCAATAAACTGGGCCCTGTCAGGAAGCGTGCCTGAGATCGTCAGGCCGCATTCAATATCAGCCCGAAACAAAAATCTATCCCCCTTTGCAGCGCGCAGCCTGGTCGAGCGCAGGTTGAGCTGATAAGTAATTGCTCGTAAGTTTTGTGAGCGCCTGGGATGAATCATGCCCGGCTCATAGTAAGGCAATCCAGAATTTCGGATGAAATTTAGTAACATTCCGCGGTAACAAGTGTTCTCTTTTTATCATTGCACCGTTAACAACAGGCTCGCAGGAGGCCGCATGAAATTGAAGCACCGCCATATACATTATTTGCCGACTTTGTTCGCACTCGCCTTTTTCTTACTGGCAATTTCCATCCCAGGCCGGGCAGACGACAAGCACAAAGCTCCGTCTGCACCCAGGCCCCAAAGCAAGCCGGCCCAGACCTCACATTCCTCTGGCGGCAACACCTCTCATGGCGGCAATACGGGCAGGCCATCAGGATCGACATCTGGCAGACCGAGCGGCAGCTCGAATAATGGCAGACAGGGCAACAACGGTGGATCCAACACTTCTCGCGGCGGCACCTCGGGACGTCCAGGAACTGCAAATGGGGCCACGGGGAATAACCGCGGAACGAGCAGCAACAACGGCGGGCGCACCGGATCAAATAACAACACAAATAATGGACGCGCCAATAACACAAATAATGGGCGGGGCAACAACAACGCCAACAACAACAATCGCGGCAATAACGGGAACAACAACAGTCACGGCAACAATGCAAACAACAACAACCGCGGCAACAATGCAAACAACAATCGGGGCGGAAACGCGGGACGCGGTGGATCTAATGCTCGCCGCGAACCTGTCCGCAATGTCCATGAGGTTGGTGGACGTCGCGTAGCCACCGATGGACGCGGCAGAGTGCGTGAAATCAGCGGTCACGATAGCCGTGGGCGCGACTTGGCCGTTCACCGCGATTTTCGCGGAGGGACCCGCTTTGAAACCAGAGGCGCGGGTGGCCGCCGGGTCGTTGGTTATGGCCATGGCAGAGGCTTTACTGAGCGCAGATTCGTGAATCGCGGCGGCCATGTTTACGTGCAGCGCACTTACGTTTATGGCGGACGGCGTTATGCCTATGCCTATCGCTCATACTACTGGCACGGCAACCCTTATTATGGCTACGCACCAGCATTTTACTTTCACCCGGGGTTTTATGGATGGGCGTATAACCCCTGGGCAGTACCCGTGGTTTATGGCTGGGGATGGGGCGGCAATCCGTGGTATGGATATTACGGTTATTACTTTAACCCATATCCGGCTTATGCCAACGCGTCTCTGTGGCTGACGGACTACCTGCTGGCTGAGAGCCTTAAAGCGGCTTATGAAGCGCGCGCCGATGCAAACGCCAATGCCATGCAGCAGGACGCGAATGACTCCACCAATAACGGCGGAGGCGACGGTGGTCAGGTAGCTCTCTCTCCGGAAGTAAAACAGATGATTGCCGATGAAGTGAAGCGCCAGCTTGACGCGGAACGCAACGCGGCAGCTCAACCTGCCCCGGCAGCGAACCAATCTCAGGCGCCACAGAGTGCGAACAATCAGCCGGAAGAAACTCCTGCTGCGCTTGATCCGAGCCAGCGTGTGTTTGTTGTCTCCGGCAATGTGGATATGGCGGCTGATTCAGGTGAATGCGCTGTTACAGCCGGCGATGTGCTTGTGCGCAGCGGCGAACCCAATGGATCCAAGATTGCCGTGAGTGTGGTCAGCAGCAAGAAAGGTGATTGCTCCGTAGGCACAAATGCTGACGTGGAAATCAGCGATCTCCAGGAAATGCATAACCAGTTCCGGGAGAAGCTGGATACCGGTCTGAAAACGCTGGCCGACAACTCCGGTAAAAACGGTCTGCCCAAGGCCCCGGATACGGGAACCACAGGAGGCGAAGTGCCTGCGCCGCAACCTGATGCCGATGCCGATGGCGAACTGCAAAATCAGCAGAAAGACGCAGAAACCGCCGAACAGGATGTGCAGAAAGGTTCACCGGGAGGAAAGTAGAAATTGCAGGCAGCGTTACCCCAATGAGAACCATGATGACGACAAGAAACTTGTTTCGCTGCACACCTATCATTGCCTTGGCGCTGGGCGTGGCCGTACTTCCGGCTGCGCTCCGCGCCCAAGACGCACCTTCAGCCTCGCCTTCCATCCAGGAACAGCTGGAAGCGCAATATCCGCTCGCCAAGATGACAACCAAAGGCGGATGCACTGTAACCAATCCTGAAACCGGGCTGGCGCTCCAAAAAGCCGGTCCCGCTGCATTGCCCCAGCGTTCATCTTCACTGATGTGCGCTTCACACTACAGAAACGGCAACTTCACCAAACCTGGCTTCAAGTGCACTTACTTCCTGAATATGACCAAACAGGAACTGGTCACACTGGAAAAGGGCGACAAAGTATTTCCCACAAAACTTGAAGTCGATAAAGATGATGTAAAGGTTTCATTTGGATACTGCTCTGGAGACCAAGGCCAGGCCGCCGCTTACACCGGACAGGTAATCATTGAGTTTCCCAAAGACTCACTCAAGGCAGCAAGCGTTGCGCAGATAGAAGACAAGATGGCCGAAGTGTTGAGCGCAGACAGCGGTGATCAGCAAGCGCAAGGTGGTGGGCAGCAGAGCGGCCCGAATTCACAACCACAGGATTCCCAGCCTCAGGATAATCAATCTGCCTGCAATCCCGAGGTTGGGCAAACGGTTGATCAAGTGGTGGCTGCGTGTGGGCAACCGGTAAATCAGTCAAAAGGCGCCAGCACCAAACTGATCTATTTTTACAATCAACCAAAACTCAAAATCATTTTCATGAACGGGAAAGTGTCTGATACCGAGTAAGCCATTGCGGATTCCCGGCCGCAGATTTAGGGTCCCCAGGAGATATTCACAAAACCGAAAGTTCGCAGCGAGCCCCCAAGGAGAGCCCCGATGAGTAAAAACTTCTTTCGCCGCCTATCTAGAATTGCCCTCATTCTGATTGGAACAACGTCTTTTGTCACCCTTCATGCCCAAAGCGTGCTTGAGCAGCTTCAAGCGCAGTACACCATGTCGCAAGGCACCAATGGATGCCATATCGGCAACCCTGAAACCGCTTTAACAACCCAAAGCCCTGCCGGAGGCATGCGCGTCCTGCCTGTAAGCTCTTCCAACATGATCATTGCCAAATGCACAAACAGTTTTACTGACGGCAAGCTCAAACCAGCAAACAGCGCCTGCAATGGTAGCGGTGCGGGAAAAGCAAGCGGGTTCCTGTCACATATTCCCAAAGTTGGCGGTGCTCTGGGAACAGGCTCATCGAAAGTAGGCGACCAGGCCGCCAATCAGGAGATGGATGTTGTCGCAACTGGCGACAAGGTTTATCCCACGAATCTGGAAGTGAACGAAAGCAAGGGAGAAGTCAAAGTATCCTTCATGACCTGCAAGCAGGCGGGCGATCAGCAGAATCCTTACAAAGGCGCGCTGGTCTTCCATTTTAAAAGCTTGAAGCCTGAAGACGTATCAAAAGTGGAAGACACCATTGGCCAGGTTTTCAAACAGGGTGGGGACGATCAAGGCAATGGCAATGGCGACAGCAACAACCAGCAAAATAATGACAATGGCGGCGGACAGGCCAACAACGGGAACCAAGGGCAACAAGACCAGGGCGGAGCGCAGCAGGACAATCAAAGCTCACCCTGCAACCCAGAAGTTGGACAAACCGTGAAGCAAGTAGTGGACGCATGCGGACAGCCGGCGAACCAGACAAAGGGAGCTACAAAAGTGCAGTATTTTTACAACCAGCCCAAGATCAAAGTCATTTTTGTAAACGGCAAAGTGTCGGATATTGAATAGAAAAACACCGAATAGAGAATAGTAAAAAATACGCCCGGCTAAGACTGCGAGGATGCCTCAACGTTAAGGCCGGGATTTTTTATTCCTGGTTGCTCACTCAAAGACGCTAGTACTGTACCTAAAATGCCGCTCAGATCTTTATTCCTCTCTTTATCGGCTTGTCTGGCGACTTCGCCCACAATCAGAATTGCCGGAGCAGCCACGCCTGACATAAATGGCAGATCAAGTAGAGTTATAAAACATCTTTGCTCGCTGCGTCGTCCAGCCTGGGAAACCAGGACGCACGGAGTACTTTCGCTGACTCCAGCCTCCGCCAGTTCACGCGCCGTTCGTCCATAGTCCGGGCCAGGCATGTAAACAGCAAACGATGTGCGCTGCGGATCAATGCCGGATGCTCGTAGCTTTTCTCCGCGAATATTATGCGCGGTAACCACCATCAGCGCTGAAGCTGAGTGGCGATCTGTAAGGGTAATTCCCGCTGTAGCAGCGGCGGCGCTGGCGGCAGTAACGCCAGGGACAATTTCAAAGGCAATTCCTGCGTGTCGCAAAGCTTCCATCTCTTCACCCAGCCGGCCAAAGACCGCCGGATCACCAGACTTGAGCCGCACAATTGTTTGTGCTCGCGTTTCTCGAGCATGCCACACCATAAGCGCATTAATCTGCGCCTGGCTGCGACTATTCTGGCCACAACGCTTACCCACGTTGATAACCTGTGCTGAAGCCGGGCAGAGCTCAAGTATCTCCGCCGGAACCAGATCGTCATGCAGCACGATCTCAGCCGCGCGCAGTAAGGATGCGGCCCGCAGCGTCAACAGATCTGCTGCGCCGGGGCCTGCACCCACCAGGTAGACTTTTCCTTGCATGGTTTCTTATGCACTCTTCTTTTGGATCGATGGCCGGTCTTCAATCCATTCGTCCACAGCTTCCACCAGCCTGTGCAGCAACTGGTCAGCGCTGCCGATCATATTCAGCCCTTCATGCTGATGCTCTTTGATTGCCTGCCTCAGTTTGTTTTCCAATTCCGCTTTTCTCGAGTAGTCCATAGTTTCCTCCGGGGGATAGTTGGTTTGAAAACTTTGCCGGCTTGAGCAACGCCAGCAGGTGCAACAACTCTTTTCGGCTTTCGGTGCGCGGCAACGCACTGCGTATTGCATCACGCATGCGCCCCAGCCACGCAGCCCACGATTCATATTCCGGGCCAAATTCCTTCTCCAGATTTTTGCGCACTCTCTGGGCCAGCGCCGGACTGTTTCCGCCAGTGGAGATGGCAATTTGAAAATCGCCGCGGCTGACCACAGCAGGAGCGTAAAAGTCGCAGTAACCAGGATCATCCACTGCATTGGCCAGAGCGCCAAAATCCCGCGCTTCCTTATACACGGCGCGATTTACTTCTTCAGAGTCCGTGCATGAGATCACAAGAAAGTAGCCTTGGGTCATTCCCGGCTGAAATTCCTGGGCAGCGTGCTGAATCCGTCCCTGATCGAGCCACGTCTGAATGAGCGGCGATATCCGTGGTGACATAACAGTCACATCAGTGGCGGAGCGCAGCACGGCTTCAATCTTTTGTTCGGCAATTGCGCCGCCGCCAACGATCAACACCTTGTGGCCTTCGAGCTTAAGGAAAACTGGATATAAAGACATGATTTCCTTTAGCCCTCCAACCCATGCGGCACACGTCCGGGTGATGGATCGCGCGGGACCGCGATTTTCTCCTCGCCGGCAAGAAATGTCCGCAGTGCCGTTTCTGAATGCCGCGCAAAAAATTGTCGCAGATTTTCCCCCCTGGTGCGCTGATCCAGATAACTGCGCAGCAAGCGCTCAATCGCATCCGGCACTTCGCTCGCTACACATCGGTAGCCTGTGTTGCGGGCAAAGCCTGCATGCTCACCCACCGCGCCCCCCAGGCAAAAGTAATATGCGTCACTGGTGCGGCCTTCATGCTTAATTTTTTTGCCCTCCAGGCCGATATCGGCAATGCGTTGCTGGCCGCAACTATTAGGGCAGCCTGTTACGTTGAGTTTCAGGTGCTGATCAAATTCCGGAAGGCGTTCTTCCAGCTCTTCCACCAGCCAGCGCGTAAATGCTTTGGTCTCCGTAATGGCCAGCTTGCAGAATTCGCTGCCCGTGCAGGCCACAGCGCCACGCCAGAAAGCCGATGCTGTCACGTGCAGCCCGGCGCTCTCCAGCCCCTGGGCCACGTTCCTGGTTTTCTCTGCTGGCACATTCACAATCACCAGGTTCTGCGTGTTCGTGGTACGCAATTCTCCATTGCCGTAACGCTCGGCCAAGTCACACGCAGTGCGCAGTTGCTGCGATGTAAGCCGCCCACGCAGCACTGATGCCCCAACGTAAAATAATCCTGGCTGCTTTTGCGGATGGACTCCAGTGTGGTCGCGGAATATGTCATCCGGGGCCAGTTCAGCAACAGCCGGATCCAATTTGTATCCCAGCTTTCTTTCTATTTCCCGCAGGAAGGATTCGGCTGTCCAGCCATGCTGAAGGAACAAAAACTTCAGCCGGGCGCGCTCACGGTTTTCTCGCAGAACAGAAGCGTCGCGAAACAGCTCGCTCACAGCCTTGGCTACAGGAACAATCTGCGCCCATGGCACAAAAGCGTTCAGACGAACGGCAAGGTGCGGCTCGGTGGAAAGCCCGCCGCCAACACGAATGGAAAACCCAATTTCCCTCTTCCCCGCCTGCTCACGGACAACCGGAGTAAATGCCAGATCGTTGATCTCCGGGTAGGCGCACCAATCCTGGCAGCCGCTAATGCTGATCTTGTATTTGCGCGGCAAATTGTAAAAGTCAGGATTGTTGACGAGCAGTTGCGTCACTTCGTCAACCAGCGGCGAGGCGTCACAGAGTTCGTGCGCATCCAATCCGGCTAACGGACAGCCGGTGATATTGCGAGTCACGTCGCCGCAAGTCGCCATGGAAGTAAGGCCGGTTTTGAACAGGCCTTCCAGAACCTCCGGCAGGTCCTTGATCGTGATCCAATGCAGCTGAATGTTCTGGCGCACTGTAATGTCAGCAACGCCAGCAGCGTATTTTTCCGCCAGGTCGGCGATCCCACGCAACTGTGGAGCGGTAACAAAACCGTTTGAGAGGCGGATGCGCAGCATGAAATAAGGCATCGAACGGCCCTCACCAGCGATCCCGCCTACGGCCCCGGCGCCATCGCCCTGCGTGTAAACGCCCCACCAGCGGAAGTAGGTTTTTATCCAGGCATCGGGAACAGCGGCCAGACCCTGCCGGGCAAACTGGCGGATTTCATCAAAACACTCCAGCGGGTTCTTATCCTGCTTGAGGCGCTCCGCCTTCTGGGCTTTGGTTTCCTTCACTGGCGTGGCCGTTTCCGTGGTCATGTCCCTCACCCGCAATCTTTAAAGTTGTGTTTTGGTTTGCCAAAACAAGCTGTGTCTTGATTTGCCAAAACCTGATTGCGAAAAACTGATTTGCTAAAATCTCAAACCGCAAAAGCAAAAAAGCCCATCGCTTGTTCTGGCGATGGGCTCTGTTCCTAAACTTTAAATGCGAATTAGGTAGCAGCTTCCCCTGCCAGAGACACATCGGTCACCTTGCGACAACATGTACACAGGCACATCTTTTGGGACAGCATCCGCATAAAAGTAAGGTAAATGCCAGAGTGAGGAGTGTCAAGAAATCATATGGGCAAGATGAATCAGAAAATCGGATACATAGAATGAATCTTTTCTATTCACATGGTTTCAACATTGAGGTATTTACGTTGTCACGGCCCAGTGCCAAAATGGGCTTAGTTTGCCTTGCCCAAGCTCAGCAAATAAGGGTATGTTAAGGCATGGGAATCAAGACTGCACTTAATAGCAGGGCCATAAAAGCTGGCTTTGGAGTACTTTGTGGTGTATTCGTCCTTCTAGTCTCCGGCTGCGTCCCGGGCCATAATACCGTTGGCGAGGCTGCCACACCAACTCCTACGCCAACGCCTGTTGCAACGCCTACGCCCACGGCAACTCCCACTCCCACTGCTACACCTACTCCTGCAGCAGTGAGATTGCTGGTGTCAGACAATACCTCAGGCACTGTGAACGTAGTGAATGGCGCGACAGACTTAGTTACAAATACAATTTCTGTGCCTTCACCCGGCAAAATGATTAGCGCCGCCGGAACCACTCTGATCCAGAGTACGCTTTCCAATTCAGTAACAATTTTTGACAATGCCACGGAAACCGTCCGCTTCAACGTGATTCTGCCCGCTCAACCTGTAGACATCGCCCTGACCCAAGATGGCACGACCGCTTGGGTCGCAGAGACCGATGGCAATGTTCAAAACATTAGTACAGCCACGGGTTCAATCACCCGGACTGTTTCCAGTGCCGGCGTCCAGAGACTGGTTGTGGGCCCGCAAGGGACAACGGTGCTGCCTTTTAATGACACTGTGGCCATCACCTTTCCAGTGATCGTACCTACTTCGAACGTTTCCATTGCTATCGGCAACTCTGGCGTAGACCATCCAACCAATGGTTTCTTTGCTGGTGACGATAACCACTTTCAAGTTCTGAACTGCGGAGTCGAGTGCGGCGGCACACAAGCAGGCATTGTCAGCGTGGTTTTAATTCTCCCGGGCGGTCCGTTTATAAGCGCACCCATCACACTTTCCGGCGCAACCGTTGGCCTCCCGAACGGAAACACTGTCTTTGTTGCTGGTTCTCCCACCACTGGGTTGAATGCAGGAAAACTGCAGATTGTGAACAATACTACCCTCACGGCAAGTGCCCCATTCAGCATTGCGGACGGACGGCACAATTTGATGTCGCTCACCTCCAATGGGCGTCTCTATATTGGCTCCACAGGCTGCACGCTGGGAGCCCTTACACCACAAAATCTGCGGCAGGGCTGCCTCACGATCTTTGATACGGCCGCACAGACGGTAACGCCAGTTTTATTGTCAGCAACACGTTCAGGCGGTGACGTAACCGCGATGGCGCCAGTTCCGGGCCGCAATGTAATTTACGTGGTGCAGGGCGCAACGTTGACTTTAGGCGGCTTGGGTGAGCAGGGCGGAGTGCTTGATATTTTCGATACAACGACAAATGCAATCAGCACCACGGCGATTGCCCCAACCTTTCCCGGAAGCGTGTTTGGCGTAGTACAATTGGCTCCTTAACTGTATTGCGGAATCTCTGGCGAACTGATTATCGTCGTTTTCAAGACGATGAATATTCCTTAGCTTATTCTTGACTCTGGTCCTTTTCCGGGCTATAGTCCACTTTCATGCAGGCTTGTACCAACAGCTTCGCCCTGGCCATGTGTTTGACAATAACAAGCACAGGCACAACTACATCCAGGCGACATTTGGGCGAACTGGCAGAATAACTTAAAGCAATATCAAGTTCCTGACCCACTCGCCAAAGCGAGTGGGTTTTTGCTTTTAGGAAAGATGAAAACAAAGGCGAAAACATGGATCGGTCAAATTCAAACAATGCGGGATACGGATGGCGCGTAGTCGTACCGGCAACCTCCGCTAACCTGGGCTGCGCTTTTGATTGCGGCGGTCTGGCGCTCAAACTTTATCTGCGGGCACTCTTCATCCCGTCTGGAAGCAATGAGCTAAGCCTTGAATACCAGGGCAAAACGCCGGAACGCTTCCCCATGCAAAGTTCCAATCTGGTATTGCATGCGTTGTGCTATGCCGCGGAAAAACTTGGCGCGGATCCTCCGGCAGGCCACGTGCTGGTACAAAGTGAAATTCCCATCAGCGTGGGTCTAGGCAGCAGCGCAGCGGCCGTCATCGCGGGGCTATTGCTCGGCGTCCAATATAGCAGGAAAGAATCCGCCCAGGAACAGGTCCTGCGCTGGGCAGAAGAGTTGGAAGGCCACATCGACAACGCTGCAGCGGCTTACCATGGCGGACTGGTACTGGCCCTTTCCAACAACGTTGATCGCGTAGTGACCATGAAGGCCAATTTTCCTGAGAGTATTCGTCTGGTGGTTATAACTCCATCTCTTGTTGTGCCTACGCATGAAGCGCGGCAGGTGCTGCCAAAAACCTGGGACCGCGCCGACGTCTTGCATACCCTGCAGCGCACGTCACTGCTGGCGGCCACGTGCTTCTCAGGAAACTTTGACCTCTTCCCTGAGCTATTTGATGACAAGCTGCACCAACCCTATCGCCAAAAGTTGGTTCCCGGAATGGAACGCTGCCTGGGCTTGCGGCGTCCGGGGCTTTTGGGTGTGGCCATCAGCGGATCTGGTTCGTCAGTGATTGCGTTCACCGCGCGGGACGAGATGCGGGTGGCTGAGGAGTTACAGCAAATCTTTGCCGAGGAAGGTGTCCAGACAGAAGCGCTCTTCACCTCGGCAGACAACAACGGCGCAGGAATTACACGCGAACAGGTTCCGCTGGTGGAAAGACTTGGAGCAGTGTTGCAAAAGCTGGAGAAAGCGTAATGGAAAGAAAACGTATTATCGTCATGAAGTTTGGCGGCACCTCCGTGGGCAATGCGGAGCGTATCCGCCAGTGTGCGGCAATTGTGGCCCAGGCGGCCAAGCGTGATCGCGTTGTGGTGGTGGTCTCCGCCATGGCTGGCGTGACTGACCTGATCTTCAAAACCATTGAAGCAGCGCAGCACGGCGACTCCGATGCCACCAAAACGCATTTGCAAAAGTTTGAGAGCGTGCACCGCGAACTGATTGGCAGCCTGTTTGACCAGACCCACCACACTACTGCCAACAATTTCACGGCGGGGGTAGTCTCCCAATTGCGGAGCGCTTGCTATGCGCTATCTGCCTTACGCTCTGATATTTCCGCCCAGACGGCGGACTCGCTGGTAGCTTTGGGTGAACGCATTTCTGCTTGGGCTCTGGCTGGCTATCTCCAGCAGACCGGCAGCAACGGTGAGTTTGTTCGTGCGGAAAACGTAATCGTAACGGATAGCAACTTCGGCAACGCTGCTCCGGATCTTACCGCCACGCGCAAGCAATGTGAGCAGGCCCTGCTGCCGCTTCTGGATCGAAACATTGTGCCGGTCGTCGCTGGTTATAGCGGCGCTAACCCGCAAGGCCAGATCACCACGCTGGGCCGCGGCGGATCAGATTACTCCGCCACCATCATTGGCGCAGCAACAAGCGCCGATGAAGTCTGGATATGGACCGACGTTGATGGAGTACTCACTGCCGATCCGCGGATCTGTCCGGACGCCACCACGCTGCCGGAAATTACTTTTGCTGAGGCGACCGAACTGGCGTATTACGGCGCCAAGGTGATCCACCCTAAAGCCGCCTATCCCGCGGCTGAAGCCGGCTTCCCTGTCTGGATCAAGAATTCCTTCCGCCCTGAAGTTGCCGGGACCAAAATCACGCATGACGCACAGCCAGTTAACTCTCCCGTGAAATCTGTAACGTCAGTCAAAGATGCCACTCTCATTTCGCTGATGACCCGGCGTGATGTACATCCGTCAGAATTATGGGGCAGGCTATTTTTACGCCTTGGGCAGGAAGAAATTGAAGTTCTGTTTGCCACACAATCTTCGCCGGAACACGCCCTGGGTTTGGTCCTGCGTAAAGATGATGCAACGCGGGTGCTTAAACTGATTAACTCAACCTTCCGCATGGAACTGGCACAGGGCTTGCTCAGCCCTGTTGTGGTTGAAGATATTGCCGTGATCGCTGTGCTGGGTGAATCGATGAAGGGCAGATGCGGAATTCTTGGCCGAGTGTTCGGGGCGGTGGCCCGGCGCGAAGTCAGCGTAATAGCAGTGGCGCAAGGCGCAAGCGAATTGAGCATCTGTTTTGCCGTGCCGGTAGCGCACGGAGCAGAAGTTGTGCGGGCCGTGCATGACGAATTTTGCGAGCAGATTGGCGCGAGTATCCCGCTTTGTATTCCACCTACTGTCTCTCTGGTATCGGGGGCGCAATGACAACAGTGCCGGCAAATCCGCAGGTAGCAACGCATTGGCTGCGTTGCGTCCACTGCGGTAAAGCGCAGGAAATTCCAGATCGAATGTTCCGATGTACTGACTGCTCTGAGCTTCTGGAAGTGGTTTATCCGGGGATAGCAACGGCGCCGCGCGAGTTTGCGTCGCGTCTGAAAGAAATCTGGCGCGAACGCAGCGGATCGTCATTGCCAGAGAATGCCAGCGGTGTGTGGCGCTTTCGCGAGTTGCTGCCGCAGGTAGACCGGCAAAATATTGTGACCATGTGCGAGGGCAATACGCCCTTAATTCCGCTCAAGAAAGCCGCACGCGCGCTACGCCTACCCAACCTTTTGGTGAAACATCAAGGCATGAATCCAACCGGCTCTTTCAAGGACACAGGAATCTCAGCGGCCATAACCATGGCCAAAGCTGAAGGTTTTCAATGGGTCTGTTGCGCTTCCACCGGCAACACTTCTGCTTCCGTAGCTGCCTATGCTGCCCGTGCTGAGATGAAGAGTATCGTTCTGCTGCCCGCCGGACAGGTAACTGCCGGCAAGCTGGCCCAGGCGCTGGAGTACGGCGCGCATGTCCTTCAGCTGCGCACGGATTTTGATGGCTGCTTAACAGTTCTGCATGAAGTGGTGCAGAAATTTAACGCCTATCTGCTGAACTCATTGAATCCTTACCGGCTGGAAGGACAAAAGACAGTCGCATTTGAGCTGATGGAACAACTGGACTGGCGCGTTCCTGATCACGTAATCGTACCCGGAGGAAACCTGGGCAATAGCTCAGCGCTGGGCAAAGGGTTTATAGAGTTACGCGATCTTGGCTTGATTCAGTCGCTGCCAAAGATCTCCATCATTCAAGCGGCGGGCGCGAACCCTCTCGCCCGCACCATGCGAGAAAACGGCGGCAAAAAATTGATCCAGGTAAATGCTGAGACTCGTGCGACGGCAATCCGCATTGGCAATCCTGCCTCGTGGCGAAAAGCAGTGAGCGTACTCCAGAAGACTGGAGGAGCATGTGAAGAAGTCAGCGAAAAGGAAATTACACTAGCGAAAACAGAGCTGGGCGCGGAAGGAATCGGCTGCGAACCTGCGTCAGCGGCAACTCTGGCTGGACTGAAGAAACTGGTCACTCAAGGATTTATAAAGTCGGCGGACACAGTCGTCCTCGTCCTTACCGGGCATATGTTGAAAGATACCGATTATATGAAGCAAGCACCGGGGCAAAGTCTTCTCGGTCCCATGGAAGCCGACAGCGATAGCGTGATCAGGACATTGGAGAAAATCTATGCGGGGCATTGAGGAAGCAGAGGAAAAGCAAAAAACAGTCCACCGCAATGCCGATCAGGTGAGAGTTGGCATTGTGGGCTATGGCACAGTGGGCCGTGCGACGGCAGAGATTCTTTCCAGCCACGCGGAAGATATTCGCCAGAAAACCGGCGGTATTTCAATTGTTGTAACCAGGATCTCCCGCAAGAGACCGCAAGCTTCTGAAGTTGGCGTAAACGGAATTGCTGTTGTCTCTGACTGGCGGCAAGTGGCGACCGCAGATGACGTTGATATTGTCGTCGAAGCAATTGGCGGCACAACTATCGCGCGCGATGTAGTCCGCGCGAGTCTGGAAAATGGTAAAGCAGTGGTCACTGCCAATAAAGCGCTCATTGCGCTGCATGGAGACGAACTGTTTGCTCTGGCCCAGAAAAAGAATCTTCCCATCGGCATAGAAGCCACGGTTGCCGGCGGTGTGCCCGTGATCCGCGCGATCTCTGAAGCGCTTGCCGCAGACCGCATTCAATCCGTCTACGGCATTGTGAACGGCACGTGCAATTACATTCTTACGCAAATGGAGCAACACGGCATTGAGTTTGCACACGCCTTAGAGCAGGCGCAGGCCGCGGGTTACGCCGAAGCAGACTCAAGCCTGGACATTGATGGACTGGATGCTCGCGATAAAATTGCTATCCTGGCGCGGATCGCTTTTGGCCATGCCGTTAGGGCCTCGGAAATTCCAGTGATGGGCATCCGCAACATCACGTCTACCGATTTCCATTACGCACACCGGCTGAACTCGACGATCCGTCTGGTAGCGTCTGCTGAGCGTATAGCGGAAGGCGGCGTTCACATTTCTGTGCAGCCATGGCTGGAGCCGCGTGATTCCATGCTGGCCAAAGCTGCGGGTGCGAACAATGCAGTTTTTATCGCCGGTGAAAAAGTTGGAACACAGATGCTCTATGGACGCGGCGCCGGGGGCGGTGCAACAGGAACAGCCGTACTCTCTGACGTGTTGCAGATTGCCCGCCAGATTGCGCGTGGCCAAACGGCGAATAGTCTGCTTGCGGGATTTAACAGCACGGAGCCGTTGCGCCCTTTGTCCAGGCCGCATCCCATAAGCTGGTTTTTGCGTCTCACCGTCAACGATCAGCCGGGCATTCTGGCGCGCACCGCGGAAGCGATTGCACGTGAAGGAATCAATATTGATTCTGTGGTGCAGGAGCCGCACATGCCCAAAGACCGTCTCTCATTTGTGATTACGCTAGAACCAACGCTGGAAACCACTGTCCTGAAGGCTGTGGAGGTTATCAACCGCTTTGAGTTCATGAAAGCGCCAGTTCTGCTGATGCCAATGATCTCCCCGATAGAAGAGCACGTCTAGGAAATTGGTAATGTTGAAAAAGCTTATCGTGCCGCTAATGCTTTTTCGCTAAACATTTTTTTGTGCTTTAGTTTTTCAATTACCAATTACCAGATTACTCAATTACCAATTTCTCACTGGCTCTGGCTCGGCTGAGCCATCTGCGCGAGGATCAGACGCCGCTGCATTCATACCGGTCTTGGAGTTATGCAGCACAGCCTGTCCGCGCCCCATTAGCGCGGTATATTCTGCGCGGACGATCAGGTTATGGCCCTTTTTCCTCAAAGCCTGGATTACGTCTGGCGCAACACGCGACTCGATTAAAATATCGCAGCTGACCTGGCCGCTGGTTACGGTAAAACGCGGCGCGTCCAGAGCTCCCTGGATATTCATGCCATAGTCAACAAGATTGGACACAAACTGTGCGTGCGCCAACGGCTGATTGGCTCCGCCCATGATGCCAAAGCCAATATGCACATCGCCTCGCTCCATGAAGGCGGGAATAATGGTATGGAACGGGCGCTTTCGCGGCTGAAGCGCATTGGGGTGTGACGCATCTAGCGAGAACAAAGCACCACGATTCTGCAGGGCAAACCCCATCCCCTTGACTACCACGCCTGAGCCAAAGCCTGAGTAATTGCTTTGAATAAGCGAAGCGATGTTGCCGTCTTTATCGACCGCTGCCAGATAAGTTGTGTCGCTGGCCGCTGGATGTCCTGCCCCGGGATTGCAGTTGGCTTTGTCAGGATCGATCTTTGCCGCGCGCTCGGCGGCATAGCCCTTGTCCAGCAGACCCATCACAGGCACCTTGGCGAAACGCTGATCAGCGTTATAGCGGTAAAGATCTGCGTAGGCCAGCTTCATTGCCTCAATTTTTTTATGCAGCTCAATCACGCCTTTGGGCCCATCTTTATCGGGCTGAAATTTCTCCATGATGTTGAGCATTTCCAGCGCCGCCATACCCTGCACATTGGGCGGAAGTTCATAAACCTTCCAGCCACGGTAGTCGGTGGAGATAGGCTCAACCCATTCGGCGGAAAAATCAGCCAGATCCTGTAACTCCATTGTTCCGCCTAAAGCGGTGGAGCTACTCACAATGGCCTGAGCGATTTCACCTTTGTAAAAAGCGTCGCGGCCTTTTTCGGCAATCAGCTTCAAGGCCCTGGCAACATCCGGATTGGTAAATCTGGCGCCAAGCTCGGGGACTTTGCCACCAGGAAGAAATACTCGCGTGGCTTCTTCGGTCTTCCGCAGCTTGGTTTCTTCGTCAACCCAGTAATCCTGAATAATTTCTGGCACGGCGTAACCATGCTCTGCGTAGTAGATGGCTGGCGTAAACAGCTCTTTCCAGGGCAACCGTCCAAAACGTTTATGCGCCTGGCTCCAGCCATCCACGGCCCCTGGAACAGTAACGCTTTGAATACCGTCATGTGGCATGGCCGTGATGCCATGCTGGGCCAAAAAGTCAATCGTTAGTTTGCGCGGCGCCCAGCCACTGGCATTGAGCCCGTAAAGCCTGCCAGTCTTCGCGTCCCAATATAGGAGAAAGAGATCGCCGCCCATGCCATTCATCATCGGTTCAGTCACGCCCAGCACGGCATTGGCAGTGATAGCGGCATCCATGGCAGATCCGCCGTGAGCCAGCACCTGTGCGCCTGCTTGAGAAGCAAGATAATGGCTAGTGGCGACAATGCCCTGGTCCGTCATTACCACTGAGCGGCCATAGGAACGGTCTTGGGTTGAAGCTCTGTAGGTCATACAAAAAGTCAAAATTGAAAGCAGCAGGATCTGGCGTCGCAATCTCGCACCTCTTATCGCAACCAAGCGCAGAATTATAGCTGACCATGTGGCATCAAGGCTTTTGCTTCTTCCAATTAAACCTTCGCCCAATGATGCCCTTAATGATCAGGTGGTCTGTAGATCGCGTTACGCCTACCCCGACGCCAAAGTTGATTTCCCAGTCAGGCGAGACATTCAAATCCACGGCAGGAACAAATTGTTGCTGCTGTTGGGCTATGGGATCAAAGCTGCCGATAGGTCCCAGCGCGCCGTAATATTCCAAGCCGCCGGCAATCACCTTGGAAAAATCGTAGGACACCTTGGCATTCGGTGAGAACTCAAATCCCTGGCTCACATTGTCGCCATGCAAGGACTTATCAATGGTAGGATTAAATGAGAGGTACCATGGCCCAATCTTTTTATCGATGATCGGGCGTATTTCCCAGGTCCAAGTGTCGGGCGAAAAGGCATGGCGCTGATATCCAATTTCATTGGATAGACTCAAACCCATCGGCCAATGCCATTTTTCCGGAATGCGAAACCGGGGACGAATGTGATCACCCACCCAGTCCCATCCATCGCCGGAGCGGGCGCTGGTGAAAATATAAAAACCGGTTTCAAACCAGTCATTCCATCCCTGTGTAATCTCAATCGTCTCATGCACCGCATGGTTCGTTGGACGGACGCCATCAATCAGGCTCTTCTCACCCTGAGCAGTCCAATTTGTATGAAATTCGACCATGGTGCTCTCAGGCTCAACCGTGTCTGCCCCGTATACCTGAATCTCATAATTATCCTGGGCGCACAGATAAATTGGACACGGCAAAACCAATGTGGCCACCAGCAACCATTTCACCATGATTGAACCCATAGAAACTTCTCCCAGAGATTGCAGAGTTTGGTTATAGACCGTTGCTGCCAGAAACTCAAACCGTGGCGTTGGATGGTCCATGTGCGAACGAAAGCGGAGAGGGTTTCTGCATGTTTGCGCCGCCAAATAAAGAGGGCCGCTCTGGTTAGCGGCCCTCTTTATACCTTTTTTCTACCTGCCTCTTCTTGCTTTTAGGCTGCTTTAGCAGCTCTTTTTCTTTCCGCCCAGCGCTTTTTCATCATTTCTGAAATGCGCCTTTTCGCGGCCGCGCTCAAACGACGACGTCCCCTACGACCTGTACCTGCAGGGGCGACGCCACGACGACCTAAAGAACCGCGAAGAGCAGAGATAGCCTGCTCCAGACGGTCCCTCTCCGACTCTAACTCCGAGATAATCTGTTGCGTATCCATATAGCTCCTTCCGCAAGCATGCTACCAGTCAATAGCCTAACCTGCAAGGCGTATACCTTAGATCGCGGCAAAAAAACGATAGTTATTGGTTTTCTAATTATGTATTCACAATCTAGACTCCACTCCGGCTGCTTAGGTATTGGGTAACTATTAAGCATAAGCGCCATATCTCCTAACTTTTGTTTGAAATTTGTGGCTTCTAGAGAACGTATAGGTCTTGAGAAACCTCACCCATCCACCCCAGACGCATGATTGAAAGGGCTTTTAGCTGCCGGAAGAACAAGGAGAAAAATCTACCGATTGGAGAACAACGCTAATCCAGCTCTGTTTGCAATATATGTGCCAGTTGGCGAATTTCGATAGGTCTGGCATTTGAGAAGAGTTTCTATCTTTAAGAGGCTAATCAAACCTGCCTGCTGCAATAGAGCATCGGAAAGCGATCTATCCATCGATCTATACCAATTTGCTGCAAAAGATTGCGCATGAGAAGATCGAAACAATAAGCACAGGCCCAACAGGCTAGCTGGGAAAGTGAAAATGCACGTCATGCTTGGAAGAAATTGCCATTCCGTTGCGAGTGGCTGGCCGAAAGCGCCAATCGTGCAGCACGGCTATAACGCGCTCGTCCACCCCGTGCCCCAGACCTTGAAGCAGTCTCTCTTCCACCACAGCGCCCTGCGCGTCAATCGTAATTTCAACGATCACATCGCCTTGAACACCGCTTGGCAGGTCTGACCGGGGAATTTTAAGGTCCTGGAAAGCAACCGGGAGAGCTGGTTTCACTTCATCGCCGCTTGTGGGCCCGTCAAAAGCTGAACCCTGCTCTGAACCCGCTTCAGCAGGGCTGCTGGGCTTATCTTCCGCTTCCAGCAGATTTGTGCGTTTCCGCAGCTTGGTCTTTTGCGGTTTTTTATGGGCGGATGCGGGAAGCGACAGCAAAGGCAGCTTGGTTGCTTCCGCAAGCTGCAAGTCACTCGGTACATACAATACAAGAGAAACAGGAGCTGCGCTGCCGCCTTCACCGTGCGCAAGAAGAATCGGCTTTACAAAGAGTGACGCCTTAGGCCAGCAAAGGACCGCTATCACAAATGCATGGATTGCCAGAGAGGCTGAAAAGGAGACGCCCCAGCGCCGCCGGCGAGCGGGAAGGTCCAACGCCAACATATTCCCTTCAGTCCGGTCTTGTTCGAAAGAAAAACCCATGTGCCCAATCTTTTAGACGGTTCCTCTATTTTAGTGTCATCAAGCTTCCGCATGAAGTACGAAAGTAACAAATGGGCCGGAAGACGCAGGAGAGAAGCAGGCTGGTCTAAATGCAATATCAGGCGGCAATTGGCGTGGTTGAGCCAATGCTCATAATACTTATGCTATGGTCTTTACGGGGACAAACCCGGTTTTTTGCCATTATGGCTCCGGGCAGGTCTTGCCTTCCGAACACAGCAGAATTACAGCACTATGAGGTTCTTTTCTTTTTTCAACTCGGCAGCCATGCGGGCCCGACGCCACAAACGGCGCAAAGGACCGCGTGTGGTTTCTGTAGAAACCGTACTCCTGATTGAATTGCTATTCGCCGTGCTGTTGCTGGCTTTCTTCCTGACGGGCCGTCGTGGGGCATTTCTTGACCATATTCATCCCCGAGCCGACGCGATGTTTGTGGTATTAACGGCCTGTGCCGTAGCCGCATCCCACTTCATTTTCACAACGCGCGTTCTGCCCGTCCTCCGTCGCCGCGCCTCACCCATTGAATATGACCACCAGCGCATCCTTCTGGAACTGGGGGATGCAGCCCGGCACTCCAATAATCTTGCCGATGTTTATAAATTCAGCGTGAATACCATCGCGCATGCGTTGGATGTGGCCAAAGTTTCCCTTCTGGTGCGCGATCAGGAGACCGGGAGCTTCACGCTCCGCAGCGCGTCTACCTCCCAACCAGAGGAGCCTGGTCCAGACGAAACTCCAGTGCTTGTACTCACCAAGGACGCATTTGTTGTCCGGCGCTTGAATAAGCTCTCCGCTCCTTTGCGCATTGAGACTGAAGACCTTGACGCATGGCAGCGGGCCTCCGGTTTTATTCAGGGCATCAACAATGCCAAGCGTGAGGCGGAGCGCGATGCGCTGAAGCAGCTGGATTCGCGCTTGCTCGTCCAGATTAGGAACAAGGCGCAACTCACCGGCATTCTTTCACTTGGGCCGCGGCACTCAGGCTTTGATTTTGGCGATAAAGACCTGAAGATGCTTATGTCAATTGGCGAGCAGCTTGCGCTGGTGATTGATAACTCCAACCTGGTTGAGCGCATTGTGGACCAGGAAAAAATGCTGCATGAGATGGCGCTTGCCGCCTCGGTGCAAAAGCATCTCTTCCCTGTGGATGCACCGCAATCTCCCATGATCGAGATTGGCGGGTACTGCAAACCGGCAGGCTTTGTGGGGGGCGACTACTACGATTTCATGCAGCTTGAGAATGGTCAGATCGGTATGGCCGTCGCCGATGTCGCAGGCAAAGGTTTTGCAGCAGCACTGCTCACGTTCATGATCCATGCTTTTTTGCGCAGCCAGGCACTTGCTGCGGGCAATGGATCGGCTTTGCGCGTGTCACTTACCCAGCTTGCTACTTCGCTGAATCGGCTGCTCTTTGCTTCCACCAGCAGCGCCAGCTACGTAACTCTTTTTTACGCCGCCTATGAAGAGAGCTCCGGGCGGTTAAGATTTGTAAATGCCGGACACAATCCGCCATTCGTTCTGCATGCGCACCCCACCGCCGGAGAGATTTCCGCTCAGACTCATTCCAACGGGGTGATGAAATTGGAATCGGGCGGCCCCATGCTTGGCCTGTTCCAGGATTGTCCCATTCAGGAAAGCTCGTTTCTGCTCCGGTCCGGCGATTTCCTGTTTGCTTATACTGATGGCGCTATTGACGCTGTCAATCCTGCAGGAGAAGAATTCGGTGAAGACCGCCTGCTGAAACTGGTGAAGTCCAAATCGCACCTGCCCGCGCTCAAAGCTCGCGACGAAATATTCCGCGGCATTGAAGAATGGTGCGGTGACGCCGCACAGCCCGACGACATAACCATGGTAGTGCTCAAAGTAAACGAAGCTGCTTAAGCTCTGGATTACTTGAGTGAGCCAAAATGCAATCAGCCAGCCTTCTAAAGCCAGCCTTTCATTCTGGCAATCCTGGCAGCCTCCACCCGATTCCCGGCGCCGAGCTTGCTGATGGCCTCTGAGAGATAGTTACGTACGGTGCCTTCAGAGAGGTGTAGCGTATTTGCGATCTCGGCGCTGGTAGCTCCTTCCGCGGCCTGCCGGAGTACCTGGCGTTCGCGATCGCTGAGCGGATCGGCCTCAGTCCACGCTTCTGTCGCCAGTTCAGGATCAATCACACGGCCGCCGGAATGCACGCGACGAATCGCATCCGCCAGAGCGGCTGCAGGAGAATCTTTCAGCAGATAACCGGAGGCGCCAGCATCAAGCGCGCGCCGCAAATAGCCAGAGCGTGCGAAGGTGGTCAAAATAATCACGCGTGACGATACGCCCTGGCGTTTGAGTTCCGCCGCAACTTCCAGACCGCTCATTTCCGGCATTTCAATATCAGTAAGCAGCAGATCTGGTTTATATTGCAGCGTGAGCTGTAGCGCCTCTTTGCCATTCACGGCCTGCCCAACCACGCGGATGTCATGCTCAATTTCAAGCAGAGCGGCCAGCGCTCCCAGCACCATGCTCTGATCTTCGGCTATGACCACGCTGATCTTCATTGCACGGGCCTGCTCGGTTCGACTCTGAACACTGAGAAGCGTTTCATTGCGCCACCGTAGGGAGGGTAATGGTGAGGCACGTTCCTGAAGAGATTTCGCGCTTAAGTTGGCCGCCAAGAGATTCCACGCGCTGGCGCATACCGCTCAGGCCGACGCCTTCCGTAGACATGCCACCGCAACCGTCGTCTTTTATTTGCAGACGGCAGCTGCCATTCTCCTGCCGCAAGGTCAGGAAACACGAACTGGCCCGGGCATGGCGGATCACATTGGTCACGGCCTCACGCAGCGCCAGCGCCAGAACGCCCTCCTGAGCTGCGGGAAGCTTAGGCGCGCCAAAATCACATTGTGTTTGTACCCCGGCGGCGCTCAAGGCAGTCTTAGCCTGTTCAACTTCGGCCAGCAGGCCGCGCGATTGATAACCGCGCACCGTGCTCCGCACCTGCCCCAGAGCATCGCGGGAGATACGTTCAACGTCTCGGATTTCCTGTGCGGCGCGAGCTGGATCTTTTTCCGCCAGCTTAGCCGCCAACTCTGATTTCAACACGATGACAGAAAGCGTGTGTCCAAGAACGTCATGCAGGTCGCGGGCAATGCGCTCACGCTCCGCGATCTTGGCCAGTTGCTCCACTTCTTCCTGTGCCATCAGCAACCTTTTGTTGTCCTGCTGCCGCTGCGCAAAATGAATATTGATGGCGCCAATCAGCGCGGTGAACACAGCGCCTGGTATCCAGAAATAAGGCGTAAGTTGAAAAATCCAGGTTTCCAGGCCAATCAGCAGAAGCATGAATGCCACAACCCGTATGGCGAGCTTTGTGTTGCCGGTGTATGCGGCAAAAGACGCAGCATAAATAAAGTAAACCGACGAGCCTGGATTCGTGGGAGAGCAAACCACACCCAGCAGCGCAATGCCTGCGATAATCCAGAGCAGCCTGCGGTCTTTCATCCAATAGCCGCGAAAATACAACGGCAGAAAAACCAACATGCCCAGGGCCGTGAGCGCCCAGAACATGGTCGATCTCGGTCCGCTGGCGTAGCCGTAAAACGGCACGCTCGCCAGATAGATCAACCACGCGTATGGGGTCCAGCCAAGATCTTTATTGTCAGGCAGCAGCCGCATCAGTCTTTATTCCTTCAGTTCTAAAATCCTCAGTGCTTCGATCCTCAGGCGTTAGTGCTGACATCATCGCGCTTGAATCCGCGCTGCGCAAGCAAAAGAAAAGCTATGGTAAAAGCGGCCAGCGCTGCAACATGCTGCCAAGGATGCCCAGCACCCTGAAATCCAACCTGCTGCAAAGCCAGCTGTCCCAGATGATATGGCGGCAGGAATGGTGCGACGTGTTGCAGGAATTTTGGCAATATCTGAATGGGAAGCCATAAGCCGGAGCAGAACGACAATGGCAGAAATAGAATATTCACTACCGCTGGCGCGGAGTTTGGGGCAGAATAGCAGCCAATCGCCAACCCGAGCGCGCAGAATGGAATAGTGCCTGCAATCATCGTCCCGGCCAGCCCAAGAAATCTGCCGAGAGCAAGATGCACGCCGCCGAATGCCGCGCCCGCAATGAACAAAGCCATAACAAGAATCGCGCTGAAGATCATCGCCATGGCGGTCTTGGCCGCAAGGTATGCCAACGGAGGCATGGGGCTGGCGCGCTTTACCTGCAGCCATCCGTAACCGCGCTCCATGGACACGCCCACGGCAAAACCAAACAATGACGCGCCAATCACGCCGAACGCTGAGTACGTCGCCAGAAGATAAGTGGATAAACTCACGTCGCCCAACGCCTGCTTGCCGCCGAAGACGATTCCAAACATCACATAAAAAATCAGCGGGAATGTGAGCGTGGGAATCACATAGGCCGGTTGGCGCAAGGTTTTAAGAAATTCATATTTCACCTCTGTGCCATAGACGCGGAACGGATTGGCCTGTGGGGTCTGTACTGTGACTGCTGCAGCGCTGCTCATGCTGTCATCTCCTGTGCGGCTGGCTTGGTTTCAACTATTTTGAGGAATGCGTCTTCCAGCGTGCTGTTGGTTACTTCCAGCCCGGTTAGGTTGGGATCAAGAATGAAAAGCTCTCGCAGCACCGGCTCCACTTGCGCCGTGAGTATCTCTATGCGGTTTTCCTGCTGGGAAACCGCAGCCACCTCTGGGATATTTTCTATCTCATTCAGGCGCAGCCGTGTGGCGCAGCGGATTTTTCTCTGCGCCGTGCGCGATTTGATCTCCGCCGATGTCCCTTCCGCCACTATCAGGCCATGATTGAGAACTATCACGCGATCGGCCAGCGCATCCACCTCTTCAAGGTAATGGGTGGTCAACACCACGGTGCGCCCCTGCTGCACCAACCGGCGTATCTGCTGCCAGATAAGATGGCGCGTGGTAATGTCGAGCCCAACCGTTGGCTCATCCAGAAAAAGAAGGTCGGGGTTCCCGCAGATTGCCAGCGCAAACAGAACACGCTGCTTCTGCCCGCCGGAAAGGCCGCCGAAGAGCCGGTCTTCTATCCCTTCCAGGCCAGCGGCTTCCAACGCTGACTGCAATGAAAGTGGGTTCGCGTAATAGCTGCGGAACAGGTTAATGTGCTCTTTGACTTTAAGAGTCTCTGGCACTTTTGCCACCTGAAGCATTGCGCCAATGCGCCCACGCGCTGAAGCGGTGCGCGGATCGCGTCCAAAGACCGCCACTTTACCGGAAAGCGGCGTGGACAAACCCAGCATAAGCCGCACAGCCGTGGTTTTTCCTGCACCGTTCGGCCCCAGAACTGCCAGCAACTCGCCTGCCCGAACGTTGAGATTCACATTGTTGAGTGCTGTAATCTCTCCAAATTTCTTGGTGACGCCGGAAAGTGAAGCCACAATTTGTTTTTCTGTGTTCATTTTTTCTGCACCCATTGCACACTCCTTTATTGCTTCAGTCGATTCAAGAGATTCGGTTGGGCTAGTCGAGCCTTACGTTATCGATCATCAAGCTGAATGCACCGGGTTGAACCCATGCACCGAAAAAGATTCCCATCACGTCATGGCCATCCATATCCATGGCTGAAAAAGGAATGGTGATTTTCTTCCACTCTGGGCTGGCAGTGAAAGTCTGGGATTTGGGTATGTAGCCGTTGCTTTGGATGTAGACCATGAGGTTGTAGCTTTTGCCATCTCCTTTGGCCCAGAACGTGATGGCCTTCTTGCCGGAAAGATTTGCCGGGGCCATGGGAGCAGGGCCGGGAAAGAACATGGCTCCAGCCCAGGCCACCGAATTTTCAACGATGGCGCCTTCTATCTGCAGCGCGCTCTTACTGCCTTCCGCGCCGCCGGCAACAACCTTCATCTGGGCCGTAGACTTGCCGCCGCGAATGCTATCGGTTGAAACCATCCAGCCAGCGCCGAACGCGGCTTTGGGCGTGTCACTGCTGTCAAAGTCGCTGATCAAACCGGATTCAGAACCAGTTGGCGCACTGGCAAGGCTCTGCGCCGCGGCCTGTTTGGCTTTCTCCAGCGCAGCACGATAGGCTTCGCGATCCAATTCAACGCCAGCTTTCCATACGTCAACAATGTTGCGGGTAGCTGTGATATCCGTGGTTGGATCGCCTTTTACCAGCAGCAGGTCAGCGCGTTTGCCCGGAGCAATCTGCCCGCGATCATCAAGATGGAATATGTGTGCTGGGACTGATGTTGCTGAAGCCAGTGCTTCCAGCGGAGTCAACCCGGCAGCAACCAGCAATGCAACTTCGCCGTGCATGCTTGCGCCGTGGGCCGTGCCAGGATTAGGAGAGTCCGTTCCAGCAAGAATGGGAACGTGCTGCGCCTTAAGTTGGCGGACGGTTTCCTGCACGTAGCTGAATTGACCGTGCGTTCCTCCGAATGAGCCGCCCAGATTTCTGAGCGAATCTGCCGTTAGATAAGACTGGATTCGTGCATCCGCTGCCAGCGGCTTGCCGGAAGGCGCGCCACTGATCATTGCCAGCACTGACATGGTAGGCACCACAAATGCGTGATGCTTTGCCACCAGCGCCGCAAAGCTTGGGTCCGGCGCAGAATCAACAAAGAGGTGCGCCAGGCCATCTGCGCCTGATTCAATTGCGTCCTTTGCTCCCTGCTGCGTGCCAATATGGACCACCGTCAGCTTACCGCGCTGATGTGCCGCAGCAATCACAGCGGCCATGGTTTCTTTGCTGATAGTTGGGATATTGAGTCCGTAAGCCTTGCCGTCGTCATATACGATCTTGATGTAATCCGAGCCTTCAGCAATGCGCGCATCCACAAACGCCTGCGCTTCACTGGGAGAAGAGATCGTCGGGATGGCCATGCCGTATTCCGTACCGTGGCCTTTAGGCGCTGTAACCAGCGTGCCTGCGCTGCGCAGGTCAGCCATATCCAGATCTTTGCCTTCAGCCTGTTCTTTTTTGATTTGCGCGGCATAGTTATGGTCAGTGAACATATCCAGTTCAGTGGTCACGCCAAATGGCAATGCTTCTTTCAAGGCTGAAAGAAACGCGTGCGTGTGGGAGTCAATGAGGCCGGGCAAGAGCGTCTGGCCTGCGCCGCTGATGGTGCGAACGGACTGTGGCGCTTTCACGTCCGGGCCCACGGCCTTGATTTTGCCGTTTTGCACCCACACCTGGCCGGTGGGAATTATGCGGACGCCATCAAAAATGCGAACATCGCGAATTACAAATTCGCCCTTCTCCTGTGCGGCTGACGGGCTGGCCAAAATTACAGCAGTGGCCGCCGCGAGCACACATGCTTTTAAAACCGATAAACAACGATGAGTGATGGCATCCCGGTTCATTTAAATCTCCCTCCAAAGCTTGATTGCGGAACCTAGTATGCTTTGGCCGGTCTGCGGGGATAAGTGGGGAATGTCACTTTTTGCGAATGACATTTGTCATACGGAAAGCAAGCAGAAACTGGCAGGAACAGGGCGCTTAAAGTTGTTTCATGTCCATTTGCAGGGTGCTAGAATCTGCTCACAGGCGGGTATTATGCGGCTCATTCCTCTTTTTCCTCAACCTGTTTTGCTTCTTGTTCTGGCGGTCTTGCTACTGGCTGCGCCGTTGGTGGCACAAAAGTCCGGCGGTGGGAAAAGCGGCGGCGGTTCGCATTCAACGGCACCTTCACCTGCGCCCAGCTATGGCCCGAGTTACAGGCCGTTATCCACGGAAACAGAGTTTGATAATAACGTGGTATACCTCTCGGGTGACAACCATCCGCTGCAGAAAAACGATCTTCCGCCTTGTTATCAATGGCCCATGAGCCCGGTGCTGAGCAGCACGGTAAGCGTGACGGGCTTGGAGATTTCGACTGAGGCGCGCGAACAGTTTACTGAAGGATGCGCGTCCATCCAAAAGAACAAGCTGAAAGACGCCGAGCAGCGATTGAACCATGTAGTGCAACTGCAACCAAAATATGCGGCGGCATGGGTGCTGCTGGGGCAGGCAAGCAAGGCCCAGGGGAAGATGAAGGAAGCAGCCAACTTCTGCACGCAGGCACGAGAAGCCGACCCCAATTATCTGCCGGGCTACCTTTGCCTGGCTGATCTTGCGGCGCATGAAGAAAAATGGGACAAGGTAGCAGAACTGACCAAGCAGGCAATGGCACTGCATCCGGTACGTGCGCCGGGGGCTTATTTCTACAATTGCGTGGCGAATTTTTATCTGCAGCAATGGCCCAATGCAGAAAAAAGCGCGCTACAAGCCTTGCAGGACAGCAGCATGAACGAGAAGACAGGATTGCACTGGCTGCTGGCCAAGATCTATGAAAAAGAAGGCAACAGGGCTGCTGAAGCAGAGCAGCTCCGCATGTATTTAAAGCTGGCGCCAGATGGCAAAAATTCGTCGGTCGCCCGCCATGTTCTCAAAGAGATTGAGGCCCACGGAGCCAAATAAGAGCGCGCCGGCGTTCTAGATGCTATCGATCGCGGCCCTTAGCTCACGCACACTGCTCTCCGGCACCACGCTGTGCTGATATTCACTGTTTGCCAGCGATCCCATGGCGATTTTCTGGTTTTTGAAACGCATGGCACTGGTGACCGATGTACCGAGTCCGGCATGGACTTCGCGAACGTGCGTATATTCCACCACCGCTTTTACGTTGACGATAGAAAGCTCGCCGCAGGCCATGATAGAGATGCGTCCGTGGGCTTGCTGCACCAACTGCGCCAGCGTTGACATGGCGTCAATCGCGCTCTTCTTGCCACCGGAAGTCAGTACTCTGTCAAAGCCCAGCTCTATCAGGTCTTCCAGCGCCTGAGAAAGATCACATGCCATATCAAAGGCGCGATGGCATGTAACCTTGAGCGGACGAGCCATTTCCAGCAGTTGCCGCATACGGTCTTTATCGATATTGCCGTCCAGGTTCAGGATGCCGAACACAACGCCGCTGGCGCCCAGCTGCTTGGCAATCAAGATGTCACGCTGCATGATGCTGAATTCATCCGCGCTGTAGCAGAAGTCACCACCACGCGGACGAATCATTACTTGTAATCCAATCGCTATCTTCTTACGGACAGCGGCAATCATCCCGGCGCTGGGCGTGGTGCCGCCTTCAGGGAGTCCGGCACAGAGCTCAACGCGGTCTGCACCACCGCGTTCCGCTGCAGTCGCAGACTCCACCGAATCAAGGCATATCTCCAGCAAAATCTTGCCCGGACGAATTTGCGGCTGGGCTACCACACGCGGCAGCGATTCTCGCGCACCATGGGTTGGCCGGCTTTGCAGCTGAATGCCTTCTGAAATTCCGGAATATTCACCATCAGCCCGTTCACGCGATACTTGCCCGGTGAGTGCTCATTGGTAATGGCACTGGCGCGCAGATCTTCCGGCCGCTCATTTTCACAAGCCCACTGCGCATACCCGATAAAAAAGCGCTGGTCAGGCGTGAGGCCATCGCGATTTTCCAGCTGCTTATCTTTCACGTCAGCTTTCCATGCGATATAAGCCAGAATCAGGCCGCCCAGATCAGCCACGTCCTCGCCTTCCGTGAGTTTGCTGTTGATCTTGATGTCGTCCACGATCGTATATTGCGCATACTGGTCCACCACGCACTGCGCACGCTTTTCAAATTGCTCGCCATCTTCCTTGGTCCACCAGTCGCGCAGATTGCCATGCGCGTCAAACTGGCGGCCCTGATCGTCAAAACCATGCGTCAGCTCATGGCCAATGGTGCCGCCAGTATCGCCGTAGTTAGGAGCGGCATCCAATTTGGGATCATAGAGCGGCGGCTGCAAGACTCCCGCGGGAAAATTGATGTCATTCATCTGCGGGTTGTAGTAAGCATTCACTGTAGGAGGCGTCATACCCCACTCGCCGCGATCCAGCGGCTTGCCGATTTTTGCCAGCTCGCGTCGCACCTCAAATATGGTTGCGCGATGCACGTTGCCGACAAAATCATCGCGCTTAATTTCAACCGTGCTGTAGTCGCGCCACCGGTCTGGGTAGCCGATTTTATTTACCACCGAATGCAGCTTTTCCAGTGCTTGCTTCTTCGTCTCCGGGCTCATCCATGTGAGTTGCTGGATGTCATCATTCATGGCCTGCTCAATTCGCTTGGTCATTTCCAGCGTACTTTGTTTCGTCTGCTGGCTGAACGCGCGGCTCACAAACTCCTGGCCCAACGCTTCACCCAATTGGCCATCCACCAGGCGTACGCAACGTTTCCAGCGTGGAGCAATCTGCTCCACACCGCGCAGGGTATGGGCGTTGAAATTAAAGTTTTCGCTTACGAACTTCTTTGAAAGAAACGCCGCATTGGCGCTGGCAATGTGCCAGCGAAGATAGGTTTTTAGATCGTCAAGACTGTTGCTTTGAATCTGGCGGTCCACTTCCTGGTAAAACTTTGGCTCAGTCACGTTGAACGTGCTCACCTGATCGATGCCGCCAATCCTGAGATAAGTGTTCCAGTCAAAATTAGGGGTAAGGGCCTGAAGTTGTGCGCGGTCCATTTTATGAAAGAGGTTGTGCGGGTCACGCTGCTCCACAAGGGTGAGTGAAGCGTTGGCCAGCGCAGTTTCAATTTTCATAATGGTTGCGGCTTCGCGCCTGGCTGCGTCCGGTGAGTCCCCCAGAAGTTCCAACACTTTCTGCACGTGGATTAAATATTTCTGCCGGATTTCTTCTGACTTTGGCTCTGTCTTTGTGTAGTAATCGCGATCTGGCAAGCCCAGACCACCGGCAACGGCAAAGGCAATCACCTGATTGGAATCGGAAAAATCCTGGTCGGAACCGAAACCGAACAACAATCCCTGCGTCGCATTGGCCAGATGTTCATGCGCCAGCAGCGTGGCCAGACCTTTCTTATCTTTTAACGCCGCGATTTCGTCAAGCGCGGGCTTCAGTGGCGCAGCGCCCAGCTTTTCTACTTCAGGCTCGTTCATGCACGCGGCAAAGTAGTCGCCAATCTTCTGCTGCGTCGCATTACGTCCACTGGTTTTTTTGGCCAAATCGTCAAGGATGCCCCAGAGAAAGCGCTGATTATCCACGGTAAGCTTGGCATAAACGCTCCACGCGGCCTGGTCCGCGGGGATGGGATTACTCTTCATCCAGCCGCCGCAGGTGTACTGGTAAAAATCAACGCAAGGATCAACGGTCTTGTCCATGTAAGAGAGATCCAGGCTCGGCGTGTAAGGGAACGCAGTGAGCGGCTTGTCATCCACCACGGCCACAGGATTCGCAATACCCGGCTTCAGGGGCTTTTGTGATTCCTGCGCATTGCCGAACACACAAAAAGCAAAAAAGAGGAGAGCGGTGATTGTGGAAGAAATGCGAATGAAATTTTTCATAATTTTTCCTGGGTGGTTTTGACTAGCGATAATTGTGAAATGGCACTTTTTATAGACTTGCCAGTGTAGCGCAAGTAAGCGCGCCGGGAAAATCACACTCAAAGGTTCGCCGCAACCTGCGCTTAGAAGCAACTTATACTTTTGGGGCAACCGGCACGTCGACAGGGAGTCCGGCTTGCCGCCAGGCGTCAAATCCGCCAGCCGCGTTGAATACATTCTGAACTCCAGCCCGCAGAAGCAAACTGCACGCAATCATGCTGCGGTATCCACCCTGGCAATGGATGGCCAACGGGGCTGCCGGATCAACTTCCGGCGCAGAAATCCTAAAGTTATCCAGCGGAAACCATATTGCGCCTTCAATGTGCCCGGCTTGCCACTCAGCGTCACGGCGGACATCAAGCACCTGGAGGCCAGGGCCCATTTTATCGTGTAAATCCTGCGGCGTTATTTGCGGCAAGCGCGCCAGCGGGAGCCCTGCTTGTTTCCATGAGGCAACGCCGCCTTGCAGAAAACCGCGCGGATCTTCAATGCCGATGCGGGCCAGACGCAACCTGGCTTCTGCATATTGCTCTTGTGTATCTGCAATCAGCACAGGACGCTCGCCCAGCCCAAAAATAGTTCCAGCCCAGGATGCAAACTGGCCAGACAAAGCAATATTGATGGAACCCGGTACGTGGGCTGTAGCAAAGTCAGCGTTAGGACGAACGTCGAGCGCGAATACTTCCTGCTCCAGCAGCGTTTTCAATTCCTGCGGAGATAAGGGACTAAGCTCAGGCAGCTCCGCCAAGGTGGGCGCTCCAGTGCGATTGATCTGTGCATCCTGGAGAAAATAATCCGGACGTGAGGGTAGGTTTTCCGTCAGTTGGCGGATGAACTCATCGCGCGACTTAATTTGCAAAGCATAATTCGTAAGGCGTTCAGTACCGATGGTAGAAGACCGCTCGGCGCGCATATTGCGTCCGCAGAGTGAGCCAGCACCGTGCGCCGGATACACCAGCACATCATCGCTGAGCTTCAGGACCTTATTATGCAAGCTGTCATAAAGCATGCCTGCCAGTTGCTGAGGTGTATGCGCTTTGGAAAGGTCAGGACGGCCTACGTCGCCGATAAATAAGGTGTCTCCAGTCAGGACGGCCCACGGCTTTGCCGATTTTTCTTCATCCGTAACAACCAGACACATGCCTTCCGGCGTGTGGCCGGGAGTTTCCAGGGCTGTAATCCGTACCTTGCCGACTTTTACCTCGTCGCCGTCTTGCATGGAGGCGTGCGGAAAAGTAGCTTCAGCCCGGGCACTAATGTGGATTGTGGCTCCAGTGCGTGCGGCCAGTTCAATGTGGCCGGAGACAAAATCGGCGTGGAGATGGGTCTCAAAAATGTGCGTGATTTTCAGCCCGTGCTTTGCTGCCGCTTGCAGGTAAATCTCCACGTCGCGCTGCGGATCGACAACAACTGCTTCGCTCTCGGAACCAAGCATGTAAGAAGCGTGGGCCAGGCATCCCAGATAAAACTGCTCAAAATACATCCATACTCCTCAGATTAAATACTTTCTGGGCCGGAAAGCTTTGTTCCATCATAGCTGGAATAAGCAGTTTTATGTTGCCAGATGGATGCTGATTTTCTAAACCGGATCTGGAACTGGGTGGGTAACGACTGTACTTTTCGACGCCACACGCGCGGCATAGAACAGGATGTATCCGTAGCAAAGCGCTGGAAGAATAAAGGCATGGTGGATGCCGATGTGATCGGTCAGAATGCCTTGCAGCTCCGGAATAATCGCCCCGCCAACAATGGCCGCCACCAGCAGCCCAGAACCTTTACCCGTCAGCGGCCCAAGCCCCTCAATGGCCAGAGCAAAAATGCTGGGGAACATAATGGAGTTGAAGAGACCAACCAAAATCAGACTCCACATAGCCATGTGGCCAAAGGTCAGCATGGAAATGGCCACCAGCAGGGCGCACATAATTGCGTTGAACGCCAGCAGTTTATGTGTGCGGATTTTTTGGAGCAAAGCTGAACCAACAAAGCGGCCAATCATTGCTCCGCCCCAGTAATATTGCAGATATCCAGCAGCGCTTTGCAGTGAAAGATTTCCGATATCTTTCTGGTTGAGATAATTGGTCATCAGGCTGCCGATGGAGACTTCTGCACCGACGTAAACAAAAATTGCAACTGCGCCCAGCACCAGCCGGGGATGTTGCCAGACGCTTCCTGCGGCATGGCCGTGGGCCTCAGCAGATTCAATCACCGGCAGCTTAAACAAACCGATGATCACCGCAAGCACCGCTAAAGCTATAGCAAGCCCGATGTATGGCGCCTTGACAGAGGCGGCCTGCTGAATCCGATAGGCATGCAACTGATCACCGCTCATGGCCCGCATGGCTTCCACCGTCAAAGGTGCAACGGCTGCACCGAGAATGAGCAAGCTTCCAAACTTTGGAGCTATGGTGGTGCCCAGCGAGTTAAGTGCCTGGGTGAGATTTAATCGGCTTGAGGCGGTACGCGGAGGCCCAAGGATGGTCACATACGGATTGGCCGAGGTTTGCAGGACCGTCATTCCCGCCGCCAGCACAATCAATGCCGCGAGAAACAGCGGGAATGAGGGAATGGAAGCAGCCGGAACAAATAGAATCGCACCCGTTGCCATGGTCAACAAACCGGTCACCATCGCCCGTTTATAGCCGAACCATTCAACAATCTTGCCAGAGGGCATGGAGAAAATGAAATAAGAAGAGAAAAAGGCGAATTGCACCAGCATGACCTCTGCATAGTTGAGGTCAAAGATGTTTTTCAGGTGCGGGATCAGAATGTCATTCAGGCAGGTGAGAAAACCCCAGGCAAAAAACAGAGTTGAAACCATGGCCATGGCGCCGAGGTCGGTCTTTGCCGGAGCACCTTGCTGAGAACTGTTTACCTTATCGATTTGGCTGACGTTTGTGATGGAACTACTTAATCACAGAACGAACCCTATACTCAAGCAACTTAGCGAGTTCAGATGAAATGAGTTACATTTTCAGAGACTCATTCCTGAAAGCTGAAGGCGGCCTTTACTTTTCCAACTTCAATAATGTCTCCGCTATTCAGCTCACGCTGGCCAACCACGTCTTCTCCGTTGAGCTTGAGTTTGGCCTTGCTTTCTGATGCGGAGATAAAATACTTGTTATCGCGCTTGCTGATAAGCGCCGCGGTGGTTGGCGCAAACAGACCTTTCAACTTAATGGAGGCCATGCTGGATTTCCCAATCATCGTCATTTTGCCGGTAAGCACGTACTTTTCCTGATCAGTCTTGCCTTCAAGGATGTTAAGCAGGCCCATACGGTCTTTAGGCGCACTCGCAAAGGGATCGGCCATCCACGCAGGGCGGGAAATACCCAGCGGCCCTGCGCCAGCGCCAGCAGCGGCTTTATCCACAAGGTTTTCACGCGATTGCTTTGTATCCAGCATCATGGTGGCATCCAGCTGCGGCGTTGACGGCCCAGTCTTGGCAGCAACAGCATAGTTCGGCACCACGCCCTCATGCTTGAACTCTACCAGGTGCTTTCCGACCTTGATCTGGTCGCCGTGTTTCAACGTTGCTTTGCCCACGCGCTCATTGTTTACGAAAGTTCCGTTCAGAGAGCCCAGATCTTCCACCTCGTAATGGTCCTGGTCCCATGAAATCTTGGCATGGTGTCCGGAGACAGCAAGGTTATCTATCTGGACGCTGTTGTCCGCCAAGCGTCCAATGGTGGTGGCAGCCTGCGTCAACGAAACTTCCTTCAACACCTGATCGTTCTGCTCAAATCTCAAATAGAGTTTTGCCATTGCGGACCTCCGAAGAACAACTTGTTCAAGATACTGTGATACCATGGCCGGCTCACAATGCGCACCAACAGACAGGTAATATTGTCGTCTCCACCACGGCTTCTGGCCATTTGAACCAAATCATTGCAGGCGTGTTCCAGATTGCCTGGCTCCTGCAGGATCTTTAAAATCTCTTCATCCTGTACGTGGCGAGTAAGACCATCTGAAGCCATCAATAAAAGATCGCCGGGAACGGCGACCAGGTCTTCAATATCGGCTTCAACAGCTTCTTCCGAGCCCAGCGATCGCAGAATAATGTTCTGCATCTCTGACTTTTGCGCCTGTTCGAGCGTGATGTATCCGCGCCGCACCTGCTCCATCACCAAAGAATGATCCTGGGTGAGTTGCTGAATGGCGCCCTGACGGACAAGATATATCCTGCTATCGCCCACGTGGCCGATGACCAGCGAATTTCCGCGGACCAGCGCCGCCACAATCGTCGATCCCATGCCGTGGCGAGTCTGTTGCGCCTGCCCGGCCTGAAAAATCGTCCGGTTCGCCAACTGGATGGCATTGGCCATGCTTTTGGCACCGGCAGAGCTGGCTTGTAATGCATGCTCGTTAGCCCCATTGGCTGAGTGCATTTCCGCGGCGGACATCTCATTGCGGAAATAATCGAGAAGAATATCCACGCCCATTTTACTGGCGACCTCGCCTGCGGCCTGGCCGCCCATGCCGTCACAGACGACAAAAATGCCGTAGCGCGAATCGTATCCGAAGTTGTCTTCGTTATTCGCGCGCACGCACCCGACGTCGGTTTTGCCGGCCACTTCCACCGCAAGCGCCATATGTGGGTCCCGTGAATGGAACGCTAAATTGCTTTCTTCTGCTTCGTTCGAAACCATTATCCCGTTTTCAGTGCGTTCTGTGGGGGAATTCCATATTGATGGAGGAGATTCGTGCTCATTCCTGGGGGATTGGAGCAAATTTTACTAACCTTATTTATGGGTTGGCAAGTTACCGGCAGGCGGGCATCTCAGCCGCCAATATGGACCATGCTGCGGGAAGGCTTGATAAATCCAGCTTCCCCAATGTGATGGCGGGCTTCTTTCTGGTCGACCACTGACCGAACGTAATCAGCTAATTCACTGTCACTGGCTCCGCGATACATGCGCCCGGCCATGTCATGGTCCAGAAGAGAAAAGAGACAGGTACGGATTTTGCCGTCAGAGGTGAGGCGGACCCGCGAGCAGTGTCCGCAGAACGGATGGGACACGGGAGCGATGATGCCGATCTCGCCGAGTCCGTCATCAAAGGTAAAACGACGGGCAGTCTCACTGGGAGCGTTGGGGAGTTGACGCAATGGACGAAACTCAGTGAGCTTCTCCACAATTTCATCCATGCCGACTACAACGTGTGGCGACCACACGCGGTCTTCTTCCAGAGGCATGAATTCAATAAAACGAACGACTACCTCTTCTTCACGCGAGAAGCGGGCAAACTCCACGATCTGATCTTCATTGAAGCCACGCAGCAGAACGCAATTGACCTTGACCGGTTCCAGGCCCGCGCGCTTGGCTGCTTTAATTCCGGCGCGCACGCTTTCGTATCCATTGGGAACGCGGGTGATGCGAGCAAATTTTTCAACATCCACTGCGTCCATGCTGATGGTGGCGCGGTTCAGCCCTGCATCTTTGAGCGGCTGCGCCAGTTCGGCGAGCAGATGCCCGTTGGTGGTAATCGCCAGGTCAGGCTGCTTGCCATCCAGAGTTCGTAGAGCGGAGAGTTCGCGCACAAAATCGACCAGGCCGTTGCGCAAGAGTGGTTCGCCACCAGTGAGACGCACTTTCTCTATACCAAGATCAATAAAGATACGCACCAGCCGCAGATAGTCCGCAAAGGGCAGCTCAGAATACTGAGCGCCTTCATTCCCGGTGCGGCAATAGACACACTTGTAATTGCAGCGGTCAGTAATGCTGACCCGCAGATCAGTGATATCTCTTCCGTGTTTATCGCGAAGTCGCATCATACATTGCCAAAGCTTGTGCGATGTTCTTGAACTGCGGGGTGGCCGCATTTCTTACTTTTGATGTGCACGGGTGAAAAGAAGAGGGATGCGCCGCAAAAGCGCGTTCCGGTTCCTTTCCATAAGGGAGGCCTAGGCGTTTCCGCTCTGAACCCTCGTCCTCGCCTGCGCAAGGAGCCGCCACACAGGCCGGGTATGCCTCAGGCCGGATGTGGTCGAAACCTAATACTTATTATACGTGGATAGGAACAAGGGCGTTTTATCGGCTTAAATCACGTATCAGGTGCGATTTTAGAAGCACAAAATCATCAAGACGTCCTTCACATACTCTGTGCCAAATCTTGCCGATGCTGATTTTCAATGACCGAGGCTCGACGCCACAAGGCCTGAAAGCCCACAGCTTTATAAAAGTTTTTCTTTGTCGGTAGATGGCAGACACGACACGGCAGAAAAATAAAAAGATCTCACGCTTGCCTCGCGCTCAGAAACGGGAATTTTTGACAGTTCCAAAATTGAACGCTCCATTCCCTCAATTCTTCCGAGTTTTGTAGGTTTCTCCAATATTCCGCACACAGATCAGTCACTTCAAATCTACTATTTCTCGTAAGTGATTGACTTATCCGCCGCTGCTTTGTGGTCTTTGATTTGCCTTAGAAGCGTTACATTTTGACCGACATGCTGATCAGTTAGACAGCGGATCGAGTCGATGATCCTTAATCCTTGGATTAAATACGGAGGAAGACCTGTGACCCCAAACCGCAGAACGATACGGCTCTTACAACTTTCCGTACTCTCGATATTTCTGATTGTTTCGTCTCAAATTATTTCCGCTCAGGACGCAACCGGGCGCGTGGTGGGAACCATTACTGACCGGTCTGGAGCGGTCATCCCGAATACACACGTGGTGGTCACGAATACTGCGACGCATGTTTCCCGTGAAACAGTTACAAATTCCTCCGGTTTCTATCAAGTGCTGGCTTTACCTATTGGCGATTACTCGGTTTCAGCAGACCATAAGGGGTTCAACCCGGTAACGACCAACGCGAGCAAGCTTGAGATTAACCAGTCTTTGAAAATCGATATCAAATTGGAAATAGGCAGTAAAACTGAAACGGTCACAGTAGAAGGTGTGGCCGCAACGGTGGAAACTATTAATCCCACAATGGGATCGACTGTCTCCGACCGGTCTGTCCAGGACCTGCCTTTGAATGGGCGCAATGTGCTCGATTTGGCATTGCTGCAGCCAGGCGTGCTTCCGGCAGACAATCCCAACAATACAGGCGCTTTGAGTGCCAGTAGCTCTTTCAGCATCTCCGGCGGACGAAGTGATTCCAATACATTCATTCTTGATGGCGGGGCTAACAATGATCTTCTGGATAACGGCGTAGTCTACAACCCAAATCCTGATGCCGTGCAGGAGTTCAGGGTCCTCACCAGCAATTTCACGGCAGAGTACGGACGCAACGGCGGCGGCATTGTGACTGTGGTGACCAAGTCTGGAACCAATGCGTTCCACGGGAGTGCCTATGACTACAACCGCAATGATGCATATAACGCCAATGATTTTTTTAGCAACCTGAATGGCCAGCCGCGCGACACCCTGAAGCGCAACCAGTTTGGCGGCACTTTTGGCGGGCCTATTTTTAAGAACAAGCTTTTTTTCTTTGGCTCTTATGAAGGCCAGCGGCAAACTGACCAGCAGCCAAGCGGCCAGCTTACCGTGTTGACTCCCCAGGAAGCCAATGGCGATTTTTCCAGTTCGCCACACCATGCATCTGTAGCAAGCTTTCTGCAGGCGAATCCATTCTTCCAGTCCAATCCAACCCTGGCGGCCCAGGGCATAATTGATCCAACCACCATCGATCCAGTGGCGAAGGCCTATCTTGCCGCGGGATTAGTCCCCACGTCGACTTCAGGAATTGCCTCTTTTCAGAATCCGGCACAAAACAATTATGACCAAATGACGGCGAAGTTCGACTGGGAGCTAAATGATAAAGACCACTTTGCTGCGACAATTGGGCGGCTGCACAGCAACCTATTAAATCCGGGACCCGGCGGAACTCCGGGCTTCAGTTCCACGTCTGAAAATAACCGCCAATTCCTCAATTTTTCTTACACGCGGATTTTTTCACCAAACATGCTGAATGAGTTCCGCATCTCGGCCCAGCGGACTGATGGCTTGCAGTTCAAGCCGGCCAATACGGCGCCTATTCCAAGCGCACTCGGCATCAACATCACGCCCGATCTGCCTACCGGTCCAGCTCAGCTGGATTTCCCCAATCTGACCGTGGGATTCAGCATTCAGGGGCCGTCAAACCTTACCGACAATACATTTAACTTTTCTGACACTGTTTCCTGGACACGCGGGAAGCACACGATGAAATTTGGCGCCAGCTTCATTGCTTTTCAAGACAATCAAATCTTTGATTTCATCGGCAATGGCTTATTTGATTTTGGCAACTCAAATGGCGCCGGCGATCCGTTTGCAAACTTCATCGTAGGGTTGCCGGAAGATTTTTTGCAATTTCCTGCTGCGCCCTCAAACATACGCAGCAAATCAACCTACGTATTCGCCCAGGATGAATGGCACGTTAAGCCCAACCTGGTGCTGACACTGGGATTGCGCTATGAATACAGCACGCCCAAGTCTGACACCTTTGGCCGCACATTCGATGTTATTCCCGGCCAGCAGTCCACAGTCTTTCCGGGCGCGCCAGTCGGGCTGGTATTCCCTGGCGATGCGGGCGCTCCCACGGGCGCGAATTTTGCTGACAAGAATGATTTTGCCCCCCGCTTTGGTTTTGCCTGGCAGCCCTTTAAAGACTCAAAAACAAGCATTCGCGGTGGCTTTGGCGTCTTTTATGATGTGCTGAAAGCGGAAGACAACTTCCAGTTCAATGGACAGGTCCCATTTGCTTCTGCCGGCAATTTTAATTTCCCGGATCCAACTACTCTTGGAGGCGGTAATGGGCCCTTTACTTTCCTAGGCGATCCTTACGGATCCACGCGAACGCCTGATCCATTCCCCTCCAAGCCGGTTGACCACTCTGTAAATTTTGCCAATACATTTGGAACCTTTGGGGGCGGCGGAGTTTTTTTTGTAGATCCACATTTGCGCACGCCCTATACCTACCAGTTCAATCTCAGCATTGAACATGAGATTGCACCAAAGACGACAGTGGAAGCCGCTTACGTAGGGAGCTTGTCACGCAAGCTGACCGCTTTAAGAGACATTAATCCCTTTGATCCCGCAACACTCGCAAGCGCAATCCCACAGAGAATCCTGAATGAAACGCCGGGAAATATTCTGGCTGATGTTAATACGAATGGTAGTTTCGGCTTCCTGAATGAATTTACCAACTCAGCCAATGCCAGCTATAACGCATTGCAATTGAGCCTGCGCAAGCAGATATCATCCACGACGCTGGGCAATACGTATTTCACGCTGGGCTATACCTATGCCCACAGCATTGACGATGCTTCAGGCTTCCGCCAGTTCAACAGCAATGTGCCTACGCTCGGCGCCAATGTCTTCCGTGCGTCTTCTGACTTTGACATACGGCATTTTCTTGTCTTTTCCGGCGGCTGGGACATGCCTTTCAATCGCGGCCCAAAGGTCCTGGTAAAAGGCTGGAGTTTGTATCCAATCTTCTTCTGGCGTACGGGTTATCCGCTGACCGCTTCAGCGGGACTCTTCACTGAAAACACTGATCCGGGATTGTCGGGGCTGGGGGATGCTGGTTTAGCGAATGCCGATCTGATTGCGCCAATCCATTATCTTGATCCCCATAAGGTCCAGACTTTTAATGGATCGAGCGGGCCGTACATACTGGATCCAAATTCGTTTAGCGACAACCCAACTGCTCCTTACGGTACCGCTCCGCGAAACTCTATCCGCGTTCCGGGAAGGGCCAACTTTGATTTGAGCCTGTCAAAGACAACGCCTATCTATAACGACCGCGTAAAGCTGGAACTGCGCGCAGAAGCTTTCAATCTCTTCAACCACACGCAGTTCAGCAACTTTGACACCAATGCGGCAGACATTGGTTCTACGTTTGGACAGGCCACCCAGGCCTATGCTCCACGAATATTACAGTTGGCAGCACATGTCCGGTTTTAAAAGAGTAAAGAAATAATTCAGCCGGTCTGGGGAACAGACTGGCCTTTTATTGTCTTGCAAAGTATTTTTCAGAAACGCAAGATCATCAGCACATCATCTACATATTCTGTTCCGCTTTTGCCGGCTATCTTTAATGACCGAGGCTCAATGCCATAAGCCTGAAAACCCAGAGTTTCATACAGCTTGCTTGCGGGCAAATGGGCGGATGCGACCAGAAGAATCTGCTCTAGACCCTGGATCATGCGGGCGCGGCGAATGATTTCTTCCATCAATGCGCGGGCGACGCCCTTGCCACGCGATTCAGGCCGAACGTAGACACCCCAGATATGTCCTTTGTGGAGCTCTTTGATGTGAGAATAGCGATAGAAGCCGGCGGTGGCGGTGAGTTTTCCATCTTCAAACGCGCCGACAACAAAATTCTGCGCGGGGTCGCCGCTGAGACGTTCGCGGGCAACATCCAGACTTTTTGTCAGATGCTCTTCAGCGGAGTCGGCAAAAGAAGCGGGATCATTGCGCAACGCCTCAAGGCGTAATTGCCACCAGGCTTCGGCGTCAGAGGCGGTAAGGAGACGGATGGACATGGCGTAAGTTAAAAGAATGTAGAACTTTTAAAAGGCTGCTGAACAAGAAACAGCTAGGCCACCCTATAGAGCTTTGCGGCTATAGGGATCCCTCCCCATTCGCCGTGCTCAGGGTCGGGATTTCAGAAAAGCTAATGACTACATACCATCATAATTCGGGCCGCCGCCACCCTCGGGCGGCACCCAGGTGATGATTTCATAGGGGTCCATGATGTCACAGGTTTTGCAGTGCACGCAGTTGGAGGGATTCAGATGGATCACTTTGCCTTTGGGCGAGGAAGCATCTTCTTCCATCTCATAAACATTGGCCGGGCAGAAATTCTGGCAGGGATTGCCGAATTCCGTAACGCAGCGCGTGTTGCAAATATTTGTATCGGCGATGATCAGGTGCGAAGGCTGATCTTCTTCATGCCTGGTGCCGGAGTGGTAAAGATCAGTCAGCTTGTCAAAGGTGAGTTTGCCGTCACCTTTGGCTTTGCCCAGCAGGTGTGCGCGATTGCCGCCATCCGCGGGTAGCTGATCAAGATGTTTCATGCGTGTATGTCCGGCATGCGCAGGATAAATCTCATACAATCCGCGGCCGCCAGTAATCTGCTGCAAACCTGCATGAATGAGGCCGGAGATCAGGCCATTTTCAAAGCCCTGGTGGAAGTTGCGCACTTCCCAGAGCTCGTCTTTGATCCAGCTTGATTCCACACTCTGAGGGTATTGATTGAGCTGTGCTGAGCTGAAATTGTTTCCTGCCAACGCAGCAAAAGCGGCTTCAGCGGCAAGCATTCCGCTCTTGATGGCAAGATGAATGCCTTTGAGCCGCTGCGAATTCACAAAACCGGCGGAGTCGCCGACGATCATCCAGCCATTGCCTGCGAGCGGTGGAATGGAATGCCAGCCGCCGTAAGGAAAAGTCTTTGCGCCGTAGCGGATCATCTTGCCGCCCTTAAGCATGCCGGCAATCAGCGGATGCGATTTGAAATCCTGCAGGATGCGCTGAGGATCAATGCGGGGGTCCTGGTAATCGAGACTGGTTACATAGCCAAGCGAGACGATGTTGTCTTTTGATCCGTAGATCCAGCCGCCGCCGTATTCTTTGGTGGTAAGCGGCCAGCCCATGGTGTAAACGACCTGGCCTTTTTTGATGGCGCCGGAAGGGACTTCCCACAATTCCTTTACGCCGATGCCATAGACCTGCGGATTGCGCTCTTTCTGCAGGTCGTATTTGCCCACAAGTTGCTTGGTTAGCGAGCCGCGCGGACCTTCTGCCAGAATGGTTACTTTCGACTTCAAGTCGTAGCCAGGCTCAAAGTTGGATTTTTTCTGGTTCTGCTTGTCCACGCCTTTATCGTCTGTGCGGACACCGGTGACCAGGTTCCCTTCCGTCAGCAGTTCTGAGCCGGCAAAGCCGGTGAATACGGTGATGCCGGTTTGCTCAACTTTTTCTCCCAGCCACTTTACGAAGCGGTTGATGGAGATTACGTAATTGCCGTGGTCCTGCAACGGTGGAGGCGTGAGCGGCAAACGGTAATCATCTTTCTCCGTAAGAAAGAAAACGTCTTCGTGCGTGACTTCGGCGTCGAGCGGAGCTTCGTCACGCCAGCCGGGAAGCAGTTCGTCCATGGCGCGGGGATCAAGCAGTGCGCCGGAAAGCGAATGCTGGCCGAGTTCGCGTGCTTTTTCCAGCACGTAAATATTTTCCTTGCTCATTGGCGCATCAGGATTGCGGCGGTTATGGCGATCAATGAGCTGGGAGAGGCGTAGCGCGCAGGCCAAGCCGGCCGGGCCGCCGCCAACAATGGTAACGTCAGCTTCCATCTGCGGACGCTCAACACCTTCAAGAGGTTTGCGGAAATAGATCATTCGATAGCACTCAGCAATCAGAAAAGATTTAACCGCAGAGGACGCAAAGGGAAGAAAGTATTCACTTCACCCTTAGCGACCTTAGCGTCCGTTGCGGTCAGATTCCTAGCTCCCGGCTTTTGCTTTCTTTACTTCTTCGGTCAGGGCCGGAACAATATCAAACAAATTTCCTACCACGCCAAAGTCGGCAATTTCAAATATTGGCGCTTCCGCGTCTTTATTAATGGCGATGATGCTGCGCGAGCCTTTCATGCCCACAATATGTTGAATTGCTCCGCTGATGCCGACAGCCAGATAAAGCTTGGGTGAAACGGTCTGTCCGGAGCTGCCAATCTGACGATCCATGGGGAGCCAGCCAGAGTCGCAGATGGGACGCGACGCGGCGATCTCGCCGCCCAGCGCGTCCGCAAGAGCCTTGGCCAGTTCGATATTTTTCTGCTCTTTGATGCCGCGGCCCACGGAGACAATGATTTCAGCCTGCGTAAGATCAACGGCTTGCTTGGCTTCTTTAAATGGGTCTTCCGGCTGATTGCGCTGCACGCCATCGGCGATTTGAGCGTTTACGGTTTCAACCGGAGCGGCTGCTGCGCCGGCTTCTGCTTTGTCGCCACGGAAAGCGCCCGACTGGAAGGTAACAAAATGCGGCGCGGGGCAGTTGAAAGAAACGTCCGCGGCGAACTTGCCCTGAAACATCTGGCGGGTAAAAAGCAGCTTGTCGCCGTCTTTGCGGAAGCCAATGGCGTCACTGATGAGCGTGCGTTCCAGCGCAGTAGCCAGTTGCGGAGCGAAGTCGCGCACCTGGTAGGTATGCGGCATCAGCACCAGAGTTGGCTTCTTCTGCGTGATGAAGTCTTTGAGCGCAGCGACCACTCCATCTGGTTCATACCTGGCCAATTTGGGCGATTCAATGGCATACACTTTAGCCAGTTTTTTGGCAGCAACTTCCTGGGCTATGCTGCCAATGCCGTTGCCAAAAACCGCAGCCTCAACGGTTGCACCGGTTTCAGCAGCAATGGCCTGGGCCCCGGCGATTGTTTCCAGGGAGACGCGGTTGAGTTTGCCTTCACGTTGTTCAGCAATTACAAGAATGGTATCTGCCATCTAATTGATTAGCCGTTTCTTTTTAGTAAATCCCAGGATGATGAGGAACAGCGCGATTACTACATCGACGGCAAAAATAGCTTCCATCATGCCGCCGCCCGCGCGTATATCCCACCCAACAAACAACAGCCAGCCAAGCCCAGCAAGCAGCATGACTACGCCCAGCACCAATAAAGTAGCGCCGGTTTCATGTTCGGTTATGGGCTGATAATTTCCACCTTCAGGGTCATATTCCATTTTGTCCATGGGGTACTCCTTAAAACCGTAAAATCACAGCGTGCGCTGAAGCCGCAAGCGGCTTAAAGTACTCGGGCGTTAAATTATGCGAACATCGTTCCGCAGCTTGTCCACCAGCTTTTTGGCGATTTCATTGGGAGAGCCTTCAAGCATCTCCGTCTTTTTGGTCTTCTGCGGGATATAAAGCTTTTCAATTTTTTGCAGGTTCTCACCCAGCGCGGACTTTACTTCGTCCATGGTGACTTTGCGCAGCGGCTTGTTTTTTGCCTGCTTGATGCCCAGCAGCGTGGCGTAACGCAGCTTGTTGATGCCGGATTGGATGGTGAGCACGGCCGGCAGCGGCATGTTTACATGCTGAAAGAAGCCGGATTCCAGTTCGCGCTTTACCTTTACCCCGCTCTCAGTCTTTTGGATCTCCATAATAATGGTGGCGTGAGGCCAGCCGAGCAACTGGGCCATGATGACGCCGGTCTGAGCGTAGCCGTAATCGTCAGACTGCAGGCCGGTAAAGATAAGGTCAAATTTCTCATCTTTAATAGCGGCGACAAAAGCCTTGGCCATATTGAAGGCATCCAGCCCGACAAAACCATTGTCTTCAAGATGAATGGCGCGGTCCGCACCCTTGGCCAGGCCTTCCCGCAGAACCTGCTGCGAACGTGCCGGGCCAGCAGTGATGACTACGACTTCACCCGTGTGCTTTTCCTTTTGACGCAAGGCCTCTTCCAGGGCAAAAGCATCTGGTTCGTTGGCCTCATAGGAAACGTCATCGCGAATCCATGTGCCGCTTTCATTGAGCTTAAGAGGAGCGTCTTTTTGGGGGACCTGCTTCATGCAGACCAGAATTTTCATAGTCTCAATAATTCCTATCAATAGCTTAGATGCAACAAATGAATGACCGTTCAGCCGATTGGCAAACTGGTAAGTATAAATCAGAGCAGGGTGTTGGGACAGGGGAGGCAGTGGAGAGGTGAAAAGCCTGGGATTTTATATGTCGTCTCGTCCAAAATTAATAAAGGCGACTTCGGTCGACATCCATGAGCGAGCCGTCTACACTCTTTTATCCCAATGGATCACGGTGTGGACAAAAGCAATCAAATCAGCATTGCCAAGTCACTGATCAAACTGCGTCTTACCCCGGAGACTGCACCAGCACTTGCTGCCACTACCGGAGTGGATGCCACACTTCTTTTACAAGTAGCTGTCAAAATAAAAAATGGCCAGGCCGCTCCAAATCCACAAGTCCCCAATGATCCAAACAGCCTCACACCGCAGGAATTTGATGTTTATGGCCGCTTTGACTTGTTGCTTAACACGTTTTTAGACCAGGCTTACCAGCGCGCGGACCAACGCTACAAAAATGCAGCCAGAGCTACGGCTATACCGGTTGCAGTGATTCTTGCTCTGGTTGGAGCATATCTTGTACTGGGAAGTAATTTTGCAAAAGGCAATAATATCGCTTTGGCGATTCTTGCGGGTTTAATTTCTACCCCCATTGCGCCAATCGCGAAAGACATCTCCTCGGCAATATCTACTGCAGCCCAGGCAATTAAGTTTGGAAAGAAATAGACCATGGCACACTGGTTTCTTAGCACGCGCGCACACTCTATTGGCGGCCCGGTCTCGGCTGAAGTCAAGATTATTGACTCTGATAATCCCGGCTTCGTTGGTGATCTCAAGCCACGTCTGATGGAAGAGATCCATGGTCGCGACGTTCTTTTTATTGTCCACGGCTTCAATGTCAATCAGAAAGACGGCCTCTCTCATCTGGGCATTTGGCTGGACAAGGTGGATGTTGGAAACACCGTAAAGATCGGGGTTCTCTGGCCCGGCGATTGCTTCGTCCCTATCTTCATCGACTATGTAGTGGAGGGGCACGAAGCTATTCGCTCAGGCGACCTGCTATCAGCTTTCCTGAATGCCAATTTCACTGGCGCGCCAAATTTGAGCTTCGCCTCGCACTCATTAGGGGCGCGCGTGGTTTTGCAGACGATCCGCGGCCTCAACTTGCACGTTCGGCGAGTTCTGCTGATGGCTGGCGCTATTGACGATAACTGCCTCACGAACGAATATGCAGACGCCGTCCAAAAGATTGACCAGATCTCCTTACTTACTTCAAAGCGCGACACATTGCTGGCCGCCGCATATCCGCTGGGCAATCTCATTCAGGGAATCATCGATCGCGGCCATCCTTATTACCACGCTGCCCTTGGACGGGAAGGGCCTGCAAACTCCGGTCAACTAGCTCCCAAACTCCACTCCGGTTGGGAAATACCCAAGGAGATGGATTATGGCCATCTCGACTACATACCGGGAAGGCAGCTTCCTGTTGATATTTTTGCGCAACCTTGCGAGATTCCATCAGTGGCGCCAGTGCCGCCGCAAGGAACACCCATTTCCATGGTAGGCAACGGTGAGCTATGGAAACCTGCATTCTCTGCAGCCTTCGCCACCAATCGCTACAAATAAACGTATTGCGACTGATGGGACTTTAACAAGCGGCTGAGACTTGAAGTAATTGGTTAAATTTCAAAAGCACAATATGTGCTCTCCTATGCACACTATGCCCGAGATTTTAGAAAGACGCTATAATCGCGGACACCATGGCACATCACTCAAAAAAGTTAATAGGCATTTCGTCCCTATGGATCGTACTCATCGTGATCGTTTTCACAGGCATGTCACCGGCCCAGACGGCATCGCCACAGCAGAACGCCCCGAAATATCCTAATTATCCCAGCGAGACGCCCGCAGAGCTTAAGCCGTTTGAATCCACGTTTGATTATGCGCGACGTGAAGTGATGATCGCCATGCGCGACGGCGTAAAGCTGCACACGGTGATACTTGTGCCGCGCAGTGTGACCACTGAAAAGAAAGCGCCAATCCTGCTCACGCGTACGCCGTACAGTGCGGACGAACTCACCACGCATCTAGCCAGTTCGCACCTGGGGCCGTCCCTGTATGGCTATGACAACGCCACGGAAACAATTATTGAAGGCGGCTACATTCGCGTGGTGCAGGATGTGCGCGGCAAATATGAATCGGAAGGCGATTACGTGATGAATCGCCCACTGCATGGGCCGCAAAACCCGACACCGGTGGACCACTCCACGGACACCTATGACACGATTGACTGGCTGGTGAAGAACGTGCCGGAATCGAATGGCCGCGTGGGAATTCTGGGTATTTCTTATGACGGCTTCACGCCGCTCATGGCGCTGGTGAATCCACATCCGGCGCTAAAGGTGGCGGTGCCCATGAACCCGATGGTGGATGGCTGGCGCGGCGATGACTGGTTCCACAACGGCGCATTCCGCGCGCAGAACCTGCCTTATATTTTTGAGCAGGTGGCCACGCGCAAAAACGATGCCAAGTGGTGGAGCGACCACTTTGATGACTATGACCTTTACATGGAAGGTTCCGTGGGCGAAATTGCCAAGGCGCATGGGCTGGAGCAGATTGGTTTCTGGCGCAAGGTGATCGCGCACCCCAGTTATGACGCTTTCTGGCAAGATCAGGCCTTGGACAAAGTTCTAGCCGCCCAGCCCATCAAAATTCCCGTGATGCTGGTGGATAGCCTCTGGGACCAGGAAGATATTTACGGCGCAATGGCTGTGTACAAAGCGCTGAAGCCGAAAGATAAAGACAATAAGGTTTTTCTGGTGATCGGGCCATGGCACCATGGGCAGGAAATTGAAGATGCCAGTTCGCTGGGTGCGATCAAATTCAACAGCGCTACCGGACTATACTTTCAGCGGAACATTCTACGGCCTTTTCTTGATCATTATTTAAAAGACGATGCTGCCGCTACAAAGCTGGATGTGCCGCCGGTCTCGGCATTTGAAACCGGCACCAATACCTGGCGCAAACTCAACTCATGGCCTTCCGGCTGCGCGGATGGTTGCGCACCGAAGCCAACGCCGATTTATTTGAAGGCTGGATTGAAATTGAGTTTCGATGCACCTAAAAACGCAAATGAAAAGTCAGGCGCGTATGAAGAATATGCCTCTGATCCGGCCAAGCCAGTACCGTTCCGCACGCGCCCGATTCGTCCGGTGGGTTATGACCCAGATAAAGGCTTCACCTGGGCATTCTGGCTGGTCGATGACCAGCGCGAATTTTCAGGCCGCACGGATGTATTGGCCTACACGTCAGATGTACTGACTGAGCCGGTAAAAATCAGCGGCCAGCCGATCGCTAACCTTGTGGCTTCCACCACAGGCACAGATGCTGACTGGGTGGTGAAGCTGATTGACGTTTATCCCGATGAAGTTGCCGGCCAGGAACGCATGGGCGGTTATCAACTGGCGGTGGCGATGGATATTTTCCGCGGACGCTATCGTGAAAGTCTGGAAACTCCCAAGCCTATCGCCGCGGATAAACCGCTGGTCTATCGCTTTGAACTGCCCACCGCGAACCACGTCTTCCTTCCCGGACATCGCATCATGGTGCAGGTGCAATCAAGCTGGTTCCCGCTCTATGATCGCAACCCGCAAACCTTTGTGCAGAATATTTTCTGGGCCAAGCCGGGTGATTACAAAAAAGCTACGCAGAGAATTTTCCATGAACCGGGCAATGCGAGCTTTGTGGAGTTGCCGGTGGTGAAGGAGTAAAGGAAGAACGAGCAAAACGCCAAAAAGAAATTAGCCGCGAATCAACGCAAATAAACACGAATTTGAAATTAAATTCGCGTAATTCGTGTTAATTCGCGGCTAAGTTTTTGGCTAATTGCCAATTGCTAATACGCGTGCAGCTTCTTCGCTTCTCGCACCACATCTTCCACCTTCGGCAGAAAAAAATGCTCCAACGGCGGTGAGAAGGGCACAGGCGTATCGAGCCCTGTGATGCGGACGATTGGGCCATCAAGATCGTCAAACGCTTCTTCATTAATAATGGCCGCCAACTCGCCGGCCAAGCCACCAGTCTTGGTGTCCTCATGCAGAAGGATGACTTTGTTGGTCTTCTTCACGGTCTGCGTGATGGCTTCGCGGTCGAGCGGGCAAAGCGTGCGAAGATCAATAATCTCAACTTCAATGCCTTCTTTGGCCAGCGCATCAGCGGCTTCCTGCGCCGTGTGGACCATTGCCGCATAAGTAATAATGCTCAGGTCGCGGCCCTCACGATGCACGCGCGCCTTGCCAATGGGAATGGAATAGTCACCTTCAGGAACTTCATCTTTAATACGGCGATAGAGAAATTTGTGCTCCAGAAATAAAACTGGATTGTTGTCACGAACAGCTGACTTGATCAGCCCTTTGGCATCAGCAGGCGTAGAAGGCGCGACCACTTTCATTCCCGGCGTGTGAACAAAATACATCTCAGGATTCTGCGAGTGGAACGGGCCACCGTGCACGCCGCCGCCACACGGTCCGCGCAACACCATAGGAGCAGGCGCGCCCCAGCGATAATGCGACTTAGCCACCATGTTCACAATCTGGTTGAAGGCGCAGCCAATGAAATCCATGAACTGGAACTCAGCCACCGGACGCATGCCGGTAAGGGCCGCGCCAAACGCCGCACCCACAATGGCGGATTCGGCGATCGGAGTATCAATCACGCGCTGCGGACCAAAGTGGTGGACGAAACCGTCCGTTACTTTGAATGCGCCGCCATAAATCCCAATGTCTTCGCCAATACAGAAGACGCTAGGATCGGACTCCATCTCTTCCCAGAGTCCCTGCCGGATTGCTTCAAGATATGTTGCTTGTGCCATAGTTTTTTAGCCGCGAATTAACACGAATACACGCGAATTAAATTTTCGATTCGTGTTCATTCGCGTGAATTCGTGGCTAATCACTTAAAATGTATCGCCGCCTCTGATTCCTTCAGCTTGCCTTCACTGCGTCGCGACTTCTGCGGCATGGCGTATTTCGGCTTGATAGCGTGGCAGCCATCTTCGCAAAAAACACCTTCCGCGGCCGTGTGCCCTTCCGGCATGGGAGAGTTCTCGGCGAATTCGCGTTCCGCATCAATTTCTTTATCAACGCCGGCAATCAGCTCTTTATCCTGCTCAGCCGTGAGCCATTTTTTCTCGAACAGATACTTCTGGAAGCGGTCAATGCAATCACGCTTGCGCCAGAATTCATGCATCTCTTTGGGGACGTAAGCAGCTGCGTCGTGAATGGCGTGGCCTTTCATGCGCATCAGCTTGGCTTCAATCAGGGTCGGGCCTTCGCCGCGATGCGCGCGTTCCACAGCTTCATACGTCGCGTCATAAACCTGGCAGGCGTCTGTGCCGTCAATAATCACGCCGGGCATGCCATAGCCAATCGCGCGATTGGCCAGGTCTTTTACGTTGACCTGATATTCCATGGGCGTGGAATAAGCCCAGAGATTGCTTTCAATAATCAGCACCAGGCCCAGTTTGCGCACGGCGGCAAAGTTGATGCCTTCATAACTTACGCCCGTAGATTGTCCGCCATCGCCGATCCACGTGAGGCATGCCAGCTCTTTGCCCTGCATGCGCGCGCCGAGAGAAACGCCGGCCATCACCGGTAGCAGGTCGCCCAGCATGGAGATTGGCGAAACCATCTGGCGTTTTTCAATATCGCCATAATGTGACGTGCCGTCTTTGCCTTTTGTAGGCGAGCCGGCCTTGGCCATGTATTGCATCATGATGTCGCGGGCGTGAAAGCCGCGAACCAGTTGCGCGCCCTGGTTGCGGATCATGGGCGCAAACCAGTCTTCTTTGCCCAGCGCAAAAGCGGAAGCGCAGGAGCAGGCTTCCTGTCCCAGGCCAAAATAAACGCCGCCCACCACTTTGCTTTGCTTGTAAAGATTTTCCAGTGCCACTTCCATGCGGCGGTTCATCACCATCCAGCGGTAGAGCTCAAAGTGCTGCTCTTTGGTCAGATATTTTGATTCGCGGATGGGCGGCACTGGCGTATTCAGCTTGCCCTTGATCTCATAATGGACTTCCGGACCTTCCGCCACTTCACGCACTTCAAATTCCGGGTGTTCCAGCCGCCAGTCAGGGATACCGTATTGGTTTATCTGGATGGCGGGAGCTTTGGCGGCGGGGCGTCCGTTGCTGCCATTCGTAGCGGAGGTTTTGCCGTTTTGCTTGGCAGGGGCGGTCTTTGCGCCTGCAGTCTTTGTGCCGGAACTTTGGGAAGATTTGGTTTTTGTAGGCATACGACAGTACCAGTTTATACCGAACTGATCTCGTCGGCACTCAAGTGAGAATAAATGTTGAAATGCGAAATGTGATGAAACGCGTTCATGTTTTGTGTCGCGGCTGCGGCGCTGCCCTGTTCTCTAAATAATTCTTCTGCCCACCATATCGCCATCCCGAGCGTAGCGAGGGCCCTGCTCCGCTGCTTTCCGGCCAACCATGACTCTTCAGCCTTTTTATCTCGACGAATTATCGAAGAGAGTTTGTAGTGGCCTCACAAACTGGCGGAGCAGTTCCCTCAACCTCGCCTGTGGCTTCGGTTTCGGGATGGCGTGTCGTGGAAAGGAAACGGTTTTGGGAGTAGCAATTTTTAAGCGGCTGGCGATTTCTGCTTTCCTGAATCCTGTTCCACGGCAGCTTCAATGCTTTTGCCGCCACGGCGGGCTTCGCAGGCCTCGCGAATTTTGCGGTAGCGCTTTTCCAGCGCGTCCAGTTCTTCATCGGAAAGTTTCTGGATATCGATGAGATCGTCATTGGCAGGATGATGCGAACGAATGAGTTCATCCAGTTTCAGGTGGAGCGCCTTGGCGTCACGATTCTGCGTGTTCTGGATCAGAAAGACCACCAGAAACGTAACAATGGTGGTACTGGTATTAATAATGAGCTGCCAAGTGTCAGAATAATGGAAATACGGGCCGCTCACGGCCCATACCACCAGCAAGACCACGGCCGCAAAAAACACCATGGGATTTCCCACGACCTGGGCTGTGCTGCTGGCAAAGCGGCTGAACCATAGGCTCACACCGCTGGCTTTTCTGATTTCATCCTGGGCCTTGACGTACGGAATGCGATGTTTCGCGGGCATAGCTGCTAGTTGGATGAGGGTAGCAGCGTGGAAGTTTGCATGCCATTACCATGGAGTAAAGCATCTCAGGCGGCTAGTTGATATATTTTGACGATGCGGGAGCGGCAACATCTCCATTTTCACCAGGGTTAGCGCCGACTTCAGCGGTTTCTCCTGATGAAAATAGCGCGTCCAGCGAATCCAGCCACAACGTCTGGGCTTCAAAAACCCGGCTGAAATTGCGCGCCACCTGCTGGGCAAGCTCATCGAGCGTTGGCACCTTGCGGTCACGGCTCATAAAGCTTCGCGCCATCTCCTGCTCCAGCGACGTCACAGGCTTGTCAGCAATGCCGCAGGGAACAATCAGCTTAAAATAATCGAGATTGGTGCTTACGTTGAGCGCGAAGCCATGAGAAGTTACAGCGCGCGAAATATGGACGCCGATGGCGGCGATTTTTCCGGGAACTTCATCCTGCGTCCAGACGCCGGTCAGGCCGGGGATGCGTTCAGTAACCACGCCCATGTCACCACAGGTTCGTATGAGCGTCTCTTCCAGCTTGCGAACAAAATCCACGGCGCCCATGCGCGGCTCAAAGGCGCGCA
>DASXLK010000158.1:0-25613 GCA_036496365.1 Candidatus Angelobacter sp. | reverse complement strand
AGCTCTGCAAGTTTCTGATCACGGTCCATGGAAAGGATTATAAAGCGCGGAAGCAAAAACCCACCACGGAGACACGGAGGCACGGAGAAAAGCGAGGGCTTACCACTGATTCACACTGATGGCGCTGATCTGGAAGGATCGGATGATCGGAAAACCAATTTCACCGCGGAGGCGCAGAGACGCGGAGAAGAGCAAAACTTACCACAGATTTTCACGGATGAACGTGGATGAGGCGGGGAATGTATAATCTCCGGTTTCACTTGAATCATGAGGTGCTGCCTATGAATCGTCTTCTTGCGTGCGTCGTCATCATTATTCTTTGTTTTGCTGCCACCGGCTTTGCTCAATCGTCTGCGCCCTGCACGTTGAGCGACCACACTGAGTACACCAAGAAGATCAAAGAGTTCACCACGGAAACTTTCTTTTCCACCGAACTGGTGGACCATTTGCCGCTGAGTTCATGCGTGCCCGCGCCGGACGCGTTTCTGCACCACATTGTTGGCGCGCCAAACATATTGGACTACACCAAGCAGATCAATGACTATATGCGGCTGCTGGCGTCGAAGAGCCCGCGGGTAAAAGTATGGAGCATCGGCAAGTCGGAAGAAGGCCGCGAGATGCTGGTGGTGGCCGTGAGCGACGAAGTGAATCTGGCCAAGCTGGATCGCTACAAGGAAATAACGGCCAAGCTGGCTGATCCGCGCGGGCTTAGCGAAGCTGACGCACAGAAGCTGATCGCCGAAGGCAAGCCGATGTATTGGGCGGATGGCAGCATCCATTCGCCGGAGACAGGTGCACCGGAGATGCTGATGGAGCTCGCTTACCGGCTCGCCGTGGAAGATACGCCATTCATCCAGAAAATCCGCAATGATTCGATTGTTTTGATTACGCCGATTGTGGAAGTAGACGGCCACGATCGCATGCTGGATGTTTATCTGCAACACAAGAAGCACCCGGATCAGGCACCGTATCCGCTGGTTTGGTGGGGGCATTACGTTGCGCATGACAACAACCGCGACAATCTGGGAATCAGCCTGGCTCTCTCACGCAACATGGTAAAAACTTTTCTGGAGTGGCACCCGACGATCATGCATGATCTGCACGAGTCGGTTCCGTATCTTTACATCTCAACCGGCACCGGTCCGTACAATGCCTGGCTTGATCCTATTGTGATCAGCGAGTGGCAGGAGATGGCCTATCACGAGATTGAAGAGATGACCAAGCGCGGCGTGGTGGGAGTGTGGACGCATGGCTTCTATGACGGCTGGGCGCCGAATTATCTTTTGTCAATAGGCAACAATCACAATGCCATTGGCCGCTTCTATGAAACGTTTGGCAATGGCGGTGCAGATACGCGGGTACGCACGCTGCGTCCGCCGGATACGAGCCGCGAGTGGTACCGGCCAAATCCTCCGCTGGCCAAGGTGAAGTGGTCTGCGCGCGACAACATTAACATGCAGGAGAGCGCGATTCTTTTTGGCATGAATAATGTCGCGAGCAATGGACAGAAGTTTCTGAACAACTTTTATCTGAAGAGCAAACGTGCGACAGAGAAAGCCCGCACAGAAGGCCCTGCAGCGTGGATTTTCCCGGCCGATGATCCGCGCACAGCGGAGCAGGCGCACTTCCTGAACCTGCTGGAATTGCAGGGTGTGGAGGTTCACAAGACGGAGAAAGAAATCCGGCTACCAACAGCAGACAGCGAGCATGAAGCCTCACCGCGCGGCGGCAAAGCGGAGAAAGCCGACAAAACAGCGTCGTCAGAAAAGGCTGACGCCAAGAAGGCTGATACGGCAAAATCTGATTCAGCAAAGGAAGACAAGAAGCCAACGGAAATCATTATTCCGGCAGGCAGCTACATTGTCCGCATGGACCAGCCGTATAGTCGGCTGGCAGATATGGTATTGGATACGCAGTATTACAGTGCCAAAGATCCCCGGTCCTATGACGATACTGGCTGGACCCTGGGCGCGCTGCGCAACGTAAAAACGATCCGCACCATGGAGACCAGCATCCTTGATGCGCCAATGCAAAAAGTCGGAACGCTTGAACCGGCGGGCGCTATTGACGGCAATGGCAAAACTTTTCTGATCCAGCACAACACAGACAACACGCTGGCAACGCTGCGTTTCCGTCTGGCAAGTACGCCCATGCTGGCGGCTGAAGATTCGTTTGAAGCTGATGGCATCAAGTTCAAGCCAGGAACCTTCATCTTAAAAAATACAGATCGCGCACAGCTGAAAAAAGCCGCCAAAGAGCTTGGCCTGAAAGTTCACGCCACCAATGCGGACATAAAAGTTGCCACTCATCCGCTGGCTGCGCCGCGTATTGCAATCGTACATAACTGGCAGAACACACAGAATGACGGCTGGTTCCGCGTGGCCTTTGAAGACCAGAAAGTGCCTTACTCCTATGTTGCGGATACATGGCTGCGCGAAACGCAAAATCTGCGCGAGAAGCTTGACGTCATTATCTTGCCGCCTATGGGTGGGAGCGGACCTGCCGGCTTGAGCGCGATCCTGCGCGGCTTGCCTATGCGCGGCCAGCCCATGCCATGGAAGAACACCGAGGATACGCCTAATTTCACAGCTCCGGGCCTGGATACCTCAGATGATATTCGCGGCGGTTTGGGCTACCAGGGACTAGCAAATCTTGAGCGCTTTGTGCGTGATGGCGGATTGCTGATTGCCGTCCAGACCAGCGCTGCGCTACCTGTAGCCGGCGGCATGACGGACATGGTAAACGTGGCCGATGCACGCACCATGCAAGCGCCGGGCAGCGTGGTGCTCTCCAGCATTGACGATAAGAAGAGCCCGATCGCTTACGGCTACGACGACAAGCTCTATGTTTATTTCCGCCAGGGACCAGTGATCACCGTAGGCGGTTTTGGTGGAGGCTTTGGCGGCGGGCAGCAAGAAGCAGGCGGGCGCTCCAGCGGACGCGGTTCAGCGAGCGATCCCGATGTAATTCAGGCACGAAAATATTCCGCGCCGGAAAAGTCAGTGAAACGCAGTCCGCGTGAACAAGAGTTATATGTTCCGGAAGAACTGACCGATGCGGCCCGCTGGGCGCTTCCACCCAAAGATCAGCAGCCGCGTGTGGTGTTGCGTTTTGCTGCTGAAAAAGATTTGCTGTTGAGCGGCATGATTGTGGGCGGGAATGAGATTGCAGAAAAGCCCGCAGTGGTGGATGTTCCGCATGGCAAAGGGCACGTGGTTCTGTTCGCCAACAATCCCATGTGGCGCAATGAAACCATGGGCAGCTTTTTCCTGATCTTTAACGCAGCCATGAACTATGACCATCTTGACGCTGGAAGAACCACTACGCCGGAAGTAACTTCTTCGTCTACGGCAGGCGGAGAAGAGGAAGAGCAGCAGTAGCGTAAGGGCAATGACAGGCGGCGCGGAAAGCAATTGGTCTTTTAATAACTGGCTTTAATAACTGGAATAACTGGCAGTGCTCTCGCAGCGCTGCCAGCAAAAAATTATTGGACGGAATCGCCGGGCTCCCAGTGCCAGTGTTTTTTCTTTACATCAAACCAGACCGCGGAGTCCATGATCTGTGATTCCAGGGCTTTGATCACAAAGATCGGCGGTTTTTTCTTGTTGGTGAGCATGCGCCCCACTTCAATGGAATCAAAGGGAACGTTGATGAGAACGAATTTTCCCTTGGGCGTGGCGGCGTGCCAGGCTTCTTTTCCGTTGCCTAAAATCACCAGCAAATGGTGGGTGTGGTCAGGATCAGCGTTGAAAGAAGAGGTAAGCCGGGGATTGCCAAAGCCAAAATAGGCGTGGTAAGGATCGGCCACTTCATATTTGAATGCGAAAGAATCGGGCAACGGATCTTTACTGTTGGCCACGATAGCCACATCTTCCACGCCATCGCCGTCAAAGTCCGCAACAATCATTGGCGTGGGAAACTTTGCCGGCAGAGTGAAGGTGGCGCCAAACTGCTGCTTCACCATGGCGGCCAATTGTGCTGCGTCAATACCGGATGCCGGCGCTGGTATAGCGGCTGGCGGCTGGTTTGCCTGAGGAGATTGCGCGGCGGAAATACACGCAGCCAAAAATATGACCATGCCCAGAAACTTCATGAGCAGAGTCTACCGCTTTTGTATGCTGAAGTACCGATGAATCAGTACTTCGAATCCTGCTCGATAATAGCCTGAACCTGTCTCCGGTTATTTAAAGAGGCCCAAACCGTCATGGTCACACTTGTGGCCACAGCAGCAAACAAGAGCACGATAATGGGCAACGGAAGATAAAAGTACATGCTAAGAATCCAGAGAAGAAGAAATGCCAGTGCGATCAACATGGTTTTACGTGTCCCTTCAGCCTGCGCCAATCGGGTCGGCGCAAAACCTTTCAGCTGTGTAGGATGGAAGTTGCTGGCTGCGAGTTGACTAGGAAAATAACCTTACTCTATTTTTACCTGAAGCCGGACGTTAACGCTCTTTTGCGAGTCGTCCACCTGCTCAAAGGTCATCCACGTCCATTTGTGGCCGGGGACTTTTAGAAGAGTGTGGGCCAGGAACTGCTGAATATAGGTGCTGTCATAAGGTTCGCCTTCTGCCAGTTTCCAGTTCTGGGCCAGCTTGCGGGATGTTTCCGGTTCCACGCCTTCAATTTCCAGCTTGCCCATGTGATAGAGATCGCCTTCTTTCACGACAAAGTTGTATGTGACTGAATTACCGTTGAAAGCCGGCACGGAAGAGATGGATATGGCTTCGCGTCCGAACTTGCCAAAAAGCTTACGGACCTGAGTGAGATCACGCTCCAGTTGCAGGGCATCAACCGGCTCGCCGGTCTTGAGCGTAATGTGTTTGGAGAGCTCGTCGCTGGAAATCAATGTATTTCCTGACCAGCTAAACCCGCTGAGGCGATATTGGTCGCCCTCGCTGACCGCGACCTCTACAGAGACCGCATCTTTGCCTTCGACTTTAGGCTGGATTTCACCGATGGCAAACTTTAGATATCCGCGCTGGCGATAGATTGGAACCAGATTTTTCTCCATCACAATCGCCACATCACTGCGCAAGTATGTGGTCTGTTTCAGTGGCGTTACGGCTTTTGCCAGTTGTTCCGGAGAGATATGGCTTGCGCCGGTGAGTGTGACCTCGTGAATTTGCAGGTTGGCATTGGCGACCCTGAACTTGTATGCGGTTGGTTGCTGTCCGAAATCTGCGGACAGAATATAGCTGACCTCGCTCGGCAGCCCTTTGGCGGACAGGACCTTGGTGAGCGCGGCTGAAACTTCATCAGACATCCCGCCGGACGAAGGCAATTGCCCGTTAAACAGTGGGATCTCCTGATGCACGGCCTGCTGTAAGTCACTCTCACTGAACCAGACAAAGTTTTCAAATACGGCTGGCAGGAATTTCTCCGCATCGGCTACCTGGAAGTCTGCTTCCACGCCTTTGCCGCCAATCACAGGCTTAAAAAGAAATTGCACCGTGGCAAAAGCGCCGCTGTTCCCTAATCGATTGGCGGCATTTTGTAGATCATCGGACGTGACTTGCGTATTGGCTGTAAGCCCGGTGGCGCGCACCAGGTCCTCTTCATGATAACGATTGGATCCGGTCACCAGAATGCGGGCCAGGGTGAAGTGATCGGCAGCGCCTGCTACAGCAGGCAGCAAAAGAGAGAGGATTAAGAACAATCGTCGCATAAAGTAAGGGTATTTGCATTGTAACGTGAGATATTGCCCACCTCGGGCTTCACTCGAAGAAAGCCATCGCAATTAGTCTTTCAGACCACGTCCAGCAGTTCACCTGCATCTAATTTTGGAGGTGTACGAATCAGGGATGGGTGCATGGGCTCAAAGGTAACATTTGGTTTCTCATTAGTTCTCGTGTTGGCGGTTTCTTCATTTTTGATTGGGTGCGGCGGTGGTGGCCTTACTGCTACGCTTGGCCCCGCGCCGAGTCCATCGCCTACACCTGTACCCACAGGTCTCCCTGTGGCCGACCATGTTTTTGTGATCGTGCTGGAGAACCATGCTTTTGCCCAGATAGTTGGCAGTTCTTCCATGCCCTTTTTGAACTCGCTAGCCACGCAGCATTCGCTTGCAGCGAATTATTTTGCCAACACGCATCCCTCCATTGGCAACTATTTCATGCTGACAACGGGAAATATTCAAACCAATGATGACGCATTCACCGGCACCGTAAGTTCAGACAATATTGCCCAGGCACTCACCACGGCAGGCAAAACCTGGCGGTCCTATATGGAAAGCCTGCCCTCCGCAGGCTATACGGGCAATGATGTTTATCCATATTTCAAGCACCATGACCCGTTCACGTATATGACAGGCGTTCTTAGTACGCAGACAGCGGACATTGTTCCCTTTTCTCAGCTGCCAAACGATCTGGCAGCCGGCACACTACCCAGCTTTGCTTTTATCGCACCCAACGTTGAAGACGATGCGCATGACTGCCCCGGTGGTGGCGTCTTATGCACAGACGACGCCAAGCTGGCTGCGGCTGATGCATGGCTCAATACCAATATTGGCCCTTTGATTAGTTCACCAGCTTTGGCAAATAGCGTCTTTATCATCACCTTTGATGAATCGCTTGATATTGATGTGATCAACGGCGGCGGGCAAGTAGCCACGGTGCTGGTTGGCTCGCACGTAAAGTCAGGCTTTCGCTCCACAACGTTTTACCAGCACCAGAGCACGCTACGGCTTGTGCTGGACCTGTTGCGCGTAAGCGATCATCCGGGCAGTTCCGCCACAGCCCCAGCAATGGATGAGTTCTTCCAGTAACGACTAGAAATCTTTAGGCTAGAAGTCTTTAGACTAAAAATCCATGAAGAGCATTTTCTTGGGCGCTTTTTTCCTCTGGGCGAATGGGCGATTCATGTATTCCAGAAACGGCGTCATCAATGCAAAGCGCTTGGCTAGTTCCTGCACCACCTTCGAAGAGTGAAGGATCTTGGCATCCACGGTGCTCTCAAGGAACCACTGCTTCTGCCGCAACAAGCCTTCCGCTGGATGATCGACGGGAAAGCCTTTTGGCGTGCGGCTTAACTGCTCACCCTGCAATTTGCCGAAAGCTTTGCGCAGAGCTGGCTGGCGCAGAATCTCTTTTAACTCTTCATGGCTTTCCTGAATCAACGTGCGATACGCCAACAGCTCGTCGCGCTCCGGCGAATACACGCCGCCAAATATCAGCAATTCTTTTTCAGTAAAATGGAAATAAAAGACAGCGCCCTCACGCTTCGCGGCTGTATGCCGTGGGAAGATGGCGGAGATATGCGTCTTATATGGCGTCTTGTCTTTGGAGAATCGCGTATCGCGATAGATACGGTAGAGCGCTTTCTGCCCGGGAGTAATGTAATCGGGCGCAAAGCGCTCGAACTCATGGTTCAAGGCATCCACCAGTTCCAGCATGGGCGCTTTGATCAGCGTTTCATACTTTTGCTGACGAGGCTTGAACCACTCGCGGCGATTGTTGCGCTTGAGCGCACGAAGAAAGGCAAGAGCATCGGGAGAGAAACCGGGGAATTTAGGAGTCATGAAATTTCAAACCTTACCACTGATCGCACTGATGAACACGGATCAGAAAATGGATTTTGTTTTGTTTGATCAGTGTTATCCGTGTTAATCAGCGGTGAGTTTTACAGATTTTTCCGCAATCAGCTTCTTTACCCGCTCTGCAAATTGCTCAACCGGCACCGTTCCTTCCGGTTGCTGCTGGCCGCGGACGCGGATATTCACCGTTCCAGCTTCGGCTTCTTTTTCTCCGACGACCAGTATGAACGGAACTTTTTGCAGCGCGTGCTCGCGGACTTTGGCATTCATCTTTTCATTGCGATCGTCCACGTGGACCCGCACACCAGCGGCTTTTAACTGTTGTTCTACTTTGCGGGCGTACTCGACGTGCTTTTCACTGATGGGAACTAAGGCCACCTGTACTGGCGAGAGCCAGACCGGAAAAGCGCCAGCGTAATGCTCAATTAATACACCAAAGAAACGCTCCACCGATCCAAACAGCGCGCGATGCACCATGACCGGCTGTTTGCGGCTTCCGTCTTCCGCCACGTATTCCAGCTTGAAGCGCTCGGGCAGGTTGAAATCAAACTGCACAGTCGAGAGCTGCCAAAGCCGGCCAATGGCGTCCACCAGTTTTACGTCAATCTTCGGGCCGTAAAACGCGGCTTCGCCGGGCATGGTTTTGTAGGGAATCTTGAGTTTCTGCAAGACTTTTTCCAGAGAGTTATTCGCCAGGCTCCAATTTTCTTCACTGCCTACAAAACTCTTTTTGTCATTCGGGTCCCAGGTGCTAAGTTCTACCTGATACTCATTGAAGCCAAAAGTTTTGAGTACCGCCAGAGCAAATTCAATACAGCCTTCCACCTCGCTTTCAATCTGTTCAGGCGTGCAGAAGATGTGGGCATCGTCTTGCGTAAAGCCGCGCACGCGCAACAGGCCGTGCATCACGCCGGAACGCTCATAGCGATAGACCGTGCCCAGTTCGCCGTATCGCTGCGGCAGGTCGCGGTAAGATTTCATGGAATCCGCATAGATCAGAATGTGTCCGGGGCAGTTCATGGGCTTCATGCGATATTCCGCATCGTCAAGCTCCATCGGCGTAAACATGTTCTGGGCGTAGTAGCCTTCATGTCCGCTGGTCTTCCACAGGTTCACGCGGAACGCGTGCGGCGTATAGACAAGCGCATAGCCGCGGCGCAGGTATTCATCGCGCATCCAGTCTTCCATCTCTTTGCGGATGAGGCCGCCCTTTGGATGCCAGAAGATCAGTCCAGGGCCAGCAAGCTCCTGAATGCTGAAAAGGTCCAATTGCTGGCCGAGCACGCGATGGTCACGCTTTTTGGCTTCTTCAATGGCGTGCAGGTGCTGCTCAAGGTCCTTTTTGCTGAAGAATGAAGTGCCATAGATGCGCTGGAGCTGCGGGTTCTTCTCGTCGCCCAGCCAATAAGCGCCAGCGATGTTGGTGAGCTTGAAAGCTTTGATCTTGGCCGTGGAAGGAACATGCGGGCCGCGGCAGAAATCCACGAATTTGCCGTTGCGATAGGTGGAGATTGGCTCGCCCGGCTTGGTGAATTGCTCAATGAAGTGGACCTTCATGAAGTCGCCTTCAGAGCGGAAGCGTGCCAACCCTTCCTCGCGGGGGATAAACTCACGCTCAAACTTTTCGTCGCGTGCGGCTACTTCGCCCATGCGCTTTTCAATCTTCTCCAGGTCTTCCGGAGTAAAAGCCGTGGGGCGATAGAAATCGTAGAAGAAGCCGCTCTCGGTGGCTGGGCCATGGCCCAGCTTGGTTTCAGGAAAGAGTTCAAGCACCGCGGTCGCCAGCAGATGGGCCGATGAATGCCGGTAAACTTCCAGCGCTTCGGCGTCACGATCGGTGAGCAGGCGCAACTCCACGTCTTCTTCCAGAGGCTTGCTCAGGTCGGCAAATTGCCAGCCGTCTTTAGAATGATGAGCGTGCATGCTGGCCGGAACTTTTTCATCCGGCGCAGGCGCGGAAGGCTGAGCGTCAGCCGGCTTGGTCTTTATTTTTGAAATAAGCGCAGCATCCGCCAGCCGAGGACTGATGGACTTGGCTATATCGAGCGGCGTGGTGCCTCTGGGAACTTCTTTTTTGCTTCCGTCAGGAAGCGTGACTTGAATATTGGCTTGAGACATAAAGGAAATTGCGGAATTCAGCCGTTCCGGCCATAATTCACTAATCTTTGAGTCTAGCGAAGGCATGGCACAGGGTCAAACGAGTATTAGGGATAGGAATATAACACCTTCCAAAATCCCCTCACCCCTACTGAGCCAGTTACACTACAACAGGATTATCAGCGGCAGCCTCTGGAGGTGGCGGAACTGTGGCGCGGAAAAAGGAAGGGTCTGCCAAGCTGTTCATATCTCATAATCCTTAATGATGTGAACGCCAGTTCTTGCTATTGCATTCCTGCATATCATCAAGAGTTTTTCAGGAGAAATTCAGCGTTTTGCAAGGAGCAGAAAAGTAATATGGCAAGTCTCAAAGGATCAGAGAAAGCAAAACTCGAAAGCTTCTTGGAAATGAAGACCGGCTATGTCTGCGATTTCACCAACCGAACGTTTGAAGAGTTCGTACTAGAGCACACGGGAGTCGAAATTTACTCCCAAAAATATTCGGGATCGAAAGCGAGTCGACTGCGGTCCCTCTGGGCAACTGAATCAAACTACATTGTCGCCAAATTGCTGACCGAAATGATCGAGTATTGGAAACTGCAAAAGGCCACTCCACTGCATGGCTACCTAGTTTTTAATCCATCTTTGTACGAGGAATGCAGAAAGATTGTCGCACGGTTAAAAGATGAGAATGCTGTTGACACTAAAGCTATCAGGCCAAATGCAAGTGACAAGGATTTTGAGTTCTTGGCGCAGTCGATCAAAGAGAGCATTGATAAGAACCAGCCGGAGCAAGCTCTGGACAGGTTGCACACCTTTGTCATCAAGTACCTACGAGAGCTTTGCAGCAGGCACCGCATTACTTTTGACAAAGAAACGCCTCTGCACAGCTTGTTTGGTCTTTATGTGAAATTCCTGAATAATAACAGCCTCATTGAATCTCTGATGTCCGAAAGAATCTTAAAGTCCTCCATCTCGGTTTTCGACGCCTTTAACGATGTTCGGAATAATCAGAGCTTTGCGCACGATAATCCAATCTTGAATAAAAACGAAGCCGCTTTAATATTCAATGATATTTCGAATATGCTTCGATTCATTGAGTCTATTGAACGAAAAATTATAGAAAAAAAACAGGCAAAGGCAAAAGAACAGGCAAAGTTAAAGGAAGAGATCACTTGGAGTGATCTTGAATTTAGCGACGAAGAAATCGAAATAGCTGGCGATGCTTGGATTCAGCGCCAGATAGATATACGAAGAGGCAAATAGCCAAACAGATGCCAATCAGAGCAAGGCCTACTTGTGTTTTGGAATCCCACCAACACCCTAAAGATTGTCACTGTAAATAGCGGCTTGTTGTACACTCGTTGCGTCTAAACACCATAATGCAATCTTGTCAGGATTAATAACATGGGTTCCACGATTAAGGACTCCATACCCGACAGTATCTTCCACTCCATTTCCCGACACCTCATCAAATCTGCTCATCGAGCAGAGGATGGCTACTTATCAAATGAGGAGGAAGAAGACAGCATCACCGGCGATCTATTTCGATCTCTTCGTAAGGGTTGGGCACAACCTGCAACAATAAATAATGAACCCTGGAAATGGCGACTTACGACTCGCAAGTTTAGAGGTAAAGGTGAACTGGCGACCGAATCTATTTTGGGGGCAGACGGTATTATTCAGGTTGAAATCGACGGAAACCAAGGATCAGTAATTCGCAAGGGAATGCTGTTCCAAGCCAAGAAGGGGTGGAAATACCGCAATCAGAAACTGGTCGATCAAGTAGCAAAAATGGAAGAGTTTGCTCCCGAAAGTTCAGCCATGTTCGACTATCGTCCTGATGGTTATAGAGCCTTTGTGGGACGAGTTGTGCTGCAATCGCATGGCAGACCAGATATGACAATGCAGCGACGATTGGGAGAGTTTCTCGCGGATATCTTCTTGGGATGCTTGGTTGGACGCACTGATACCTATTACGACTGGGACAAACGAACTTTGATTTTGGCTGGGCACCAACCCACATACGCGAACATCCCGGTTTTCTTACATCCAAAATATCTAGCTGCAATTCAGATTGAACGAAAATAACCGGTAACTGGACTAAGGAAGATACCCGGAGAAGTCCAAATAAAGAGCTCCCCGTACTAAAAGCCTCGCAGTGAAAAAAATAAAGCCCGAATGCGCGAATTGCTCCATGCTTCCGGGCTTTTAGGCCTTGTTGGTTTTAGTGGACCGTCACTCTCACATTCGCTGGTGGGTTCTCCATTGGTGGAGTGGTTCCACCGCCAACAAAAAACTCATACGCACCCATATCAAACGCTGTTCCTTGTGGACGGGCAACACCATCTTTATCTCTGGGAGTGGTTCCCAGGTTCGACGTAAAAGAGTTGTTTGGCAGCATCGTAACGCCGGCATCTTTGGCCGGACTGGAGCCGGTAAGGTGAAAATCGGCGCCTGCATGATTCACAAAGAGCGGATCGACGTTCAGGTTATTGGTGGTCCGGGTGGGAGCAGCGCCAACGCCGAACCAGAGGTTGTGGTCGCCGGTAATCTGCGCTGTGACGCCATCGATATAAATTTCTCCCGCGTTCTGATAGGCCACGTTGTTGCGCAGGTTCATGAGCAGCGTTGTGGATGCTCCGCCGGCTACACCGAATGCTCCCCGCGATCCTTGCGCATTCGATGAGTTGTTGGCCGCACAGTCAGAGAGCGTGTTATTAAACACCTGCACGGTTCCACCGCCGGCCGCGCCGTTATTCGTAATGTTCGCCAGGTAGATGCAGGAAAAGCTTGCGCCAAGTTGGAGCGGATCCATGCGTCCAACGTTATAGACCACGTTGCTGTAGGCCTCTACGGTGCCTTTGGAAGGATCGACCGTGGCGAAATTGATGCCATTGCAATTGTCGCCGTGGATCAGGTTGTCATGCACGTGGAGATCAAACTGGTTGAAGCCGGTGGTGTCGCCTGCGCCGCACGTGGGGCTGCACAGCGGTGATGAATGGAACTGCAGGGCGCGACAGGTAAAGTTATCGTGAATATGGTTCCAGCCCACATCAATGTGGTTGGAGTCCGTGCTGAAATATACGGCGTGATAAAACTTGGATGAAGTCGGGTTTATGCCGGCGTTGTGCACTTCATTGCCGTAAAACTTCACCTGATTGCCATCACTCATTTCAAAGCAGCCAACTTCAGCGTCAGCGCCGGGACACTGCATTTCATTCCCGATAATCCGCCAGCCGGTGCCGCCCACGTCCATGGCCTGTGTTCCGCCAATGATGTGGAGTTGTGAAAGCACCCAGTAGTCTTCGTCGGTCCCGATATTCGGTGTGCGGATTCCATAAGCCAGTCCGCCCGCCACGCCCACAGTGACTGTGGCATTGGGATAGGCGACCAGAGCCTTCGGCGCGGTGGCAGTGCCGGAATTGCTTGCGCCGTTGTTGTCCATGCTTATGTAGGCCGTAAAGTCATCTTCCGTGGTCTGCGATACGCCATTTTCAATATAAGCAATATCGCCGGCCGCAATGGTGTTCTTGGCCTTGAGAATGGTCTTCCAGGGCGCAGCAAAACTGCCTGCATTGGTATCAGCGCCGGTGGTGCTTACAAAAAAGATGCTGCCTGTACGCACGGTGAAAGGCAGTCCGTTGCTTGCTCCTGAGCCTGCCACGTTAACCACAATACTGCCCGTGGCAGCGCCAGCTCCAAGCTGAAAGGTGATCTTGCCATCTGACCAAACTGGATAGTCGGCCACGGTTCCGCCACCGACTGTAATCGTGGACGTGCCTTGCGTTGCACCAAAGCCTTTGCCCCATATGGTGACAAATGAGCCATTGCCATTCTGCCCGCCTACGTTGGGTCCGCTCTCAATATCAGAGAAGAAAATATGCGGCTGCTGGGCTTGTGCAACCAGCGACATTGCCGAAAACAGCATCGCCACACTCATCAATTGGAATAGTTTCTTAAAAATCTTCATGTAATTCCTTTTCAAATGAATTCTGTCTGCACTTGTCATTACGGCACCACCGCTGTGGCTTGATTGGAAGAGCCGCTTTCAGTTCCGTCGGGCGCGACCGAGGTGACAATATAGAAATAAGTTGTGCCTGAGGTAACTGTGCTGTCAGTAAAGGCGAGCACCGTGAGAGGCGCGGCATTTAGCTTGCTATATGGACCGCCGCTCTGCGTGGCCCGATAGACGTTGTATCCGGATGGCGTTGGGGTTGCGGCGTCCCATGCGATGCCAACTGAGTGCTGGATCGTCGATCCCGTCCCAGTGAGGGCAACCGCAACGGCAGGATTGGTGGCGTTGCTGGTAACTTGCACGCTGCCGCTGGCGCTGCCTGCAGTAGCCGGCGCAAAAGTTACTACCACGCTGGCGGTCTGCCCCGGAGCCAAAGTAACAGGCAAGGCCGGTGCGCTCTGGCTAAAGCCTGTTCCCGTAGTCGCTATTTTGCTTACCGTGGCGGCTGCGCTGGAAGAATTGCTCAGCGTAATGGTCTGGTTCGCGCTGGAACCGATCAAGACGCTGCCAAAAGCCAGCGACTGCGGACTTACCGTAAGAGTTCCTTGTGTTGGAGTTGGTGTTGGCGACGGAGTTGGTGTTGGTGTCGGCGTGGGCGATGGCGTAGGGGTCGGTGTTGGTGGCGGAGGAGCAACAGCAGAAGAAAATTCATACGCGCCAATGTCATAGGCCGTACCGGAAGGGCGCAATGCCTGAATAACATCCCGGTTGATTCCCGTATTCATGCCGCGGTCAATCGCCGGACTGCCCGCTAGAAGCTGGAAGTTGGCAGACGCGGCGTTCACAAAGTTCGGATTCACATTCAAACTTACGGTAGAAAATGCTGGTTTGGCGCCAGCGCCAAAGAAGAGATTGTTGCTGCCGCTGAAGCGTGTGGCCAGAGAATTTGGAGCAAGATAAGACTCACCAGTCAGCGAGAAGATAATATTGTTTGCTACAGAGACTGCGGCGGAGGCTGAGATTGCGCCAGAGTCGCCATTCTTGCGGCTGCCGCAATCATAAAAAGTGTTGTCCTGAATCTGGACGGCTGCCGTTCCCGCCGCGCCAACGTTTACGCAAGCGTAGTTGCTCTCAATTCCGTTGGGCGCAGGGCCGGTACCCGCGCGATACACAACATTGTTGTATGCCTTCACAGCGCCCAGCGCCGGATTTACCGAGGCAAAATTGATGCCATCACAACGCGCGTCATGAATCAGGTTGTTGCGCACCGTAATGTTGAAGAGAGCACTTGTGTCCGAAGAGAACTGGAGCGCGCGGCAAGAGCGTACATTGGCAATTTCATTCCAGCCAAAATCAATTGTGCTGGAGCCGGCCTCAAACAGAACACCCTGATAAAGCTTGAGACTTGTGCCCGTGGGCGAACCCACATCATGGACCAGATTGCGATAGAGACTGATATTGGTGGCACCGGCAAAATCAACGCATGCGCCTGAGCCTGAGCCGTTGGGGCAGGAAATGTCACTGCCGATAACCCGCCAATTGGATGAATTGGCAACGCTGAGAGCGCTAAAGGACCCACGCAAGATGAGTCCGGCAAGCAGCCAATTGCTTGCGGACGCCGTGGTGCGAATGCCATACGACTGGCCGGTTGCCGAACCGATGGTGGCGGTTGCGCCAGGATAAGCGATAAGAGCGATAGGAAGAGAAGCTGTGCCGCCCTTGGCTAAAGCCAATGCTGCGCTGGAGCTTTCCAGGGCAGTTTGATTGACTCCGTTCAGCAAGTAAATAATGTCGCCCGCAACAGCAGCGTTCTTTGCCTTGACCACGCTATGCCAGGGCGCGGTAAAGGTCCCGGCATTTGTATCAGCGCCAGTGGGCGATACAAAATAGATTTTTCCAGGCCGCACCGTGAACGGCATTCCGTTGGTCGCAGCACCGGGCACATTGACCACAATGTTGCCAGTGACGGCGGAATTTCCCAGCTGGAAGCTGACCTTGGTGTCTGACCATTGCAGATAATTGCCCGCTCTCACGCCGCCAATGGTGACAGAAGACGTGCCCTGGCTCGCGCCAAATCCAAACCCATACAGCGTGACGATCGCGCCTTTGTTGTTAGCGCCGCCGTTGTTGGGGCCGCTTTGCAGATCGCTGAAAATAATTCGCGGATCTGCGCTTTGTGCCAATGCAGAAACGCCTAAGACAATGCTCCACACTAAGAGGTTAAAAAACCTTTTCATTAGACCTCACTTGAAATTTCGTTTTTTTCTCCTAAGGCAGCGGAGCTGGGGGAATTGCTGCCGGTTTGCACCATCAGGCGAAAACCAAGGAGAGAGATATCCCGCGATTTTGCGGACCCTCAATTTTGTGTAACCAGATAAAAGCACCTTGAGTGCCATAGAGAGGAAATAAATTCTGTTGTTGATTACAGAAGAGATGGTTTGCTGCTGCTGGATTGCCCACGTTTTAAGAAGGTAAACAGTACTGCTTCCAGCTCTGGATGTTCCTAAGGCGCTTTCCGATACGTAACTCCACAACCTCACCTAGTCCAGCGGTACTAATGTATGCCGCGAAACATGAGAAAGGCTTTGAAGGCAGCACAGAGAAGATCGGCGATTCAGTGAGTATGCAAAAGATTGCCGAGATTCAGGAGCAGCCTTACCGGGATTTGGCTCTGAGGAAAAATTACGCAGGAGAAAATGAGCATGATTTGCTTTAGTCCATGTCCTTATCCCAATAAGATTACAATTCGCCCATGCGATTGAATAAGAAAGTTGCCATTATTACTGGCGGTGGCAGCGGGATCGGCAAGGCCATTGCCATGGCTTTTGTCCACGAAGGCACACAGGTGGTGATTGCCGGACGCGACAGCAAGAAGCTGGCGCTGGCCGCTGAAGAAATAGGGGCGGGATGCCTTGCTGTTGCTGCGGATGTGAGCAAAGCTGCTGACGTGCAGATGCTGGTGAGCACAGCTGTGGAGAAATTTAAAGAGATCCATATTCTGGTGAACAACGCCGCGGTGCTGCTGGCGGGAACTGCCGAGTCACTCAGCGAGCAGGATTTTGACCAGACTTTTAATATCAACGTTCGCGGATTGTGGCTTTTGTCGCGTGCTGTGTTGCCGCACATGCGCGCTGTCGGCGGCGGGTCGGTCATCAATATCGGCTCCGTGCTGAGCCTGCTGGGCGCACGTAATCGCGTGGCATACTCAGCGTCAAAAGGCGCTGTTATGGCCATGACCAAGGCCATGGCTCTGGACCACGCCGCGGAGAATATCCGCGTAAACTGCATCTGCCCTGGCATTGTTGAAACGGAGCTGGTAGCAAAGTTTAATGCCGATGAAAACGTGCGCCGCCAGAGACTTGCCCTTCATCCTGCGGGACGTTTTGGCAGGCCAGAAGATATAGCAAGCGCCGCCGTGCACCTGGCGAGTGATGAATCTGGCTGGACAACAGGCAGCACTCTTACTGTGGATGGCGGATACAGCGCGCAGTAGTCTATACGTATTAGACACTTCAAAGCAGGAGAAATCATGAGTCGATGGAGAAGGCTTCTCCGTCCTGGCACGGTTGAGAGCTTGCCCATAGCAGATGTAACGCAATTTGAACCTCTGGCTCGTCGGCGACTCTCCAAAATGGCGTATGACTATGTTCGCTCCGGCGGCGGCGATGAGATTTCCATGCGCGAAAACCGCCGAGGTTTTGAGCGGCTGCAATTGACACCCAATGTCTTGGTGAATGTTTCCCAGTTGGATACGCGTGTGAATCTCTTTGGCAGCGAGCTTGAATCTCCCATTCTGCTTGCTCCGGTGGCCTATCACCGTCTGTACCATTCTGAAGGTGAAGTTGCCACCGCACGCGGCGCTAGCGCGGCAGGCGCGGCCATGGTGATCAGCACTTTTACCACTACCGCCATTGACGAGATTGCCCGGAACACGCAACGGCCAATCTGGTTCCAGCTTTATGTGCAGCGTGACCGCGCTTTCACCAAAGATATGGTGCAGCGCGCTGTTGCCGCAGGCTGCAAAGCTGTCTGCCTCACAGTGGACACACCCGTGCTTGGCTGCCGCTATAGCCAGCTTTCTTTTGGTCTGCCCAAAGGTATTGAGTGCGTGCATTTGCGCGGGCTTGATCTGAGCGCTCCCATCTCAGCTCGCAAAATGGAGCGTGGCCGTATTTTCGATCCAATATTTGATCCTTCATTCAATTGGAATGACCTGGAATGGCTGCGCTCTATTGCCGGTGTTCCAGTGATCGTGAAAGGCGTGCTCAACCCGGAAGATGGCAAGCGTGCTGCGGAGTGCGGCGCTGATGGCGTGATTGTTTCTAATCATGGCGGCAGAAATCTGGACACGGTTCCCAGCACCATTGAAGCTCTGCCGCGTGTAATTGAGGCCGTTGCAGGACGCATTCCAGTCATGCTGGATAGCGGCATCCGTCGCGGGACAGATGTGCTGGCGGCGTTGGCGCTGGGAGCCAAAGCTGTGTTCATCGGACGGCCTTATATCTACGGGCTTGCGGCCGGCGGCGCGCAAGGCGTGGAGCGCGTGATCAATATTCTTCGCGATGAGTTCGAACGCACCATGGCGCTGACGGGACGCTGCTCCATTGCTGAAATTGATTCCTCTGTTCTGTTGACCAATGATCGTGAGACTAAACGTATAGGCGCTCCTGCGGTTGGAGCCTGATCAAAAAATGCCTAAAATCGCAATCCTTCTGCATGACGAATTTGAAATGTGGCGTCCACCAGCGTGGTTCCTGGACCGGCTGCGCCATGAGTTTCCTCAGATTGAAGTGGCGTATTCCGCCAGCAAGCGCTATGACGATGAAGCGCTACGTGGTGCAGATGTCATGATTGGCTGGTCGCTTTCAGCAGAGCAGATGCGTACCGCTGCCAATCTGCGCTGGATTTATTCCATTACCGCCGCCGTTGACCAGTTTTTGTTTACTGAATTCCTGCGCTCTGATATTGCCGTCTGCAACGCGGCACGGGTGCACGGGCCGGTGGTGGCGGAACATGCAATGGCCATGGTGTTTGCTCTGGCCAAGCGTTTGCCTTCTGCGGTGAGGTTTCAAGCAGACCGCAAGTGGGCCATGGAAGAAATCTGGAAAGAGCGGCCTCGTCCGCGAGAGATTGCTGGAGCAAATCTGCTGGTCGTGGGACTGGGCAGCATTGGAGCGGAGGTCGCGGCGCTTGCCGTAGCGCTGAAAATGCACGCCATCGGAATACGCCAAAATCCTGAACGCGGCGCTGCGGGTGCCGATGAAGTGTTTGGCTATCAGGCTCTCGATAACGCGCTTCCACGCGCTGATTTTGTTGTTCTTGCGGCTCCGCTGACTCCACAAACACGGCAGCTAATTGATTCACGCCGCCTACAACTCTTTAAAGCGGACGCTTATCTCATCAACGTTTGCCGCGGCGCGCTGATTGACGAAGAGGCGCTCATCAAAACTTTGCGCGAACATCGACTGGGGGGCGCGGCGCTGGATGTTTTTACGGAAGAGCCTTTGCCGCGAAAATCGCCGTTATGGAAGCTGCCACAAGTTCTTATTACTCCGCACACGGCTTTTCTGACTGAGAAAGTATGGGAGCGCCACTACACTGCTTTTACCAGCAACCTGAAGCGCTATGTGGCAGGAGAGCCATTGCAGGATACGGTCAACAAAAAGCAGGGATACTAACCCGCGGTTGCCAGGCATTCCTCACACTGGCACATCTCGCGCAAATAATCCCATGAGTAGATGCCGCTGGCATGACCGTCATTCCAGGCGATATTCAATGCATAGCGCCCCACCGGCTTCACTTCCTTTGGCTTGGTTGGCTCTTTATACATCGGCAGCAAAGAGGCGGCTTGCTTAGGCGATTCCCCAGCTTTGCGGCTATGCTTGTTGCGCTCTTCCACACAGGTAGCGCAAGGGCATGCATCGCGCAGCCACTGGAAGCCATAGTGCGTCTGGTGGCCATCATCCCATTCAATGTCCATGCCTGTACCAGTTGTAACGTTCACCTTAACCGACTTGGGATTGATAACTGCCATGGCTTTCAGTATCGCATATTCATTGGTGCAATTCCGGCGCGGTGTCTGCCGGTCCTGACGCCAGAATTAAGTGCAGTAAAACAATCTTGTTGGCAAAATATTTCTAGGCTCAAAGTCCTGATCAATTTTTCGGAAATGGCTTTTCAGGTAAGGCAGTACGGTCCGCGTGAATTGGTAAACCAGCGCAGACCCTCCGGGATTCAGCGCCTCACGTGATGCGCTCATAATTTTCTCGCGCATCTCCTCGGGCATGGTGGTGAAGGGAATTCCAGAAATAATGTAGTCTGCTCCCTTCAGCTTCAGCCGCTCCAACTCTCTTTGCACATTTTCCGCCGAGCCATGCACCACATGCAGCCGCGGATCAGGAAATGCGCGCCCCAGGTAGCTGACAAAATCCTGGTTCATTTCAAATACCACCAGCCGCGCATCCGGTGACATCCTCTCCAGAATGTGCGCTGTAATTGTTCCAACGCCGGGACCATATTCCACAATAGTCCGCGCGCGCTTCCAATCCACTTTGCCCAGCAGCCGATCAATGAGAAAACGCGAGCTGGGGACCAGCGAACCGAGCATCTTGGGGTGTTGCAGAAAGTTTTTGGCAAACAACAGCGTCTCTTCGCCGCGCGAGGGTTTCGATAACATGTGAGCGATTCTGTCCTTAAATTTGATCTTGCAGGCGAGTTAACCATACGGCCCTTATCTCTATCAGATGTAAAGAAATAGACTCATGGCGCTCCAGAATGGGATTTCTCTCGGAAATGCCATCCCTTTCAGCCACTTACCTGTTATTCAGTGCCAAATGCAGTTAATTCCCACATTGCCGGGTAGTGCAATCCAGCATAAAATCAAAACCAGTTGCATCCAGGATGCTTGATTTGAACCTTGTTCGCGCCATTTATCCCGGCTCGTTTGATCCGCTTACCAACGGTCATCTTGACCTGATTGAGCGCGGCAGCAAGATTTTTGATGAGCTGATCGTCTCTGTCCTATGCAATGCCGAAAAAGACCCGCTGTTTACTCTGGCGGAGCGTCTGCAAATGCTGGAAGAGATGGTTAAGCACTATAACAACGTGCGTGTTGAATCGTTTGAAGGCCTGCTGGTGGACTATGCCATGCAGAAAAAAGCAAAAGCTGTGCTGCGCGGCATTCGCGCCATCAGCGACTATGAATATGAGCTGCAAATGGCCCTGATGAACCGCAAATTGCAGCCCCAACTGGAAACCGTTTTTATGATGCCCGCTGAAGCCTACTCTTATCTAAGCTCGCGGCTGGTTAAAGAAGTTTTTCGCCTTGGCGGCTCCGTCCGCGGACTAGTGCCGGAGCTGGTGGAACAACGGCTGCGAGAAAAATTCCATGGCGCTGCAGCCAAAATTTAAATGAGGTTCAAATGGCAACCGTCCCCGCTGTAAAACAGTTTAGTGATCGTGTTAACCGCATTGAGATCTCCGCCACGATGGCCGTGGTTGCAGAAGCTGCCAAGCTCAAGGCCGGCGGCGCCGATCTGGTGGAGTTTGGCGCAGGTGAGCCGCATTTCCCCACGCCGCAACACATCAAAGACGCTGCTATTGCCGCCATTCACAATAATTGCACCCGCTACACCGCCGTTGGCGGTATTCAGGAGCTCCGCAATGCCATTGTTCGCCGCCACGCTGCTGATTTTGGCTCCATGTATCAGCCGAATGACTGCATGGTTTCCACCGGCGGAAAGCTGGCACTCTTCAATGCAATCCAGGTGCTGGTTGACCATGGCGATGAAGTGATCGTTCCCGTCCCTTACTGGGTTTCGTTCAAAGACATCATTGAATACGCGGGCGGCAAATGCGTCTTCGTTGAGACCGAGGAATCTGAAAACTTCCGCCTCACGCCGGAAATGATTGAGCGCCAGATTACGCCGCAGACGCGGGCGATCATCCTCAATAGCCCTAATAACCCCAGCGGCGCAGTGATGGACCCCACGGATTTCACCGCGATTCTGCGGCTGGCCCACAAGCGTGGCATTTATGTAATCGCCGACGAATGTTATGTCTATCTCAATTTCACGCCGCGCAAATTCTCTGCCGGTTCATTGAATGACGTAAAGCAACATCTGGTCATCGTGGGTTCGCTCTCCAAAACTTACGCCATGACCGGCTGGCGTCTCGGCTATGCACTTGCTCCGCCAGCAATCATCAATGCCATGACCAAACTCCAGAGCCAGAGCACCTCCAGCACCGCTCACATGGTGCAGATGGCCGGCCTTGCCGCTGTTACCGGCCCGCAAGCCTGCGTGGAGCAGATGAAGAAAGATTATGTGCTGCTCCGGGAACTCACGCTCGGGCACTTGCAGCTCATCCCGAATATCACCTGCGTAAAGCCGGAAGGCGCGTTTTACGTCTACCCCAACGTTTCAGCCTATTTCGGCAAAGACGGAATCACCAGCGCCGCGGACATTGCCAAGCGCCTGCTGCATGAGGCCCATGTTGTCACCGTTCCGGGTGAAGCCTTTGGTACCCGCGACCACATCCGCTTGTCTTACGCCACCGCGCCCACGGAAATTGAGCGCGGACTGGAACGCATGCAGGAGTGGTTCGGCAAGCTAGGATAAGTTCGGCCGTTAAAGAGTCGAAGAGCGAAGCGCAAACCAGTTTTGCCGCAGATTTACGCAGATACTTGCATCAAGTACACGTTGTACGAGGCCAGTGCCTACGTGCGTTTCTGATCGCCAACTAGTTCGGGAACCGGTTGCTCTGCTGCGGGCATGTCCTGATTCGCAATTGATTCGCTTGGCAATCCTAGCTATAGTCTGGCAGCGCCTCAGGGTGAAAATCAGCAATTAGCGTTTAGCCATTGGCAATTAGCAAAAGCAAACCCGGCACATCTTTGGTAACCAATCAGCTTGAGCTTGGGCTTGGGCGGCGCAAGGACGGAGCCTGGGCCACGCTTGGGCCGCGCAAGCTCCGTGCAAGGGCGGCGCAAGGGCTGAATCGCTTAAGTGCTTTTGTTTGCAATAGATCTCTCAAAATGACGGGGTGGGAGAGGAACCAGATTGCCAAAATCGCCGAAAATTGAAAAACCAAAACACATTGTCATCAAAACCCATTGTCATATGGAGCCATGGAACGGAAGCCCTGCCATGAGAATACGAAAGGAAATCAGCCCTGAGCTGCTGGACAACGCGCCGCCTTATTTGCGAGTCTAAAGTCTTCTAGACTCTTGAGCAGCAAGATCTTAACCCAGTCCATGCCCGATCTTTATCCATTTCGTTTGCAGCCCCAATTTCAAGAGCGCATATGGGGCTCCGTTGATCTGGCGCCATATTATCCCCATGCAATTACCGGGGAGCCTGTGGGCGAAGCCTGGCTTACCTCTGACAATTGCTCCGTAACCAACGGCCCGCTTGCCGGACGCACACTTGCCGATCTCTCCCAGCAATTTGGGTCCCAGTTCTTAGGCGATGTGGGGCAAAATGCCACCCGCTTTCCCTTGCTGGTCAAATTCCTCTTTCCCCAGGAAAAGCTCTCCGTTCAGGTGCATCCCGATGACGACGGCGCAGCCAAACTCGGCCAGCCTTGCGGAAAAACCGAATGCTGGTACGTTTTGCAAGCCAAACCGGGAGCACAAGTCGGTGTTGGCCTGAAGCCGGGAACCACCAAAGCCCAGGTGGAACAAGCCATCCGCGAAACCCGCATGGAACATCTCCTGAATTGGATAGATGTCCATGCCGGAGACATGATTTATGTCGATGCTGGCACCGTTCACGCCATCGGCGGCGGGGCTGTCATCGTGGAAACACAGCAAAACTCTGATACCACATATCGGCTTTACGATTACGGCCGTCCGCGCGAGCTGCATATTGAGCACGGCCTGCAAGCCACTCGTGAGCAGACGCACGCCGGCAAAGTTGCTCCGTCTAATCCGCAAATCGTTCAGGGCAAAACGCAGGTCAATCTCGTGACTTCGCCGTGCTTTATCGTCGACCAATTCAAGCTCACGCGCGCCTGGGAGTTTCGTCGCCCACACCATGCAAAACGCAGTGTCTGGTGTCTGGTGGCCACCAGAGGATGTGGCGTGATTGAAACTGAGGGCGCTGCTCCTGTAACGTTCTCGGGTGGTGAAGCGGTTGTTGTTCCCGCTGCCGTAGAAAAATTTATGCTCAGGCCGCAGTGGGACGTGGAATTTTTATGCGCGTCACTGCCCGTTGAAAAAGTGGGACAGCCCCTGACAACTTTGCTGGAAAAGAGTTACTCCGCGCTCTAGGCTGAGTGCGGGCGTACGTGTTCTGCAAAATAAGTCTTGTTTGAGTAAGCATCAAGAACCGTGGGCTTCTGCCCTGTGAGAGTCTGTGAGTAAACAACTTTTTTCCCCCGTGATTCTTGCCGGCGGCAGCGGGACGCGCTTTTGGCCGCGCAGCCGTCGTAAGCGGGCCAAACAGGTACTGGCCCTTGACGGCCAACAGACCATGATCCAGAAAACCATGGAACGTCTTCTGCCCTTAGGGACAGAAAAAGATTTCTGGGTCATCACCAATGAGTTTGTTTCGGGTGAAATTCAGCGCCAGCTTCCGGCCATCCCCGCGGCCCAGATTGTAACGGAACCGGAAGCCCGCAATACCGCCCCAGCCATCGGACTGGCGGCCTTTCTGCTTGAACGGCTGGCCCCAGATTCCATTATCGGCATGTTCCCCGCGGACCATGTTATTGCCGACGAAAAGAAATTCCGCAAAGTCCTCTTGCGTGCTATCGAGCTTGCCGGGAAAGAAGATCACATTGTTGTTATGGGCGTGCAACCTGCTCGCGCAGAAACAGGTTATGGCTATATCGAAACCGGCGGAAAGATCGAGTCAGAGCTCTTCCGCGTAAAACGTTTTACTGAGAAGCCCAATCAGCAGCGTGCGGAAGAGTTTATGGCCGCCGGCAATTATTACTGGAACAGTGGCATCTTTGTCTGGAGTGCGCGCACACTCACTCGCGCCTTGCGCGAACATCTCTCAGAGACCGCGCCATATCTGGAGCAGATTGCCGCGGCCTGGGGTACCAAAGACTTCGACAAAACTTTTGCCCAGCTTTATCCCAAGTGCGAAAACATCAGCATTGATTATGCCGTGCTTGAGCCGCGCTCGGCCAAGGGCGAGCACTCTTCCAATTTGTTCTGCCTCCGCGTCGATTTTGGCTGGAACGATCTCGGCTCATGGGCCGCTTTGTATGAACACCATGCTGCCCGGCTGAAAGACGAAGACAAAAATGTTCTCAATGGCAAAAATTCTTATGCGCTCAACGCCACCGGCAACTACGTCTACGCGCCAGAGAAATTTATAGCCACCTTGGGCGTACACAATCTGGTTGTCGTTGAGACAGAGGACGCAATTCTGATCACCACGCGCGAGCAGTCACAAGATGTAGGCAAAATTGTGAAATACTTGAATGAGAAAAAAATGACGGAGCTGATTTAGGTGGAGCGAAGCGACATAATGGAACATCAGTTGGTGATAAGACGCGAGGGCCGTCCAGCCCGAGCGGCCTGACGCAAGGCTGAAAAGATTTAACGCAAAAAAGATCTTAAAGCGGTTTGGAGCGAAGCGACATAATGGAAGACATAAAGTTTGGTACCGATGGCTGGCGCGGCGTTATCGCCGAAGATTACACCTTTGCAAATGTGCGTCGTGTGGCCGGGGCCATTGCTGCTTATGTTTTGAAGAGTGAAGATCCCACGCGCGGTCTTGTCATCGGCTATGACACGCGTTATGGCTCCAAGCGTTTTGCCCAGGCCTGCGCCGAAGTGATTGCCGCCGCTGGCATCCCCATGAAGCTGGCAAATGATTACACGGCCACGCCAGCGCTCTCTTACGCGGTGAAAAATCTGCAGGCCGCCGGTGGCATCATGATTACCAGCAGCCACAATCCATGGGACTGGAATGGCGTAAAGTTCAAGGCCACGTACGGCGGATCGGCGACTCCGGCGATCATCAAGCAGATTGAAGGCTATGTGCGCGATGGCGCCATGCCCAAAAGCAAA
>DASXLK010000157.1:0-17739 GCA_036496365.1 Candidatus Angelobacter sp. | reverse complement strand
TTTCCGGTGATTAAAGACCTGGTCACGGACGTCTCATGGAATTATCGCATCAACAAGACGATTCCTCCTTTCACACCCAAGCCCAACGCCAAATGGAAGATGTATCAGGAAGATATGGACCGGGTGCAGGAGTTCCGCAAATGTATTGAGTGCTTCCTCTGCCAGGATGTCTGCCATGTTGTCCGCGACCATCATAAAAAGGAAGAGTTTGGCGGGCCGCGCTTCTTTGTGCGCGTTGCCTCGCTGGAAATGCATCCGCTGGATAGTGTCTCACGCGTAAAGCTGCTGAAAAATGAGCTGGGAATTGGCTACTGCAATATCACGAAGTGCTGTACAGAGGTCTGCCCGGAAGAGATCAAGATTACAGATAATGCGATCATCCCCTTGAAAGAACGGGTGGTGGATGAGTTTTATGATCCAATTTTGAAATTGGTGCGCAAAATACGCGGGGTAGACAAAGCGGACTAGAATAAAAGTGGTGGTGAAAATCTGGGTGGTAAAAAATTATGGAACGCCAACTGAAAACCATCTCCAAAAATGGCATTGCTGAGGCGCTGGCCAAGGTACAACACTATCGCTATTTGAACCAGGCGGAAGAGGCTGAATCCATCTGCCGCGATGTTCTGGCCGTTGCCCCGGAAAACCAAATGGCCCTGCGCCAACTGGGTCTGGCGCTTACAGACCAGTTCAAAGGCGGGCTTTCTGATGGTTTCCGTGAAGCGCAGGCATGTTTTGAAAAGCTCTCAAGCGCCTACGAGCGTTCTTATTATCAGGGCATCCTGCATGAACGGCGTGCCAAGGCGCAGGTGCGCGCAGGGCATACTGCACACTCTTTGCTCGCCAGCTTTGAGAATGCCATGCGCTGCTTTGAGGATGCGGAAAAAATCCGCCCGCAAGGAAATGATGACGCGCTGCTGCGTTGGAACCGCTGCCTGCGCCTGCTGCAAACCATGCCTGAGTTGGCGCGTGAAGACGAGCCCTTTGAGGCCAGTGACGCTCCACCCATTTTTAGAGAGTAGATTTACGCGCGGGAATTGGCTTGTCTAAGTAATGCCTACTGTGGAGTGCTCTCCAACACGCGCACTTTCCAGCGGTCTTCAGCGCCGGTCATAATGGCGTAATACCGTATTTGTGCCTGGTCCGAGTGAATTACCGTACCGCCGTCCAGCACCTGCGTTTCAATACTTGCCGTGTCTTTGAGCTCAATCGCAGCGCCGTCATTCGAGTAAAAGATAGCATCCACTTTGTGGCCATGATCAATGATGCGCGTGGTAATGCCTTGCTGCTTCTGGTCTTTCACACGTTGCGTAAATTTATCCAGGGCAAAGCCGGAAAAGTTCTCATTCAGCGGCTGAAGAGAGTTGTTCGCCAGAGACGTGCCAATAGCCTGCCAGGCAAGCGTGTAATCGCGCAGGATTGCATTCTGCGTTACGTCTTCCACTTCGCGCGGCTGTGCGCTTTTCACATTGAGTTGGACTGACGGTTTGGTATCCGCCATGATCCGCTTCAGCAGTGGCACAGCACCAGAAATGGCCAGCAATACTCCAGTGGATAGGATCAGCATACGTGCGAGTTTCATTTTATTTGCCTCCCACGTGAAGTTCATTGCCCAGCACAACACCAGCGGCTACCGTAATGGTAGCACTCTCCGCGGCCGGCAATTCGGCGCGAGCAATGCCTTTCTTAATGCGAGCATCCACGGTGCTTTTGCCGCTGCTATCGGTCTGGATAAATGAAACAATTGTTCCATCAGGCACAGGATTGCCACTGCAATCACGAACCGGATCAGTCTCCACAACCACGCGATTTCCCGCCTTGCCACTCACGTGCATGCGCAGATTGCATGGATCTGCCGCTACCTGCTGCACCACGCGCCGTACCTGAGTGTCACCCACAGAGGCAACAAACTGTGCAGCGCCCGCTTTGGGCGCGGAGCTGCTGTTCGTCCAGGCAATGCCCTCGCTGCTGGTAACGCTTTTGGCGGCTTCTGTCCCAGCAACGGAAAGATCGAACTTTACCGGTGTGGGATCAAGAACCAGGTTCTGATATTTATCGAAGATAAATGTCACTCCGCTAATCACGTTTGGCCGCGCCACCGGCACGCGCGAAGGGCGAGCGAGGAAGTTAAGATTTTCCGGCTTGCCGGGTTTTACCCAGAAGACCTGCGATTCTTTCGAATCACCGCGTGTAACGGCAATCCAGCGCCCGGCACTGCGCAGCTCTTCACCTTTAATTTCAACCGTGCCTGACTTGAAATCACGCTTGATCACTTCACTGGGACCAATGAGAAAGAGCGTGCCGCTGCCACTGGTGCTGATGCTGAGCGGCTGCCCGGCCACCGCATCTTTTGGCACATTCAGCTCCGCGGCATTGGCGCAGTCAGCGGCAAACCAGCAAAGCGCAACAACTAAGCCGATGAATATTACTTTACGCATAATTAGTTCTCACGATTCAAGCTGTATTGATTCACGGTCACGCGATAGGTGTGCACTTGCGCCGCCAGATCGTCACGCAAAGCAACTGAGAAAGGTTGCGGCGTCAGCGGCTGCAAGGCGTGGTCAGAGTATGCGTCAGAAACCCAGATCACTTTGCCCGAATTGTCATAGAACGTGGCCAGCACATGCGGGATGTTTACAATCGTTCCGCTTTCATTCATGAGTTCGCCCTTCAATACGGTGCGGCCGGTCAGGTCTTTTTCAATCCGCTGATGGAGTACGCCAATCACGGGATCAGCCGAAGCCGGCACCAGCATCCAGTCATGGGTCATGCGGACAGACTTTACGTCTGTCTTTTTAATTCCAGGGAAGTCAATGCGGTAAGGCGAAATTTCTTTAGGCAGCAGGACATGGGAGATTTTGTCAAAGCTGCTTTCTTGCGCCACATCTCTGCCGTTATTGTCAGTGAGCACAGCACCCACGCTGATAAAGGCAGGGACTGTATCTTCATTTTCCACTTCGCCCATAATGATCAGGCTGCCATCGTGTTCCACGGCGTTCATGGAGAGGATGCGGCAATTGGGATTTTCCACGTTTTGCGCGCCCCAATCATCGCCTGCGCCGCGCCATACAATGTCCCAGCGCAGATAGTTCACGGGAATCACCTGCGGCGGCACGTTTACTTCTTTCTCCGTTGGCCATTGCACCTTCCACGCGCCATCATCTTTCACAACTTTGAGATCACGCGTATCAAAAGATGCGCCTACCGCCGTAGCGTATTTAAGCTCGGTGCGGACAGTTGCTTCATTGTCATTCTCATGCAACACGCGGGTAGTAACGGAGTCGAGCTGCGAGTAAGTGCGCAGACTGCCGTTGCGGCCCGCCAGATCACGGATAAATGCATCTTCGGGAACGTTGCTGGCGGCGGCCACGTAAGAATAAGCGCCGTTCCAGTTGTGTCCTTTGGCGTTATCAAACATTGACTGCACCGCGCCTTCAGGCGTGGAAGCGGGAGCCGTGCTGCTTCCGTGAATGGAGCCCACAGCAATCAATCCAACGGTAAGAACTGCGAAAATAATTAAAAGTAAGCGGCCCATTACCGTGCCTCCCTCAATACAGGTTCTTCACTCGTGGTCAGCGGAAACTCTATGGTCTGATCGAGTTTTTTCTTTTTGTCCGGGAACATCAGCATAAGAAGTAAAGCGATAATGCTGCTGCCGATGGGAAGCGTTCCCCATAGAATCCCTTCCATGGCAGTTGGAGGTGTGCCGTAAGGAGTTTTGTGCGCCGGAGGAATGCCATCTTTCACCCACAAGCTCACGTTGCCGCGATCATAGACTTCTGTCTTGCGCCAGCCGGCAAAGGCGATTAACGGCTCATAATACGGATCACGGACAAAGATATATTTCAGTCCATATTGTTCAGCGTGCTTCAATACGGCGCGTAGAGATTCAATGCCGTTGGTGCCGTAATACTTTGAGTTGGTGAGCTGTGCGGAGCCGTACTGCGTCATTTCCGGCAGCAAGCGGGCGGAGTTATATTCGCCGTCCACGCTGCTGGCGTTGGCGCCAATGCCAACCTCTGACATTTTGTTGCCAAAACCAAGCGTAAGATAGCGGAACTTGTCATGACCGTCACGATTCAGGAATGAAATAACTTCAGCGGTGCTGAACGGTGCATCGTGAATCGGATGGTAGACAGGCCACGAAACAGCAAAGGCCACCGTGGCTGCAGCAAGCGTGCCCAGAACGAAAGCAGCCTTGCGGCCATAGCGATCGATCAGGCCAACAGCCAGTAAGCCGACAATCGGCAGCGCCATAAGGTTGGCCCAGAAGCTGAAACGCTCAAAGGTAAGAATGTCAAAAGGATTGTGGACGTTTGCTCCGGTGATCGCATTGACCACCCCGGCCATGGTGCCAAGAATCAGCTTGGGCACGGGTGTGGTTCCACCAAGAGCAAACAACATGGTGAACCAAAAGCCAAAGAAGAGCGGTCGCAGCCTGGTTTCCTTTAGGCCTTTATAGAAAATGAAAGGCAGCGCCAGCAGCATTGCGCCCCAGGGGACAACAATGTAATTCACAGCGAGCCAGCCCTGGGAGAAGAAGTTCTCACGGCTGCCGTGCGGAATGGGCATCTGCTTAATTGGATTGGCCTTCAACGCCAGCCAGTAAGGAAGCAGCACAATGATGACTCCAACAATAGTCATCACGGCAAAAATGGCGGATCGCGAAATGACGCCGCTGGTGGAAGCATCCGCGCCCTCGCGCTTGCGATCCATCAATGCGATTGCAACAACGGGAATCGTGAAAATGACGCTGGCAAAGATCAGGGTCACGTGATGGGCTGATGCAGCGGCAAGAGTAAGCGCCAATGCCTTAATCAATGCCATGGGCTTAGCTTCACGCGCCCACTCATAAAAATAAGCCAGTGCCATTAGGTACAGCGGCGCTGCCCACGTGGTTGAGAGCTGGCCATCCACATACACAAGCGATGAAAGCGCACCCAGTAGCACGCTGCCAATGGCTGCATAGCTGGCAGCGCGCTCACCTACCCAGATGCGCGAATATTTATAAACGCCGATGGGAAGCAGCATGATTGCAATCAACTGGACGAAAATGTAAGCCAGGTTGAGGCCCATCAGGTGCGAGAAGAGGGCCATCCACTGCTGTTCCATGGGGGGATAAGTGGTCTGTGAGAATCCTGTAAACCACTTCTCATTCCAGGGATTGAACCAGTGTTGTGCGTAATGCGCCGCAAAAAACTTATGGAAGTCCGCGTCATAAGAGTCATTGGTAATCTGCATCAGCAGCAGCGGGCCGTGCACTAACAGCGTCAGCAACAACACCCAGCTCAATGGGACCGCCCGGTTCGGCGCTGAAATCTGCCTGCCCGCGGCGATGGATGGGGAACTCATGAAAAACCTCCGTGAATGAGAACTGCGACGACTTACCAGATCTGGATCAGCGAGTGGCTCAAAGCTTTCTAATGGGATGCCGTTAACCAATAAGCAGCAGTTCTGCTCCAGCAAGTGACTTCGATTCCAAAAGTGGCGGTAAGGTTTCCCAAGTGGTATCCGGATTCTCACTTTGAGGCGATTTTCCGCTACTTTCCGGGCCCAAGGAATCCCTTAGCCGGAAAACGGCATCTGGAAACAACATGAGAACAGAGCTGCTGCCGTGTTGTGGCTGCTGCTTTCGCTAAATCCAAGTAGCGTCGTGGAAAACCTGGTCCACGTGTTCTTTCTGCAACACTGACAACGGTGGTCCCGTGAAGAAGAATCTTATCCGTCTTGCGCTGTTCTGCTCACTGTCTCTAGCCACAACCGGCTGGGCGCAGGAGACGTTCGATCTAAATGGCAAGCCGCAAGACCAGAAGACCCAGAAAAACCAACCCAAGCAGAATAACGCCAACAAACAGACTGGCCGGGCCTCGGCAGGTTCTTCCGGTGCGCCGTGTGGGACATCGGGCAGCGGATGGGGTGGCAGCATTGAAGCTGGCCGTTACGCGCGTGCCGCAGAGACTGCGCTGAAGAATGGAAATTCTTCTGCCGCCGTAGGTTACGCGCAACATCTGACTCAGGCGGCTCCCAGCGATGCATGCAATTGGTTTCTGCTGGGCTATACAGCGCGGTTGGCCGGCAAATCCCAGGTATCGCTCGATGCGTATCAGGAAGGCCTGAAGCGTGCGCCAAATTCCGTGGAAGGTCTTTCCGGCATGGCGCAGACCTACATCCGCATGGGCAAAGCCGACGAAGCCAAAAAGCTGCTGCTGCAGGTGATTGCAGCTAACCCGCGTCGCGCCACTGATTTAGCCATGGCGGGCGAGTTGTTTATGCAGTCTGGCGATCTGCCGCGCGCTGAAAACTTATTGGAACGTGCAGAGAGCGTTCAACCTTCATCCCATGCCGAACTTCTGCTGGCCATTACTTATATGAAGCAGAAGCACACGGACAAAGCCAAGCAACTGCTGGACAAGGCAATGAAGCGCAGCCCGAAGAACACGGAAATCTTCCGCGCTGTGGCCCAGTATTACCGGGAAGCTCACGACTATAAAGCTGCAATCGACATTCTAAAAAAGGCGCCGGTCAAGAACGCCGACGTTCTGTCCGAGATGGGCTACACCTATGAACTGGCCGGCATGAAGAAAGAATCGGCGGACACGTATGAGAAGGCGGCTTCCATGGCGCCTAAGTCAGTGAATGTGCAACTGGCAGCGGCCCAAGCGGAGTTGCGGGTAGGTGATCTGGACAAAACGCGTACCTACCTCACACGCGCGCAGCAATTGGACCCTAACTATTATCGTTTGTTTGCTATTCGCGCCGACCTGGCAAAGATCGAGCGTCGCGACACAGACGCGGTAAAAGATTATCTGGCAGCACTGGCTGCGATGCCGGAAGGCCCGGCAGAGGGTGTTCTTTATCCCACGCAATTGCGGCTTAACCTGATTGATACCTACCGCAACCTGGACGATGATGCCGCAATTAACCAGCAACTCGCTATCGCGCAGCAGGAACTGGCAAAAATTCAGGTGGAAGGTCCGCAGCAGGTGGAATATCTGCGGCTTCGTGCGGCCATCAAAGGGCTCAGCAATGACGTTGCCGGCGCTGAAGCCGATTTGAAACAAGCTTTGCAACTTGACCCTGAAAATGACAACGTCACTTTGCAATACGGCAGTCTGCTCTGGAAAGCTGGACGCAAAACAGAAGCGCGGCAGATGTACATGGCTTTGCTAAAACGCGACGACAAGAATCGTTACGCGCTGGAAGCTCTCGGCTATCTCTCTCGTGATGAAGGCGACAACAAGGCAGCCGAAGTATTTTTCACGCGCATGGCTGCCGCGTATCCGGGCGATTACGTTCCTTACATGGCGCTGGGCGATCTGTATACGGCCACCAAGGAATATCCCAAAGCGCAGGCCAGCTATGAGAAAGCACACAAGCTGGCGCCGACAAATTCGCAAATCATAGCCAGCGGTTCAAACGCGGCGATTGAAGCCGGCAAGGTTGACCTGGCGGGAGAATGGATTGCACGCGCCACCGGGACAATGAAGAACGATCCGCGCGTGATGCGCGAGACCGAGCGGTATCTGTTTTTGAAAGGCAAATATGCTGAGTCCGCCCGGCTGGGCGAGGTGGCAATCGTGAAGCTGCCGCATGACCGCGATGCCGCCGTCTACCTGGGCTATGACTTGTACAATCTGGGCCGTTATGACGAAGTGCTGGCGCTGGTAAGCCGCTATGAGAGCATTCTGCCAAAGGAACCGAATTTCCCGCTGCTCGCCGGGCATGTGCACAGGCAAAACCAGTTGTTGCAGCAGTCAATCGATGACTTCACACGCGCGCTGCAAAAAGATCCCAAAATGTTTGAAGCGCTGGTAAACCGCGGTTACGTCCGCAATGATATGCAGGACGCTCAGGCAGCGATCCAGGATTTTGAGCCGGCGATCAAGATGAATCCGGATAGCGGCATTGCCCACCTGGGACTTGCCTATTCATATCTGCAATTGCACCGCTCACGCGAGGGGCTGGAAGAGACCGCCAAAGCAGAAAAACTTTTAGGCGAACAGGGTGCAGGCGCAACGCATATGGCACTCGCCACGGCATACAGGCAGATGCGCATTCTGGATAAAGCCGTGGCGGAATATCGCGTGGCGCTTAAATATTCGCCGGATGACTTGAAATTGCATCTGGCACTGGCTGACGCGCTCTATCACGCGCGCCACTATGCCCAGTCGGTCAACGAACTGGAAGTTGCATTGAAGCTTTCTCCCGACGATCCGTTGATCTACGCAAATCTTGCTTCGGCGCATGCACAGATGGGACATCGCGCGGAGACATTCAAATACATTCAATTAGCAGAGCAGGAAGCTGTGGACCAATCGGCAATTCTCCTGGCCACGGGCGATGCTCTGTTGACTTTAGGAGACCGCTCCGCAGCCATGGAGCGCTTTACCCGCGCTCTGGATGCACCTGACGCCAATCGCGTGGATGTGCGCATTGAGTTTGCCAAACTATTTGTCCGGCAGGGTAAATTCGCTGACGCCAAGCAGGAAGTAGCGCTGGCCTTTGCGGAGTCAAGGATCGGCGAAGCCTCTCCTGTTACGGCAGATAATCTTGTGGAAGCGGCCAACATCTTTTTGGCGGCCCACGATTTTGATTTGGCAGAACGCTATTTCGTAAAAGCCAAAGATCTGGGGGCGTCCGATGATACCGTCGCCATTGGGCTGGCTGATACGTATATCGCGCAGGGCAATGATCGCAAAGCAGAGAAAGAACTGGCGGCGCTGGGCAAATCCGTGGACTATGAGCAGAGCTACGATTATCAGCTTGCCTGGGCCAACATTTACACGCAGCGGCATGACAATCCAAGTGCTGTTACGGCCTTTGCCCGCGCCAACCAACTTGCGGCGGATGATCCCACGGCAGAGCGCGGCTTGTTGCAGGTATCCGGCGAAGAAGGCACGCCGTTACCGTTCCAGCCGAAGTTAAGCATCCAGAGTGACGTGGCTACCGGCGCAATTTTTGAAGACTCCACGCTTTACGAGATGGACAACAAGTTCTTCGGCGCCCCGGTGCCGCCGCGTTATTCACAGGAGACGGACCTCGGCAGCTCATTTAAATATCACGCCAATGGCTTCCCGTTCCCGATCAACGGATACGTGGGCGAACGCAATTATCGCGGCACCATTTCCATTCCCAGCCAAACGCTGATTGTGAAGCGCAATACGTATGACACAGTTTTCAATGTGGGCACAACGCCAGTCCTGCGGCTGGGTAGTGCGCACATCGTATTCAATCCCGGGATTGAGTTCACCATGCGGCGCGATACTCTCTCACCGATACAGATGAACCAGCAGCTCTTCCGCCAGTTTCTGTATCTGAACACTTCACCATTCTTTAACTGGCTCACAGTGCGGGGCAGCGCAATACATGAATCCGGCCCGTTCCAGTTGCAAGACTTGCATTCGCGGGACCTGGGCGCTACCGTTGAATTTGAAGTGGGCCGTCCCTGGGGCAACAATTTTCTAGTCACAGGCTACTCCGTGCGCGACCTTCTGTTCCGTCCCTTAATCCGTGAATTTTTTACCACGGATACTTGGGTCGGCGTGGAGCATAAGTTCGGGCAGAATCTGGCGGTCACAGGGCTGGCCAAGTACATCCGCTCATGGCGCGTGCAGGACCTGTCTTTTGCCACGGCGCAAGTGCTGATTCCCGGTGTTCGCGTGGAGTATAAGGCCAACGACCGCTGGTCTTTCGACGGATCAATGGATCTCTCGCGTGGCGAGGGCTTCCACCTGTACGACAACGTCCAGAGCGGATTCCTGGTCTCTTATGTAAAGCCGCTTCGCCGCAATGTGAATGACGTGAATGGATCTTTGAACGTTGATTATCCATTGCGTTTTTCGGCGGGCATACAGCAGCAATCTTTTTACAGCTTTACCGGCGCAGCGGGCAGCACGTCATCGTTTCGTCCGGTTGTCAAAATTTCTATTTTCTAAATTTTTAGCTTAAGTTTTTAGCTTTAGGGCCTCAATGAAAATTTGTTTTGTCAGCGGTTTTCCCCCGAGCAAAGCTGTACTCAATGAGTACGGATACCATGTAGCCAGAGAGTTGCAGGCTGATCCCTTGATCAGCCTCACCATCCTGGCCGACGAATACTCCGGCACAGAACCAGAGCTGCCGGAGTTTGAAGTCCATCGCTGCTGGAGAGAAAATCGCCTTACAAACCACACGCGATTGCTCAAGGCCATCCGCGAGTGCAAGCCGGACGTGGTGTGGTTCAACCTTGTCTTTTCCAGTTTTGGCAATAAAGAGAACCCTCTGGCCGCATTTTCCGGGCTCACGCTCCCAGCCATGACGCGCATGGCCGGCTTCTATACGCACGTAACGCTGCATCACCTGATGGACCACATTGACTTGAATGATGCCGGAGTCCGCAACAAAGCGCTGTTTCGCGCTGCGGGAAACGTTGCCACTCGAATGTTGCTAATGGCCAACTCCGTTTCCGTGCTGCTGCCCGCGTATCGTCGCACGCTGACGGAAAAATATCGCGGCGAGCACATACACTATCGTGCACATGGCATTCTTTCTGCACGACCGGAATATCCTGACTTTTCCCGGCGTGGCAATCCTGACCACCGCATTCTGGCTTTTGGAAAATGGGGCACATATAAGCGCTGCGAAATGCTCATTGAAGCTTTTGAAGAGAAAGTTGCGCCGGCATTCCCGCGCGCCAAGCTGGTAATTGCAGGAACGAACAACAGCAATTCACCGGGCTACATTGAAGGCTTAAATGCGAAGTACGGCAGCCATCCGAATATTGAGTTCAAGGGTTATGTGGAAGAGCATGACATCCCGGAAATGTTTGGAACTTCTTCCTTCATGGTAATGCCATACACCTCTGCGACGGGCGCCAGCGGCGTGGCCAATCTGGCTGCGGCTTATGGCGTGCCGATCATCTGCTCCGATATTCCTGATTTCCGCGAGATGGGCGATAGCGGCGGACTGGCTATTAAGTTTTATCCGGTGGGAAACAAGGCTGCTCTGGCCGAAGACATGCTTGAACTTTTGCGAAACGAATCAGAGCAGCATGATATGGCGGAGCAGAATTTTTCCGCGGCACTGCGCATGACCATGCCGCAAATTATCCGCCAGTATGTGCGGGCCTTTGACCGCCACCAGAGAGCACGCGCGCTGGAAGCGGTATCGCGTTTTCGCCGCATTCCATCCTGGGTACCATCGCGCTCGGCCATCTTCCGGGCTTCGCGCTGGGGTAGCTGGATTTAAGCCACCTGGATTTAGGAAACTACTGTTTCAATATCCAGTTGGCCATGGTTTCCAAGGCTACGGGCGCAATGGTTTCTTCAATCTGGGCGTATTCGCTGGGTGAGCCGGTTTTGGCCGTCTGGAAAAGATGGTTCAGACCGGGCAATTCCACAATTTCAAAATGCTTATCGCCGCCTGCCTCTAAAGCTTTGCGGATGGCCGGCAGGTTCTGTTTAGGCGGCACCTGCAAATCTTTTTCGCCATTGAGCGCCAGCACCGGGCAGGTGACTTTGCTGAGCGCCACTGCCGGATCATAAGAGATAAAGTAGCGCATCCAGGCAGAATTCATTTGCATAATGGAGGCTGACAGTTGTGCCTCAGTGAATTGACCGGAAAATTTTTCTCGAAGCTTTTTCTCCAACGCGGCTGAGTTAGTTTCTTGTTTTACCATCGCGGTAATCTCAAGCTCTGCCTCTTTCTGCCGTTCCGCCATCTCCTGGCTTCCGCCATTCGCCAGAAGAATCAGTTTAGTTTGCTCCGCCAGCACGGCATCACCGGGGACGCCGGTGCCCGCCATCATTACGATGAAAGCAACATCATGATTGCGGGCTGCGATCATGGGAGCAATCACCCCGCCTTCACTGTGCCCGATCAGGCCAATTTTATGCTGATTGATTTCTTGCCTGGTTTTTAAGTAAGCGATGCCAGCTTCAGTATCGGTAGCGAAGTCCGCGGTAGTGGCTGTGGTGAAATTGCCAGTGGATTTGCCCACGCCACGGTCATCGGCACGGAGCACGGCAATACCGTGGCGTGTGAGGTAATCTGACAAGACAAGAAAAGGGCGATGGCCAAGAAGCGCTTCATCGCGGTCTTGCGGGCCAGAGCCTGTGATTAATACAACGGCAGGAAAGGGGCCTTTGCCCCGAGGCAGCGTAAGAGTAGCCGCGAGTTCCACCTCAGGAGCTGATTTATTCTGGTAGGCGACATCCTCAGAGTGGTAAGGATAGGGCTTTTTAGGGTCCTGCGGACGCGCGGACGTCGCCATCGCTTTTTGCGCGTCAGTCTTTTTCAATGTGAGAGGCAGACTATTGCCGTGCTGAACCCACGCACCTTCCACGGTCGTCATATCTTTATCCAACGTACCGGAAAAAGAGGCGTCTATGCTCTTCATCTCAATAGTGAGTTTTGCACTGTCGCGCTTGACGGAGCTTGCGGGAATGGCACCGCCACCCTGGTCAAGGCTGTTCAAAGTGGCCTGTAGGCCATCCGGCGTATTAGTGATTTGAAAAAGGAGCCGCAGCTTAGCCGCGCTGGCATTGAGCGTTCCCAGCCATGAGCCATCTACGCTGGAGGCTTGCGCTGCGCGTTTAAAAGTAAGTGGCAGGGGCTGCCCTTGTGACCATGTGCCCTCTATCCGCGTGCCTGCCGGGTCCAGCTTGCCTTCATACGTGCCGTGAACCGCGTCAGAGGTGAACGAGAGCTTGCCATCCTGAAAAGTAATTTTGCTGATGGGAATGCCGTTAGCACCCTGGTCAACGCTATCCAGTGTGGCTTGCAGAGTTTTATTGGCAGACTGCTTGATGTGCAACACAAGATGCAATTGCTGGCCACCAGCCTCTAGCGTGCCTTGCCAATCACCGGCAATGCTTTGCGCCTGTTGCCCGACGGTGGCGATGGGAGCTTCCTGCGCAGATGCGGTTGGCAGGGATAAGACGAATAGGGCAATGGCCATGCAGCAAAATACTTTGATGAGTGTTCTCATCCGGCTCCTTGAAAAGACGGCGTAGAGTTTGCATTTCAATGTACAACGACTTCAGTATTGCTGCCGAATAATATGTTTGCAGATAAGGGATTATGAAATCGCCCGCAGCAGCTCAGCAGTTGCCCGGTATCCAGTAGCAATTGCGCCATGAACTGTGCCGTTGTAGCCATCAGGATTGGTGGCTTCTCCGGAAAAATATAACGTGCCTTCGACCGACGCACCCAGTGCGCGAGCAGCCTCTATGCCACCCACGGTGGCATAACTATAAGCGCCACGGGAAAAAGGGTCCGCCTGCCAGTCATGGGTAAAAGAGCTGACCAGTTGTTTGCGGAGATCGTGGGCGCTCAATTCCAAAATGCGGGCCAGTGACTGCACAGCGCTCTCGATAATCTCTGCGTGGGTCTTTCCGGAGTGCTCCAGCGCGTGGCTGCCTGCGGCCCAGCCGGTAAGTATGGGACTGGGAAGCGGATTACTTGTCCACCAGGTTGGGAATTGCGGATCGTCTGTGAAGAGAAAGCCCATGTCGGCCGTCGCCTTCTGCTGCTCCCAGAATTTGGTGGCAAAACAAAGGCTCACGCGGATTACTGGGCCCATCTCCAGAAAGCTGATGGCATTTTGTTTTTCCGGCAGCGCCGGCGAGAAAGTTACGCTTTTGGCTTTGAGCACGCCGAGCGGCAGAGTGATGATGGTTTGTGGGGTTTGAAATTCGCCGATGGAAGTATGAACCACGACCTGCCGCTTTTGCCAGCGGATTTCATTTACTACAGCATTCATGCGGATATCGCACAGTTTACGGTCTATCCGATTTACTACGGCCTGAACGAGAGGCTCATAGCCGCTGGCCATGCGATATTGATGATCACCTTCAATTGCTTCTTCCGCACGGCTATCGCGCATGAGCGACTGCACGCTGATAAGCGCAGGATCAGCAGCGTGAAACCCTGACACATACCGGAGCGCCTGCTGCCTGATTTCCTGGCTGGTTCCGGTACGGTCTAAGTAGTGCAGAAAAGATTGATCCGGGCCGTCAGTGGGCATCGCAGAAAAGAGCTGATTTACCTCTTCCATCAGATGGCCGGCATCCACCCATGAGCCGTTGCTCTTGCGACAATAGTTTCCCCCAACAGGCACAAAAGGTACGCCGCCTTCCGCTGCCAGGCCGAGAATTTCTTCTGGCCGGCCATGAATAAATTCCGCGCCCAGCTCAACGGGATATTGCGCTGGGTGCTGGGTGAGAATGCGTCCGCCCAGACGATCTCGCGCTTCTAGCAGGGTAGTGTGCAGTCCGGCCTCAGTGAGATGGCGGGCGGCGGTGAGGCCAGCGATGCCGCCGCCAATAATCAATACGTCAATCGGATTGTTCATAGTCCTGCGGCGGAAGCGGTTTGCTTTTCGATTTCAGGCTCAGGCATAGGATAAATGCCGAGCGACCTTGCTGCACCGATATCGACCGTAAGGACTTCGCTGGGAGGCGTCTTTTTGAGCCACGCCTTGGCGCGCGCTTCCGCCGCAGCAAAGGTGCCAGTGGGAAGCACAGTGAGATCGAGATAGAGAATATCCTGTGAGTTGGGGCCAAGCCGCACGCCGGTAAAAGCATGGCCGGGAACAATCACGACTACGGGCTTCATTCCCAGATTTTCCAGAGCGGAGGCGAAAGCCACGCTGACGTCAATGCAGTTGGCGTTGCTCAGCTCCAGGGTTTCACGGGGCAGTCGTATGCGCTGCGTCTCATCAGGATAATTGCCGAAGGTATAAATGCTGCTGACGTAACTGATGCCGGAACGGCGCATGGCGCCGAAGACAGCCGCTGCCTGCGCCCGAACCTGTTTTGCGATATCAACTCCGCGAGCAGGGTTGTAACCGCGAAGGCGTCCGCCGGGCACAAGACGTTCTGCATGCGAGACGAGCTGGAGGATTTTGTCATCGTGCGGCGTGACCCAGCGGGCCAGTAGTTGCGCGTTGGCAAACTTTTTGCCCCAGAATAAATCAGAAGCGCTGTGGATAAGGACAGGTCGTTGCTGCGCGAAGGTATGGCCGGTGGCCGGATCTTCAACCTGGACCACCAGCGTAGCAGAATGGATCTCGCCATTGTCGTAGGCCTTGGCAAGCAGATCGGGATCAAGGTTGAAGCTGCGGACTTCATGCGGACCAATCACGGCTGTTTGGCGAAGTTCGTCACTCCATCCTCGGACCTGCGCGGTAATAATTTGCAGCACGGCTTTGTTCGAGGTATTCGCTACACTCAGGACCGCCACGGGCCAATAGTCGGCGGCTTGTGCGCCGGTGAAGGCGGGAAAAATTTCACCACGTCCTGGCATATTGAGTTGATATTGGATCTGCAATGGTGAAGCCGGACCGGAGCTGACCTGCATTTTGGTGGGAAGCTGCGGTTCCGGTATAGGCTTGAGCGCCAACCGGGAAACAAAAATCCAGGTCCATGCCAGCACTGCCGCCAGTCCGACGGTGGTGCAAAGAAATATCCGCGCGAGGATGCGCGCAGTTTTGCCTGGATTATTTAAAGCTGCCTGTGTGGAATTGAGAGCTCTTTTTTCTGCCATCTATTAAATTTGGTGACAAAGAGAGCTGGCAGGTTGCAAGAAGTTTACGGCGGACTGAGGCAACTCTTAATTAGAAGTAAGCTTTAATTCTCGCTTATCGTGGCGTATTTTCTGCTGGTTTTTTCGGCGCTGCCTGCCGCTGCAAAGGAGGAGACGACCGCCAGAATTCAGGATCATCGACAATCCATTCACCAGCGGGATTGCTCATGGCCGGGCTCACGGAAAACACCCAGGTTTCAGAGGATTGAACGGCGAGGCGCGTGTAGTCATCGAAGCGGTTGCGGGTGGAATCGTCGACGTCAGTCGCATAGTCGTCCACGGCTGGCTCCAGCGCGAGCCCTGCATTTTGCAACGAGTGGTGCGCGGAAAAGATGAGAAAAGTATTCCTCGGCATGCCAGAAACGATCTGGTAGACCACACGATTGTCTTCAATCCCGACCCTTTGCCGCACCAATTTCAGCGTGTGGTGAATGTCTTCAAACTCGCGCTCATGACCAGGCCGGACAGTGACCGTGGTGATAGAAAAAAAGCGCGTGCCCGGCTGGATGAGTCCGGCGTTGCCACTGAGATCTTCCCGAAATTGCGCATAAATGGCGCGAGGATCACCGGCAAGATTGGCCTTGGCTTCCTGCAAACGATTGAGTTCCGCGTTTAACGCAGCGTTGCGTGCAAACGGCTCCGCGCTACGTTCCATGGCGGCATAGGAATCAAAGCCGGAGATGAACCAGACTTCCTGCAGGCCGGTCATGGACTGGATAGTGAGATACGGCCAGGTGCTGGCGCGGGCGCAAGCCAGCGCAGCCTCGCTTTCAATGCGCGAATACTCCGCCATTTTTGAAGGCTTTACCGGATCGCGGTAAATCTGGAGTATGGGTGGCGGAACAGCAGATTGGGCCTGCTGCGCGAGACATGATAAAGAACAGCCTGCCAGCAACAGGCAAAACATTATGCGAAAGAAAGGCATGCGCTCATTTAAGCAAACACGGAGCCTGCCTGTCATGCAGAAAGCAGAATCCGCGAATCAAGAGTCGCAGCCCGTCTGGGTCAAACGCCTTGCATAGCAGCCGGGCGTCAATGGGTTGAGGCCGGTACTTTGTTGTCGACAAAGGCGACGGCTTCTTCCAGGATTTCCTGCACCAGCTCAGGCGAAGAGGCTTCTACGTAAATACGCATAAGCGGCTCGGTGCCGGACGAGCGCAGCAGCACCCAGGCTTCAGCGCCTTTGTCTTTGATAGGGGCATCAAGAAAAAACTTGATGCCATCAAGATTCTCTTTGCGCAGGACTTTGTAACGACCGAGCGAAGTTGTTTCCGGCTGGCCAGCGCGGGCAATGGCCGAATCTTTTATATCATTGGGAATGCGGAGGTCGCGGCGCGCGTAATAGTGCGGGCCGTATTCAGATTGCAGTGCGGCAACGAGCTGGCCCAGACTCTTGCCTTCGTCGGCCATTACGTTGGCCAGCAGCAGCGCATTCAGCAGGCCGTCGCGCTCAGGAAGATGGCGCTGAAAGCCTATGCCGCCAGACTCTTCTCCGCCAATCACGATCTCTCGCTCCAGCATGAGGTCGCAGACGTATTTAAAGCCAATGCCATGTTCAATCAACGTGCGTCCATGCTTGGCGGCAATACGGTCCAGCATGCGCGTGGTGTTAAAGGCCCTGGACACGTCGCCGGGCCAATCTTTGTGACGCGTGACCACCCACTGCAGCAGGACGGAAAAGATCTTGTGTGAATCCACAAAGCTGCCGTCTTCAGCGGCAGCGCCAATGCGGTCAGCGTCGCCATCTGTGATGAAAGCCGCGTGGCATTTTTCTTTCACCACAATTTCCTGCGCAGCGCGGACATGCGGTTCAATCGGCTCAGGATTGATGCCGGGAAAAAGTGGATTCACCTCATTGCGAATCTGCACGTGCTGAATGCCGCGTTTGGTGAAGATGTCCGCCAGGATGTTGCGGCCCGAGCCATACATGCAGTCGATAGCGAATTTGAAATTAGCTTTGGCAATCTTATCCAGGTCGGCAAATTTGCAAATGGCTTCAACGTGCGGCGTTTTGAAATCTACTTCTTCAATCTTTGCCGTTTTGCTTTTGGGCATGGCGCCATCGCGCACATAGCCTTCAATCTGCTTGATGATCGCCGGAGTCGCCGATCCGCCGTACGTGGCCTTGAACTTTACGCCATTCCAGTCCCATGGATTGTGGCTGCTGGTAATCATGATGCC
>DASXLK010000156.1:0-26022 GCA_036496365.1 Candidatus Angelobacter sp. | reverse complement strand
ATAACGAATCTCAACCGTTTTATTAATGGCTAATGGCCAAGAGCTAAGAGCCAAATCCTGATTCTAAATTACTGCAATTTTGCTCCAGAATCTGACTTCATACTAAAAGGAAAGCACAACACCCATGAACCTTAACGGAATCAAAATTACCTGGCTCGGACACGCAACCTTTCTCGTCGCCACCCCCAGCGGCAAAAACCTGATCATTGATCCCTGGATCACCGGCAATCCCGCCACGCCTGCCAATCAAAAGACCATCGACAAGCTTGATTACATGCTTATCACGCACGGCCACAGTGACCATTTTGGCGACGCGGTTGATCTGGCCAACAAACATCAGCCTAAAATCGCCGGCATGTATGAGCTCTGCTCTTTCCTGCAGAAAAAGGGCGCCAAGCAGATTGTTCCCATGAATAAAGGCGGCTCAGTGCAGGTGGACAAGATCAAAGTCACGCTGGTCAATGCGTTTCATTCCAACACCATTGACGATGGCGGCCAATCCATCCCTGGCGGCGAGCCCAGCGGCTTTGTTGTTGAGTTTGCCAACGGACTCAAGATTTACCACGCCGGCGATACGTGCGTCTTTGGCGATATGGCCATCATCCGCGAACTTTATGCGCCTGATCTCTGCATGCTGCCCATCGGCGACCTCTTTACCATGGGCCCCAAGGAAGCCGCCTATGCCTGCGGCCTGCTCAAACCGAAGGCCGTGATCCCCATGCACTACGGGACCTTCCCGGCCCTCACCGGCACGCCCGACGCATTCCAGAAAGAACTCAAATCCCGCGGCGTGACCACAGAAGTGCTGGTCATGAAGCCGGGGGATACGATTTAGTAGGTCCCTCACTAGGGTTGGTCAGTAAACGATTAGGCGGGGCCATACCGTGATTCGACATCGAAAATCGTGTGGCCCGCCGCCCTCGGCTGTGTTTTTCTGATGACGTGCGATGTCGGCGATCACATGCGATCTTCCGATTCTACGACCCTCTGCCTGCATTCTCAGCCAATACCCCACCCGGGGGTGAGGCGCTTTGTTGTAAACAAACGTCAAAGTGCAATTCAACCGATCGGTCACCGATCGGTTGAAGCCCATTTTCAATCCGTTTCAACGTTGCTTTGGCTATTTGCTGATTGCCAATTGCTGACTGCTAAATTTTCAAAGATCATTCCACGCTTACACCCTGGGGTGCTGCCAGAATATAGCGAGTTTTTATTGGCGAATCAATAGCGAATTAGGTCAATGTCTGCCTGAGCAGAATTCAGTCCCGCTAGGGACGAGTGGTAATAGCCCGGTATGTTTCCGAGGCGCGTTTGCTCGCCGAGAGGAAAAACAATTAACTAATTTTGTTTACCGAAATGTCACGAATTGTTCCAATAATCTTGCATCGATGATTTTTGAAAATATTGTAAGCAACGTTAACATTTTCCATATATTCGTGAATCTGATTGGCGAGTTGGTACTCGGGAGTGTCGAACTTGATAATTTCATCCCCTAAAATCTCTTTCGCTTCATCGATATCAATAACAAATCCGTGATCTTTGTAGCCGTAGACAAACTTATTCGCGACTCCATTAGCGGTTACATTCGCGGGTAGTGGTTTGTCACTAAGAAGACGCTCTGCATATTGAACCGCAGAAGCCGACACTCTCTCAAAGTAGCCTAAGTCGTGAAGGTTTAGGCTTGATGCGAGATATTTTGCCAACATCTCAATAGCATCCGGATGTTTCTTACATAGCGTCGCGATGTGTTCAACGGCAGCACCCAACCCTAAAGCAGGATAATTACCAATCTGTGGATCGATGGGACCGAGCTCACTAATGATTCCCATGTGTATTTCGGCAGCTCCCAATGCAATAAGCGTTCCCGCTGACTTTGCTAGGCGCGGCACAGCAACGATAAATCGCGAAGCGAATTTCATACAACATTTACTTATCAGATATGCCGGTTCAACTCTTCCACCATTTGTATGTAACAAGAGTAAAAGTGGTTTGTCTTGCGAATGTGAGGCACGTGTAATTGCGGAATAAAGCCGATCCGATGTAAATCGGTTTATAGAAGAGAACTCGTCATAAAGAAAAAAAATATCATACTGAGCCTCAAGTTCTGATTCCTTGATAAACCCCTGAATTGTGTTAGTAATATGTTCTATAGGAGAATTTTCGTCAGTGGCCTCGTAGATAATAGTAAAAATAGATTTCGGCGGCGGCGGCGGTTCCGTAGAGGGTTTTTCTGGAGCAGGCTCTGTTGGTGTGTTTACCGGTATATTTATGTCGTTGGAATCACCTGTGTTTGGACCTGGCATAATTCTCTCTTAAACCTCTTAAGGACACTGGGGCAACGCCAGTAAGTTGTTGTTCCATTGGCCATCAGCATACGTTTGCAAGAAAGGGGAACGACCATCAGCTGGTCTTACAACACCAATGTATGCTTTTTTCCCTACTGAATCTTGCACATAGAATGTATTTTCTTTCGCGTCAATACTCCGTATTACCTTCTCTCTGTCCCATTTCCACCCAGGGCCGCCGATATGCGTAATGTGCTCATGCGCACTCATCGGATTCGGCTTGGTAATACAAGTTACGCGAACATCTGCCATTCACTTTCCTCCTGATACAAAACTGTATCAAAAACTAGCCAATTTGGCTCCTTCTCAACAGTTCTGTTTGCTTATCTCAGCTGCCCATGAAACGTCGCCGGATCGCCATTCCCTACGCGGTCTCCGGCCAGCGGGAAGCCGGGTGAATCCATCTTGATCGAAGCAGCATGATCACCCTGTATGACAAATGAAATATGGTCTTCGGACGATGACCGCATGGCAAAGCTACCATCCTCCTGTTTCAGCAGACGCTCCGGGCCTTCGCCCAGCGGCTGGATCATGAGCCGTCCGTTTTCATCAAACACGCGATAGGTCCGCCGATACTGCGCGAAAGAATCATGCAGATTGGCGGAAACGCTATTCAGCTTGAGTACATAAGTCCCGGCAAGCTGTTTGCGCTCGGCGTCAGAGACAGGCTTATCAACCAGCGTGCGCTCGGCGGCGGGTGTGCGTGCAGGAAGCTCAGGCAGGCCCAGAATCGCTCGGCCCAGAGCCCGGGTAATGGCGTAAGCGTTCTGGTCTTCTGTGTTCGTCAGGACGACAATCGTGAGATTGTCTTCAGGGAAGTCATAGAGGCTGCCGCTGTAGCCCATGAGCGATCCGTGCTGGCCAATGCGGCGATGATCTTCCTGGTGAAGACCTTCCTCATGATTCAGGATCATGGCAAAACCGTATTGCGCTTTGGGATCTTGTGCGGACATCTGCGCGGCTGCGCCTTCAGCGGTGGACATCTGCTTGAATGTCTCCGGACGGACAAGGTTCTTGGTCTTGATGGCGCGCCAGAGCTGAAGCAGATCGCCCACGGTGCTGCAGAAGCGCAGATCTGAGTTATAGGCCATGCCATTTTCGCGGGCTTCAACGTATTTCGTCTCTGCGCCGGCGCTGATTTTGCGATACGCATGGCTCAGGCCGCGAGTGAGCGTGAAATCGTCACAATAGGTGGTGGACTTTACGCCGGCAGGCTTGAAGATGTTTTGCTGCACATAATCCGGAAAGCTCTGGCCGGTCACGCGCTCCACAATGGTTACCAGCAGCTGAAAGCCGGAGATGGACCAGTCCCATTTTTTGCCCGGTTCGTTGACCCAGTTCTTGTTGGCGTAAAGCGCCATCACTTCATCCAGCGCCTTGGGCTGGCGGCTGGTGGCTTCAATGGGATCGCCCAGGTAGTGGTAATCCACAATGCCGGAAGTATGGTTGAGCAGCTGGCGGATGGTTACATGATGGCCCTGCAGAGGAAATTCCGGAATGTATTTGGAGATGTCATCATCCAGCGACAGCTTGCCGCGCTCCACCTGCTGCATTACGGCAATGCCGGTAAAGGGAAGCATCGGTCCCACAATGTGATAGACAGTTTCATCTTTCGCGGGCACTTCCAGTTGCAGGTCGGCAAAGCCGTAGCCTTTGTGCAGCAGAATCTGGTCACCGCGTGCCACCAGCACGGAAGCGCCGACGACATGCTCCTGAGCGATGACTTTTTTTACGATGGCGTCAAGATCGGGCGCAGTGTTTGTGCCTTGCAGGGCATTTGTTTGCAAAGCTGTGGCTGCGGTGGAGCAGAGAAGCGACAAAGCGAAGGCAAGAATTATTGGCAAGCGCATGGCTAGCGATTATAGCTGTGCTGTCTTGATTTCTTGCCGCATGGTTTAGAATCTGCCTCACATGAACTCATTTGACGCATTGCTGGTGGTCTCTTTCGGCGGTCCGGAGAAAAAGGAAGACGTGCTTCCATTTCTTGAGAATGTCTTGCGCGGCCGGGGTGTTCCGCGCGAGCGCATGCTGGAAGTGGCGGAGCATTATTACCATTTTGACGGACGCAGTCCCATCAACGACCAGAATAAAGCCCTGATAGCGGCGCTGGAGCAAGAGTTCAAGAGCCATGGCGAGAAGATGCCGATTTACTGGGGCAATCGTAATTGGTATCCGCTGCTGCCAGACACGCTCAAGCAGATGCAGGCAGATGGCGTGCGCCGTGCCGCGGCGTTTGTAACTTCGGCTTTCGGATCGTACTCAGGTTGCAGGCAGTATCGTGAAGACATTGCCAGGGAGCAGGAAGCCACAGGCACGCAGAACATGGTGATCGAAAAGCTGAACAATTTTTGTGATCGCCCGGAGTTCATTGAGGCCATGACTGAACGCGTCCGCGCTGCCATGGCTGACCTGCCCGGCGCAGAGCAGATTATCTTTACCGCGCACAGCATTCCCTGCAACATGGCGGATGCTTCACCCTATGTACGGCAGTTAAAAGAGGCCAGTGCGCGCGTTGCCAATGCCTGCGCTATGAGTAACTGGACGCTGGTTTACCAGAGCCGCAGCGGACCGCCGTCGCAACCGTGGCTTGAACCCGATATCTGCGAGTATTTGCGCGCGCAGCATGCAGCCGGCATCCAGCGCGTAATTCTTTGTCCCATTGGTTTCATCTCAGACCACATGGAAGTTTTATACGACCTGGATACGGAAGCACGCGATCTGTGTAATGAGATTGGGCTGAAGATGGCCCGCGCTGGCACCGCCGGAGCGCACCCAAAACTGGTGAGCATGGTCCGCGATATGGTTTTCAACGCCCAGACATCGGCTGTAATGGCGCATTGCGAAGTGGGTTGCTGCCCAACTCCGCAACGCGTCCGGCCAGTTACCAGCGGTGGAAATACAGTTTGATTTTTTGCAATCAAACGCAATATCTCTACGGTTTGTTCACAATCTCGCGCCCATTGAGCGGCTGGGTTTCGCGCGCGTTGGAAGTGGGATAACGCCGTTCAAACTCTGCAAGCTGCTCCGCGGAAAACTTGAGCCTGGGTTTCAATACATAAAAAGTAATGTTCTCCGTGCAGGGAGGAGTGGTAAGTGATCCGTCATAACGCCAGTAGCCTGCATTTTCATACCCGGCGGGTAGCAGGCCTTCCAGGCTGATCTGGGCGTTTTGACTGCCGGCCGGCGGCGGGAAGTGGTTAAATAAAATATACAATAACTCAGAAGTTTTCTGTTCAGGCACGCCCTGCTCAATCAAGATTGCAATGGCTGCCACGCATCCGGGCACTCCAGCATCGCAACCGGCCTGCTGTTTGAGATGCACCAGGTGCAGAACCATTGGAAATCGCCGATTATCAATGGCCTCTTCACTCGGGCGGTGAAAGTGAAACTCCAGCAGCTTGAAGGTGTCATTCCCAATGGTGATGGTGCCTGGGCCATCTTTGTAATCAATTTTGAGGTTATATGGGTTGGTGGGGTAAACCACTAGGTTTGTTTTCTGGTCGTAGCGATTAAACTTGATGGCGGGTTGCTGCGATTCAGGCGTGCTGGGAATGTTGATGGGAGCTTGCAGCCGCGCTGTCTGGCAGGTGCCACACCAGTTCTTTTGTCCTGCTGGACCAAAGTCATAGCTAAAGGGATCGGTAGCGCATTGGTGGGCTGATTTTTGTTCCTGTGGTGCGCCGGGAGAAGCAGACGAGGGGGAAAACCCTGAAAACACCAGTAGTGTGACAACAAGAATACGAACGTAGAACATCTTGTGCCTCCTGAGGCCAGTTTGGTTTCAAAATGGAAAAGAAATTTAGGGTGAGCCGAAGAGAATTGTAGGTGCTTTCCGCCGGAACACAAGCGCAATATTCATAAAATAATTCTTAGCGATTTGAATGGCTGTCTTATCTGGCAGTGAAGAAATGTCTGCTGTGAGTTTCACAAAGCTATTTCAGAAACGGAACACACTCGGATCTTCTGATCTTCGCGATTTCAAACCTTGAAGCTGTCCACCAGCGCTTCTTCGCACGTGTGTTCGATCACTGCGCGGTAGTGCTCGCCCAGAAATACACGCAGGCGAGCCGTATCCATGGTGCTGGAGCCAAGCAGATAAGGCAGCGCTTCCGGCGGAATATCAGAAACGCCAATGTCCCAGAGCAAACGTAGTGCTTGCTTGCAGATGGCTTTGGCAGGCACGCGCTGGACCTCAATGCCGGCAATATCAATGCAGCGGCGCAGCTCCAGCGGATCGCCGCGTCCGGCAACGTTCAGCACGGTCAGTTTGGGATCGATTAGCTTGCGCCGCAGAATATGCGCAATCAACCGGGCCACGTCATCAATATGGACAAACTGAAACTTATGTTCCAGATAATCACCGCGTGAAGGCAGCCACAGCGGCAGCTTTTTGCCCTGGCGGCGAAGCCGGTCTGCCAGCCGCCCTTTGCCACCTGGTGTGCCGCGCAACACGCCGAGCTGATAGTTCTGCACGGTTGCTCCGGCATAAACATGCGGACGCAGAATGTAGGTCTTGCATTTCATGCCTTTGGCGCGCGACTGTACCGTCCGGTCGGCTTCCTGCTGGTGCAGCGCATAAGGCAGGCTTTGCGCATTCAGAGTGGTGTCTTCCGTGGCGGGTTTGGTGAGCTCCGGACCATAAACCAGTGCGCTGCTGGGAAAGATAAATTTATCAATGCCGCCCAGCATGCGGTTGTGCTCCGCAATGGCTTCAGTAACACGGCTGGTGCCGGCGACATTCATCTGCCACATGCGCTTTTTGTCAGTTACTCCGGTGCGCAGCGGATCAAGCACAAAAGCCAGATGCACCACTGACTCCGGCCGATAGGCACGCATCAGTTCCAGCAGTTGGTCGCATGAGCGCTCTTCAGCCAGGTCCACTTTTTCAAAGTGAGCGATGGGAGCAGTACCTTCCAGTTCGCGAATGTCCGCCCCGATCACCTGATAGTCCGGCAGTTGTTTGAGCAGACGTAGGCCAAGATTGCCTGCAACTCCGGTGATCAGCACTGTCGGTTTTGGCGGCATGTTATTTCAGCAGAATGGAACTCATGAGTGGATGCTCGGGCGCTGGAGACGGTGCTCCTACAGTGGCGTCAGTCAGGCCAAGAATCACAAAACTTCGCATCATCTTGAAAATCGAACCTTCCTGGTAAAGCGATGAAGCAAGGGGAGTACCGCCAATCCTAACATAAAGATTTATCTCCCAAGGCTGGCCCGTATTGTTCCATTCGTGCTCAGCCTTTCGGGTGGTCGCCGCTGATGGCTTTGCTTATTCAATGTCACGGCACCCTCGCGGAGTCTTATCTTGGCGGAATAGGCTGCCCCAATACAGGACTTGCCGGGGCTGGCGCGCCAAAATACTTCTCTTCCAGGGTGGTATGCACGGGCGCTTTCAGCTCTTTGATTTTCTCGTCCATCTTGCTGCGCAATATGTCCCGCAAGATTTCTTCTTTCACCGTATCCAGAGCAGCTGTCTCTTTTTTCTCCATGCGATAGACCAGGTAGCCGTTGGCGTCATCCATGCGAAAAGACTCGCCGGGATTGTGAGAAAAGACTAGCTGCTCCAGTTTGGGCGGGATCGTGCCATGCCGCGCCACGTTCATCTCAGTGTTGGGCGGGTTCGCGGTGATTCCCAGGGTGGTGTAAGCCTCCTTTTGCAGCTTGTCCATTGGCTCGCCCTTGCCGGCACGCGCCTGCATATCATCCGCAACTTGCACTACCTTCTTTTGATAAGTCTGTTTCTGCTCGGCTGTGGCTTGCGGATCAGGGTTGTTTTTGGGGATGTAGATCCGGCCTAGCTTGGCGCCTTCATATTTTTTTTGATTGGCCTGGTAGTAGGCTTCAATCTCCTGTTGTGACGGATTGCGGTACTGTTCAGCCAATTGATTGAGATAAAGATCGGCAAGCGTTCTCAGACGTAACACGCGCATCACCTCCGTGAAAGAGGGAGTATTTTCCACGCCGGCAGCTTTACCCGCTTCGGCAAAAACCAGGATGTCCACGTAGGATTCCGCCAGCTTGCGCCGTTCTGCCGGTGACACGGGCTGGTTGTTAGTGTTAAAAGATTTCAGCAGATTGCCAAACTGCTCCCTTGTCATCGTGATGGTACATTCTTTGGTGGTAGGCACCGTGCTATTGCTGGCCGGTTGTGTTTCCGCGGGGCAAAGCCCCTGGACTTTAATCACGGCCTGGTCCAGCGGGACGTCAGATGGCTGTTCATCGCGCTTTTGCAGTGTGGGCGGGGCGGCCTGGTTTTGGTTTTGCTGGCTGGCAGAGCGCTCCGCGGGTGTCTGCAACGTGGGCTTATTCTGGGTCTGTGCCAGTGCTGCAGTCGCAGCCAAAAAACAAATCATCAGCCGTAATGTCATCGTGGGTCCCTTTCGCATTCCAAATGGAGTCTTGGCGGGCAACAATCCTAGCATAATGGTTTTCTGAGTCGTGATGGAAACAAGAATGGTTACTGGTAGAGAGCAAGCAAAACTTGAGACAATGGCTCAGTGTCCACATCAGAACTGAATCCTGTGCTGGAAGGCATGCAGAAAGAGAAGCGCGCGGTTGCGCTTAACTCGCTGCTTGCCGCCATTGCGATCACCTTTCTCAAGCTGATCGTAGGCCTTACCACGGGCAGTCTGGGTATTCTCTCTGAGGCTGCGCACTCCGGCCTGGACCTGGTTGCAGCGTTTGTCACGCTGCTTTCCGTCCGTGTTTCAGATAAGCCGGCGGACGCGGAACATCAATACGGTCATGGCAAGGTGGAAAATTTTTCCGCCTTTATTGAAACCACTCTGCTCCTGTTGACCTGTCTCTGGATCGTAGGGGAAGCGGTGCGTCGTCTCTCCGGTCATCACAGCGTGCATATTGCGCCGTCCGTGGCGGCCTTTGCCGTGATGTTCTTTTCCATGGCGGTTGACTGGTGGCGTTCCCGCAAGCTAAAGAAGATTGCCGATAAGTATGACAGCCAGGCCCTTGAGGCCGATGCGCTCCACTTCAGTACGGACATTTTTTCCAGCGGCGTTGTGGTTGTTGGCCTGGCGCTGGTCTGGGCCGGATCGCACTGGCAGGTCCCATGGCTCGTCAAGGCCGATCCTATTTCCGCTCTGCTGGTTTCCGGTGTAATTGTCTATGTAAGTTCGCGTCTGGCCCGGCGCACCATTGATGCGCTGCTGGACGCTGCTCCCGTGGGCTATCGCAACCGTATGATTGATGCCGCGCTAAAAGTCAATGGCGTGATTGAAGTGGAGCGGGCGCGCGTTCGCCGCGCCGGCAATCGCTATTTTGCCGATCTCACGGTTGGCCTGGAACGCAATGTTACATTCCAGCGTTCCGGGCAGGTGGTGGCGGAGATTACCAAGGCTGTTCAGGAGTTATTGCCGGACGCCGATGTGGTGATTCACTCCATACCGCGTGAAACCGCGCATGAGAATATTTTTGATCGCATTCGCGCCGTGGCTTCACGCAATAATTTCAGCGTGCATGACGTGAGTGTCCAAGACCTGGGCGGCCGCCTGCACGTGGAGCAGCATCTGGAACTGGATGAAAATCTGAGCCTCAAAGACGCACATGATGTGGTGACGGTACTGGAAAATGAGATTCGCAACTCAGTCCCGGAAATATCAACGATTCTTACGCATATTGAAAGTGAGCCTTCCACCATTGAGTCAGGCAACACAGTGGTGCGTGACGCCGTGCTGGAGCAAAAGCTCAAGCCGGTGGTCAACGAATTTCCTGAAGTTGTGGACATGCACGATGTAGAGATTAAGCACGTGCGCGGAAAAATCTATATGTCGTGCCACTGCACCATGTCAGACGATTTGCCGCTCTCCCGCGTGCATGATGTCTCGACCGAGCTTGAGATTCGCTTCAAGCAGACCGCGCCGGAGTTGTTCAAAGTGTTGATTCACCCTGAGCCGCAGACGGACAACAAAAGATAAGGGTTGAGCAGGGTTGGAGTAGAGCTTGCCCCGGAACGACTGTAAAGCGAAGAAGCTCAACGGGCATTCATGCGTGCGGTTTAGGGCAGGGAATACGGCTTTAGCTGCCGGGTAATATTCAATTAAAAGGCCGGACGTTTTGCGTCCGGCGTCCAAGCAAAGGATGAGAGAATTGTTACTCCTTTGGAGCTGACTGCCGTTTCATTTCCAGCATATGTTCAACTTTGGTCTTCTCGCCTGCGGGCATCTGGAATAGAGCTGGATCGGGTTCAACGCGCTGAATGTCCGTAAGGCGGTAGATGGTCTCGCCTACGCGCGGATCAGAGTGCTTTCTCATTACGGTGGCGTGCAGGTCCGGCGAATACCAGGTTTCTGAAACCACTTCTATCGGGCGATCATTGCCGATCTTTCCCGCGGGAATGGTTGAAGTATCGCGCTTGCCTTCTGCCGATACGCCTGCAATGGTCTGTGTCCCCAGGTCTTCATGTTTTACCTGGTCAGAATCTTCCTTAGTGTCTGCGCTCTGGCGATCAACAGTAATCGTTTTAACGAATTTGCTCTTCATATTGTATTGGCCGGAATGCAGCTCAATGATCTGCGGCCCGGAATTGCCGCTCGAGTCAGGGCGGACCACTTTCGTCGCTTCTCCACCTTCCTGCGAAATGTATTGCGTGTGCTTTGTGGGGTCCATAATGAAGACCATTTTGTGGTCGCCGGACTGGAGCGAACCAATGCGGCCAATGGAATCCTCACGGCGCGTGCGCCCCTGGCTGTCACGGGCGATAAATGAAGATGTCTTATTCACAATCTTGTTGCCGTCTGCCAATACCTGCGTGCTTTCAGTCACAGCCGTGGCTGTATATGGGGCACCTGTAACCGTTTCACCGGTGGCCATCATTTCCGCACCCAGCACAGTAATGTCTCCATCTACATTATGGGTCTGGAACATCATATTGGCGTCGGGCGAAATCACTTTGATTTGCTCGCCCTGGGTGAAATTAAAGTTGTGAACGCCCTCTGGCGCGGCGGCGCCCTGGGCAAATGCGCTTCCAGTAAGCAGAACGGCGCTGGCTAGAAACATGGCAACTCGATTCATAAATTGCTCTCCTTAAAACTGTATTTACTGCACTAATCTCACTGCGTAAGGCGTTCCATCCTGGCTGACAACAAAGTCAGCCATTACTCTTCGTCCAATTCCATCAGGGTTTACAGGTGCTCCCATCTGCCACAGCGCGTTGGAAGACACGCGGACACGGACAACATGCAGCTCGTCTGCCGGAACTGCCGGGTCATAACCGGGCAGCGCAAGAAATTTACGGCTATAGGCGGTTGTTGTGGCCTTTGGCTGTGTGTTCTTGCGCGCAGGCCGCATGAATGCTTGCACGTGAGGCCTCTCTGCCGCAGCTTCAGGTGCTTTGGGCACTGTGCTTGCTTCAGCGGCAGCCTGGTTTACTGGAGCCTGAACAGGCTGAGTCTGGGTTGTGCCGTGCTGCGCGACGCTGGATGTATCGCGGTGGCGGCGTAATGAAATCGCTCCAATCGCCAAAGCAAGGCAGGCTAGCAGAGCGGCGACTTTGGCATTGCGAATCCGTCTGCGCCGTATGTGATGGCGACGGAAGGCGTTTGCCAGTCCAGCGCCAATCTCCGCTGGCGCGCCCTGCTGTGACGATGCGGCCAACCGCCGCATGGCTTCAATCAGCCGGCCTTCTGTAAAAGGACCACTGGTTTGCGGATTCTCGAATTGTGGATCTATTTCAGACATTTTTGGTAACTCAATTTTGCTTTCAACATGGTCCGCGCCCGATGCAGCCTTGAAGCCACCGTTCCCGGCGCACAATCCAGAAGCGTGGCTGCGTCGGCGTAGCTCAGCTCTTCCAGGTCACACAGCGCAACCACCTCACGGTATTGCTCCGGCAAGGCCAGCACAGCCTTTCGCAGGTACTCCAACAGCTCTGAGTTGCTCAGGTCAGCCAGTATGTCCAGGTCGCTGGCAAAGGCCAGATCGCCGTTTTCCAGCAATTCCTCTTCGATTGGCAGATCCAGCCGCGTCTGCTGTACCACCCGTCGCGTGAGGTTGCGTGCAATGCCAAACAAATAGCCGCCAACCGTGCCTTTTGCGGCGTCATATCCTTTTGGACTCCCGATCAGCAGCATAAATACTTCCTGGGTTATCTCTTCCGCTGTGGCCCTGTTTCCGCTCATGTGCCACGCAAACCGGTAAAGCGGGCCCTGATAGCGCGCATAAAGGGCGCTGAAGGCCGTCTCATTTCCTTTGGCGAGCTGCCGGAGCAACTCATGTTCTGCGGCGCCTGCCGGAGACGATTCTTCCATAGCTCGCTGCTTCGCTACCTGCGCTCCTGTTATCCATTGCTCGAATTGGAAGAATCGTTCCATTATTTTTTTGCCTGTGCGTCCGGCCGGGATTGAAGGTCTTTGGGGCTTGAAGATGAGACGCGGCAACCGGCTTTCAGTTATCCAGCGCGATCAGGTTAAACTTTTAAGCGTTAAACTTTAACTTATGGAATGGTTTGAAAATGATGATTTCTGGCGCACTTTCTATGGCTATATGTTTTCCGCCGAGCGTTTTGCCGCAGCGCCCGACGAGGTAGCCCGGATTCTTGCGCTGACCAAATGTTCCGGGGGAAGCGTGCTTGATCTGTGCTGCGGACCGGGCCGGCATTCTGTGGAATTTGCCAAAACCGGCTTTCAGGTCACGGGCGTGGATAAATCGACATTCCTGCTGGAGCGGGCAAGGGAACATGCGTCCAAGGCTGGTGTTGCCATTGAATTGGTCCAGGAGGACATGCGGAATTTCCTCCGCCCTGCAAGCTTTGATCTGGCTTGCAGCATGTTTACCTCCTTTGGATACTTCACCGAGCCAGAGGAAGATTTGCACGTTCTGCGCAATATTCAGCAAAGCCTCAAGGAGAACGGAGTATTCATCCTTGAGACGGTGGGCAAAGAGCGGCTGGCGCACGTGTGGCAAAGCACCATGTCTACAGATCTGGTTGATGGCTCATGGATGGTCCATCGCACAGAGATCCGTGATGACTGGACGCGTGTGCATGCAACCTGGACGCTCTTGAAAGATGGCCGCTCGCGCGACTTCACCTTTGAGCACACGGTTTATTCCGGCCGCGAACTCAAGGAGCGCCTGCTGGATTCAGGGTTTAAGCATGTACAGTTATTTGGCAGCTTAATGGGAACCCCTTACGATCTTGAGGCCGTGCGCCTGATCGCTGTTGCCCGTAAATCTGCTCCAGCAAATTCCTGAAACCATTCCAGTCCAACAAGACTCTTATGGTAAAGTCTTCGCGCGCAGTTGCAGAAAGGAATTCCAATGGTTGAAGCGCAGATCACATGGACGGATGGCGAAAGGTTTGTCGGCAGCGCCAGCAGCGGCCATGCCATGGTGATTGACTCTGACCGCGAGCGCAATACCGCCACCGGTCCCATGGAACTTGTGCTGATTGGGCTGTGTGTTTGCACCGCGACAGATGTTGTCAGCATCCTGCGCAAGAAGCGTGAGCCGTTTTCAGGAGTTCACGTTAAGGCGGAGGCTGAGCGAGCCAAGGAGCCGCCGACAGTCTATACGTCCATCAAACTGATCTATACGATTTCCGGCAAGGTTTCACGCAAGGCCGCCGAGGATGCGATCCATCTTTCTGAAGGGAAGTATTGCTCGGTTTCCGCCATGCTCAAATCCACGGCCCGGATTACGACAGAGCTACACCTTTCGGAAGCCTCATAAATGGCGGTCTGGCGGGAAAATAGTGAAGCAGGAATGATGTAAAGAGAATCTAACTTAAAAGGGGAGGAGTTTCTTTTCATGCCGCAAAAAAAGATTGTGGTTTACAGCCAGCCGGGTTGACCGCCGTGCTCATGGGCTGAGAATTACCTTTCGGAGAAAGGTATCGAATTTGAAGTAAAAGACGTAAGTTCAGACCAGCAGGCGGTTTTTGAACTGGTGCGGACTTACAAGAGCCGTTCCACTCCAACCATAGTCGTGGGTGAAAAAGTCATGATCGGATTTGATCCTGAACGGCTGGATGCAATGATTGCAGAGTAGCAGTCCCGCTTCCGAAAAAGTTATTAGCTCCGCGCCGGACCAGAAACATCCATTGCGGGGCTATTTCTTTATTGCCATGGCAACGCTGTGCTGGGGCGGAGCAGCTGCATTTGGCAAGAAAATCTTTAACGGAGGCGTATTCAGCGGACACGCCTCTATTTCTCCCGTAGTGCTTACCCAGACCAGGACATGCTTTACCGTCCTTGTGCTTGCTCCGCTGCTCTGGCTGCGGTTTGGACGCAGCATTTTTAAAATCAACCGTGCAGACCTGGTGCTTTGCGCGCTGGTAGGCACGCTTGGCGTGGCTTGCTCAAATTATTTTTATTACCTTGCCGTACAGAAATCCACTGTCTCCCTGGCCATCACGGTTCAATATATAGCCCCTGTTTGGGTGTTGCTCTATATGGTAGGGCGCGGCAAGGAACCGGCAACTTTGCAAAAGACCGTTGCCGCACTGGTTGCGGTGATTGGCACGGCATTGGCTATTGGCGTGTTTTATTCCGGCGTGCAGTTCAATGCCATCGGCTTTTACGCCGCAGTGCTGGCATCTTTTGGTTATTCCTTCTATAACATTGCAGCCCAGGGGCTGGTAACGCGGAACCACCAGTTCACCGTCATGTTCTATGTACTCTCCAGCGCCGCAATTCTCTGGCTGGTCGTGAACCCGCCCTGGCGTTTGCTGGCGCAGAATTACAGCCATCAGCAATGGGAGTTCTTCTTACTTTTTGCCTGCCTCTCCATGGTTTTACCTTACATGCTATATCTGAGCGGGCTGAAATATCTTGATCCCACACGCGCCGTGATAACCAGCTGCCTGGAGCCGGTGTTCGCTATTCTGTTCGCGGTGATTCTTGTGCGGGAAACGCTGCGGCCATTGCAGGTGGTGGGAATTGCCGCTGTTTTGGCGGCCACTGTGATGGTCCAGATCAAGCCGAAAGCAAACGCCAATCTCTGAAACATCCTGAAAAAAATAAGGCGGCTGGGGGCAGCCGCCGTGTGAGTTTTCTGCGCAAAAAATCTAGTAATAAACCGTCTGGTTCTGCCATTGCAGCCGCTGGATGATGGGAGTGTTGAAATTGGCGGACTTAAGCCCTCCCAGGGTCACGGTTGTTGAAGGAAACCATGGCGGAGCAAAGTTGCCGTTAGCATAGCGCACGTCAAACAGGACGTTGCGCGTGGTGGCATTGATATTTTTGAGGACATTCTGAATCCGTCCGCCAACAATCACCAAAGTGTTGATTGCGTTTCCCGTATTGATGAGACCACCGGGGCCGCCCTGTGAAATTGTGGCCAGCGAAGCGTCAATTTCCAGATTGCCATTGGCTTGAGCGTTATTCAATTGGATGTCGCCCTTGGCGGTAAATATTCCCAGTGTCTGCCCGTGATCGCTTCCTGCTATCAGTGAGTCTGCCGGTGTGCTGCCATTGGCTGTAAGCGTTACCGGTTCTGACTTGTACATCACGTCTCCGGTAATCGTCACGTTGCTGGCTGCGGTGATGGTGAGAGCGGTGCCGTCATTGATGGCGGGCTTGCCCTGGCCCGGGCCGCTGAGTGATGTGATACTTCCATTGACGTAAAGCATGGTGTCATAACCCATCACGCCATTGGTTCCTGGATCGTACTGCTGGGGAACGCCAGCAATCGTTAATGGAGATTTTCCGTTGACGGAAACCAGCGTGCTGCCCGCACCTGAATTGGCCGTGGGGTCGATTGTGATCGTCGTGGTTGTGCTGCCTTGCACAATGGTGTAAATCTGCCCGGCCGCGCCGCTGGGAGAGAGAGTTACCGCAGCGTCGCCCTGGACCATAATGCCTCCACCCTTGAAGGTTGGATTCTTGCCGCTGCCGTCGACCGAGTAGGGCAGAAAAACGCCCGTCGAGGGTGTGCCGGAACTGGGATAAGCGGTGCCTGTGGCGCTTATGAGCGCATTGTGTAAATCGCTTTGTGAGGGCTGTCCAGCTGTGCCTTTGCCGTCAAGCACGGCGCGCTGTTGATTGAAATCGTTGGTGGGCAAAGGGACTGCCGGCTGGTTCAGCTTGAACGCCTGCTGAAACGTGGGAGAAATTCCGTTGCCAGAGGACCCTGCTACCTGCTGGCAGCTTCCATTCTGGTATCCAGCTTTGGCATTGGCGCTGCCCACTGCCCCAGTGAACGTATATTTACCCGTGCCGAAATTCCAGGCCCCGTTGGTAAAGACCGGGCCGGTTAGAGTGCCGGGAACAAGCGTGGTGCCATCACAGATGCTGGATGCGTCAATAAACATGCCCCAGGCAGCAAAGCTGGTCTTGGAGCTGGCATTCACAACATTGGCCACCAGCGTTACCTGTCCGCGGTCCATGATTGTGGCATTCTGGTTTCCCACGGATTGGCCCTGGACGGTAATTGAGTAGTTGTAAACGTAAGTGTATTGCGTTGGGTTTGCGGGCAGATTGGTGCAGGACCAGGAGCCCGCGGGCGTCCCAATCACGGTACAGTTCGCCAGGGCCAATTGAAACGACGTATTGGTGGGCAGCTTGAATTGTTCCGGCCAGGATGAAGCTGCCTGTCCCGTGCCTGTAATTTTCTGAAAGCTGGCATACTTGGTATTGATGGTGCTGGCAATGGTAGCTTCTGTGCCGGCTGGAATTGGCTGCACACCAGCGGCAAACGTAGTTGGAAGGGCGGCGCCGGGAGTGAACTGGTTGAGCGCAGCCTGGCGTACGATATTCAACCCGGAGTCAGCGGCATAAAATGCACCGCGGAAGTTCCGGTAATAGCCGTTGATGAGCATGTCAGTCCGGGAACTCCACATCATGGTTACGACAAGCCCGCTGAGCAACATGAGTAGCAGCAAAGTCGTGATAAGGGCAACGCCGCTCTCGTCCTTCAATGCATGTTGCCTGTGTTTGGCTAAAGCCGATTTGTTCAATCTCATAACTATCTAATCGGCCAAATCGCGCCAAAGTACAGTGCCCGTCCGTTCTCACAACGTGTCCTTTTGGGAACATAAATGCGAAACAAATATGGACAAAAGTACTCACGATTCAAGAAATTTGGTTCAAGAGTTTGATTAGAGTGAACATTGTTTATTCGTAAACAGAAAAAGGCGGCCCTGTGCAGGCCGCCTTTGGTTTTGAAATACGAGAGACTTCTCAGTAGTAGGGTGTCTGGTTCTGCCATGAAAGCCGCTGGATCGTCGGAGCATTAAAGTTGGCTGACTTCAACCCACCCAAAGTCAGGTTGGTGGAAGGGAACCATGGCGGCGCGAAGTTGCCGTTGGCATACCGCACGTCAAACAGCACGTTGCGGGTAGTAGTGTTGATGTTTTTGATATTGTTCTGAATTCGTCCACCCACAATCGTGAGCGTGTTGATCAGAGAATTGGGGTTCGTGAGACCACCAGTGCCGCTTTGTGAAATCGTAGCCAATGAGGCGTCGATTTCCATATTGCCATCAGCCTTGCCGGTCTTGGCATTGACCTGCGTATCGTTCAGGATGATGTCCCCTGTCGCGGTAAAGATTCCCAGCGCCTGACCGTGATCGTTGGCCGGGATCAATGAGTCGGCTGGCGTGCTGCCGTTGGCCGTAAGGGTGACCGGCGGAGATTTATAGAGTAAATCGCCGGTTATGGTTACGTTGTTGGCGGCGGTAATGGTAAGAGCCACGCCATCATTGATCGCAGCAGAGCCCTCGGCAGGTCCGGAAAGCGCCGTAATGCTTCCATCTACATAAAGCATGGTATCCGGACCCATGGTGGCTCCGGTAGCCGGATCATATTGTGAAGGAACGCCGCCGATGGTTTGTGTAAGTTTTCCGTTTACTGAAACCAGAGTCTGGCCGTTCGGGAATCCAGGTAGTTTAGGTGTTGGGTCTGTGGTGACAGTGGTCGTGGTGCTTCCTTGCGTAATGGAATAGATCTGTCCGGCCGTGCCCAAAGGCGTGAGCACGACTGAGGCATTTCCTTCCACCAGCATGCCGCCGCCCGTGAAAGTAGCGTTGCCGCTGCTATCTACGGTATAAGGCAAAAAGACGCCGCTGGAGGGCTTGCTTGAAGAGTTGGGATACGGATTGCCTTTAGCGTCGCGCAACGCATTGTTCATATCGCTCGATGAAGGCTGTCCGGCTGTTCCTTGACCATCCAGAACAGCGCGCTGCTGGTTAAAGTCATTGGTCGGCAGAGGAACAGCTGGTTGTCCCACGCTCAGACCTTGCTGGAAAGTTGGCGCAATGCCATTGCCGGATGGGCCTGCCACCTGCGCGCATGTGCCGTTCTGATAACCCTCTTTGGATCCCGCGCTTCCAACCGCGCCCGTAAAAGTGTATTTGCCCGTGCCAAAGTTCCACGATCCATTGGTAAACACCGGGCCTGAAATGGTGCCGGGTACCAGAGTGGTGCCGTCACAAATGGTGGAGTTAGCAATAAACATGCCCCAGCCCGCAAAGCTTGTCTTGGAGCTGGCATTCACAACGTTGGCTACCAGGGTGATCTGGCCGCGATCAAACAGAGTTGCGTTTTCACCTCCGCGTGATTGCCCCTGGACCGTGGTGCTGTAGTTGTAAACGTAAGTAAACTGAGTTGTGTTCGGAGGCAGGTTGGTGCAGGACCATGCTGGCTTACCCGGTCCAGGTGCTGGAGTTCCGATGACCGCGCAACTCACCAGGTTCAGCTGAAATGCGGAACTGCTGGGAAGCTTGAACGATCCTGGCCAGGAGTTTGCTGCTTGTCCTGTCCCGGAGCCGGCAACCGGCGTGAAGCTTGCATAGTCGGAATTGATGGAAGCAGCAATGGCAGCTTCAGATCCTGTAGGTATGGGTGCGGCGCCGGCAGCAAAAGTCGCCGGAAGGCCCACGCCTGGTACAAACTCATTGATTGCTGCCTGGCGGACTACGTTCAATCCGGAATCAGCTGCGTAAAAAGCGCCGCGGAAGTTCCGATAGTATCCGTTGATGAGCATGTCAGAACGCGAAGACCATGCCATGGTCAGGGTCAACCCTGTGAGCAGCATTAAAAGCAGCAGCGTGGTGATGAGGGCCACGCCGCGCTCGTCTTTCCCGGAACGCCGTCGTTGCGACCTCAAAGCCAGAATCTTTACACGTTGCATGTTGCCCTCCTCAAAAAATTACATACTGAGATTGCGGGGATTAATAACTACGGAGATTTTCTGCACCTGATACGGGCCTCCGTCGAGCTTATTCGTGAACTTATAGGAAGGATCGGTATTGATGGCTGCACGCGCCGTCAGGTCAATCCTTACCGCCTTGATAGAAGTCCAGTCGCCGCCGTAACCGGTTGCGCCTTTGGGCAGTGTGGAGTCATACACATAACTGTTGGTATAGGTATTCCACGCTCCCACCTTGAAGCCAATAATCTGTTCGGCAATTACGTTCTGCGCGCCCGTCAACGCAGCGCCAAATCCCACGCGGACAAGCTTGGGATTGCTGGGAGTGGAGGCATCCACTCCATAGCTGACACCGGAAAGCAGAATTGCATAATCCTGGAGCGGATCGAAGCTGTTAGTCAGCTGGTCACTGTCTCCACTGGTAATAATGCCCATGGGATCAGGGATAGATGCGGGTACGCCGCCGGCCAGCGTTGCCGTATGCGTGATCTGAATCGCACTGCCCACCACTGCTGCAGATGTAATCTGAATGGTGGTCATGCGCGGATTACTGTTGCTGAAATCCGTGCCGCCTTGAATTAGGAGCATTTCGGTGCCCGCCACAAATTTTGTGGTGGCCCATGATGTTAAATTCGCAGTCGTGGGCGCTGGAGTAACGCCAGGGAACGTAAGAAAGAAAGTCGGGCTGGTCGTGTCCGCGGCCACTGTGCCTGCCGAATTGGAACTGGGATGCGCTGGCGGGATCGTGTCATCCGCGGTGATAACGTTCAAGCGGTCAAAACAGGTAGTGTAGTTGAACGACGCGTCAAAGCATCCTGTGGTTCCGGAATTGGAAATGGTGATGCCAACCGGGAAGAATGGCATGTTGGCGCCAGGATAGAATCCGCTCCCGGCATTCACCACATCCATCTGCATCTGGGCCACGGCATTGCGCACACCCACGTTCATTGAGGCCTGGTTCTGCTCGCTGGCATAGAGTGGCATGTGCTTCTTAATCAGGCTGACGGCCGCTGCGCCAACAATCATGAAGAGCAGCATGGCCACCATCAATTCGACCAGAGTGAAGCCTGCCCATTTTTTTATACGGGCTGCTCTAGACGCATGGAGCGATCGCTTGTTCGTTTTCGTCATTGTCTCACCATGCTCGTTTGAAAGGTGTTGGTGCGCGAAACTGAATCGCCATCGATCAAAGCGACAAAAACCGTAATGCGGATCACGCCCGCGGGTAATCCGGCAGGGCTTGATTCAATCACCCAGCGCCTTCTGAATTGCAGCAGGTCTGTGGTGGCTGCAGCGGTGCCGGAGGCAACAGTGCTGGTAGTGCCATTGTCGGAGGAAACCTGGACCTGGTCACTGTAGCTGGCTGCGTCGGTCGTCAGGCTGCCACCAGCCGCCAGGTTAGGATCACCAACTGGAAGCCGGTTCAGGTCTTCAAGTTTTTCTGAGGCCAGCATCACCTGCGTGCCTGAATAACGGGAGCTTCCCGTGGTACTGGTTAATTGCGCCATGAGCGCCGCTAAACCCAGCAGTCCTACCGCCAGGATAACAATGGCGATCATGACCTCAACCAGAGCAAAGCCCTCTTCGCGATTTTTTTTACGGTGTAACTTTGACATTTCCATAGCTTGATACCGTGATGGTTTCCGTTTTTCCGCTGTACGTTATGACCATTGTCGTAACCCCGGCAGCTGCTGTTGTTGATTGCGTGGTTCCGCCTGGGCTGAAAGTAAAAGTTGTATCCGCGTTGAGCACCACGTTAAGCCCTGAACCTGCCAGAGGAATCGGGCAGGAAGCAGCTGCAGGTACACAGTAAGCTGTGAAGGTGCCGGTCCTGGTTGGGTCGCTCTTGACCTGGTAAGTGAGCGCGGCGCTGTTGTACACCACCTGGAAAGGATAGCCATTGAAAATTGCCAGATAGCGGGTCGATTGCAGGCTGCTGCTGACTGCTGATGCAGCTCCGTGAATCCGATAGTTAGTCAATGTACTATTCACCAGCGGAATCGCCATGACAGTCATAATGACCGCTATTAAGAGGACGAAAACCAGTTCGATGAGAGTGAAACCCTTTTCGGGGTTACTCCGATGGTCGCGCGCCCCGTTCTCTTCTCTTCGAACCTGGCAAGGATTTATCACGGTTTCTCCGTTCCTACCCGTTTCCGCTTTGGGCGGATGCTAGTGTTTTAGTTCACTTCCGTAAAACCCGGCAACTTACCAAAGTCCGTCCCGCACGCCGGTACCGGGGCCATAGGCATCAGTACTCTAAAACTTTGCCAAAGGACGGGTTCTAAACACTTTGTATCGCTTTATGCGATGAACTTTGAGACGCCGCCACCACAGATTCGAGCAATCAATTGAGCGCTCTGAAGATGACGGCAGAATGAAATATTTTTCTACGACCCGTAAACAGCCCGGGCGTTGGAGGGGAGAAGTCAAAAGTACTCTGCGGGATATGCAGTGTCAATCGAAGAGGAGGGCAGCGGGGTGACCAAAGTCACAGCACGTTTGCCGCGTTCCTTGCGTCCGAGAGCCACACTGGTTTCCCAGGCGAGTAAAGTTTCGAACTCAGCGCAATCGACGGGACGAGCAAGCGGGGGTGCCGATCTTTGCAAAAGTTTTGCAAGAGAGAGTATGGAGATCAGAAAGAAACGGCGTTAGCGCACGTAAACGATCCTCGCCCTAAATCATCGCCTTACTGGTGTTGCCTTGAAGGGCTTTTTGATCCGCTTCTAATTGGCGTTCCAGATTGCCCACCGGACTTACGGTATTGGCTGTAAAATATGTACAGCCATGATTATCCAACGCCTTACCCGAGTTTGCTTGTTCGTCCTGCTGCTTTCACTGCCTGGGTTTGCAGGACAAAAAATTTCGTCAACCGACCAAAAAACTGCGTCCATTGGTCTGACTGTTGTTAAAGACGCAAATGGCAAGCCGGTAAAAAATGCTGAAGTTGTTCTGCACCTCATCAATAACCATGGCAAGCAGATGCAGGAAGGGTTGGAGCTGAAGACCCACGATGACGGCAAAGCTGAAGCCACTGGCATTCCTTACGGCAAGGTGCGTATTCAGGTGATTGCGCCGGGGTTCAAGACTTATGGAGAAGACGTAAACATTGACCAGCCCAACATAGCCATTACCATTAAAATGCAGAAGCCGGCAGAACAGCTTTCCATCTACAAATGAGCAGGCCAGCCGCTGTGACATTAGCCGTTTTTTCGCTTCTGGCCAACTCTCGCGTGTTAATGAAAGCTGCAGGATTGAGGTCATGGCTGGCAGCATGGCTTGACATTGCCGCTCAGGAATGTCATTTCTAGTAGTTTTACCAAACGCTTATCTTTAAGAGTGTATCGATTGAAAGAGCATAGAAAGGTCTTTTGAAAGTCAGGGTCTTTTTTCACGGCAAATGTTTTGATGGAACGGCCTCAGCGGCCTTATTCTCGCGTTTTTACCGCGAGCGCATCCGCTCTGACGTTGATTTTCAGTTCACTGGACTGGTCCACCGCGCTGGTGCACTCTTCAATGAAGAAGACTTTGATGGCGACGAGAATGCGATTGTCGATTTCAAATATTCTCCCTCGCCCAAAATCACCTGGTGGTTTGACCACCATCAGAGCGCCTTTCTTACCCCGCAGGATGCGGAACAATACCGCACCGGCGATAAGAGCCGGAAATTTTTTGATCCTGAATTCAAGTCTTGCACTAAGTTTTTGGCGCAAGTAGCTGAGCAGAAATTTGGATTTGATCCCCGGCCCGTGGAAGAGCTGATCCGGTGGGCAGACATTATTGATGGTGCTCAGTTCAAGAGCCCTGAAGAAGCCGTGGAGATGGCCGCGCCTGCCATGAAGCTGACCATGGCCATTGAATCCACCAATGATCCTGATTTTCTTCCCCGGCTGATTCCATACATGGTAAGCGAGCCTCTGGGGCAGGTGCTGCAAGAGCCATTTGTTGCCTCAGTGGTTCCCCCGCTGCTGGAGCGTCACGGTAAGTCGATTGACATCATCCGCCAGCGTTCAGAGTGCAAGCAGGGCACCATTTATTTCGATATTACGGACAAGGACCTGGAAGGCTACAACAAATTCATTCCGTATTATCTGCATCCCGAATCGGTTTATAGCGTGGGACTGAGCAGCAGCAGCTTCCGCACCAAGGTTGCCGTTGGCTCAAATCCCTGGACCACCCGGCAGAACATGGTGAATCTGGCCAAAGTTTGCGAGCGCTATGGCGGAGGCGGGCATGCGCGTGTTGGCGCAATTTCATTCCCTCCCGATAAGGGCGATTTGGCCCGTGTAGCTGCGGCAGAGATCGTTGCGGAATTGCGGGCGGCTGAGGTCAAGGCGAGTAGCGAAGATCATTAGCAACAGCAACATGAGCAGCATGGAGCGCCGTTTCTAAGGATTAAGCACGTACTTAATCCTTGTCTAATTCCGAGCCACAAAATATTCCGTCAATTCTTGCATGGGCATTGCAGCAGAGTTGATGCTTCAGTACCCTCAGGTCAGTGCTCACCGGCGAGTGAGAATCAAAATCAATCTGGAGTAAGAGAGCAGTGCAGCGTATACATCGGCAACTGGCTGCTGTAATTGTCTTTGGCCTATCTTTGGCGGGGATGATTCAGCAAAGTGGCGCACAAACTAAAGCCCAGCAAAACAACGATCCCCAGGGCGGAGCCAAGACGTGGTCAAAACCTCGTCCGGCAGCTCCGGTTGGATCGGCCAAGCTCACGCCCGAACAGAAATTTGTGATCGACACGGTAAAAATGGCGGTTGCGCTACCGGAGTCTGATCAGCAAGACCGGCTGCGTGTTCTCTCTTCCGCCGCCGAGGTAGTTTCCCCGATCAACAAAAAGATGGCCAAAAATTTTTGGACCGAAGGTGCCCGGATAGAAACAGATCTGGTGAGATTAGGGCAGACGCCGGCCGTTTCTATGATGTCCAGCGGTGAAGTGGACTGCACCGTTGCCTTGAGTTTTGTTGAAAACGTGCCGGAAAGCGCTGTCCTGTTCGCGGAGCAATCACTGATCGGCGCGATCACGACCTGCCCCAAACAGACGCTGGATACAGTTTCACGCAAGCTTGACGCCGGATTGGATAAGCGCGTGGTCGCATCCAGGGCATTGATGGCTGCCATGGCGGCCCATGGCGAGAAGACTGCCTGGTCCCAACAGCATTTTGCAAAAATGTTTGCCTCATTGCCTGATCCCCAGCAAAACGCGGCGGAGGCAGAGAACCTTGCCGCAATGTACGCGCAAATGGCAGGCTCCGTGGATAAAGACATTGCTACCAAGGCCGGGCTGCAGGTTTTAACGTGGCTGGGGAAACTGGACGATTCACCGCTGCGTACGCTCTCCATCAAAATCACTACGGGAGCCATGCAGCAGGCGCTTGGGAATGAGGCATATCAGAATGCGCTGCAATCTGATCTTATAGCCAATTCAACCGTGCAAAATGCCGGCCCGGACCGTGAAATTGAACGTCCGCAACCTGAGGGCGTCTCGATTCTGGCGGCCCTGAGCAGCCGCAATATTGACCAGACCGAACAGTTCAGTGGCTTACCTCCTACAGAGAGAGCCCGTGCCGCCGCGGCACAAGGCTTTGCTACCGGCACTTCAGGAAAGAAGCAACAAGCCGGCAAGTATTTTGATATGGCGTTCAGCGCAGCCGACGAAGTTTGGGATGCGCGGACCCCCGAAACGAACGCAGCCGCTGTGATCCAGGAGGTCAGCGAAGCCGCTGCGCAGGTAGATTCCCTGAACGCTCTGACGCGCGCACAGAAGTTGCGCGATAGCTCTGCTCAGGCAATTGCCATGCTGGCCGTTGCCCGTGTGGTCGCCAGTAATGGTGTAACGCGATAAAAATTTTGTAATTCACAAAACTTAAAGAGTTTTCCCATTGTCAGGTGTTTATGACATTGTTAGGCTATTGGAAACGAAAATTTTTGGAGCAGGATTTCAAGTTGGTTCAGATCATTGATGTTCAGTGCCCTAAGTGTCTTCGTAAGTTCCGGACCGTTCCTTCAGTCGTGGAGCACGCAGGTTGGATGTACTGTTCCGTTTGCGGCACGCGCATGAATATTTCAGATCCCAGGCCGGTGACTTCGCTTTCCAAACAAGGCAATAACGCCGCCTAAGCGCCGTTTGCCGGTTCAGCTTTGCATGTGAGCCTTCCCAGATAACAATGCCAGAAGCACATCTCCTGTATTCGTCCCAAAGTTACCTTTTGCTTGTGGTTTCTGATTGTCACTGGGCCTGTAAGTAGTTAAGCTTGCGCAAGTAAGTTTCAGGAGAAGGCCCAAATGTTTGATTGCAGGTTCCGGCTGGCGGCCACCGTTCTGGTGATTTTCGCGGGCGTCTCCGTGAGTCAGCGCGCCCATGCCGCTGAGCAGACTCCGCGCCAGGCGATGATTGAAATGCTTTCGGGAGGCGAAGCGCCTTTCAAAAGGCATCTGACGCAGGACATGCAGAGCAAGCTGCAAAATTTGATGAAGGGCTCTCTCGATAACGCTCCCAATCCGCTTCAGGCACTGATCGGAACAAATTCCGCAAATAATAAATTCCAGGCTTTTGATATTGGTCCGATTCT
>DASXLK010000155.1:0-24642 GCA_036496365.1 Candidatus Angelobacter sp. | reverse complement strand
CGCCTTCGCGCGGAATCATGTAAAACCAGCGGCGGGTGACCATCAGGTGCTCGGGCGATCCCAGAACCTTATAGGCAATGGGATCGCGGTGATGGTGGTCATAAAACAGCCACGCATCAATGTTGCGCTCATGCAGGGCTGACTGAATAGCTTTTAAGTCCATAGAGTTCTCTTCTATTTAACCACAGAGCGGACAGGATGGAATACAGCCAGCCGATTCAAGGTTCAATGTTCGCGGTCAATGTAGTTTTCCTGGAGTTCCTTGGTCCGGAGCTGGGTCATGGCAAAAAGGCATTGCAGGCGGACGGGCTCGGCGCCACTGCCTCCATCCCACATGCCATATTCAGCATTGCATTGGGCGTCACGGTAGGCGACCCATGTCCTCTGCGCTTTACGGAGGTTTGTTGCGTCTTTTGCGTCAAGCCCCTTGAAGGAGAGTTGGTAAACGCGGTTGAGCTCAATGTCTGCTTTTTTCCAAGCCTGGCCAAAGCAACTTATCATGTCGGCAGTGGTGTAGGCCTTGTCACATTCCGCAAAAAGCGTTCCGGAGAATGCGGTTGCCGAAAATACAAAGAAAAGAATAATTATCCATTTCATGTTCTTCATATTTTATGACCCCTTCAACTTTACGATCCGATTTTAAGCTGTAGCTGGAGTTTCCTTGGGCGTCAGCGTCTTGTCATAAACCCACAATAGCAGGGCGGTCAGCACGCCCACGCCGGTTATCACCCACCAAATGCGATCTGGTTGATGTGTAACCTCGCCAAAATGGTGGACGAGTTTTCCACCAAACCATCCGCCAACCAGCGAGCCAATGCCAATCGGCAAAAACGCGAAACCGAGGTAGGTTCCTTGCTGTCCCGGTGGAGCGAGCCGCGAGACGTATTCGTAATAGCGCGGCGACAGGATAATTTCGCCTAACGCGATGCCGCCGAGAGTGATGTATGCCATCAAGACAGAGGGATGAATAATCAAGGCCGTCCAGGCCAAGGCGGAAACGAGCGTGCCCAGTGTGATGGCGCGAAACGCCGGGAACTTCTGCGTCACAAGGCCAATGACCACGGTCAGAGCGATCACCATAATTGGCCCGGTCCCCAGCATCAACGATGTGTCTGCCTTGGGATCAATGTAGTCGTGAACATAGAGTGGCAGTGTGAGGAATTCCTGCCAGTAAACAATCCAGTATCCGGAAAAGATAGCAAGAAAAAGCATGAAACGAGGATTGGATACCACGGTGCCAAAATTTCTGGCGGTTTGCGCCATGGTCGTCGCTTGCGCGTCATCGGCACGCTTCGGCTCCCGGAAGAAAAACAGAACAGCGAAGAGCATGGCAAACACGCTGACAGCCGCCACGCGAAAAACATTTTCGATACGCATGTGGCCCTGGACCCAGGAAGCTGTGTATGGTCCAGCCGCACCGCCAATATTTACGAGCGTGTAATAGATCGAGAAGCCAATCGAGCGGACATTTTCCTTCGAAGCGCGCGCCGTCGTACCCACCACGGAGGGCTTCACCATCGCCACCCCGAGCGCGGGGAGTATGAGCACAATCGTTACCAGTACCGGCAGTGGCATTACGTTGCGAATCGGGGCAAGCCATGTGGCATCGAGCGAGCCGAGCAGGAAATACGAGCCACTTAAAATCAGATAAGCCAGCGCGAGTGCGCGGCGAAATCCCAGACGGTCGGCGATCGTTCCTCCGAAGATTGCCAGAAACCATACCCATCCGCCGAATTGTCCGCTGAGCGTGCTTGCATCTTCTGAGGAGAAATGAAGGTTCTCATGCAGGTACCGCACAATCACGGTGAAGACGGCGTAATAGGAGAGGCGCTCAAAAAGCTCTGTGATGTTGGCGACCCAGAAGGGCCGCTCAAAACCGTTTTTTATGTCGCTCAAACGCTGGGAAAAAGACAAAGTTTTTCTCCTCCGACTCGACGACCAAGCTAAGTGCAGGATGCCAGCATACCAGCCAGGCGTTCTTCCACCATTTGCCTGCTCAGGCCGGAAATGCGAACCACTTTATTGCGGCTGATTTCGCCGCTGGCTATGGTAACGGAGGAGCGGGGAATTGCAAACAAATCCGCAAAGAATTCAATTACGGCCTGATTGGCTTTGCCTTCCACAGGTGGAGCAGTCAAAGCAAGCTTAAGTGTGTCGCCCACAACTCCGGTAATGGCGTTCTTGCGGGCGCGAGGATGGACCTTTATGGAGAATGACACTCCCCGGGCGGATTCAGAAACGGAGATCATGCGTTTTTTTGCTGCGAAATGTTTTGGTTACGGGAAGAACTCAGCTGGCCTAAATTACTTCAAACCTAAATTACTTCAAACCGCGATTACTTCTAAACCGCCCTTGTCCGGCAAGATGTTTCTAGGGCCGGCTTAGATTCAGCAATGCGCTTTCCATATTGCACGGTCCGTTGAGCACCAGAGCCAGTCCCCGAACCAGGCTCGTGCTTCCATCGGTCACCACCCCAATAAACGTCATGGTGGACACATTATCTGATCCCAGAAAAACCAGTTGCAGATCATTCCCGCTGGCACTGCCGGCAGACAAGGTTGCTGACGAAAATCCGCATGCCGCTCCACCCGTCACAGTTATGGCAGATGCAGTAACTGGAAACATGCCGTCAATGCCCGGAGTGGCGGACTGCGCAAGAGAGAGGGCAAGCGTCATGTTGGGGGAGGCCGATAGGCTGAAACTGCCGGAGTATGCGCCGGTAAATGCCTGGACCTGAAAGCCGGTGACGGAACCATGATCGCCTGCCACACACCCTGTCCCGCTGCCGGAATACGTTCCGTTGGAAAGCAACGCACCGTCCTGACTCAGGGTTGCGTTCAATGTAATCGTCTGATTATTGGATCCTGCTATTGTGGCGTTCAAGTGTCCCGAGGAGTCAATCGTGCCGGTAAGCGGCAAGGCAAAATTCACTCCAAAGCAGAGCAAGAGCGGTCCCCGCACCTGCATGGTGCCGGTAACGTGGCCCGCCGAATCGGTTTGAATGGCGCTGGGAAAGCTGTTCAGCCCTGAAGTTCCAGCAGAAGTTGTTGAAATACTATAGTTCCCATTCATTGCAGAGACAGTGCTGGAAGGCATACTGCTGCTACTGTTGCCGCCGCATCCGATGCAGAGACATCCCAGGATTGTGATGAACCACAATATAGCTTTGAGAAAGAAGTTTTCGAAACATCTCGACGATTCAGCCATAGACCCTCATAACAATCGGGGCCGCGTGGCCCGCCGCCAATAATGTAAGTTCCTGCTGCGCGGATGGCAAGCGATAAAGCACGACACCAGGGTTTTGCCGTGAAAGTCTTCTGCTGGGACGAAATGCCCATTACCTACAAGAGCGTAATTTCCTCAGCGGCCTTCTTCTGCAAGAGGTTTCGGTCTGGAGCCAAAAATGGCCGAGCCTACGCGCACGCAAGTAGAACCTTCTTCAATAGCGACTTCAAAATCGTGCGACATGCCCATGGAGAGCACGCCCATGCTGATGCCGGGCAGCTTGCGGGCAGCGATGGTATCGCGCAGGTCGCGCAGTAGGCGAAAGTAAGGGCGCGCGCATTCTGGATCTTCTGTAAACGGAGGAACGGTCATCAATCCACGAATTTGCAGATTTTCTAGCTTCGGTGCGGCCAGCAGCAGGCTATCGAACTCCGGTGAATCCAGCGGTATTCCGGCTTTGCTCTCTTCTTCGCCGACTTTGATTTCAATGAGCACTGAGAGTTTTTTGCCAGATTGTTTTGCTGCTTCATTCAATCTTTCCGCCAAACGCAGGGAATCAACGGAATCGATAGAGTGAAACAACTCAGCGGCTTTATTCGATTTATTACTTTGCAGATGGCCGATCAGGTGCCACTCAGCGTCTTTTAGGTCAGCCAATGCCGATGCTTTCTCGGTAAATTCCTGCACGCGGTTCTCACCAAAGACGCGAATACCCGCTATGTAGGCTTCTCGGATTCGTTCTGGGGCCACGGTCTTGCTCACGCCCATCAGCGTGATGGAATCCGGATTACGCCTCACGCGCGCCGCAGCTCGGGTAATGCGCTCGCGAATGGCGGCGATGTTGTCAGCAATCGACATGGAAGAATTATAGGGGAATAGAAAATTTAAAACCTTACCACTGATGACACTGATAACACGGATTTACACTGATAAAACCAGAACAAAACCTTTGATCAGTATTTATCTGTGTTGATCAGTGGTGAGATTTGCTTTTCCTAGCGCAGATCCACTCCCATCACATCCGGCATGCGGCGTGCCAGTGAGCGCAGCATTTGCGGGATAGCGAACTCCCAGTATGTCCATTCGTGCTCGCCAGGTGCTTCCACCATTTCATAAGCGATGTGGCGCTTGCGCAGTAGGTCAGAGAATTTGTGCATGCTGTCAATGTCGTCATCGTCGGTGCCGCAGGTCATAAAGATAAAGCTGGTGTGCTGGGGCTCGGCTTTTTCCGCCAGCAGAAACGGATCATTGTCTGTATGCGTCTTGCTGCCGGCTGGGCCAAAGATATCCGCAAATCCGGGGAACTGATCAAACTCCGGATTGCGCGTCGCGTCAAACGGTCCGCTCAGACTGCCGGCAAAAAAGAAAAGTCCAGGATTCTTGAGCGCGATGTTGATGGCTGCGTATCCGCCCATGGAGATACCGGCAATGGCGCGCGCGTCACCGCCATTGATGCGGAAGCGCTCCTGCGCGTCACTGATCACGTCGTGCAGAAAATAGTCTTCCCATTTCTCCTTAGGATTGGTGGCCGAATTGATGTACCAGGAATTTTTACCTTCGATTGAAACAACGATGAGCTGGTAGCGGTCGAGATAACGTGTGAGGTTGGAGTGCGCTTCAAAGCTGCGGTAGTGTCCTGTGTATCCGTGGAGTAGATATAAGACGGGATAACGAATTTCCGTGTCGAAATAACCCTTGGGCAGGACTACCCGATAAGGCATTTCGCGCTGCAGCGTCTTGCTGAAAAACTTTACATCCTGCACGCGCTTGGTGCTTTCCGGTTGCGGCCAGGGAGTGGGAGTGGCAGCAGGAGCGGGCTTTGCCGCCGGAGTAGCTTGACTTGTTTGCGAACGAAGTGGCGTTGCCGCGCTGAACAATACTGTGCACAGGATAAATGCAGCAAGTCGCAGCAAGCGAGAGTGGTTGGGCATAGCCGAACAGACGGATGGCTGCGTCGAATGTTAGCAGCGGGCAATTTATCGCGGAAAAACAAAAGGCGCGAAGGTTGATGATTTCCATCAGACCCCTTCGCGCCCTTGTTGATGAAGTTATTTTTTCTCGCCTTCCAGGGGCTTGCGGGCAAAGTGATAGAGCGAATAGCCCAACAGGCAGAACATAATTACTGCAATTACGTTGCCCAGAGCAGGGTTGTTCGCGATAAAAGTCAGCTTGTCGCCCCAGGCAATAGAATGTTCCGGCAGCCAATGCTTGCCTTCGCAGACCTTGATGACCATTCCGAGCAAGCCCACGATTCCTCCAGCAGCGATCAAGCCACTGGAATAGAGCGAGCCGGGACTTACTTCACTTTCTTCCGCTGTCTGTCCGGCGCGCTTAGTCCGGTTGTCCACTAGCCAGCGCACAATGCCACCGGCAAAAATGGCCAGGGTTGTGGCGATGGAGAGATAAAATCCCACGGCAAAAGAAAGAGAGCGGATTCCCAGAAGCTCCACGGCGATTACCATGAATACGCCAAGCAGAATCAGTCCCCAGGGAAGCCGGCGCTGAAGAATGCCGTTGATCACGGTGGCCATCAACTGCGCTTGTGGCGCTGCGGCGTTTTCACTGCCAATGCCCTGTATCCATTGGATTTCAAATTTCTGGCTTTGTGGATTGTAAAAATAATAGCCGTTGGGCACGGTCGGCGAATTGATGGCGGTGTAAAGAGTCATACCTGCCACGGATTGCTGCTGTTTGTCGCCTTCAGCTGTGCTTTTCCCCACAGTAACGGGGACGCTTTTGCGGTCAAACTTTCCTGAGTACTCGGTTACGCCAGTGGGCGGATTGCTGGCATCAATGGCAAGGCTTACAGGATGAAACTCTTCCAGCCCAGCGTTCATTAGCCCGAGCGTCATGCCAATGGCTACCACGGAGACAGTTACGCCGATCATTAACGCCCACTGCTGTCTATAAGGCGTTGCTCCAACCAGAAATCCTGTTTTTAAATCCTGTGACGTGTTGCCGGCATTGGCGGAAGCGATACAAACCACGCCGCCGATGGTGATTGCCAGGGCGGAAAAGGCTGTTGCCGTCCAGCCCATAACCAGAAACATGGCGCAGGTTGCCATGAGAGTGGCAATGGCCATGCCTGAAATGGGGTTGGATGAGCTGCCGATGAGCCCGGTGATGCGGGAAGAAACCGTGACGAAAAGAAATCCGAAGATCACCACCAGAATTGCCGCCAGAATATTGTTACCTGCCGAGGTTTCAGCATGCAGGATGGGCTTGAACGTAAGCAGGGCCCACATGAGAATCATCAGCACCAGAGAGCCCAGCAAAGCCCATTTCAGGTTTAGATCTTTGTCTGTGCGGCGCAGACCGGCTGCGCCCGCTGCGCCTTTGGCCAGGTCTTTTGCACCAGCGCGCAACGCATTGATGATGGTTGGAATTGTGCGCATGAGCGTGATCAATCCAGCGGCAGCCACGGCCCCTGCGCCCATCGGACGTATATAGGCGCGATAAATGTCGTCAGGACTCATGTCAGCAATGGGCATGGTGCCGGGGAAAATGGTGCCTGTAACATGCGATCCAAAAAATTTGATCGCTGGCATGACCACCAGCCACGCGAAGACGCCACCAGCAAAAATGACGCCGGCAATGCGCGGTCCAATAATGTAGCCGACGCCGAGATATTCAGAAGTTGTGTTGGCCCGTACAGAAGAACCGGGATACCACTTGGGCGTATAGGTCGGTGTGCTGGGCCAGACCTTGAACATGAATTCGTTTTGAAAGAAAGTGTAAAGCGCGCCGAATCCCAGTCCGGCAAATACGCGTCCGGCAAATGATCCACCTTTATCGCCGGCGATGAGAACGTCAGCGCAGGCTGTTCCTTCAGGGTAAAGCAGGTTGCCGTGTTCTTTGACAATCAGCTGACGGCGCAAAGGGATCATAAAGAGGACGCCGAGCCAGCCGCCGATAAAGGCCAGAAGAAAAATCCGCGCATATTCCAGAGGAAAGCCCAGGAAGATCAGCGCTGGAAGGGTAAAGATGACGCCGCCGGCCACGGATTCACCGGCCGAACCGGCAGTTTGAACAATGTTGTTTTCCAGAATGCTGGCTTTTCCTAGCGCGCGAAGCACGCTGATGGAAAGCACCGCAATAGGAATGGAGGCCGATACTGTAAGTCCGGCGCGCAGGCCAACATATACGGTAACCGCGCCAAATAAAATTCCAAATAATCCGCCGAAAAATACGGCTCTGAATGTAAGCTCCGGACGTTCTTCATCTGCCGGCACATAAGGCTGGAATTTTGGATCCTCAACACTCGCGGTTACTGTTTCGGCCACAGGTTCCTCCACTGAATTTGCGTAGATGAATCGAGGGGCAAGTTAGCACATTGGAAGGGGTTGTTACAAATCGCCGTGATCGCCGGGATCGCAACGAGATCGCCGACATCGGAAAATTAACCCCTTACCACGGATGAACACTGATCACACGGATTTTCACTGATCGGCAAAACTATTTGGCCGCGAATCAACGCGAATGAACACGAATTGAATTCAGGTCAAGCAAATTAGCTGAGACGATAGGTTCAATCTTAAAAAAAATCCGTGTAAATCAGTTTCTTCCGTGTTGATCCGTGGTAAGGGGTTGGTTCTAGTTTCAGTTTTCTCCGTGCTTCCGTGTCTCCGCGGTAGGTTTTGATCCGATCACGGCGGTTCTTTAACTCATCTTTCACATACCTTTTCATTGCTTCCGGCCAGCAACAAAGCTATACTCTGGCTTGAGCACATCCTTCTAGGCAGGTTTTTTTAAGGAGGGTCGTCTTCAGTATTGATGACCTAAGTCCGGCTCTCATAACTCCGCAGCGAGCGCACTTCACGCGCAAGTCGGCGCGAATCGCGATCAAAGCCGCTGCTGAGAGCCTGTTTGCGATTTTATTTCCCTCTGACTGCCGTATCTGCCATTTTCCTCTTACATCGATTGCGAGTCTTCCAGTCTGCGAGCCATGTCTGACGCAAATTGTGCCCATGGATGGCCTGCTCTGCCGCATCTGTGGTGAGAAATTGTTCAGCAGCTTTGTGAACACTGGAGATGGCCCACTGTGTGGAATGTGCCGCCGTGCCGAGCCGCGCTTTCGCCGGGCGGTGGCGTTTGGCGCATATGAAGGCGCGCTGCGTGATGTGATCCATCTTTTCAAATATCAGGGAGCCAGACCGGCGGGGAAGCTATTGGGACGTCTTCTTCACCAGGCCACGGCAGAGATGGCGCTGCCGGATTCACTCATTGTGATTCCGGTTCCATTGTGGACAGGCAAGAGGCAGACGCGCGGATTCAATCAGGCTGAGGCCATTGCGCGAGCTTTTCTGGACTTTCAGAGTGCCAGAAGCATCCAATTGGATACAGCTATTCTCGTCCGGACGCGCGATACTGTTTCGCAAACCGGGCTTACGCGGCATCAACGCCGCGCAAACGTGCGCGGTGCTTTCAAGGTACTGAGGCCGGAGCGAGTAAAAGGCCGCAGCATTCTGATTGTGGATGACGTAATGACCACGGGCACCACGGCGGGTGAATGCGCCAGGGTTTTGCGCCGGGCAGGCGCGGAAGAGGTTTTTGTGGCCACGGTAGCGCGGGCCACTAAAGAAGTTGAGAGCGTGCTGATAAGAAAAGCTGCTGCTCCAGCGGGAGGAATCCAGGGCCATGCATGAAAGGGACAGAAGAACCAAACGCCATCATGGCGATCTGCCGCCACAGCCACCCAAGCCGCGCAAGAACGTGGTTATGCAGACGCCGGTGCTGGTTTTGAATGCGTCCTATGAGCCCATTAATATCTGCGCCGCGCGCCGCGCCATTGTGCTGGTATTGAAAGGGCTGGCCATGCCTGAAGAAGAAAATGGAAGTTTCCTCCATGCCGCTCGCCTGGCCATGCGTGTGCCGTCAGTAATTCGTCTGTTGGAGTATCGGCGTATCCCGCATCAGACGCGCGCCCTGTCGCGCAAAAATATTCTCCTGCGTGACCGCAATACCTGCCAGTACTGCGGCGTTCTTCTGTCATCCAGTGATCTGACTCTGGATCATGTGATCCCGCGCTCACGCAATGGCTCTTCCACATGGGAAAATCTGGTGGCCTGCTGCCATCCTTGCAATCGGCGTAAGGGCAATCGTTTGCTGCATGAGACGGACATGAAGTTATTCAAAGAGCCAAGGCCGTTTACACTCCACACGAGTCGGCACATCATGCGCATGATCGGCCGGTCAGATACCAAGTGGAGAAAGTACCTCTTTTACTAGGTTGATACCAGGTGATTTCCCTCTGAAAACGGGCTTTCTGCCCCTCTCTGTTCCGAATATAGGTACGTGGGTACTCACGCCGAAGAGCCACTCTGTTTAATCTCTTGTAAGCTATTAAGTAATAAGCACTTAATGCAGCAATGAGTGTTCCAGAGATGGCCCTTAAAATGCCTTTACCTGGGTGCCTGCCGTTTCGTCAGTTTGCTGTCGAAACCAAAATACACCAATTTGAAAACTGCCGAGCGCATCCGCAACTTGGAGCGCGTCTCGGTTGGAAAACTATTTTTGAACGATCTTTTGAACGATCCAGGGAGCATTGATGGCTGAAACGGTTTTGGACCAGATTCTTATTGATTTGCGCAATCAAGCAGCAACGCATTATCCAAAGCGGGGGGAGTGCAAAAGTTTGCGAGTTGTTGGGCATACTCCCAAGAATGACCACTTTATTTATGACGCCTGCATGGATTTTGCCGAAGGCAGTGAACGAGTAGCCATCAAGGTATATCGTGCTGGCAAGGTTGCTGGCAGCGCCAAGAGCGTTGCTCGACAGGAGAATGCCAATCTTCAACACGTAAATCAGGCGCTTACAGCCAAGAAAAAGTTGGATGGAATACCCCGCGTACTGGGTGACTTCAGCGAAATGGGCGCTGTTGTTACAGATAAAGTGTCCGGCTTGCCGGTGCAATCCATCATTATGAAAGCGGCGCTTTTGCCCGGATTTGCCGACAATGGCAGCATCGCCCTGGTGGCGCAGCGTACCGGAGAGTGGCTCAGGGGTTTCCACAAAGCCACAGCCGACGCGCCAGAGCCTTTTGATGGACGCGCTCTACTTGCCAGCCTCGAAAAACTTTGTGCCAGTTGCAAGGAAGAGGGATTGGACGACGATTCCGTGCACCTTATTTTGAACGGAGCGCAAACCGCACTGGCCCGCAACCGCAAGACTCTGCCCAGTTCAGCTGTACTTTCTGACTTTTCTCCGCTCAATGTTGTGGTTACTGACAACGGAGTTGGCTTCTGTGAGTTCGCGCATATGAAACGCCGGGGCAACTCTTTTGAGGATCTGGCCACGTTCCTGGCTTCAGTGGAGGCGCTGGAGAAATATCCTTTCTGCAACCGCACCATTACCGCGCAAATCCAGGACAATTTCATTGATTCCTATAACGTCAACCAGTCAGATGTTGCCCTGTTGCGCGTATTCAAGATGAAAGCGCTGCTGGGAATGTTTGCCCAAGGCCGCACAGTAAAAGAAAGCGCTGCCCGCAAAAAAGTGATGTGGGCCAATGTGATGAAGAAATTCATCCACCAGGCTGCGCAACGGACTATGTCGCCCGTGGCGGCTGCGTAAAAAGCTCCAAGTGCTAGCGATTTAAAGCCATCCGCAAGGGTGGCCTTTTTGTTGATGTGCGAAAAATCATTGAGCCACGAATTGCGCGTGAACACGAATTATTTTCTGGTCTTTTTGTGCAGCGCCGATTTTTTGCCGGTAGTGATGGATTTCTTTGCAGTTTTCTTGGTACTCCGTGCAAATTGATGCTCAAACTCTGCCATGCGGACTTTTCTTCCGCTGAATTTTACGCCTTCCATTTCCAGACGAAAGCGCTGATCCAGCGCATGCTCGCTGGGTGTGGCAATTCTGCCTCCGGCGGCCACCACGCGATGCCACGGCAGTCCATGTGCGTGGCTCAGAGCACGAACCGTTAACCTTGCGCCTCTGGGATAGCCCGCAGCGGCAGCAACTGCGCCATAACTGGAAACCTTGCCGCGCGGAATTTTCATAATCATTGCGCGAATTCCCGCAAATACCGGGTTCGGCTGCTTGGTTTTAGGCATGGTTAATTTTTAATCAGAGACAACGGACGCTCTCGTGAAGTTGGCCAAAATCGTAAACCACTCAAGAACACAAAAATCCACCAAGGTTTTAAACTGCAATTACTCCGTGTTCCTGCAGTCCTTTGTGGTTAAAAGCTTTTAGTTCCCGTTCGGCCGGCGTTCGCGTTCGTAAGGCTTTTCCAGATATTTCCGGGCTTCGTCCATTGCGCCCTGCGTGGGATCGCCTGTCTGGATGGCCTGGCGGTATTCATTCACCGCGCGCTCACGCTGGCCGGTAGTGTCAAAGATCTTGCCCAGCATAATGTGGCTCCAGACTTCAGTCCAGCGCGGATCACCATCACCATTGAGTGACTCGCGGAATTCATTTGCCGCAGACTGATAGTTGCGCTGCATGAAGAAAATATCGGCAATGCGATAGTGGGCCAGTGAGCTGTTCTTGTTTACTTCCAGCGCTTTGTTTAGCTCGGTAAGCGCCTCAGAGAGATTGCCCTGCGCGGTAAGCTCCTGGCCGCGGCGGATTGCCACACGCACTTTCAAATCGCCGGAATTTTTAAGCACCCAGTTATTCGGATCAAGTATCAGCCGGCGCGGTTTGCCAAAAGTCTCAATGGCAAAAGCGGAATCCGTGCCCACCACTTCAATGCGCTTGGTCTCGGTCTGGCCATCTGTATCAATCTTCAATTCCAGCGGCATGCGGAAGAGATCAAGGTCCTGTGTTACTTCGCCCACCACGCGGAAGCCTTTTTTCACGCGATAGACAGTGTATTTCATCTTGAATTCAGGCGCGCCCGTGCCATCTACCCATTGCGCAAAGAACGCCGTAAGCTTCTGGCCGTAATTCTTCTCGGCGATTGTCTGGAAGTCAGTCACGGTGGCTGCCTTGCCGGCAAACTGCGCCATGAATTCTTTCACGCTCTTGTCAAACGCTTCATCGCCAATCACCCAGCGCAGCATGTGGAAGATCATGCCGCCTTTGTCTGTGACGAGCGCCTGGAACTGCGGAGAGAAAGTATCCAGCTTGCCGATGCTGCCGAGCGGCGTTGTGTCATAAGCCAGCGCGCCCACGGCCATATCCCGCGACGCATCTTCAAAAGCCTGTTCGCCCGCTGTGCCTTGCACATAGCGCATCTCGGCGTCGCGTGCGCCGCCATCCATCAGCCACCAGTCATCTTTGCTGGCCGGACTCACGGTTGCGCCCCACCATTGGTGTCCAATGGAATCGGCCAGAAGGCGGTAGTTAGTTTTTTCCGTGACGTTGCGCGTCGCCAGAATGGCCATTTCCGGGGCCCACCACATGGGCACCGTGTCATCCGGGATTTCAACTATTTTCAGGTTGCCGCCGGCGGGTGCCTGCCCGTATTGTTGCGTGAAAAATTCCAGCTCTTTGTTTGCGGTGTCTGCATAGGCCGGGGCCAGCTGTTTTGTGCTGGCGCCAAAATAAATCTTGATGCTGCCAAATGCCGTCTCCTGGAAGTTGCCGGCCACAATCGTTCCCGGAAAGCTGGGTTTCTGCCAGCTGAATGAAGAAGTAGTCTTACCTGCCGCTGCGGGCTTGGTGGCTGTGGTGCTGCCACTGCCGACCACGGTGATTCCGGTAGGAACAGTTACGTTAATAGCGGCGGTAAAGCGGTCAATGCCGTAATTGGTCACCGGAAACCAGCGTCCCGGATAAAGAAGATAAATCGCGTCTTCGCCAATATAAGCCAGCTTCAGCCCATCCACCGGACTGTCATCGCCAGTGGCCAGCGCGCCTTCATAATCAAAGGTCAGCGTGGTGCTGCTGCCCTTGGTCATGGTGTTGGGAAAGCTGATGCGGATGGAGCTGTCCTGCGTCACTCGTTCCGCGGTCAGCGGCTTGCCTTTTTCATCCGTCACTTTGGTTACACGCAGGCCGTTGTGCAGCTCAAAGCTGGCAAAGTTCACGTCGTCCAGCGCCGTAAATTTCACTTTGGCGCGCGCCGTAAGGCGGTGGGTACGGGGGACGATCTCCGCGTCAATCACATAGTCCTCGGCTTTAATGCGTGAACGGTCGGCCGCTATGGCCGGGAAGCAGAGGCATGCGACCATGCCAATGAAAAACAAGGCACGTCGCAGAGTTGCGATTTGCATGTATTTCTCCAATAAGCTGCTGAATGGTATCCAGTTGGATGTAAATTTTCCTGAAAAAGCTGCTTTTACATCAACAACTAAGGATACAGGACGTGCCGAATTCGTGTTCGTAATCGCCCAATTTGCCGATTGCGGCAGAAATAGTGGGATGAAGCGGCACTTTATCCCGCTTTGGCCACCGCTATTTCTTAAGCGATTCCAATATCTCCCGTGACGCGCGTAGCGCTGGCAGATTAATTTCCAGGCCGTCTTCAATTTTGTGGCTGTCACGCAGCCGCTCTTGCACCATTTTCAGGGCATCCTGCATTTGGTAGCGTGCCGAACCATTCGGGATAATGGCTTTCAGTTCCTGAAATACCGTCTCTGCGGTGAAGCCAGACTGTATCAACTCCGGGACAATTTTCTTGCCCGCAATCAGGTTGGGCATGGCAAACGTGTCCAGTTTGACCAGCCGTCGGCCCAGAAACCATGTGAGCGGCGCGAGCCGGTAGACCACAACAAACGGCGTGCCGGAAAGCGCAGCTTCCACCGTGGCCGTGCCACTGGCGACAACAGCGGCGCGGGCGTGCATGAGGGAGGCGCGTGCATTGTCAGTGAGGGCGATGAAAGGAGCGCGCTCTCTGTTGGTTGCAGCAGCTTTTTCTCCACTGCCTTCCGAAGCGGGGTGGAGCAGGCCTTCAGGCCTGCGTTGAAAGCCTGTAATAACTCCGGCTTTAGCCGCTGAGGCATTTTGCATCGGCGTTGCAAGAGCTATCTGTTCACGCAACCATTCCTGGCTCAGTGTGGACGCCACCGGCAGCACAAACTCAAAATCGCCGCCTTCTTTTTGCCAGAGCCCGTTCTGCAAAAGCTGGTTTTGCAAAAGTAATGCGGCCTGTAACATCGCCGGCAGATTCAGCCGGACTTCCTTCCGCCGGCTGCCCGGCAGCAGAGCGATCCATTGCTTCCTTGCGTCAAGCCCATGCCGTGCGGCAAACTCTTCCCGCGAAATCAGCGGCGGCGCCACATACGCCAGCGGATGCCCCACATAGCTCACTTCCACGCCGTGCCGCCGGTAAAATTCCTGCTCGAAGGGGAAGATCACAATCATCTTCTTTACGTATTGCTTGATCTGCTTCACGCGCCCCGTGCGCCAGGCCCATATCTGCGGGCTCACAAAATAAAACACCGGAATGCCCAGCCGGTGCAGCTCGCGCGCCAGCCGCAGATTGAAATCGGGGAAGTCGATCAGGATGGCGGCGTCCGGCCTGCGCCGCGTGGCCTCCGCCACCAGATGCTTAAACCGCCGCCGTATTCCCGGCAGATGCGTCAAAACTTCCACCAGCCCTACCACGGCAACTTCATTGGCATGGACCAGCAGCTCGCATCCGGCGGCCTGCATCTTTTCTCCGCCCATGCCAAAAAATGTTGGGGCCGGTTGCTGGGAGGAAGACGCAAGCTGACGCAGCGATTCGGCAAGCTGCGCGCCGTACGTATCGCCTGAGGCTTCACCGGCAGAGAGTAGGAAGTTCATTGCTTTTTGTTTAATCCCGAGCGTACGCGAGGGAACCCTATTGTAACGAGAAGCTCTTTTCTGCAATCCTTAGCTTAACCGAGAGCTTTCAGCCGCAAAAGAACACGCGAAACACGCCAATCATGAGTTATTTCTTCCGCGTCCTTTGCGGAAAAAGCTTTCTGCGAAAAGTTAACCAACTAGTAAATTTTTCCACCGATCCCACCCGGGCATAAGCGTTTTGTTGCAAACAAAAGCTTAACTGCAATTCGACCGAACGGTCACCGGACGGTCGAAGCTTCTTTCTGGCCTCGTTTCAGCCCTCAATCGCGTTCAATTTTTCCGCCGTGCTGATCGCGATTTTTACTCTTTGGTTAATAACAGCTAACAAAGCAGGCTTGTCGCTCACGCTGATATTCAATTTTCAAAGAACATGGCGGCTCAGATCGATAAGATCAATTAGAAATATTATCGCTTTTTGTTTGCTATTGCAAGGTTTAAATTACTCTGTTTTGTTGGGTTACTTCAATTAGGACTGTAACGTCCAGTCTCTGGGCTCACGCATCTCCTACGCCTTCCAAAAACTTCCACATATTGCTCTTCGGGGCTACCATCACAAGATTCTGTCCATTTGCGGAATTGATTGTTGGGGATGAAAGTTTAATGAGTGATATTTATGCGGGATAACTTTTATCGGGAAGCTCTTCTTGCTTACATTGATGTGCTCGGATTCAAAAAACTGATTGAAAAATCAATCACCGATGCCCATCTTTTCTCCGAAATCCTGAATCTCCTCCGTCACCTAAAAAAAGAAACGGGACGCGGAGGGCGAGTAGTTCATGAAGACGGCAGTCCATTACCAATATCTATTTTTCGCGCTTTCAATTTTTCTGATTTAACCGTGAGGGCGACTTACGCCGATACGGCTACGAATTATTTTTCTTTATGCCAGTGGGAGTTTTTATATTTGTGCAGTATTCAAATTGATTTAGTCTGCAGAACAGAGTTTTTGGTTCGGGGCGCAATCTCAATGGGTTCAATTGCCATGGAACCGGACAAGAAAATTGATGACGATATTCTTTTTGGCCCCGCTCTGATCCGGGCTTATGAGTTGGAGAAGGAGAAACCCGGTCCACCGCGAATAGTAATAGGCTCTGACGTGTTCGAGAAAGCAGACCACCATAGAGGGGGCTCTCTTTGGCCTGAATACCTCCACAGGGACGATGATGGCAAGTTCTTTATTGATTATCTCTTCGGTGCAGCGGTCGATGGTCTTTTTGTGATTCAGAACAAGCCAGTAAATCTGATAAACACTTTGCAGGCACATAAGGACGCGGTAGAGAGACGAATAATGAGTTTAACTGACGAGGACGAAGGCGTTATTGAAAAACACCGTTGGCTACTTTCTTACCACAATAATACTGTTCAGCGGCTCAAGAAGCGCTATGCGAGGGAAAAAGACCCGTATGACATTTTCGGTGCGGAACCGTTTGAGGTTCCTGACTCATTGAAAATCGATCCTACGAAATTTGACAAACTTTAAACTGATCTGGAAACATAATGACTAGCTGCATAAGCAATGCCGGGGGGATTGGACTTCGGTCCATTCAGAAAGGTTGGCATTGCATGAAAACATTCCTGAAATATGCAGCTATTGCAGTTCACGTAATTGCAATCATTAATGCAATAAATGCGTTAGCAAAGAAGTTGTAGGTTAACTCGAACCCCGGCCAAAAGCCGGGGTTTTGGTTTTTACGGTTTGTGACCTAACACTGCACAGACGCCGAGACCAACGAGAACCCGTTATTAGACATCCCTTGCTCGCCAGCCCGGGATTTCAGAGAAAATAATTCTTCCGATCACTCGCATCGCTCTACCCCAGCCGATGCTTTCCAAAAAACTTCCACGCATCGGCATTCACCTGATCGGCCAGCAGATAATAGTTGTGGTCATGACCGGGGAGCTCTTTGTATTCCACCGGAAAGCCTGCGTGCAACAGCATATCTCGCGTGCGGCGGACTCCCGTCAGAGGCACCAGCGGGTCACGGTCGCCAATATAGATTTTGATGGGAATTTTGCGCGTGGCATTTTTGACAATGCCGTCATACTCCGGATCAATACCCATGGCGTGCACCGCCACGGCGGCAAACAGGTCTGAGCAGAACATTGCGCCATCATAGGCCAGATAGCCGCCCATGGAGTGTCCGAAGAGATAAATCTGCCGGGGATCAAGCGAAACCAGCGTTGACGCGTGCTGCACCACGCAGCGGAAGACAGCCGGTGCAACGGCCTCAAATTCCAGTTTGCGCGGAAGTTCCGGCGCAAGAATCACCACATTTTCCTTTTGCGCAAAGGCCTTCCATGTCTCGATGAAGGAGACAGCGTGGTCGCCTGCGCCGTGCAGAATCATTATGGCCGCGCGTGGCGCGCTTGCAGTCTTCTTTGTCGCAGAGTCCGGCGCAGCATTAGAGTCTGGCGCATAGAGAAGGTATTCGTAGTGCCCGCCGTTGCAGGCAATCTGCTGGGCCGTTTGTTCGGAGGCAAGTGCGTTGGCACGCGGAGTACAAATGGCAATAAGGCTCAAGACCAAGGCGGCGGCGAAAAGAAGTTTCATGCTGCTGGCATCATAGCCGAGATGGCGGGAAGGGTGATTAGTTTCTGCGCAACTGGTCTTCGTGACTATAGGGATCCCTCGCTACGCTCGGGATTTTAGATAAAACAGATGTCCCGATGACCCGATGTCGATGCTCGATCTACGCCCTAGTCATCCGCCCCTACTTGCGGCTGTTCCACCCCAAGCTCCTGGTCTTTGTACTGGAGCTGATAGAGCTTCCAGTAAATACCGCGCTGGACCAGCAACTGTTGATGAGAGCCGACCTCGCGCACCTGCCCCTTGTGCATCACGATAATTTTGTTGGCCCGCTGAATGGTAGAAAGCCGATGCGCGATAATCACCGACGTCCGGCCTTCCACCATGCGCGTCAGCGCTTCACGCACGCGGATTTCAGTCTCGGTGTCCACGCTGGAGGTGGCTTCATCCAGCACAAGAATTTTTGGGTTGTGCGCCAGCGCGCGCGCAAATGAGATGAGCTGTTTCTGGCCGGTGCTCATGGTGCTGCCGCGCTCCAGCACCGGAGACTTAAATCCCTCTGGCAGTGACCGCACAAAATCCGCCACATTCACGTTTTCCGCGGCGGTAAGAATCTGTTCGTCGGTAATCCACTCGGTGCCCAGGCGGATATTGTTCTCAATCGTTCCGCTGAAGAGAAATGGATCTTGCAGTACCACGCCAAAGCGTCGGCGCAGATCGTTCAAATCCATCTCGCGGATATCGACGCCATCAATCCGAATCGCGCCTTTTTGAATATCGTAAAAGCGCATGAGCAGTGAAATAATCGTTGTCTTGCCCGCGCCGGTATGGCCCACAATTGCGACCGTTTCTCCCGGCTCAATGGTGAATGACACATCGCGCAGGATCCAATCGTAAGCTTCAGCCTTGGCCGCATCACCATTACTCGTAGCTGGCACTGCGTCGGGCGCTTCCAGCTTGCGATAAGCAAACCATACGTGATCAAACTCCATGCGTCCCGCGCCTTGCGCAATTTGCGGCTGCGCCGGAGAGACAATCTCAATCGGCGTATCCAGCAGCTTGAACACACGCTCACTGGACGCCATGGCTGCCTGAAGAATGTTGTATTTGTCGCTCAGGTCCTGGATGGGGCGGAAGAAGCGTTGCGCGTACTGCATGAAGGCCGTCAATATCCCAATGGTCACGGCGCCGCGCAGAATGCCCATGCCTCCAAACCAGATGACCAGCGCAATGGCCACGCTGGAAAGAATTTCCACCACCGGATAGTAGAGCGCATACGCCAGAATGGCGTCTTTATACGCGTCCATGTGCTGGGCGTTGACCTTGTCAAAGCTGTGGTAGGCGCGCTTCTCACGATTGAAAAGCTGCAACACCACCATGCCGGTCACGTGCTCTTGCAAATATGAATTGATGCGGGCAATGGCCGTGCGAATGCGGCGGTAAGAGTCGCGTACCGATTTGCGGAAGACCATCGTCGCCCAGAATATAAAGGGCAGCACGGCAAAAGTGATGAGCGCGAGCCACCATTTCATCCGCAGCATGATGGCCACAATAAAAGCCAGCACAAAGACGTTTTCAAAGATCGCCACCACGCCACTGGTAAACATTTCACTCAGTGCGTCAACGTCAGAGGTAACGCGCGTCACCAGGCGGCCAACGGGGTTCTTATCAAAGAAGCCAATGTGCATGTGCTGCAGGTGGCGGTAAATCTGGCTGCGCAGATCGAACATTACTTTCTGTCCGGTCCACTGCATTAAATAAATTTGTGTGTAATCCAGGCCAAAGCCGATCAGGAGCAGAGCAAAATAAAATGCGCCGAGCTCGGCAATGCCCACCAGCGGACGCGAACTCAGAATGCCATCAAGAAAAGTATGGTTGCCCCCGCTGGCTGAAGAAAGATATTTGTCAATGGCGGTCTTGGTCAGGAAAGGTCCAAGCACATCAGCGCCGGCCTTCAGCACAATCGCCATCAGCGCAATCACCACTTGCCACTTATAAGGCCGCAGATATCCCAGCAGCCGCTTCATCAGCCGGCTGTCATACGCTTTGCCAAGTACCTCTTCTTCCTGCGCCATCCTGCATCCATTCTAAAGCAAGCAGAAGCCACAAATTGCGCTCGCCAAAAGACCATATTTGAGTGCTTGAGCAGAGTAAAAGATGCAGAGGAAAAGATTCAGTGATTTAGCGTGCGGGAAAGTTGAGCTCGGAATATTTCGGTACCTTCTGCCCGCTGAGCCAGGCTTCAATCATCGCATTCACGGCCTCCGGAGCTTCCTGCTGTATCCAGTGTGAGACGCCCGGAAAAACACGGAATGTCAGGTTCGATACATATTTTTCCGTGCCCACGGTTGTGCGCAGACTGAGCGCCGAATCAGCATCACCCCAGAGAAAAAGCGTGGGCATATTGATGACGGGGACATTGCCGCCTCGAAAACGCTTCATACCTCCGCCGCGCATGAGAGCACGATACCAGTTGAGCATGGCAGTGAGTCCGCCGGGACGGGCAGCGTTAGCGCGATAGACTTCCAAAGCTTCATCAGGAAAGCGGGCAGGATTGCGCGAGCTTCCGCGAATGATGCCGGAGGTAGCGCGGGCGTGATTGCGTCCCAGCAAAAATTCCGGCAGCCAGGGGAGCTGAAAGAAAAACATGTACCAGGATTTCATGAGCTGTTCAGGCCGTCGCAGCTCCCGCGCAAAGCATGCCGGATGAGGCAGGTTGAGGATTACCAGCCGGTCAATGAGCTGCGGTTTGTCCATGGCCAGTGACCAGGCCAGCGCTCCACCCCAGTCATGGGCGAGCAGAACAACTTCTTTAGCGTTGGCCGCCTTGATCAACGCAGCCACATCTTCCACCAGCGTGCGCGTTTTATAAGCCGAGACTTCGCGCGGAGAGTCGGTATTGCCATAGCCGCGCAGGTTGGGCGCCCACACACGATAACCCAGCTTCGCCAGCATCGGCATTTGATGTCGCCAGGAGTAGGCGTGCTCAGGGAAACCGTGCAGGCACAGCGCAAGGCGCTCTCCCGCGCCCATGGTGGCAACTTCAAAGTTGATGCTGTTGGCTGCAACGCGAATAATTTCGGCATTCCAGTTCATGCGCAGGGCCTCTGCAATATCTTGAGTGTGGGGGATTAGTAGTGATTACAGTAACAAAAATTTCGTCATCCCGAACTCCGTCAATGAGGGCGCGCCTTCATCAGCGTCCGAATAGGAGTGAGGGACCTTGCGCTTTGTTGGTCAAAGATGAAACGCAAGTTCCCTCGATCCTGCTTACGCGCTGATGCCAACGCGCGTGAGCTTACGGCTCTCGGGGATGGCGATTTATTTAAGGTTGGTGCTAGCTCACCCTTCTCAGCACCAGCGCTGAGTTTTTCGATCCAAAGGCTATGCAATTACACACGGCGTGCTCAATCTGCGCGGCGCGGCCCACTTCCGGAACGTAATCCAGGTCGCAGTCAGGATCAGGCTTTTCCAGGTTGATGGTGGGAGGAATCTGGTTGTGCTGCATGGCAATTAGCGTCGCCGCCACGCCCGCTGCGCCACATGCTCCCTGCGGATGCCCAATCTGTGATTTCAATCCAGACATTGGGACTTTATACGCATGGTCGCCCAGTGCAAGCTTGAGCGCGCGCGTTTCAATACGATCATTCAAATTAGTGGAGGTGCCGTGCAGGTTCACGTATTGAACATTCTGCGGGCCAATGCCAGCTTCCTTCATCGCGAGTTGAATCGCACGCGCCGGCTCTTCACCGCATTCCTGCAAACGCACGCGGTGAAAGGCTTCGCAGGTAGACCCGTAGCCGGCGATCTCTGCATAAATATGCGCGCCGCGCGCTTTAGCGTGTTCGTATTCTTCCAGCACAAACATCCATGAGCCTTCCGCCACCACAAAACCATCGCGATCAAGATTAAAAGGCCGCGAGGCGCGCTCCGGCTCGTGGTTCCACGATTCCGTCATGATGCGCATAAACGTAAAGCCCTTCAGGATGCCCCACGATAATGGCGAATCAACTCCGCCCACAAGCATCATGGGCAAAGTGCCCAACTGGAGTTGGCGCGTGGCGTAAGCAATTGCGTCCGTCGAAGAAGTGCAGCCGCTGGTGATCACGTGGCTCAGCCCACGAAAGCCGAAGCGCATGCTCACTTCGCTCGGCATAGTGCCCATGGTCCCGCTGGGAATGCTGAAAATGCTAATCTGCTTGACCTTGCCGCTGTAATACATTTGATATTGCGCGTCAGTAAAATCGCCCGCCCCGCCGCCCGTGCCCAGAACAACGCCAATCTCGCGTTTCTCTTCGAGAGACATTTTTTCAGGATCAATCCCGGCGTCTTTCAGCGCCTCGGTGGACGCAGCCACGGCCAGCGGCACGCTCCGCGAGACGTGTTTACGCTCTTTGGCTTCGATCCAGTTAAGTTCGTTGAAGTCTTGTATTTCGCCGGCGATCTTGACTGGAAGATCAGAAGTATCAAAGCGAGTAATAAGCTTTACGCCGCTTTTTCCATCAAGGATGGCGCGGCAAAAAGCCGATTTTCCGATTCCGTTGGGGCTAACGGCGCCCATGCCTGTAATAACAGCGCGTTTGAGCATACGAGGATTCTATAATTGATGCAGGATTTATGCGTCGCGTACGCGCCTCTTAACAATTCTATGGATTCAGGTATTTACATTTCAGTCCCGTTTTGCCGGTCCAAGTGTACTTATTGCAACTTTGCCTCCGGGGTATTCTCCGCAGGGCAGATGGGGCGCTACGTGGAGCGCGTGGGCGAGGATATCCGCTCGATTCGCGTCTACGCGGACAAACTAGGCGCAGTGGTCCCTGAAACCGCGGATACAATTTATCTGGGAGGCGGCACGCCAAGCCTGCTGCCCGCGGAAGATCTGAAGAGGCTATTTTCTGCGGTGAAGCAGGAATTTAACATCGCCATGCAGGCTGAAATCACTGTTGAGTGCGCCCCTGGCACGCTGAGTGATTCCGTCATTGAAACGCTGGTAGCATGCGGCGTAAATCGCGTGAGCCTGGGCGTACAGTCGTTCGTTGATAAAGAAGCGGCTTCCGTGGCGCGGCTGCATACACGTGAGAAGACTCTGAGTGATATCGAGCGGCTGCGCCAAGCGGGGATCAGCAATATCAATGTTGACCTGATCGCCGGATTGCCGCACCAGACGCGCGAGAGCTGGGAATATTCTGTGGAGCAGGCCATTGCCACCGGCGCGCCGCATGTAAGCATATACATGCTTGAGGTGGATGAGGATTCGCGCCTGGGTCGTGAGCTGATGGCCGGAGGTACCAAGTACCACGCTCACTTTGTTCCAGATGATGATTTGACCGCCGACTTTTATGAACTGGCCTGCGAACGGCTGAACGCAGCCGGCATCAAGCAATATGAGATTTCCAATTTTGCCCGCACGGGATTTGAATCCCGCCATAACCTGAAATATTGGACGCGCCAACCTTATCTCGGCTTTGGCGTGGACGCGCATAGCATGTTGCCGGCCAAGACCGACGATCGCGCAAGCGGGCAGGGAACTGAAAATGTGAGACTGGCTACGACCGACGACTACGATGGTTTTTTTATTGCGCCGAAGTGGCAGGCGAATGCGATAGGCAGAGAGCAGGCACTGGAAGAAAGATTCTTTCTGGGACTCCGGTTGAACAGCGGCGTGAATATAAAAGAGTTGCAGAAAGAGTTTGGCAGTATCTCTGATCACCACCAAGCCATCATTGCTGAGTTAATGAAAGACGATCTGCTGCAGCAATCAGAAAATTCCATTCAGTTAACGCCACGAGGACGGTTGTTGTCGAACGAAGTTTTTGCCAGGTTCATATCGGATCAGCCAGCGGAAACGAGGGCGTAAAATTTTCGATCCTGACAGATTTTCAATCCTACTAGATATTCCATCCTGCTAGACCAATGAGAGTTTCTATACCCTCTTTCGTCCCTTAAAGATTTTTCTTTTTACCAGACGCCTTACCGAAGCCGCAGCCACTAAGCCGCATTTGTCAGCTTGAGGTTGAGCTCAGGCTGTTTCCTCGGCTTCACAAAATGCATTATGAAAGGTACTCGCCGTAACATATGTTCGCCTCGGAATGGCGACTCGTAAGTAATGCATCGATTCCCCAATAGAGAGCAAGAATTGCGAAGGTGCATTCAGCAGAATATTGCAGCACTTTATTCTCTCCACTAAGATCAACATGACCACTATGACACCGAACTTGACCCAGTCCGAACCTTCCGCCGCTGAAACCGCCAAGACAAAACGCGCCATTGATCTGCGCAGTGACACCGTAACGCAACCCACGCCGGAGATGCGCCGCGCCATGGCCGAGGCCGAAGTTGCGGACGATGTTTATGGCGAAGATCCAACCATGAATCGCCTGGCGGAGCGGACTGCCCACATTTTCCAAAAAGAAGCAGCCCTCTTTGTGCCTTCCGGCACCATGGGAAACCAGATTGCCATTCGCTGCCATACCCACCACGGGCAGGAAGTGATCTGCGAGGAGCGCGCTCACATCATTAACATGGAGTCGGCCACCATAGCGGCGTTTTCCGGTTGCCAGCCGCGCACCATTTATGGCGAAGACGGTGTGATCACCTGGGAGCAGATCAAGAAGAAGATCGCGCCACCGGCTTACTATCGCGCGCAGACCGGGCTGATTGAATTGGAGAACACCGGAAGCCTGTCCGGTGGCACGGTCTTCCCGCAGGATGTTGCTGATGAAATCTGTGACGGTGCACATAATGCCGGCTTGCCTGTGCATCTGGACGGAGCGCGCATCTTCAACGCCGCAACGGCCATGGGCAAGACGGTGGCTGAGGTTGCAAAGAAGTTTGATTCGGTGATGTTTTGCCTCTCCAAGGGGCTGTGCGCGCCGGTAGGATCGATGCTGGTAGGCAGCAAGACTTTCATCGAAAAAGCCCGCGTCTTCCGCAAGGCGATGGGCGGCGGCATGCGCCAGTCCGGCGTGCTGGCGGCAGCAGGATTGATTGCGCTGGAAAAAATGCCTGCGCGGTTGCAAGAAGATCATGACAATGCCCGTCTGCTGGCCGAGGGGCTGGCAGAGATCAAAGGCATCAAGATTGAATCCGAGAAGGTCCGGACGAACATACTGGTCTTCAACATTGTTGGAACCGGCATGGATACTGCAGAGTTCAGTCGACGGCTGGG
>DASXLK010000154.1:0-12266 GCA_036496365.1 Candidatus Angelobacter sp. | reverse complement strand
GGCCGTAAGGATAAAATGATGCGAACGCATAGATAGAACCTTCCTGTGTGAATTCAGCAGTGAAAAACTCGGGGGAACAGAAAGGCGCAAGCTGCTGCTCTGGAAATGGATGCAGCGCTGCTGGCCGGTGTTGCTACTTAGTTTTTGCGGGTAGATGGACAGAGGGAAAATTTACCGAGACTTCACAAGGGAAAGCAAAGGCTAAAGCCATTGATGAGATGGTTTGAGAATGGTGCGATGTCTTTTAAGAAAGAGAAAGAGGCGTCCTAATATGAACGCCTCTTTTGAATATTTGGCACGGAGTTTTTTCGTAAGCTACTGCATGGGAGCTTACTGCTGAGCGCCGAGAGTCTTCTCTCCCGTTGCGCGGCTGGCGGAAGTGGCCGGACGCTGCGTGAAGAAATTGTGGTCGTACAATCCGCGGTAGAATTTGCCGCTGATTTCGGCGGCTTTTGGGCCGAAGGTGGGGCGTCCGCCTTCAAGAAAAACCACGGTCACAATGTGTCCGAACTGGGTATCAGCATAGGAAGCGAACCAGCCAAAACGCGTGCCGTCCTTGGAGCAGGTGCCGGTCTTGCCCAGGATTTGCGCTTCACTAAAATTCAGGCGCAGGCTGCGGGCGGTGCCGTATTGAACAGCGCCGGTCATGCCTTCAGCAATTTCCGGAACCAGCGGGCCAATCTCAAGCTGGCGTTTTACCTTGGGCTGATAGTTGATGACTTCATCGACTGAAGTTGGATGCTGTAGGTAAAAGAGCGTGCCTCCGTTGGCCACGGCCGAGACCAGAGCGCCGAGTTGCAAGGGCGTCATGGAGATGCTTTCACCGAACGAACACATTTTGCCGACGCCACCGAGCTTTGCGTCCAGCTCATGGGTGGGGAAAGTGCCGAGGTGTTCGCCGGTAATGTTGTATCCGGCAAGCTCGCCCAGCCCGAATTGATGAGCATAAGCGCTGACGCGCTCAAAGCCCAGGCGACGTCCGACGGCTTCAAAATAAGCGTTGTTGGAATGCGCCAAGGCATTGGTGAGATTCATTTGCGCGTGGCCGCCCAGGCTCACGGCTTCCTCACGAGTAATAACTTTTTCGCTCAGGCCGGCCAGCGCCACGGCAACCTTAATAGTGGAGCAGGGCTGCGCGCCTTGGCTGAGGGCCAGCTTCTGGTTGACCATGGCCAGGATGCGTCCGCTGGTGGGGTCAATGGCGACGACGGTCCCGTTCATGTTACCCAGAGCGTCAATGGCAGCCTGGCGCACCACGGGATCTTCACCCTCGACGATGTCGCCGTCAGTATTGTCGTCAGAAAAAGAATGTCCGGTAAAGCGCTCAACATACACATGGCGGCGGACGCTGCGGCGCGTTCCAGCCGTCGTCTTCAGGGAAACGGTCTTCAGAGTGGCTGCGTGAGCCGTGCTGGTTCGGACAATGGAAGCGTGGGCCACTTTGGCCGATGCAGGTCGCGCGGCAGTTGCCTTGGCCGCGACATGCTTTCTTGCGCCGCGATGGTGGCGCAGGCGGGCAATGTGTTTTTGCGCGTGGGCGTTTTCAGTGACGTGTCCAGTGGTTTTGGACTTGGTCGTGGTGGTGCTGGCCGCCCGGGCGAATGCAGCGCCGGGCAGGGCGAACAGAATTAAAGCCGAGAGAGAGACGACGAAGAGACGGAGCCGAAAGTTCATTGGGTCACTACCACCTGATACCTGGGAAATTGATTGTTGCACTGCCAGTTCAAGTTCGCGTCCAGTTAAACCGATGAAAACGAACCGGAAAATCCACCTATTTTTGATACTAAGTGAATTTTTTTGTGGTGTGCAAAGTTAATTCGCCTAGTACCGAAGTAAACACCTTTCCACAGTAATAAAGATGCAGCTACTCTGCTCCGCGCTGGGGAAAAACGCGGGCGCAAGCGCTGGCTACATGCTTTGTTGTATCGGCACGCCGGCAAAGGACTAAAGTCCTCTTGCAGTATTAACCCTAAATTCCTGAAATTGGCTCTGCCTTAAAAACGAATTAACGTTATTAATATGGCGGGGATGGCTGGCGGACGCGGGCGGGCTGTGGCGTGGGTTATTGTGGTATAAATTTTCGATAGATTTTTGTTGACTCTTCGATCTAATTTCGCTAATATGGCTCAGTAACTTGTACCGGGAGCGGCTCCGGAGGATGGAAGATATTAGCGTTCCTGAAAGGCCTGCACTCTTCGCCGTCTGGTGGATTCCACCCACGGCGAACCCTTCTGCGCGAATTTTGGCAGAAGCCCTGCGGGGAGAAGTGTGTGTGGAAGGCAGTAGTTAGTAATTAGCCATTAGCAGTTGGCAAAATCAAGATCAAAGGCAAAAGCTCAGAAGCAAGAGCAAAACCAAAAACCAGAGCAAAACCAAGAGCAAAAAAGCAAAAACAAAACCCAGAAGCAGCAGAAGCAGAAGGCAAAATCCAGAGCCAGAGCCAAACTTAAATTTTGAATGCGCGGCCACCCATGAGGTGGCTTTTCTGTTTTGCGGAGTTTTTTGTCTGCGAAATCGTCTATCTTTGTTTACAAGCTAGGCGCAGGCATAAATACCCATTCGACGCCTTCGCGACGCTCAGTTGCTCAGGGCAGGCTCTGCTCCACCCTCTCGCATGAAGAAGTTTCTAGGCCCACTGCTTGAAAGGGGGTTCCCCGCAAGCTGCCACAACCGCAGTTAGTTTCAGCGCTCCGTTTTGCTGCGCGCAGCCTGCGGCGCAAGGAATGATTGAAAAGTTAGATTTTTTGGCACGGCTGAAGCCCGTGCCCTGATACGAAGCGAGGAAGCGCAAGGTTCCCTCCTCCTACTCAAGCGGTGGGGAGAGCGCGCTCCGCTTTGCTGCGTATGGTCTGCGGCAGCGAAGAAGAGTCCTTTTGGTTTATGTTTCGGACACTTCCGTACCCGGCTACAGATTGTGGCGTCCCCGGCTGGGGACTTCAATAAGAAGACGTAACCTCAGCGGCAAAAGCCGCAGCTATCTTTGTTTACAAGCTGGACGCAGGCATAAATGCCCATTCGACGCCTTCGCGGCGCTCAGTTGCTCAGGGCAGGCTCTGCTCCACCCTCTTGCATGGAGAAGTTTCTACGCCCGCCTTTGTAGCCACTTATTGCGGGCCTGCTCAATGGAAGCTAGAAAGCCGGTACGAAACTTGTCCACGGGAAACTGCTGCATAAGCGCCTGGCGGGCTGCTTCTCCCATGCGGAGGGCAAGCTCGCGATCCTGAATCAGGCGCAGGGCGCAGGCGCGGAGTTCAGCCGGATCGGCTGACAGAAATCCACTGACGCCGTGCTCAATGGGCGAGGTGGGATGCGGGTTGCCAAGAATAGGCAGTCCGGCGGCCATGGCTTCAAGCGTGGCCATGTTGTATCCATCTTCAAGCTGCGGGTGCGCGGTGTGGACGAAAAAGCGATGGTGGCTGAGCGCCTCTTTGAGCTCTGCCCAGTTGCGCGAGGGATTTACGCCGGGCATGTCTGGGTTGCGTCCGAGCAGCGTAATGGGAATGCCGGCAAAGGCTTGCTGATGGAAATCCCACATGAGGGTTTGGGCTTTGGCAGTAATGTCATTGGCAATGCGGAGGCCGCGCGGCAGATCTCCGTGGTAAGCGGGGTAGTCGGCGGGGTCGGCGGAAAACGGGACGATATCCTGATCGAAACCCCACGACCGCCCTTTGAGATGGCTGACGGCCATGACGTGCGCGCCGATCATCGAGATATATTGCGCAACGGTCTGACGCAATTCCTGCGGAGGCGCGGTGCTGCGCTGGTCCTGGATGATGCTTTCCAGCGTTTGATGGATGATGAACAGGCGCGGACCGGCCAGCATTTTTACGTCGAGCAGGTCAGTTAGATTGTGGGCGACGATGCAATCATACGGCGGCGCGGCGGCGATCTCAGCCATGCGCACGATGCGAGCATTGGCGGGGATGGGGCGCATGGCTTCGTCCCAGGTGGCGGTGTGGCGGCCGGGAAGGCCAACGACCACGTCAATGGGTTGCGGCAGCACACGAAGCTGATAGACCCAGGCTTCATGACAATCGAAAACCAGTAGCCGGTGATTGCGGTCGGGCTCGGCCATACGTTCAGCTTTGATTGTAGTCCGGGATGGTGGTCTGGCGCGGCGCGAGTGCGCCTTGTTCCGCAGAAAAGTTTAAGGGCGCTGGCTTTTGGCCAACGCCCCTGATACATGCGGTGCTTAGCGGCTAATTAATTTCACCGCGCTTGCGGATAAAGGCTGGAACATCAAGATCGTCATGCTCAACGGCGGTCTTAATGGACTCAGTCATGGTGGCAAGATTGGGGCTTTCACGCGTGGGAGCCACCATCCGCGTGGGGGCAACGGCATGAGCCGCCGCAGCATGCACCGGTTGCGATCCATGAGGAACATGCGGTATATGCGTGCCATTTACGGCGCGTTGAATGGGCGGAGCAGCCTGTATCTGATAAGCAGAGGCTGTCCGCGCAGTTGAGATTGCGGCTTGAGCGGCGTTCACAGTGCGGTCCTTGCGGGCCGGAACGTCATTCTTAAAGCCGGTTGCAATAACTGTAATTTTTAAATCGTCTTTCATTTTTTCGTCTTGCACAGCGCCGAAAATAATATTGGCGTCTTCATGGGCCGCCGATTGAATAATGGTTGACGCTTCATTCACCTCAGCCAGTTTGAGTGAAGACGAGCCGGTGATATTGATCAAGATGCCGCGTGCGCCGTCAATGGCTCCGGCTTCCAGCAGCGGAGACGAGATGGCTGCCTGCGCAGCTTCTGTTGCGCGACGCTCACCCTTGGCCACGGCTGTTCCCATCACGGCATAACCCATGCCCGCCATAATGGTTTTTACGTCGGCAAAGTCGCGGTTGATGATGCCCGGAATGGTGATGATGTCTGAAATGCCTTGAACGGCCTGGCGAAGAATATCGTCGGCAATGCGGAAAGATTCAAAGAAGCCTGCGTCCTGCGCAACGGCCAGCAACTTTTCATTCGGGATAACGATGGTGGTGTCAATGCTGTCAATCAACTCGGCCAGGCCGCGCTCAGCCTGCGCCATTCTGCGGCGACCTTCAAAGGCAAACGGCTTTGTCACCACCGCCACGGTAAGAGCGCCCATCTCACTGGCTAGTGAAGCGATGATTGGTGCAGCGCCGGTTCCCGTGCCGCCGCCCAGGCCTGTCGTTACAAAAACCATGTCGGCCCCTTCTAAAGATTCTATAATTTTATCCGCATCTTCTAATGCCCCTCTGCGGCCCATTTCAGGGTTGGCGCCTGCGCCCAGGCCATTGGTGAGCTTGGTGCCAAGCTGAATCTTTACCGGCGCGTGCGACATCTGCAACGCCTGCAAATCTGTGTTTGCCACAATAAATTCCACGCCTTCCACACCGGCGCAGATCATCCGATTGACCGCATTTCCGCCGCCGCCGCCAACGCCAATCACCTTGATCTTCGCGTTATTGCGCGGTTCTTCGTTAAATTGGATTCTCACTTCGCTGTCTGATTTTCTCAGCTGATCACTCATACATCACACTCCTGATCCGTTTTTATCCGCCGACCATAGATTTGTTTCGTGTTACGCGTTTTGCATCTCACCCGTCACGTTGAGACGCCCGAAACTTTCCCGCTCTTACTCAAACTTTTTTGCGTCGATCATTACTGCCGCCGCTAAGCTCCCAGCTTTGCGATCAGCGCCCGCAGCTTGCTTCCAAATCCCTGCTCCGGATTCATCCTTGCCACAGTTGTCCTATGCGCATACATCGCCAGGCCAACCACGGTCGCGAACTCAGCTTCACTCAGTTGTTCCGGCATATCGCTGATCGCTTCTGGCACAGCCATGCGGATGGGTTTATCCAGAATCTGCTGGCATATTTCTGCCAGGCCCGTCATGCGCGACGCACCTCCCGTAAGTACCACGCCCGCCGGACACAGCTCCAGCACGCCCGCCTGCTTCAAATGATCGCGCATCAGTTCGCAAAGTTCCGTGGCGCGCGGCTCCAGTATCTCCGCCAGAAAGCGTTGCGGCATCAGCCGGGAAGGCCTGTCGCCCACCGCCGGCACTTCAATTTCATTTCCATCCGCCACCTTGCTGCTGATCGTATGGCCAAATTGTTTTTTGATCTTCTCTGCGGCCACCAGCGGCGTGCGCATGCCCACGGCCACGTCATTCGTAAAATGGTCGCCGCCCACCGGCACCACACCGGTATGCGCCACCATGCCGTCAGAGTAAACAATCATGTCGGTCGATCCCGCGCCGATATCGGCAAGACAAACGCCCAGCTCTTTCTCATCCGCGCGCAGCGTACTATCAGCGGACATCAACGCCTCATACACCACATTGTCCACGTGCAAGCCCGCGCGGTTCGCAGCCGTCACCACGTTTTGCGTGGCGCTTGAGGATGCCGTCACCATGTGCAGATTCACTTCCAGCCTGCGGCCCATCATGCCCGCCGGATCGCGCACGCCTGTCTGTTCATCCAGTATGAATTCCTGCGGCAGCAGGTGCAGCACTTCGCGGTCTTCCGGCAGTGTTACTGACCGAGCCTTCTCCACCGCCGTGCGAATGTCTTCGCGCGCAACGTCTCGCGGCCTCTGTCCCAGCGTCACGCCGCCGCGGCTCGTCACTCCTTTAATATGTGACCCGGCCACTGAAATCACGGCATTGCCCACATGGCATCCGGCCAGCTTCTCTGCTTCTTCCACGGCTTTGTGGATACTCTGGACCGCCTTCTCCAACTCAACAATAATGCCCTTGCGTGACCCGCGACTCTCCGCCACGCCGTGTCCGCGATACCGCAGCCCCGTGTCCGTGGCCTCGCAGATCAACGCTACCGTCTTGGCGCTGCCCACATCCAGCACCGTAATCGTGTTCAGATTTTGCTTGCCATTTCCGTTACTGCTCATGATTGCCGTGTCCTTATATATTGGCTCTTGGCCATTAGCCTTTGGCTTTTGACCTTTAGCCTTTTGACCTTTAGCTTCTGATTCTTGGCCCCTAATTCATTTCTGGCTTCCGCCAAACTCTTACTGTGAACTTCAAACGATTCGTATCAGGGCACGGGCTTTAGCCGTGCCGTATTGTTTACGAAAAAATCGGGCTTTAGCCCCTGAAAGTATTTACCAAATTACCCACTTACCAATTTCATTTACTCAATTACCAAATTCTTCCTATCTCTGCGCTGTCTGCGCTTTCTGCGGCTGTTTCTTCGCTACAGCTTTCTTGCTTGCTGGCTTTCCAGCCGTCTTTTTGGCGACCGTTTTACTCGTCGTTTTCTTAGCCACTGGCTTTGCTGCAGGCTTTACTGCTGTCTTCGCGACTACTGGCTTCGTACTTGCGACTACTGTCTTCGCGCTCACTGTCTTCAGCACTGGCTTGTTCGACTCTCCAGCCCCGGTTTTCTCCGTGTCTCCGTGCCTCCGTGGTAGGTTTGCTTCTGTGGGTTTATCCGGATTCACAATCACCTGTCCCTCATACCGCAGGTCCACGGACTGCACATTCTGGAACTGCTGCCGCCACTCGGCAATGTGCGTTACATAGAGCTTGTAGCGAGGCAAAAAGTCTTCGCTGCCCAGATGCACCACCATCGTGCCGCCCGCATCGTTGGCCGTTACCTTCACATTTTCCGGATCAGACAGGTCCACTTCGCTGAGTTGGTTTACATAGTTTTTCCGCCCCGCACCCGTTCCCGCACCCGATCCAGCGTCCGTTCCGGCGCTCTCGCCTGCGCTCAACTCGCTGATCAGCCGGTTGTAAATCTTCATCGCCGCCGCGCGGGAAGAGAGTGGCTCAGTCTCCGCAATGCCGCGAATCACCGGGAACGAATATTTCGACTGGCGGTTTGCGGGCATGCCCATCACCACGCCGCTGGCGTCAATCAGGCTGGTGCGCGGACCGATCTGGGCAAACGCCACCGGCGTCCGCTCTTCAATCGTGAAGGAAAGGCGATTCGGCAGCAGCCGCTTCACTGAAGCATGTTCCACCCATGGAATCTGCTCCATCTGTCTCTGCCGCTCATCCAGCGGGACAAAGAAGATGTTGCGCCCAATGTCCTGCCCGGCCACTTCCATCACCTGCGCGCGAGAGGCATTCTGTACGCCCTCAATTTCCACCGCGTCACTCGAATCAATCCTGAACCGCCACGAATGCATGCCGTAGTTGTAGGCCCATCCCCACAGCCCGGCGCATAGCACCACGCCGGCGGCAATCATGCCGGCAATCTTCAACTGGCTGGCCGCTTTCTTTGGGATCGGACTGCGCCGCACCGGCACGCGCTTGTTCGTGCGCAGAAATTGCGCCTCGTCGCCATCCATCTCATCCAGGTTCATGTCTTCCGGATGGATCAGCAGCTCGGAGTCGTCTTCATTGCGGACGCCCTGCGCGCGTGAACGCGCCTTGCCGCCGCCTGCGCCAGAGCCTTGCCGTGAGCGAGGTTCGCCGTCAATATCGTCTTCAGTGAGAGTTTTGGAATAGGCCGAAGCCCCAAGCTTGAGCTCAGAGTTAGCGGAGCGATTGGTACGCGCCCGCGGCGTAGAGACAACATCGTATTGTGTCAACTCGATAGAGTCGCGCGCCATTAATTCGCGGTCGACGGAGTTGTGCGCCAGCACCAATCAATATATCCGGTTTTGTACCTTTTTCTACAGAAATTTTAGGCTGGGACCGTTTTTTTCTACGTTTTGCGCCGGAGTAGCTGGATTGGGACGATGTAATTTTCTTTCCGCCGCAGATGTTGGCCGATGAACGCAGATCGAGACAACGAAAAACAGACATGTCGATTTTAGTTGACTATTCGTTACAAATTCGCTTATGATGGGAACGTTATAGCTTGACCGGGAGCGGCGCCGGAGGGTGGATTCTAACCCTGAAAGGCCTGCATCCTTCGCTCTCTGGTGGCTAGACCCAGAGCGAACCCCTTCTGGGAAGTTTTTTATCCCAAAAGCTTTGGTTGGGATACGTGTGTTTGTAGCACGAACAGAAGTCGCGCCCTGATCTTCTTTCAAACAGACCAAAAACAAGTTTAAGAACAACATCAAAGAGAAAAATTAAGCCATCCCGAGGGGTGGCTTTTTTTATTGGAGCCAATATGAAAACATCATTCCACTCACCCGCAAAGTCAAAAGATGAAGTAATCACCGCAATACGCCAGTGCGCGGAGAAGCTGGGGCATAGTCCCAGTTATCCGGCGCTTAAAAAGATGAAGGGTATTACGCACATGGATTTCCGCAAGAACTTTGGTACTTACACGCGGGCGTTGCGCGCGGCGGGAATTGAGCCGAGAGGCGGCGGACACACGATTGGGCTGGAACATCTTTTTAAAGACTGGGCGGAAGTTGCACGGAGCGTAAAGAAGACACCGAGCCTTTCAGAGTATGAATTGCACAGCAAATACAGCGCGCGTCCGCTGCTGCGGCAATTTGGCACATGGGGCCATGTGCCGAGCGGGTTGCGCGAGTTTGCCGAACGCAACAAGCTCGACAAGAAATATGCCGATGTAATGCTGTTGATCGGGGAGCAAGAGCGGAACCGGGTGGTGGTGAAGCGAAGCCGCGTGGTACGAGGCGAAGATGGATCGCCGCTGATGCAGAAGGCAAAGTTGCGGGCAGACCGTCCGGTGTATGGGCCTCCGCTGGGGCCAGCCAGCATTACGAATGGGCCAATCAATGAACTGGGCGTGATTTTTCTTTTTGGGATGCTGGCGGCGCGGCTGGGCTTTGTGGTGATGCGCATACAGGCCGAATTCCCTGACTGCGAAGCGATGCGTGAAGTTGAACCGGGACGCTGGCAGCGGGTGAGGATTGAATTTGAATTTGAGAGCCGGAGATTTCTGGCGCACAAACACGGCGCTGAGGATTGCGACGTGATTGTGTGCTGGCTGCATAACTGGGCGGAGTGTCCGGAGCATTTGGAGGTGATTGAGTTGAAGAGCGTGATTAGGATGATGTGAGGAAAGTCAGCCGCAGATTTATAGCTTGATGCGCAAGCGCCGTAGGCGCGAAATAAGTTAGCCCAGCATGGCCCGAAGTGCGCAACGCGCGCTGAAGGGGTAAATGCTGGGTTAGCTGGTTAAAGTCTTAAAGCCCCGTAGGGGCGACACATGAATCGCCAAATTGCAATCAAGATCATCCATCAGAACCTTGTAATCTTTCTCGTGAATAAGGAGCCAAGCCGCGACTTAACTGTATTTTTTCCGCACTTTCAAGGTTATTAGAAAAATATCTTTTTGAATGTCAAGAAATAGGTTATAAAAGCAACTCATCACCCCACTAGGCCCCAATCCAGGTGCTGTACGAATTGCATTAGGAGTTCGCGGAGGTCACGATGTCATTTCACCATGCCAATTTGGTGAATTCTGTAAGTCTGTCGACAAAGCTGCGTGTTTTTATCATTTCTGTTTTCTTTGCCGCGGTATTTTTTTGCCCCTATGCGGTATCGCAACAGCTTGACCTTAAGCAAGTCGCCGCTTCACTTGCTCGTGACATCAATTCAGCGAATCGCCACACGATCACCGTTGCTGATTTTACGGACCTTCAAGGTAATGTAACTGAATTAGGACGTTTTATTGCGGAAGAGCTTTCAACTCAATTAGTGGGCGCAAAATCATTTTCGGTTGTGGAACGAATACAACTTGCCGCGATACTTAAAGAGCATCAAATCAGCATCTCCGGGCTTGTTGAACCCGCAACCATACGCAAACTTGGCCAGTTTGCCGGCGTTGATGCCATAGTCACCGGCACTCTCGTGCCATTTTCTGATTCTGTCAAACTTACGGCCAAGGTGCTGGATGTTTCGACGGCAAAAGTAATTGCGGTTTCGTCTTCTGATCTTGCAAGAACCAAAGCCGTTGACGATTTACTTTCACGCGGGATTTCTTCTCCGGGAACGGTTGAGCCGCCCAGACAATCAGGCTCAGCTTCGCAAGTTCGTCCAGTTCAAGCCGCTTCTTTAATGCAAAATGAGTGCCTCTTTGTGATCAAAAGTTGCATCCGGCGAGGCGAGCGGCTGCAATGTTCCGGTTCTGTAACCAATAAGGCGGACAAAGCCAGAAATTTCACAATCGGGGGCGGACAAAGTTGGAGTATTGCCGTCGACAATATAGGTAATTCCTACCCGTCTGATCAGGTGGCCATTGGCCAGATTGGAGGCCCAAATAGCGCGCAGCTTATGCCAGATTTGCCGGTCAACTTCTTTATCCAGTTTCCAGCGGTCGACCAAGCAGCCGCGCAAGTTAATTTGATCCTTGGGTACTCCGGCGATGGAATGCAGCCATATCCAGCCAAAGCCCTTTTTCGGAATATACCTTTAACCTTGAAATAGAAGTTTCGGGCAGGATAGATATATGAGTGGTTTGCCCCCGGGACAATTCGGAGATTACCTCATCATTGGGATGCTCACTGCTGTCGTGGGCGGCCTTATTTTGCATTTTTTCACGAAGGAAAAAGGGCCGCGGAGTGGGCTTATACGAATCGCAGGGGTAATCATCGTTGTGGGCTTAGTTTTGCTAGCGGGTAAACGGCTCATAGCTCCAGCGGCCTCAAGACCGGAACGTACTGATCCCACTCAAGGTTCTAACGACAAAGTTCCTAGTACGCCATCTGATGGTTCCCCACACCGGGAATCTCCCGAAAAAAAGCAAGGTGCAATAGTCTCTGATACCACGCCTTCCGTATCCACCAATGCGGACCCAGTAAGCTCTTTTATTCGTGACAACGTTGCTTCTCCTGCCAGGAGTCCACACAAGGTGAACCAGTGGGCAGTTGTAATTGCTGTGCCAGATAAACATGAGGACTTTCCCGAACTTGTAAATGGCGCATCGTCAACGATAATGGCTTCGGGATACTCCACCGTGGCCATTTTCCGCCCGGCAGTTATGCATAATCCGGGGTTTGATACTCTCTTTGCTGCTGATCCAGTGTTGGTACGCAAACTTGCGGCTTATTGCGATTATCTGCTTATTGGAAAAGTAACTCCGAGCATGGCCGAAAACCCAAACTTCCCCGGGCTTTTGACCATGACGCTCACCGTGGATGTTGAAATCATTTCCACGCGCACGGGAAACATTGAACATCAGTTTCAAGTTTCCGAATTCGGCGCAGGCCAAAAACCTGAGGAAGCCCGCACAAATGCAGAAAATAATGTGATTGTAAATCTGCGCGCGCGACTTCGTGACGCAATGAACTGAATGACCGAGTGAATGACCAAGAAAAAATCTTATGCAAAAAAAATACGGCCTCGGTCTGTGACGAAACCGGGGCCGCAGCAAAATGAGGCAGGGAGAGAAACTCTTTT
>DASXLK010000153.1:0-4682 GCA_036496365.1 Candidatus Angelobacter sp. | reverse complement strand
GCAGATTCCAGTTCCATAAATGCATCACCACTTCGCCGCCAACAAAGATAAAAAGAGCAACCCCCAATGGGGCGGCCACAAAAATCCATTTTTTTCTTCTCATGTTTCTGTTCCTCACCTATTCATAAATTCGTTGTAAATGCTTTGCAGCCGCTCGCGCAGATGCAGCACGGCATAGCGTTTGCGCGAGAGCAGCGTGTTGACGCTCACGCCGGTCTCAGCGGCAATTTCCTTAAAGCTGCGCCCTTCCAGTTCATGCGCAACAAAGGCTTCGCGCTGTTCATCGGGCAATTCCTCGAGCGCAAGCTCCAGCTCATCCAGAAGCACGCCTCTGGCATAAAGCGCTTCCGGGCCAGCCTCGGGCGAGGGCAACAGGTCTTCAATATGCAGCAGTTCCCCGTCATGGTCTTCGATCGCCGCGGCGCCTAAAGAGTCTGGCTTCTTCTTGCGGAAGAGATCGATGATGCGGTTGCGCGCCACGCGAAAAAGCCAGCCGGTAACGTGTCCAATCGGCATCAGCAGGCGATTGGCTTCTACGAGTTCATAGAAGACGTCCTGCAGAATGTCTTCGGCATCGCGCGAGTCAGGCACGCGCCGGCGAATGAAGTTGCGCAGCCGGGACTGCTCCTGCTTCACCACTTCGGAAATTCGCTGGTCCTGTTCGAGTGCCATGCGCTCCAGGCTCGCTGCTGTTTTCATCTACAGTTGTAGACGAATGAGGGGCGGGAATATTGTAAGGATTGTAGCGGAACTCCTGTTTCATAAAAACGGTACGGCTAGCGCTTAGGCCTTGGGGTAGTGGGCAAGTTCCTTCGATTCATCGTGACCGGGATGAACGTCTGCTATTCGCTTCGCTCACCCAGATATGAAAAGTCCTTGGCTGGGGCCTAGAACTCTAATTCGGCAATCAGTCTTAAGAGCCGAAGAAGGGTCGCGCGTTCCTCCGGTGTGAGTTCTTTCCGCACCCTATCGTCGGCCGCCATCCTTGCCTGGATCAGACGTTTCCTGTAGTTGTGGCCTTTCGATGTCAACTTAACATGAATTGCCCTGCCCGATTCGGCCTTCCTCTCCGACACAAATCCTTCCTGAACCATTAACTTGATGGCCCGATGCACTACTGTTCGGTCCAGACCAAGAAGCGTGGCGATTTGATTCTGATTGAGCGTGGCGTCGCTCCGAAGCGTCGACAGGATAAATCCGCGAGTCGCCGAACATTGCGTTTTTCTCTCAAGCCTCTTCCCAACGGAGAAGTAGGCGGCAGCGATATGCGCAAGCACCGAATCGCTCAGAATGTCTTCAGGAATGTCTTTCTTCGGAACGTCTTTCCCTGGAATCATGGTCATAAGATTGTTACCGTCGCTTCAAGAGGTTTCCGCCACTGCGGCGGTTCCACGTAGCTGGGAGATTTCTTTCCGATTGCAATCACCATCACAATTTCATGATGGCGGGGCACCAGCCCGAGAAATCGGGAGAGCCTACGGCCATCAAAACCTTCCATGGGGCAGGTGTTGAGCCCCAACGCTTCTGCGGCGATCATCAGATTCGCACAGGCCAGCGATGTACTCTTCGTCGCCCACTTGAAGATATTCTGTCGCGATAGAGGAGGCATCCCCATGATCTTCCACAAATTCACCAGCCGCAAAATGGACCATTTGAGCGCACCGAAAAGGCCGAACGGCCCAGGCATGAAAATGATCCGTCCTATTTTTGCCGTGCGCTCGTAGTCGCGCAGTTTCTCTTGGCTGAAACCATTCCCGCGCATCCACTCCAACTGACTTTGTGACGTCGCGACGAGCGAACCAATGTCTGCAACCGCTACCACCAGCGCTGAAGCTGTTTGCGCAGGCACCTGCCCAAGGCAAAACTTTGCCGCAGACGCCTTGCCGGCTAGTGATTCCACCCAAAAGAACCGATATGGCTGCGTGTTGAAACTGGAGGGAGCATGACGAGCCGCATTCAAGATTTGCTCGCGCAGTGCCTGGGGGATTTCCACGGCTTCAAAGGTTTTAACTGCTCTCCGGCGCAAGATCGGCGCAAGAATATCATCCATGGCGTTCTCCATGTTGCTATTACAACATAATAATGTTGCATATGCAACATAGAAAGATCAACAACGCGCTCGCTCACGCAACTGCTGGCGCGACTGGCTCTCGTTTTGCTGGCAGAAGCACTAACAGGACGACTCCGATCACAAGGAATAAGATCACATCAGCAAAATTCCTGTGGACGCCGTGATTCCAGGCTTCCACGGTTTGAATAGCCATCACCGTGCCATGGGAAATGTGCCACCAAGCTGCTAGAGCAATCATCGAGCGATGCTCAAATGGTCTCCGTGCGGCCATGAGTAGAAAGACCCCGACCGGAACAAAGAAGCTCAGAAACATTGGCTCGACCTCGTTTTTCCGATCCAAAAGCCAACTGGAATGCCGCAGGTCCGTATATAGAAAATATATTATCGCCAGATTCAACAGCCCCACGATCACCAGGACGATCTGTGTTAGGCGTTCTCTTTTCATATTGATCTCATTATTTGAGCGATTTAGTTACGACATGCGGGTCCTTTGAGTCATGCATGTCAAGCTCCTGCGGAATAGTTACGGCCCCCGGGCCGAGAAAGTTCCAGATGGCGGGCGAACTCGAGACGATGATCGGGCAGCGCTGAGAAGAAGCTTCTTGCGCTGCTTGTCCATCATCGGATCGATAGACCCCATGCCTTGAAACCCGGAGGGCGGAATCTACACTAACGGAGAACGTCGCTTTTCCATTTCAGGCTGAACCAACACATCCGCACCCCTACACATCCTCACCCCTACTCCTTACCCAAACACGCGAAAAACACGCGCGTTTGGTGCCCCAGTGCGCGCTGATGAATGCGAGCCGTTCGTTTTACGCGGTTCGGGATATCGGATCTTAATTTTTCAAACTGCACCACTAACCCACAAGCAGAAAACCCTTGCTTTCAGGCTGCGCTTATGCTAGCTTAAGTCGTTTATTTACATTGTTTTAACATGTTCTGAGGCACTCTAGCCAAGGCAGCATGGAAGTGACCCGGACGGCTGGACTGGTAAACGGCACTCATGCATGAAAGAGCGGTTAACCCTCTGGCTTCAATGGATGGAGATATTGCCAAAATCGGGTCATTGCCCAAAATTGAACCAAGTTTATCGATTAAGCAGGAATTAACAAGAAGCCCCCTTGAGCCGCGCGGGGGGCTAGCAACATCCAATATGTTAGGCTTTAAAGTGTGTAACTTTGCGCTGAGAGCAGCGTAATGTCTAAGGAAAACAAACGTTGATAGGAAAAGCGCTCGCCAAGGTTTTTGGCACCAGTAACGAACGGGAAATCAAGCGGATGCAGCCGCTGATTGACCAAATCGGCTCTCTTGAACCGCAGATGCAGCAGCTCACTGACGAGCAACTGCGCGGCAAGACGGCGGAGTTCCGCACCCGCATCAAGACGCGGCTACAGGATGTGGACGCCGAAATTGCCCAACTCACTGAAAACATGAAGAGCTCGCCGGATGAGGACGTCCGCGGACAGGTGGAAGAGCTGGCGAAACGGCGGCTGACGGCCCGCGATGAAGTTCTGAATGAGATTCTGCCTGAGGCATTTGCTGTTTGCCGCGAAGGCGGCGTCCGCGCACTGAACATGCGCCACTTTGATGTGCAGCTGATTGGCGGCATGGTGCTGCATCAGGGCAAGATTTCTGAAATGAAGACCGGCGAAGGCAAGACGCTGGTGGCCACGCTCCCCGTTTACCTGAACGCGCTGAGCGGCGACGGAGTTCACGTGGTAACAGTGAATGACTATCTGGCCAAACGCGACTCAGAATGGATGGGAAAACTCTATCGCTTTCTGGGGCTGAGCGTGGGCGTAATTGTTCATGATCTGGATGACGATGAGCGCCGTGAAGCCTACAAGGCCGACGTGACCTACGGCACGAACAACGAATACGGCTTTGACTATCTGCGCGACAACATGAAGTTTGACCTAGCTGAGTGCGTGCAACGCGGACACAACTTTGGCATTGTGGACGAAGTTGACTCCATTTTGATTGACGAAGCCAGAACGCCGCTGATCATCAGCGGCCAGAGCGACGAATCGACCGACAAATACGCCAAGGCAAACACCGTGATTCCGCACCTGATCAAGGGTGAGGAGATTGAAAAACCGCCGGGAGAGCCCAAGGAATATACCGGCGACTTTGTGATGGACGAAAAGCATAAGACCACGCTCATCACGGACGAGGGCTGGGAGAAAGTAGAACGGATACTGGGGATTGAAAACATCGCTGACCCGGAAAACTGGGCGATGAAGCACCACGTGGAAACTGCCGTGAAGGCGCACCACATGTACAGGCGCGATGTTGAGTACGTGGTGAAAGAAGGCGAAGTCATTATTGTTGACGAATTCACAGGGCGCTTGATGCCGGGACGCCGTTGGTCTGACGGTCTGCACCAGGCCGTGGAAGCCAAAGAAGGCGTGAAGATTGAGCGCGAGACGCAGACGCTGGCGACTGTTACGTTCCAGAATTATTTCCGCCTGTATAAAAAACTGGCGGGCATGACTGGAACGGCAGAGACCGAAGCAGCAGAGTTCGACAGTATTTACAGGCTGCAGGTAGTGGTGATTCCCACAAACCGTGTGCTGTTACGAAAAGAAAATGCAGACATTGTCTTCCG
>DASXLK010000152.1:0-11015 GCA_036496365.1 Candidatus Angelobacter sp. | reverse complement strand
GCCCGCTTCAGCACCGTCAGGTGCTTGGAGACAGCAGGCTGGGACACGCCCGCGTAGCGAGTCAATGCGTGGACCGTCTGCTCCCCCTGCCGCGTCAACTCCTCGAAAATAGCTCTGCGAGTCGGATCGGCAAGAGCGCGGAACACGTGATTGGCATTAGCCGGCTTCACACACAAACCATAGCCAAATGGTTATGGTTTTGTCAAGGGAGACGTCACCCAATTTCCAATTATTGCCGCGACGCGTTGGCTTAACCCTGCCTGGAATTCTCCGATTCTCTTTGAGCGCACAAACCCCGAATAGCTCGCAGAACAGCTGCTCCGGCCTCAATGAGTGCATCGCCCTGAAGGCAACAGTTGAGCCAAGAGTAACTCAGCCGAAAGGCGACTATTCGGCCGAGCGGCTAGAAGCCTGTTCTAACAAAGCCCCCGCCGCCAGCCTTAGCTGAATCGCGCGCATGACGATTGTCAAAGCTTCCGCTTTTTATTTCGTCTGCGCCAGTTCCGCAACTACTACAGCAACTTTATCGAGTATCTCCTTCATGCCCTCCAGTTGACCGGTCTGGATTGCATTCTGCATGGTTTCATTTCCGATGAAGGTGAGTTTCGTCTGGCCGTTTCCAAGGTCCTCAAACAGAACCACGTCGTGCGCACCTTCTATAGCTTCATGTTCTATTCCTAATTGCTCAGGGTCAATCTTATTTCCCTTCGAGTCGGCAAAGTACATGGAGGAAACGATCTTCTCGTGCGGAACAATCTCATGGTATTCACCGCCATTCCAGCCCTCCTGTCCATCCGGCGTTCTCATGCAGATGAGAAATTTTCCTCCCACGCGAAAATCCATCTTGCAAACGGGCGCAGTGCAACCCTTCGGCCCCCACCACTGCATCACATATTTCGGGTCTGTCCACGCCTTCCAGACCAATTCGCGTGGGGCATCAAAAACTCTTGTCACAACCATCCGCTCTGGCTCATTCACCGTGCTTTTTGTCATGTCCAGCCTCCGCTTTTTTCATTTGCTTCACAACGGCATCCAGCTTGTCGAAACTCTCTTCCCAGAACTGTCGATAACTAATCGCCCAGTCGCTGACCGTCTTTATCGCCTCTGGCCTAAGCGTGCAAATACTCTCTCGTCCACGCTTCGTCTTGATCACAATCCGTGCCCGCACCAGGTAGGCAATATGTTTTGAAATCATCTGCTGCGAGAGTGCAAACGGTTCCGTCAATCCATGCACAGAGGCAGGCCCACGTGAAAGCCGTTCGATCATCGCCCGGCGGGTTGGATCAGACAAAGCCGCAAATGTTGCACCTAAACTATCCACAACCATATGGTAGTGGATTATTTATAGATGTCAAATGTGAATTTCGCGATTTTTAGCAAGAAAATCAAAATGCCACCCAATCAGGTGGCAAAACGACACTTATCCCCCACTAAACCAGGCAGAAAAAATTCTTCCTGAAGCGAAGACCCGGACTCGGCTCATTTCGTGCGCTAGATAAAAGCCGATAGCGCGCTATTGGGGTCTTTTCTTCGCCAGATTAGCGTCTTAGCGTCGGCGAGGAAGTTCACTTTGCCGAAACCTCCGCTCCAGGCGGTTCACGGAACGGTTCTACAGAAATATGCTGGTAATGCACCTCAAGCACTTCCAGGTCCTCTGTACCGCCAGGCGCGTGGAGAACTACGCTGTCGCCCGCTGCCGACTTCATCAGCGCGCGTCCCAGTGGTGACATCCAACTGATGTAGTTGCGGGCGAGATCAACCTCGTCAGTGCCCACGATGCTCACCACTCGTTCTGCTCCTGCGGCATCGGCATAACGCACGGTCGCTCCGAAGAATGCCTTCGTCAATCGCTGTCCCGCTCTCGGAGCTTCCGGGTCCACCACCTCCGCAGCTTCGATTCGCTTCTCGAGAAAGCGAATTCGCCCATCGATCTGCCGCAGCCGCCGTTTGCCATATTGATAGTCGGCGTTTTCACTGCGATCGCCGTTGCCCGCAGCCCACGCTACCACCTGCACAACGGCCGGACGTTCCCGGGTGAGCAGGAACCGGTGCTCATCTTGGAGGCGCTGCAGCCCACTCGGTGTAATGTAGTTCTTGCCCGCCGTCGCGGGGTTGTCAGCTTTTGGTCTTCTTGTAAACCCTTTTCGCATTTCGTAGCCTTCCAGCGCGAATCCAGCCGGTGCCCCAATGAACGTGGATGCACGCCGATAGAAAACCATAGGTCATCCGATTTCACGGGAGTTCATCTGCGGCCCTAAAACTTATTTTTGCACGTCTCCCAGTCCCTTAGCGATTCTATCCATCATCTCGGACAAGAAACCACCTGCCCCCGTAGCCTGCCATGTTTGTGAAAGCTGTCAGAAACCACGATACGCCATCCCGAACCGCAGCCATGCAGGCATTGTGTTCTGTTATTTAAAGATTGGGCGAAGGTGAGGGAACTGCTCCGCTGCTGCTGGGCCGATTTGAAATAAGAGTTGGCAGAACTGAATAGACCCTTGGCTTTACCCTCTGGGGGTATCAGGGCACGACTTTTAGTCGTGCCATAAAACCAAAAAGATTCAGGCTTCAGCCCCTGAAAATCAAAATGCCACCCAATCAGGTGGCAACAGACACACTTATTCCTAACTAAAACCAGGCAGAAAAATTCTTGCTGGTGCGAAGACCTGGCTCGGACAAAAGCAGAGGTCAACAGATGCTGGCCTTTCAAGCTCGCTTGGGGCTTCCGGCGCCGCTCCCGGTCTTCACTTTATAGCACGAACAAACAACGAAAGCAATAGCAATCTTACGCTGCTCAACAATTTAATTCCCAGCGGGACTCCTCAAGCTACGCATAATCAAACAATGTCATAAAACCAAAATCCATATGCAACTGCTGGTGGCAATGGAACAAGGTCAGCCCCGGGTTATTGGCAATAAAATCCATGCTAACTTCCTGGTACCCACCCACCATCACCACATCTTTTGTCGGCCCTGCCATTGCCATGCCGGCAAAACTCGTCAGCTCAAAACTGTGCCGGTGCAGATGAATCGGATGGATATCGTCACTCTCGTTGCGCATGTGGATCCGGTAGCGCTTGTCTTTTTCCAGATGAAATGAGGGTTTGGCCATCTCGTTCGTCATCGGATAGGCGGCGCCGTTAATGGTCCAGCGATTGAATCCTTCCAGCGCGGCGTTATCTTTGGCAAACAGCATCTCAATCGTGTGGTCGGGTAGCGGAGTGCTTGCGCCTGGCTTGGCAAACCGTGAATACTCCCAGCGGAAATGCGGCGGAGGCGGCGTCCACAGCGCTTTGCCTTTTCGTCCGGCGTATTCCACCACAATGCCCATGCCGTGTCCGCGATCGTCATCCGCCGTGTCTCCCATGACCCACACGCCCGGATGGTCCATTTTCACTATCGCGGAAACTCGCTCGGCGGTTCCCAGCCACAGCACCGGAACATTTGCGGGATTCGGTACGGCGTTCCCATCCAGCGCAACCACTCGGAAAGTATGCCCCGGCAGCGCAAGGCTGCGTATCTCCGTGGCGCTGCCGTTCACCACATGGAACAATACGCGTTCGCCCTGCTTTACCCGGATCGGCTCGCCATGGTGCAGCATGCGGCCGTTGATCGTAAAAGATCCGTACCCCACCTCATAGCCATGTGGCATGCCCTTGGCCAGGGAATCTTTCATCGCGGATTCGCCCCGCGCTTCCAGTGTCTTCACCCTGGCGGCCGGAGAGAGAAAATTCATCGCCATGTCTCCGCCGCGGCTGAATGTGGGCTCAAACTCTTTCAGCACCAGAAAAACTTCGCGATCGTAATTGCCCGGCTCCTGTTTGGGTTCAATGTACACCGGCCCAACCTGCCCGCCATATTGTCCAGCGTAGAGGTCCGCTCCCGCGCGACGATGTGTGTGATAAAAACGAAGCCCCGCCGGCCCCGGCGTGAATGTAATACGCCGCTTACCCTGCGCCGGGATATACGGCGTGCCTTCTTCAGCCGCTCCGTCCACATCGGCTGGCACCATCTGCCCATGCCAGTGCAACTGCTCCGGGAGATCCGTTTCATTGTGGACATCCACCGTCACCCTCTGGCCCTCTTTCAAGCGCAACAGAGGCCCGGGAAATTGGCCGTTGTAGGTTGTGATTGAAACAATCCGGTTCTTCGCAATCTCCACGGGAGCTGTCTTGATTTGCAGTGTGTAGTCGGCGCGTCCGGCATCGGCGGCGGAATTCGCTGGCGGGTCCTGTTGCGCGCTCATTTCGGGCTGGCCGGAAACCGTCCCACGGCCAAACACCACCGCTCCAGCCGCCAGTCCCGCAGTTTTTAGAAATTGCCGTCTCGATTCCAAGGTCGTTTTCATCGCTTCTCCTGCTGGCCTCGTGACACTGGCTTGCGCGCCGTCGCCTGACTCTGCTCCCTGAAGCCTGCAACAAATCAGCCCCTGGCTTGAAAGCGCAGGGGCTGAATGCTGACTGCCTGAATGCTGATTACTGTTTTTGCTGCGCCAGTTTTACCTTGGTGTTTTCCAGCTTCTTGCTTACGCGCGATACATCCTGCTGGTCCACATCGCCGGGCAGGCTCTTGTTCCACTCATCCAGCGCGTGCTCCCAGTGAGCCGCCGCAAGTTTAAAGCGGTTGGTGCGGGCATAAAGCTCGCCCAGATGGTCCTGGATCGTCGCGTCATTCGGGCTCTTATCGGCGGCCTTGCGCAGGTTCTCTTCCGCCTGGTCAAAATTGCCCAGCTTGAAATAAACCCAGCCCAGCGAATCAATATAGTTGTAATTTTGCGGATCAAAATCCAGCGCTTTTTTGACCAGCGTGAGCGCTTCTTCCAGATGCGTATTCCGGTCAGCCAGCATATAGCCCAGGTAATTCAGGGCCATGCTGTTGCTGGGGTTCTGTTGCAGCACATCGCGGAACGCCTGCTCGGCCAGCTCGTATTTCTTTTCCCGTTCGTAAATGGAGCCTTGCAGGAAGCGGATATATTCCTTCTCTTCCGGACGCGCGGCGCTCTTCTCGGCCTGGGCAATTGCGTCTTCGGCATCTTTCCAGCGCTTCAGCCGCAGGTTGATCTGCGAAAGCATGATGTACGTCTCGCGGTCTTCCGGGCCGCCCTTCAACTGCGCTTTCGCGATCTGAATGCTCTCGTCCGGCTTGCCGCTGTCTGCCAGCTGCTGCGCCAGCGCCAGTTTCAGGCCCTTGTCGTCGGGCAGCTTCTTCACTGCTTCCTGCGCCGTCTTTGTGGCTTCGCCCAGCTGCTTCTGGTCGCGATACTCGTCAATCACGTCCTGATAGCCGCGCGAGGCCTCGTCTCCGCCCAGGTCAACGATCTTGCGGAAAGTCTCCAGCGCCAGCATGGGCCGTCCTGCTTCGCGATAAACATTGCCCAGCCGTTCCAGAAATAGCGCGCGATTTGTCTTGTCACCGGCGTGCGCGTCTGCCGGCAGCGGATGCGCGACCAGCTTCTGTAGAACAGAAGCTGCGTCTTCATACTTGCCCTGTGCTTCCAGAATCAACGCTTCGTTGTAAGGAATCTCCAGTGAATCCTGTACCAGCGCGCCGGCCTTTTTCAGGTTGTCCATGGCCAGATCAAATTTGCCCTGGCGGCGATAAATCTCCGCTACGCGCAATGCTGCGGTTGCGTCCTGCGGGTCGGCATCTTGAATCGTCCGGTATTCATCCAGCGCTGCATCTATCTGGTTGTCATTGGAAAGGTTCTGGGCCAGGCCGCGCATGGCGTCCAGATTTTCCTTGTCCATGGAGATGGCTCGCCGGAAAGCTGCAATCGCCTTTTTATAGTCTTTCTGTTGCTCATAGGTGCTTCCCATGGCGGCATAGATCTTTGCCGAGCGCTGGCCTTCAGGCACCGAATTCAGCAGGTCGGTGGCCTTCGCGTTGTCGCCTTCATCGTTATAAAGAAAAGCCAGGTTGGTGATAGCTTCTTCTGAATTCGGATCAAACTTAATTGCGGTCTTGAACTCTGCTTCTGCTTTGATCAGGTCTTTATTCAGGAAATAGAGCCGTCCCAGCAGCAAGTGGTTGTCAGGATTGTTGGGCTCGATTTTCACCATCGCTTCATACTGCTCAATGGCCAGCGTCAGTACTTCACGCGATTGCGTTCCCGGCTGCAGGTCGCCCAATGACCGCAGATAAATTCTTCCCAGCAGCTTGTGTGCTTCCAGATTATTCGGATCGCGCTTGATGATGTCCTGCGCTTCCAGCACTGCATCGCGAATGCGCCCGGTCTTGGCATAAAGCTCTGCCAGTGACGCGTTTAGATATTCTGAAGAAGGATCGTTTTCAATCGCCTGCCGGTATTCTTCAATGGCCTTGGTCGCGTACTCTGAGCGGCCGTACATCGCCATCATCTCTTCGTACATGTGCGCCAGAGCAAAGTGGTAATAGGCCGCGGCCTGGTCCGGCTTCTTGTCAGTCTTGGGCTGGCTTGGCGTGGACTCTTTCTGTGTAGGCGCTTTCTGAACGGAAGGATCTTCCTGCACAGACGGCGACTTCTTTTTAGGCGGGCCTGATTGCGCAAAAACAGTGGTAGTTATCAGCAACAAGAGCCCGGACAGAAAAATACGTGTTTTAATGAAAGTCATAGAACGAACCAAATTTACCTTTTCATTGGATGCACAGGCGCTATATACGGTGGCAGCAATTCATCTTTAATCCCAGACCTTCATTTTAGACCTTAGTTCCGCCTTTTTCGCAGCACATTACAAATCTTGACTAGTGACGGAAGTGACGCACACCCGTAAGCACCATTGCCAGCCCTAAGCGGTTTGCCGTATCAATTACCTCTTGATCGCGCATCGATCCGCCTGGCTGAATAATGGCGGTTGCGCCGGCTTTGGCAATCTCTTCCACGCCGTCCGGAAACGGGAAAAACGCGTCGGAAGCGGCTACCGTGCCCTGCAAAGGTAAGATCGCTTTCATCGCCCCAATCTTGCAGGAATCCACTCGGGACATCTGGCCCGCTCCCACGCCCACAGTTTGTCCCTCGCGGGCATAAACAATGGCATTGGATTTCACATGTTTGCAGACCTTCCATGCAAACAGCAGAGCACGCATCTCTTCCGCCGTGGGCTGCCGGCTGCTCACAATCTTCAAATCGGCCTCGCTCAGATGATGCACATCCGCATCCTGCACCAGCATGCCGCCTGAAACCTGCTTCATGGCAAATTTTTGCGCACTCGCCTTTACCTCCACGAGCCTTAGATTCTTCTTAGCGGCAAACTTCTCTTTTGCCTCTTGTGAATAGCCCGGCGCAGCGATCGCTTCCACAAACAGCTTGGCAATCTCCTCCGCAGCAGCGCCATCAATCACCCGATTCACGCCAATTACGCCGCCAAATGCTGAAACCGGATCTGTCTCCTTGGCGCGTGTATACGCTTCCAGCAAAGTCTTGCCTGTGGAACAGCCGGAAGGATTCGTGTGCTTGATAACGGCGCAAGCCGTTTCTTCAAATTCCTGTGCCAGGTCCCATGCCGCCTGCAAATCAACAATGTTGTTGAAAGAAAGCTCTTTGCCCTGGAGTTGTTTGCCGTTGGCCACGCCCAGGCCTGTGCCGTCTGAATACATGGCTGCGCGCTGGTGCGGATTCTCTCCATACCGCAGGTCCATTGCTTTATTCAGGCTGAATTTCAGTACCGCCGGAAAATCACTGGCCGCACCAGGAAGCTGGAAGTCTTTCGCGTCGCTAAGCGTGGTGGTGGCCAGCGTGGCGGCAATCGCACTGTCGTACGCGGCCGTTGTTGCAAAAGCTTTTTGCGCCAGCCTCCAGCGCGTGGCTAGCCCTAGCTCGCCTCCGGAACTCGCCATTTCTTGAGCAATCGCCGCGTAATCGTCAGCAGAGGTCACAATCGCCACATCGCGAAAATTCTTGGCCGACGAACGCACCATGGAAGGCCCGCCAATATCGATATTCTCAATCACCTCATCAAAGTGGACGCCCGGCTTGCTTGCCGTCTTCTCAAACGCATAAAGATTCACCACCACCATGTCGATGGGCTGAATGCCATGCTCCTTCGCTGAAGCCACATGCCCAGCATTGCCGCGGATATGCAGAATTCCGCCGTGGACTTTGGGGTGCAGCGTCTTGACCCTCCCATCCATCATCTCGGGAAATCCGGTGAGATCGGAGATGTCTTTCACCGCGATGTCGGCTTCGCGCAGCAGCTTGGCCGTTCCGCCGGTGGAAACCAGCTCCACCTTCATGGCCGCAAGATGTTTGGCAAAGTCGACAAGACCGGTTTTGTCAGTAACACTCAGGATAGCTCGCTGAATTTTGGGCACTGTTTGTTTCCTCGGGGGAAAATTCGGACTGAATAGTGTAATTCAGCGGGGTGGGGATGGTGAGCAGCATTAAATCAAGAAAAATTAGCGCTACTCAATTTCAATTAGGTTTTTACGCTCGATTTCTTGTATTCCACGCCGGGTAATCTTGTATCTACCGTTTGAAAAGACAATTAGGTCTTTCTCGTGTTCGAGATCGTTCAAAGTTCGCACCAAATTACGGCGCTGTGCCGGCTTCAACCAGTTTGACAGTTCAGTATTACTCGCTCCATTGTCCGCGCAATGGTATAGCAGCAAGAGAATTCGATCACTGGGCCCCAAAGATGGCCGAAGAGTTTTCAAAAAACCACTTATTTCTTCAACTGCGGGTACTCGCCGTATAGTTATTTCCTTAACAAGTTTGAAAGCTACATCAGGCGTAACTCCACCAGCGATTCGGATGAACTCTGCAAGAACCCAATCTAAAGCTGCCGCAACCATTGTGGAATCCTGTAGATTAGGATCTATTCCATCGCCTAAATGAGCAGCATCTCGGTTATTGCGAATGTCGTAAATGACACGCAATGTTCGGGGAATATGAAGACGCACAGAATCTGGCGCGCTTCCATTGGGTAATGCAGAAAGATTTTTAATAATACCGTCAGTCTTAAGCTGCATTCCAATAGGAGTTACCGGCCAAGCCACAAAATGCTCAAGCAGTCGGAAAGCCGCCTCTGCAAAACGACCTCCCTCAACTTCATTTGGGCGAAGATTGCCCAAAAGCAGGTTCCTACGCTGTTCTGTGTAGCACCCAAGCAGTTCGTCGACAAGCTTTTGTGGAAATTTATTAAGTAGTGCATTCCGAATGCGAGGGCTAATCATTTTTTCGGTTTAGCCTTCCTTTTACCTTTATTTCCAAATCGAAATTTTTCATGTGCCCCCTCAACCTTCACTCGATCAGGCATAGCTTCAACCACAGCTTCCCCGCGTGCAGAAATGGCGAATTTGCGCTTGCCCAAAGAAGTCAGATACCCATAAGTGTGCGTCGCGTGCTTAACGAACACTGCTGGATTAGTCAACTTCGACATTCGTGCATCAGAATTGGCTTGGGTTATTTCGTTTGTTCCGACTTCCGTCTTATCCCCAAATTTCTCGAGGTAATACACCAAACAGGCCACCCTTTCATAGAAATTTTCAGGCTGTTTAGAGGCCAAGAAAGACTTAATATCTTTAGAAATTTGAGCTTTCGCGACGGTAGAATCTGCTAACGCCCCGTTGCCACCAATACTGGCCTTGGAGGATATTTGGTGTTTAGAGATAGCCCATTCGATGACTCTTTTTTGCGCATCGGAATTGAGCCTGCCCAGTGCCTCGTCAATTTCCCTCATGGCATCGACTTCAGAATAATCCGCTGACTTAGTCATTCTCCCTCCAGAAGCAAACTTTCTTAAACATAAACATATCTTCCGTTTTGTTTGTATCTCCGTAAATTCCTAGCACCAGATAGGGTTGTAACCGGTCCAGCTTCTCTTGTATGTCTATACTCGCGATAACCATTCAACGTTTCAGGCGTTCGTGTATTTCCAAATTTTTTTTCCGCTGTCTGAAACCTGCGTTCGCCTTAAGAGCTTTCGCCGGACTAGCCGCGTTACAGGTGTACCCAGGTCTTCTAGCTGATAATGCCATCCACGCTCGGACAGAAGCTGTCGAATTTCTGTAAGTGACCGTTGCTGCCCAAAAATGCCTTCTTCAATTAGCGCGATGAGTCGACTTGTGGTACCGTTCGCACGCAGGCCACTGCCCTTCTTCTTTCTCGCCAATGTATTTCCCACTTGAGATAAAGCTGGTTCTACATTAGGCGATGTGGTCTCCCGCTGTAGCAGCTGCGCCAGGATTGTCTGAAAAGCAACTGTTTTTAAAGGGCCGCTGGCCATATCTTCAACGGCTAGTTCCGCAGCCTTTCTAGCCGCCAAAATAAATTCATGCTTCATTAAAAAAACACCGCCGATAAGAACTGAGATATTCAAAAATTACATCAATTAAAAACAAGATGTCAAGGATTGGATAAAATAATTTTATCTTAAATACGTCCTGACATCTGGACTTGAGTTGTTATCCGCAGACCGAAGCGGCTGGTAGATAGACTGGATATGCAATTTCGTTATGTTTTGCGGAGATTTATGCTGTCCTGCTGAGTACCATCGCGCTCTGCTTTCGGCCTCCTGCCGCTCCAATCTCTGCCGTGAATAGTTTTTAACTCTAATTTTTGAGACATAACTGTTTCTTGATTATCAGCATTGACTTATCATTATTATAGTTTTTCATATTATTGTTTATTGTTTTCAATAATTTACAAAGTAATAAATATTTTTGTCAACGTCAATACATATCAAGGTTTTTGTAATTTTAATTTATAGATATTGCTTTGCTTCTTTTGAGATTCTGGCCAGTCGAGATTTTTAGAAGCAGCTAGGATCCGAAGTGCGCTGGTAGATAGACTGGATGTGCAATTTCGTTATGTTTTGTGGAGATTTATGCTGTCCTGCTGAGTACCATCGCGCTCTGCTTTCGGCCTTCCTGCCGCTCCAATCCTCTGCCGTGAATAGTTTTCAACTCTAATTTTTGAGACATAACTGTTTCTTGATTATCAGCATTGACTTATCATTATTATAATTTTTCATATTATTGTTTATTGTTTTCAATAATTTACAAAGTAATAAATATTTTTGTCAACGTCAATACATATCAAG
>DASXLK010000151.1:0-12130 GCA_036496365.1 Candidatus Angelobacter sp. | reverse complement strand
AAAGAGCGGCTGGAAATGCTGCCGGAATTTAAAGACGGCCATCTCAAATCAGAGCAGGATTGGTCCATTTATGAGAAGGAATACCAGAGCCGCTTGAATGACGGTGCGGTCCTCTATAACAAAGACACTGGACGTATCGTAACCCCGCCGATTGAGCAAGTGGAAGGCACACGGACCACGCCTCTCAGCGCGTCCGGGCGGCAAAGCCTTGATCGTGATTTAACTCCGCAACGCATGGGCCAGGAAGATACCTTGATCGGCGGTGGGGGGTCAGTAAGTGAGAAGACAACACTGCAACCGCAGAAAGCTTCCATCGCAGGCAAAGAGGATGTTGCTTCAGCACGCGAGCGCCAGATCCGTGAGGTGATGAGTCCGGGCAGTTCAGAACTTGAAACTGACGAGCTGCTAGAAGAACCGATACGTGCTTCAAGAGTCGAGCAGGCGCATGTCAGCAAGAAACAAATCAATGAAGCAACAATTGTGCCGCCGCAGGTGCCGGTGCGTGAAGTTATGAATCCTGTGGGCGGCGAGTTTGAATACCCGGACGAAGAGCAGAATGACCGGCTCAATGGGAACTTGCGTGAACCAGGTATTTACAAGGTCAGCCAGTCACAGCAGCCGTCGAATCTGGGCAGCCGCTGGTCAGCTTTTCAGGATCGGCTTCGCTCACGTCGCGACAAGATCGTTGTCGATTGCCCCGACTGCGCGTCACAAGAGAAAGTCGCTTAAGCATCTAACAAGTGTTACACCAGCACCGCTCATCACGTAAGAAGGCCACCGCAAGGTGGCCTTGTTGCATACGACCTATACAATGCCTATTTTGGACAGGCATTGAGACAGAAGCTTTGAGAAGTACTACAGTTATTCTGGCATGCAGTATTCGCGCCGCCGCAACGGGAAATACAAGTTGCATACCTGTTGATACATTGCAATTGACAAGGGGTAAGCGCCCAGGCGAAGGCTGATTGTGTCATCATGATTGTACCCATCACAAGAATCGCTAAAACTCCTAAACGCGATATTGCTTTTTTGTAATTCGACATAAAAGTTCTCACTTTCTTGTCACATTGCTGTGACAATTCCGACCCTATGTGACTGTGAACAAATATGTCAATTTGATGGCAGATAAAATTATCCTTAAAGATTCAATTTGAAATAAGAGCAACTTACAAAGGCCACCGCAAGGTGGCCTTTATCTATCAGCACAAGTGTTTATATCTCTAGTTATTGCAGCCAGCGTCGCATGCTTTCATGGCCTTACCGCAGTTGTTCTGGCAATCGAAGTTCGTACAAGCTGCAAAACAGGCATTGTAAGTGATAAGGCATTGCCCTTTGCATGTGAAGCCCGAGGCGGGTTGGGACAATAAGACTGTTCCCAATGCCAGAGTAGCCAGGAAACCCCAGCGCGATAATGCTTTTTTGTAAGTCGACATAAAAACTTCTCAACTTTCTTGTCACATTGCTGTGACAATCCCGACCATAGGTCGGCGAGAATCAGTAAGTCAACTCAACGGCGCATAAAATTCGTCTGATAATTCAATTTGAAACTTCAGAGAAGATCATGGAACCGAAGAGTTGCTCGATCAACAGATCATGCGCGATCACCTAATCTTCCCATCAGTTACAAGCTGTTACGCAGCTCCTGAGTGCGGTGCTACAGAAAATTCCGCAGCCTATTTCTCTGGGCGGGCAGTTGTTAATACATGTATTGTAATTCGCCATACATTGCTGCGTGCAGGTTGTAGCAGCGGCAGGTTTGGCCATAACCGTCAGGCCTGTGATCAAAATGGTTAACATACCTAACCGCGATAGTCCTTTGTTGTAAGCTGACACAAAAGTCCCTTCTTCCTGTCACAGCTTCCTTCCCGTGACAAGCATGACGGTAGGCCGATTCCGTGAAGAGAGTCAATAAAATCGGCTGTTAAATTATCTTTCTGGTTTCAAATGGGGAATTGCAAATTCCTTAACAGAATAGCGGGCCACATGGGCAGCCCGCTGGTTTAATAGCAGTTTTAATTTGATCCCGCTGGCTAGTTGGGGCAAGCCGCAATGCAAGCCTCAAAAGTATTCAGGCACGGGACTGAGCATGCAATTGTGCGTGGATTACAGCTAGCCATGCAGGCTGTTTCTGCTGCGCCGCATCTGGTCTTGCATTTTGTTTGAGCATTGGCCGGCTTAGGCATGATTGCTAGTACTCCCAACAGAACGCCTAAGAACGCCAGACGAGATAAAGCATTTTTATAGGCAGACATAATGGACTCTCTTTTCTGCCACAGCGTGGTTCTTTGCCGTGACAAGCCTGACCGTAGGATGCTATGAGTGGGAGTGTCAATAAAATGGCGGGTAAAGTTATGTTGGCAGTTCCAAATCAGGATTACAGTTTTCTTAATGGATGGATAGAAATGCTGCGGATGAACGCGGAATTAGGCGGAACGAAAAAGCATGTCTCAAACCTGCACGCAAACTAAAACACGCTTGAGAAGCTGATGATGGCGATGTCCCTATCTTTGTCTCTTATCCGCGATCATCCGCGTTGATCCACGGTAATAGTTTCCTGATCAGTGGTATCAGTGAAAATCAGTGGTAATTTTTTCCTTGGTGTTCCTTCGTGTCCTCCCATGAATAATGTCTACTCAAAATTGTTTTGGCTGGGTTTAGGCAGCCAGGGTGAAGCTGGGGAAGTCTTCGAAGATCCACTGGTTTTTCAGTGTGTCGTAGACGATTTTGACCAGCTTTCGGGCCAGAGCGATTTTGGCCTTTCCTCCTCCGCGGCGTTGTTTGATCCGTTCGTAGAACCGGTTCAGATAAGGGCTATACCGCTTCGCCACCAACCCGCACTGCACCAACGCGGTACGGGCCAGCTTATTGCCTTGTTTGGTGATCCGTCCGCTCCGCTCACTTTCATTGGAGTTGGCTATCTTGGGCACCAAGCCCAGATAGGCCGCCAGCTTATTTTCGTCCGCAAAGTCGCTAATCTTGCCAATCACCGTTAGCAGAACCGTCGCGCTTAGCCAGCCAATGCCCTTGATGCTGGTCAGGTTCTCGTATCCGGGCAGTTGTTGGCCTTCTTCTTCCACCCGCTCGTCTAACTCCGCGATGCTCTCCGACAGCGAACGGATCTGCTCCACCAATACCCGCAACTCCAACTGCACCATCCCACTGACGGGGCTGGCCAGCACACGCTCCAAGGCGATCTTGCTCGACAAGGCTTCCCGCTTCAACTCGATCCCTTGCATCGCCAGCAGGTTGTTGATCTTCCCCTTCAACGTCGACCGCTGTTTCACCAGCAAGTCGCGCGTCTCCGCCATGTGCATCAACTCCCGATTCGGTTTGGGCTTCATCCTTACCTCCGGCAACAGGTCTTTCTCCAAATACAGCGCCAGCGCTGCGGCGTCGTTGCGGTCCGTCTTCTTCACGCTCTCGCTGATCACCTTGAACTGGTGCGGGTTCACTACCACCACCCGCGCCACTCGATCCACTACCGCATCGTAGAAACGCGCCGTCGTTCCCATGGCTTCCACCGCGATCTCGTCCTGGCTCTCTAACTGTTTCACGAACTCTTGCAGCTGTCCGATTCGCCACTGGCGCACCTCTTGCTGCCCATTTTCCAGCCGTGTGCATACCACAAACTGCGTACGATGCAAATCCACTCCCAGATATCGTTTCATTTTCGTCTCTCCTCTTCCTTGGTTCTGGAGTAGACGCAGCTCTTGGGCGATCACCACACTCCCATCCAAGCTCATACTGGCCTTACGGTGACGCTTCGATCCGCAGGTCTGACTAATCTCTGTGTCGAGGTCGTACTGCCTCACTGCACGAGCCCAGCCTGCAACCTGTCTGCCCCAGATTCCTTCTCCTGGAGCATACCGCCTCAGAACTTGCCTTTATTCATACCATCTCTGTGGTTAAAGTTTTACTTCAGTTCCGAAAAATCCTCTTCCCTGAACTCCGCTTCTGCTTGCGAACCCTGCGCCACCCGTTCTGCTTCCGCTGTCCGCAACTGCACTCGACGAATCTTGCCGGAGATCGTTTTTGGCAGATCGACAAACTCCAGCCGACGCACCCGCTTATACGGCGACAGCACTGTTCGGCTGTGCTGAAAGATCGAAAGCGCCGTCTCGCGCGAAGGCTCACAGCCAGCGCGCAGAGTAACAAACGCTTTCACCAGTGCATGCCGCAACGGATCAGGCGATGGCACCACGGCGCACTCCACCACGTCCGTGTGCTCAATCAGCGCGCTCTCCACCTCAAACGGGCTGATGCGATAGTCAGACGCCTTAAACACGTCATCCGCGCGGCCAATAAACGTTAAGTAGCCTTCGCTATCGCGCTGCACCACATCGCCTGTGCGATAGACCGGACCTTCCAGCGGAATCAGATTGCCATCATCACCCTGGTAGCCGGGCATCAGCGCCGCCGGTGGCGGATCAAGCGGCAGGCACAACTCACCTTCCTCGGCGTCTTTATCTTCTGTCGCTGCGCTCCACACCGCTGGCGAATCTTGTATTGTTTCAGTTCGCTTCTGCTCCTGTTGCACGCCGCTCGCCGCGTGGTCGGGCTCGCGGCTTTTCTCTATCCGCTCCTGATCTTCAGCGTTCAGCAGGCGGATTTTGTATCCCGGCAGCGGCCGCCCCATGGCCCCAACTTTCAACTTCTGTCCCGGAGGATTCCCCACCTGCGCCGACGTCTCGGTCTGTCCGTAGCCATCACGAATGGTCAGCCCCCACGCCTCGCGCACCTGCTCAATCACCTCAGGGTTCAGCGGCTCGCCGGCGCTGGCCAGCTCGCGCAGCTTTACTTTCCAGGCGGCCAGTTTTTCTGTGATCAGCATGCGCCACACCGTGGGCGGCGCGCAGAAAGTATTCACGCCACAGTTGGTCAGTGCATCGAGAAGGCCGCGCGCGCTGAAGCGTGATTGATTAATCACAAACACCGTGGCTTCGGCGTTCCACGGCGCAAAGAAGCAGCTCCACGCATGCTTGGCCCATCCCGGAGAAGAAAGATTGCAGTGCACATCGCCCGGCTGAATGCCGATCCAATACATGGTTGAAAGATGGCCCACCGGGTAGCTCATATGCGAGTGCATCACCAGCTTGGGCTGCGCCGTGGTGCCCGACGTGAAATAAAGCTGCAGCGGATCACTGGCGCGTGTTTCGCCATCTGGCTTAAATGTCGCGGACGAAGCATATCCCTGCTCATATTCATGCCAGCTCTTAACTTTTCCGCCAATGGCAATTCGCGTACAGCTTCCACACGCCGGCTCAATCTTCGGCGCCAGCTCCGCCGCGCAGACAATATGCTTCACGCGTCCGCGCGCAATGCGGTCGGCCACGTCATTCGCGGTAAGCAGCGTAGTCGCCGGAATAATCACCGCTCCCAGCTTCATCATGGCCAGCATGGTTTCCCACAGCGGAGGAATATTGCCCAGCATCAACAGCACGCGGTCGCCGCGTTGAACGCCAAGACTCCGGTAGTAATTGGCAATCCGATTCGACCGCTCAGAAAGCTCCGCGAACGTCAGCTTGTCTTGACGTCCGTCTTCATAGGCCACCCACAGCGCCGTCTGGTTGCGCCGATCGCCATTAGCAATCTGGTCAAACCAGTCCAGCGCCCAGTTGAATTTCTCAAGCTTTGGCCACTCAAAGCCGGCATATGCAGTGGCGTAGTCGTCGCGATGAGCGAGCAGAAAGTCGCGCGCGGTCCGGAAGTTCTCTTTTTTAATCCCGAGCATGGCGAGGGATCCCTATTGCTAGAATGAATTCCCGGCCCGAATTCTAGCTCAACCAGCGATCTTGCGCGCAACGATCTCTGCCTCATCAATCACCTTCACGCCCAGGTCGCGCGCTTTATCCAGCTTCGATCCCGCTTCTTCTCCGGCCACAACGTAATCTGTCTTTTTGCTTACAGAGCCAGACACTTTGCCACCGTGAGTTGCTTCATTACGAACTGCCGAGGTCATGCGTCTCTCAAAGAAAGAAACTAGAAAAAGAAACTTAGCCGCGCATAAACGCGGACCACCGCGAATCTTACTAGAGCGCGTGACCGTTGTGTGAGTCCAATTTGAAGCGGCTTAACGAATGGGCCCCTCTGCCGTCTATTACAACGGCGGCCAACGCACAAAGATTAATGTGGAAGTTATAGGCCGTGATTCCATCTGAGGTTCCAGAAATCGCTGGCGTTTGGAGAGGGCATACGGTGTATGCAGTTCAAAGCGTTTTTAGTCAGCTTCGTGTTGTCAGCATGTTTTGTCTCGAATGGCCTGGCGGCGGAGTTTGGCAAAGTTACCAGCGCCAAAGTTGCGGAAGGCATTTATCTCTTTACCACTGCCCCATATGCTGACGCTGGTTTAAGCGGTAATTCCGTCGCAATTCTCTCCAGTGAAGGCGTACTGGTCTTTGACGCAAATGGCACGCCGGAAACTGCGGCGACCGTACTGGCGGAAATCCGCAAGCTTACTGACAAGCCTGTGCGCTATCTGGTGAATTCACACTGGCATTGGGACCATTGGGGCGGCAATCAGGTTTATTTGACCGCATTTCCAGGGCTGCAAATCATCACGCATGAAAAGACGCGCGAGCTGATGCTGAACGTGGAGCCGCGATGGAACGATAAAGGCCTGAAAGAAGACCTGCCGCAATTTCTTGACGAATTTGCAAAACAGATTGCCGCAGCCCGGGCGAAAAATGCGCCCCCGGAGCGCATTAAAGCGGCAGAAGAGCGGCTGGCGGCTGACCGCAATTTTCTGGCGCAGAAAGAATCACTGCATAAGACCTATCCGAACGTGACGTTTACCGGCTCCATGACCATTATGCTGGGCGGCCGTGAAATTCAGCTTCTGCACGCAAACGCCATCACCACTGGAGACACTTATCTTTATCTTCCTAAAGAAAAAGTGCTGGTCACGGGCGATATTTTGCTCAGTCCATATCCATTTGCGATTGGCGGCACGTATCCGGAGGAATGGCTGAAGACCTTGCAGAAATTCGCCGCGATGGAGCCAGCGGTGATTCTTCCCGGCCACGGCAATGCTGAGACGAACATGGATTTTCTTCGCGGCAATATCAACCTTTTTCAGGCTGTGATGCAGCAGGTGAAAGACAGCAAGACAAAAGGCATATCCGCGGACCAGACTGCGGAGGCTATCTCAAAACAAAGCGCAGAACTGGCGGCGAAGATCGGCATTCAAGACGCGGAAACAGCAGAGGCATTCAAAGCGTATTTCCTGGATGTCTTTGTAAAACGAGCGTATCGAGAGCTGGATGGGCCGCTGGGAGACCTGCCGGATGGACTGAGATAATTAGAACTACTGATGGCGGAATGGGACCTGGCGGTCCTCTGTAACTCACGCAGTAACGCTTTCGTTCGTAGTCAATTCATGGATGATCGCCGCGCAGAGCTGCCCGCCGCTCACTTGATCAAAGCGCGCGAACATGGGCGAGGAGTTTAACTCCAAAAACAGCAGCTGCCCCGTATCGGAATCTGTTTTAAAGTCGGCGGCTCCAAAATCCATTCCCAGCCACAACATAAGCTTCCGGAGTATAGACACTTCCCTGGGAACTTCCGGTAACAGAATAAGTTCCGCGTCCTGATTTACGCGGTAATCGAGTGAGCTGCTGCGCACCTCAAAGGCGAAAGCAAACTGGCCAATTACATAAATGCGTATCTCTGGTGGCACAAGCCGTTTTTGGACGATGGCAGGCGTAGCGGCCAAGCCGCCACGAAGTTCAGCTTTGTTCATGGCATCTGCCAGAGGATGGCAATAGTCGCCGCCTGCCACAGGCTTGGCCACAAGCGTATCCAGATTGGCGCCGAAACTCTCTACTTCGTTGGTTACCAGTGTTGCAGGTATGGAAAGCCCTGCCTCGCGGGCGCGAAACAGGCTCGCCGGTTTATTTGAGGCAATTTGTGAGATTTCACGGTTAAAAATGCGGATGCAACGCTGGGACAAAAGCCAGCCCATCAACGTTTGGTACCAGCCCAGGGCCCGCGAGTTTACCGCGGGCCTTGGATCTTTCATGCCGGCAAACGCATCATAGCGGATAAAAGCTCCGTCAGGTTTGAGTTCCTGTCCAGAAAGACGAGGCACGCCCGTTGCCGGGTCCCAGGAAAATGCGGGGCTTTCAGCGGAAGAAATCCGCAACTCCAAAATTTCAACCCCGGCTTTGGCCGCAGCCTTCGCCAGGACAATAAGGTTTGGATCATCTTCGCCGCCGGCGAGCAAAAGTGCCATTGCTGATCAGGAAACCCCGCGAAAGTTTAGTAGGTCCCAAACGGCCCAGCAGTGCTGAGCTCAGTGGACGCAAACGGCGGAGCTTCCGCACCAATCGCCACCGGTGTGGGATGTTCCTCGATCAATGGAAAGGTGGTTATGCTGGTTGCGTCAAGACGCGTTGACGGAGTCTGTGGCTCCGCAAAAGGTGTATGTGCATTAAGTTTTTTTTCTGCCATGTTTCACCTCAAGATTGCGATGCAATCAAAGCCTTGCGGCCTATAAAAAGCATGCAACGCAAGGCCCGGTAAAGTACAGCACAAAAATGAAAAGAAAAACCTGAGAAACCCAATTTGGAACGCGCGCACAGCTAACTTTTTGCCAAGTTCTCCATCTCTTTTTCATCAATCACCTTCACGCCCAGATCGCGTGCTTTATCCAGCTTTGATCCCGCGTCGTCTCCGGCCACAACGTAATCCGTTTTCTTGCTGACCGATCCGGACACTTTGCCGCCGGCATCTTCAATCATCTTCTTTGCCGCGTCGCGCGAATAGTTGGGCAGCGTGCCGGTAAGAACAAATGTTTTGCCCGCCAGCGCTGTGCCGCGAACTTTCTTCACGCCCTTGAACGTCAGCCCATATTTTTCCAGCCGCTTCACCAGCTCCCGGTTCGTCGGCTCGTCAAAAAACTCTCGGATGCTCGCGGATACGCTAGGGCCAACATCATTCACTTCCTGCAACTGCTCGGCGGATGCGTCCATCAAGTCATCCATCGAACCAAAATGCTCAGCCAGCAGCTCTGCGGTGCGCGTTCCCACCTGTCCGATGCCCAGCCCTAGAATCACGCGCTCCAGTGGCAGTTTGCGGGATTTTTCAATCTCATCCAGCAGGTTGTCCACGGACTTTTCACCCACGCGCTCCAACGCCAGAATTTCCTCGCGCTTGTCTTTGAGCGTGTAAATATCAGCAATGTTCTTGATCAGTCCGGCCTGGTGCAGCTGATTCACCAGCGATTCGCCCAGTCCTTCAATGTTCATGACCGATCGTGAAGCAAAATGCAGAATACTGCCTTGCAGCCGCGCCGGACAGTTGACATTCACGCACCAGTAATCCACCTCGCCTTCCACGTGGCGGATTTTTGTGTGGCATACCGGGCACAGCTCCGGCATATGAAATTTCTTGTGGCCGCGCGGCTTGTCTTCATCAACTTTCACGACCTTGGGAATCACGTCGCCGCCGCGCTCCACCATTACGGAATCGCCAATCTTCACGCTCAGACGCGTGATTTCATCCATGTTGTGCAGAGTGGCGCGGCTTACCGTTGTGCCTCCAATAAATACTGGCTTCAGCCATGCCACCGGCGTAAGGCGGCCGGTGCGTCCAACCTGCGGCACGATATCTTCTACTTCAGTCACGCCGCTGCGCGCGGTAAATTTATAGGCGATGGCCCAGCGCGGCGCTTTGCCGGTAAATCCCAGCCGTTCTTGCGTGCGCATGGAATTTACTTTGATCACGATGCCGTCAATCTCATAGCCCAGCGTCTCGCGCTCTTTCTCTCGCGCGTGAATAAACTCCAGCACCTCTTCAATGTCATGGGTTACGCGATGCCGTGAATTTACCTTGAAGCCGATCGCCAGCAGCGCTTTCAAAGCATCAGAATGTTTCTCAGGAAAATATTTGCCTTTGATCAGCAGAAAGTAGGAATAAAAATCCAGCCGGCGCTGGGCCACGATATTCGGCTCCAGCACGCGTATGGTCCCCGCTGCAGCATTACGCGGATTGGCAAAGGTGCTTAGATTCTGCGCCGCGCGGTCATCGTTCATCTTTTTGAACGCAGCCAGCGGCATAATCACCTCGCCGCGCACTTCAAAGTCGGCGGGCACATCGGCTTGCTTCAGCTTAGCCGCCGGAATAGAAAGCGGCACGGAGCGCATAGTCCGCACATTGCTCGTAACGTCTTCACCAATCGAGCCATTGCCGCGCGTCACGCCGCGCAGCAAATGGCCATTCTCATAGGTCAGCGCCATGGACATGCCGTCGAGCTTCATCTCGCAGACGTATTCAATCTTGTCCGAGCCAGCCAGCTCGCGAACACGCCGGTCCCAGTCGCGCAGCTCCTGCTCGTTGTAAGCGTTGTCGAGCGACAGCATGGGCCGCGAATGTACAACTTTTACAAAGCCTTCACGCGGCTTGCCGCCCACACGCTGCGTCGGAGAATCCGGCGTAATCAGCTCCGGGTGCGCGGCTTCCAGCCGCTTGAGTTCCTGCATGAGCTGATCGAACTCAGCATCCGGCAGCTCTGGTGCATCCAGAACGTAATACAGATGTTCGTGATGGCGGATTTTGTCGCGGAGGGCTTCGATCTTGCGCGCAAAGCTTTTGTCCTTGGCAGCAGAGGGCATGCAAAGATTATATTTCGATTTTCTAAGGGCCACATAAGCATCCAGAGAGCCCATAAGTAGTGCTTGAATGAGCTTGGTTTGTATGGCAAACTAGATTGCATAAATGGGAGTTGTTGATGCCCGAAACCAATAGTGCAATTCTTGAAGCCAAACGCCGTGCCAGAGATTACTGGGATATTGATGGGTTACCTGCATTGGTGGCTGGTACCGTCGCCTTTTGTTGGGGTGTCCTTACCCTCTCTGGGAGCCGGCATCTGCCTATATGGGCCAATGTTTTATTTATTGCATTATGGTTTTTTGGGCTTTTTCTTTTATGGAAAAGAAAAGTTGCCCTTGAGTGGTTGAAAAGCCGGATCACCTATCCGCGTACTGGCTACGTTGCCCCGCCAGAAGCCGATCCTAAGCCTGATCCCTATAAGATGATTTCCATTATAAGCGAACCCCCAGTGGAGCCGGTCGTGGTGAAGGCGAGTACGAAGGCACTTGAGTTCGCAGATTTTCCCTTCGCTTTGTTAATCATGCTGTTGTTGACTGACATTGGTTGGCCCGTTTCAGTGAACCGCTGGCTCGTTCCCCTGGCATGCTTGTGGACGGCGCTGTTATTTTGGCGGAGAAATAGAAAGGATCCGCCATGGTTTGAGATTGCTGCCGCAGTGATTGCAGGTTTCGCCAATGCGATCTTGCAGGTGAAAGTGGACCGCTTTGGCATTCTCCTCCTTGTATTCGGTGTCACGGGCATGATCAAAGGCACAACTCTGCTGGTACGCTATTTGCGTCAGCATCCGGCGCCGCAAACATGAGCACAACACTTCAAGAACTCGCAGCGCTTGACCGCGTAATCCATGAGCCCGCACGGCTGATGATTCTTACGGTTCTATATGCGGTTTCCGAAGCCGACTTTCTTTATCTGCAAAATGAATGTGGCCTGACCCAGGGAAATCTTTCCAGCCATCTGAGCAAGCTGGAGCAAGCGCGGTATGTCACCGTGGAAAAGACATTCAAGGGAAAGTATCCACTGACCATCTGCCGACTCATGCCGCAGGGGCGGAAAGCATTTGAAGGTTATGCCCGCATTATGCAGGCTGCTACAGATGTCGTGGGCCGCAAGAAACACTGAACCCTGAGCTATATTGAAGAGTCTTTTTTGATAACCGCCGTGAACAAAGCCTTTCTCATCTACAACCCGGCCTCAGGACGCCGCCGCGCCAAGCGTGCTGAGCACATCTCCCAGGTGGTGGATGTGTTGCGGAAGGCAGGCGTTCAGGTTGAAGCCTGCGCAACTACGCATGCAGGCAGCGCCATACAGCAGGCGCGGGAAGCCGCAGATTCAGGCTATGACACAGTTATCTCCTGCGGTGGTGACGGCACGGCCAATGAGATTCTCAACGGCTTGATGCAATCGTCCTCTGAGGTGGCGTTGGGGCTGGTGCCGCTGGGCAGCGGCAATCTACTGGCGACTGATTTAGGCCTGCCTTCCAATCCCGTGGCTGCCGCGCAAAAGCTTCTTCGGTATCAGCCGC
>DASXLK010000150.1:0-42102 GCA_036496365.1 Candidatus Angelobacter sp. | reverse complement strand
CCGATGCGACGCAGCAGCCCGATATTATGGTCCCTCTTGCCCTGCCGCATTTCACCCCAAGCGAGAAAGATCCCAAGGCGATTGTTAGCGTGGTCGGAAGAATGAAACCGGGTGTTTCCGCGGCAAAAGTGGGCGCTGATTTATCAAACGTCTCGCAGCAGTTGGTCGCTTCTTTCACGGCAAGCGTACGGACGTTCTTTTCCGGCAGCAGTGTTCGCGTCCGGAGTTTGCAGACCGAACTTGTAGGCAATGTCCAGCGTGGCTTGCTGGTCGTTCTGGTTGCTGTAGGCTTTGTATTGCTGATTGGCTGTCTCAATGTGTCCAGCCTGCAACTCGCCCGCGCGGTGCAGCGTGGTCCGGAAGTCGGAGTCCGCTCTGCTCTTGGCGCTGGTAAGGCGCGGCTTGTCCGTCAGTTGCTCACGGAAAATCTGGTGCTCTCATTTTGTGGAGGTTGCGGCGGCCTTGCGCTGGCTTTTCTTGTCGTCAGGCTGGTTCGTGTCGCAAAGCTTCATGCCCTGCCTTCCGTTGCGGACATCCACGTGGATGCGCGGGTGCTCACAGTCACGCTCCTGGTCACGATTTTCAGCGGGTTCTTCTTCGGACTTGCGCCGGCGCTGTGGGCCATGCGCTCCGCCCCTGCCGATGCATTGGCCAGAAGCACGCGGACCGTTGCCGGAACCCGGCATCGCGGCTTGCGCAGTTGCATGGTCGTGATGGAACTTTCTGTCGCGCTGGTATTGCTGGCCGGCGCGGGCCTGCTGGTCCACAGCTTTATTCGCCTGATGTCGGTTGATCCCGGTTTTAATCTGCACGGAGTTCTTACTGCGCGCATCAACCTTTTGCAGTCTAGTTATCCCAAACCCGAGCGGCAGTTTGCCTTCATTGACCAACTTACAGAACGCCTGCGCTCGATTCCTGGCGTCGAATCCGTTGCCACCGGCTCCAGTTTGCCGTTCATGGGCTGGACTGGCGGAGCGAGCGTGAATTTTGAAGGAAGACCGGCGCCTGCCGTGGGATTGGCTCCAATGAATTCCATCGCCAGCGCTGATGTCCAATACTTCCACACTCTTCAGATCCCGCTGCTTGCGGGCCGCAATTTCACTGACGCGGACAATGCGTCTGCACCGATGGTAGCGCTGGTAAACCAGTCCTTTGTGCGAAAATATTTTCCCGGCGAAAGCGCTTTAAGTAATCGCTTCCGTCAACCTCATCCAAATTCGCCCTGGGTCACGATTGTTGGTGTTGTTGGTGATGTGCATCAGCTTGGCCCGGAAAAAGCTGCAGAATCGGAAATTTATTTTCCCATGCGGCAGAGCAACGTGTATCAAGATGGATTGTATTTCGCCGTGCGCACACGCGACCTCTCCGGGATTGCAGCGGCATTCCGCAGTGCGGTAAAAGAATTGGATCGCAACCAGCCCGTGTTCGATATTGTTTCCATGGAGCAGCAGTTAAGCGAATCTTTGGCTACGCGAAGATTGAACATGCTGCTGCTTGGCGCCTTTGCCCTGCTGGCTTTGACTCTGGCCGCAGTGGGGACCTTTGGCGTTCTTTCTTACTCTGTCGCGCAGCGGTCGCATGAAATTGGTGTGCGGATGGCGCTCGGTGCAGACCGGCTGCGTGTGGTCCAGTTGGTGATGCGTGAGGCAATCATGCTGAGCTTGATTGGAGTAACTCTTGGCCTTGCTTCCGCGTTTGTTCTCACGCGGTTTATGTCGAGCCTGCTCTATAACACGCGCGCCTCTGATCCTCTTACCATTATCTCGGCCTCTGCACTCTTAGTTGTTGTGGGCATTCTTGCCGGCTATGTGCCCGCCCGTCGCGCCAGCAAGGTAGATCCAATAATTGCACTAAGGGCAGAGTAGTCGCCATTCAGCAATAAGGTTCGGCCCCGCTTAATCCTTCCCGCCACCGGCGCTGTCAGCCTGCCCTAATTTCGCCCCAGCCCGCTATCAGAGTAAAATAGCCAGACAGCAGCGCCATGCAGTCCTCCCCCAAACATGTCTGACCGCGCCTCCAAGACCGTACATTCCATCCGCGAAAAATCGCGCCAGATTTATGGTGACGGTGAAATGGCGGGGCTTACCCGCAACTTCGATTGGAGCAAGACTCCTGTTGGGCCAATCAATTCCTGGCCCCAGGTCCTTCTAACCACCGTAAATTTGCTGCTTGCCACCCGGCATCCCATGTTTCTGTGGTGGGGGCCGGAGCTGATCCAGTTTTATAACGACGGTTACCGTCCCAGCATTCGCGAAGATAAGCACCCCGGAGCTCTCGGCCAGCGGGGCAGGGAATGCTGGCCGGAAATATGGCATATCATCGGCCCGCAGATTGAAGCGGTGATGACGCGCGGCGAATCCACCTGGCACCAAAACGCGCTGGTCCCAATCTATCGCAATGGCAAACTCGAGGACGTCTACTGGACTTACAGCTACAGCCCGGTTCGCGATAGTGATGGCAGAATTTGCGGCACGCTGGTGACTTGTAGTGAAACCACGGAAATCGTTTTGGGTGAGCAGCGCCTCCGCCAGAGTGAAGCCCGCTTTCGCAGTCTAATAGAACAGGCCAACGTGGGGTTTGTCATCGGCGATCTTGTTGGCAATCTTAGCTATCTCAATCCCCGGATGCTGGCGATGCTGGACTATACCGCGGAAGAAGTTGAGTCAGGGCTGGTTCGCTGGAGCGATCTCACGCCGCCGGAATATGCTGAGATGGACGCTCGCGCCGTGCAGCAATTGCAGGAGTTTGGCGTCGCCCAGCCCTATGAGAAAGCCTACCTGACCAAAGACGGCCGCAGGGTCCCATTGCTCATAGGCGCTGCCATGCTCGCTCCCACCGGTGGGCGTCCATCGGAAGTGGCTGCCTTTGTTGCGGACCTGAGCGAGCTCAAGCGCGCGGAAAGTGCGCTGCGCCAGTCTGAAAAGCTTGCCGTGGTGGGCCGTATGGCCAGCTCAATCGCGCATGAAATCAATAATCCTCTGGAAGCCGTGACCAATCTCCTTTATCTGATGGATAGCCAGTCACTGCCGGATCCGCTCAGGAATTACGTCCATATAGCGCAGCAGGAGCTGGCGCGTGTAGCCAACATCACCACGCAGACGCTGCGTTTTCACCGGCAGTCCACCAATCCGAAGACGGCTTTTCTCTCCCAGATTATTGAAGGTGTGCTCTCTCTTTTTCAGGGGCGGCTGATGAACACCGGAATTCGGGTGGAGCGGCAATATCACGACGCCAAACCGGTCTTATGTTATGAGAGTGACGTCCGCCAGGTATTCACCAATTTGCTCAGCAACGCCATAGACGCCACGCCACCCGGAGGCAAGATCATTGTGCGCGAACAAAATGTCACGGATTGGCGCACTGGCGAGCGCGGCGTGCGCGTGAGTATCGCTGATACCGGGCACGGCATGTCGCCGCAGGTCCGCAAAATGATTTTTGATCCGTTTTTCACCACCAAAGGCATTACCGGAACGGGTTTGGGATTGTGGGTAAGCGCGGAGATTCTCAATAAACATAATGCCAAAGTCAGTATCCGTAGCCGCGACCATCAGCCAAACCAGGGAACTGTCTTCTCCATCTTTTTCCCCGGCGACGGAGTGCGCGGGAGCGCCGTAAACGATTCAAGGTCTCCAGCAAAGCACCCGGTGGAAAAGCGAACCTCTTAAAACTTAAGCTGCTTTCCACGGTTCTTATGGGTCCCAAAGACTTGTTCACAAATGTTAGGCAGATCAATGCTCTTCTCCTGTGATCGCAAACTTAATCCTTGTTTTTGGTCCGCGACCATCAGCGCAAATCTGCGGCGAAACTCCTTTGTTTTCCTTCGTGCCCTTTGTGGTCAAAATGGTCTTGAGAGTGCCCTACCCCATCCTTTGATATAGCACCATTCACAAAACAAAAGGCTACGCCCCCGCCACCGTAAGGCCACCACACCTAGGTCAATTGCCCGGAAACCGCCCACAGCAAAGAATATCCTTACAACCGTTTAGGGGGAACTTGCTATGAAGATTTTGATTGGGGCATTGCGCTTTTTAGTTATGGCCGCCATGGCGCTACCCGCCTTCGGCCAATATCAACCAACGCCGGACTTTCAAAAGGGCTTTACCGGCTATGAAGCTTTTCAGGGCTCCGTAAATTCTGACAGCAGAATGTTCAAGCTAGATTCCAACGCCGGGTACGACTTCAACCGGCACTTTGGCGTTTTTGCGGGCATGCCGTTCTACTTCGCCAATACGCAGAACACCATCACGCAGGTCAATGGCACCGCCACAACCACCAGCACTGACGTCACGAATAATGGCGTGGGCAACGCCTATTTCGGGCTGGCCATGCGCGCTCCAAACAAAACTCTGGACTATAGTTCCACCGCAACTTTTGCCGCGCCCACGGGCAGCACGTCAAAAGGCCTGAGCAGCGGCCGTGCCAACGTTGACTTTACCAATCGTGTGGAACATTCCTTTGACCGGCTCACGCCCTTCGTGGAAGGCGGCATAAGCAATGCCGTGCCTGATTCGCAACTGTTTACCAGGCCTTTCACGTCGTTGGGGTTGATCACGCATTTTGAAGAAGGCGGGGAATTTGAAGTGATCAAGCATTTTGCCGTGGGCGGCTCAGGATTTGAAATTGTGCCGTTTGGCAATCAGAAGATCTTTAGCAAACTCCTGTCCAAAGGACAGAGCGGCAGCGGCAAAAATAGTTTTGATCTGGCGGCAGAAACCAGCGGAAGCGGACTGACGCGCGAGAACGGATTCAATAGCTGGATCGCCTTTGAACCTACGCCGGTATGGCGCGTGGAACTTGGCTTTTCCCGCAGCGCCACTTTCGACCTGAACAGCATTGCCTTCAATATCAAAATGAACGTCGGCAAACTAGCGCACATGCGGCACACATTCTAAACAGCTCGGGCGCGAGGTACGTAATTGCCGTCTTCCAGCACCTGGCACGGCGCAACCTGCGGCGTGACCAGCGCCTCGCGCAGAATAATGAATGTCTGCTCCAGCGCGTACTTGCCGGACATGGCGGCGTGCGGCACGCCGTCTGTGTAGACCATCCACGAACTGCCTGCGGGAAAGACCAGCTCCTGCTTGGGCGAGTGCTGCTGAAAATCGGAGTTTTCCTTCAACCAGTCATGCAGATAGAGCATGTACTCGTCATAGGGCGAGCGGTCCGGCACCGGCAGGCCAATCTTGCTGGCCATATGCGCCAGCGTGCGCGCCAGCCCTCCGGTGGAAGCGATCCTCTTCACCTGCGTTAACTTGGGCAGAAATTCATGGAACGGCTCACCCACGTTCCACACGCGTCCAATGGACGGATTGATGTTGGCAAACACGCGCAGAATGCGTGCGCCGTGCGTGGGCCGTGTGGGGAATGCGTCCACATGCAGCAGGTCATTGCGCTTATGCAGTGACAGGTCGCGTCCCTGCTCCTCCAGCGGACGGAAGCTGGCAAAATCCAGCTTCATCTTGCCCGCATACGGCCCAAGAAACTGCGAAATGAATTTTGTTACCGAGCTGGAAAAGTTGCGCATGATTGCATTCATGCGCTCGCGGTCCGGTGAGTTCTCGTCCACGCCCTTAAGAATGTCCTTGGCCGGTCGGTAGGAAATGTTCTTGTGGAAACGCGAGCCGGTCTGTTTTTGCGAGAGCAGAAATTCCCGGTCGGCATCGGGAAACTCAAACGGCACATGGCTGAAGAACAGCACCTTGCCGCGCTCCAGTTGATCGCAATGCCAGTTAGCCTGCTTCAGATCAAATTTTGTTACGTCCACAATTGCCGATTTGCCAGATGCCGAAACCATCACTTCACCTCTAGTCGATCATCCGTGCCAACAAAAATGATACCTTGCTTTTATCGCCCGCCGCAAAAAGCAAAATAAAAAGGCGCGGATCGCTCCGCGCCTTACACGATCAAGACTTTCTGTTACTTACCTTTATTGTTGCTGCACAGCACGCCATCGGTCACTGCCGTTAGCCTGCCCGTCGCAGCGGTGATCTGCCGGCTGAAACAGCCATCGGCAGAGCTGTTGGAGAAGAAATCCTGCGCGCTCTGCTGGCCTGTGCTGCCGGTAATGTTGAAGTTGGAGTCAAACACCAGCGTATCGCTGGGCGTGACTGTGTTTGAAACCACGCTGAATGTGCTGGGGCCGTCGCCATGCTGCGTGGTTGCGCTCTGGAACTGCTGGTGGACCGTGGTTGTCTGAAAGCCACCGGAACCATCGGCATTCACCACAAAGTTAATGTTCATGTCCAGCGGCCATTCAAATTGCTGCTCTGTTGTGCCGCCGCCTTTGCCATTGGTGCTGGTTTCAGATGAGATCGTGGTGCGCTGCTTGATGTTCTGCACAAACGCCAGATTGGTGATGTTGAAATTTTGTATGTTGCTGAATTGAATATTCTGCCGCACGGAGGTTTCCACTTTGCCGTGTGAAGTTTCAACAAAGCCTTCTACGCGATAGTCGCGTGAGGCGCTTACCGTGACGGTGCCGGTAATGGTTCCGTCAGCAGCCGTGTTTATATTTTCAACCACGTTGGGTGAAGGCGGACCAATGGTGTTGCGCGTGAGCGCGCCGGTAATCTGTTTTGATCCGTGGTCCTGGAAGGCAAGCAGTGTTGCTGTGGTGGAAAAACCGCTGTTGGCATTGAACACGCTGACGGCAACCTGATGCGGCTGTCCGTTGCTGAGCAACGCGGCAAACGGCGTCAGGTCAACGCGATATGCCTGGAAGTTCAGCGTCTGTACACCGGGAATAGGACGCCACAAAAGTGGATCGATGCCACCGGTATAAATCCACGGATAAATCGGCGCAATGCCAGCGGGTGAGCCATCGATGGTGATTTCGCTTTCGCGGAAGCCCGTGTTACCGCAGCTCTGCAGTTCCGTGGTTACATCATTGGGCACACAGGTATACCAGAATTCATCTATCGGGCCCTGGCTCTGAGAGATCACGTCAATGAACGCCTGCTCCACGTTTGCCGGCAGGGTAAAAGTTTTTGCCAGAGTGTCAGCTGTGGTATTGAGGAAGGTTGTTCCTCCCGTGGGATCCGTTGCCAACGGCAAGACCAGATCTGCCGTACGCTGCGCGGCTTGATGTGCTTCCAGCGGATAGAACTGAATCGTCGCGGTGCCAAAGAGCATGCTGGTGAACTGGCTGTTGACCAGATTGTCCAATTCCATGCGGCCATTCTGCGCGGAGTTAAAGAGCGAAGAGTAGTCAGTGAGGTCGCGCTCAATGTGCCATGCGCGTGCTGTCGCCCCTGAAGGCTCAGAGGTGGTGCCGAAATAAACGTTGACCCCGCCAATCCACATATTGGCTGTGCGATCAAATTGCAGGCCTGCCTGAATGGAAATATCAGCATTCAAAACCACCTTGGCCCATGGCCCCGGACATCCTGCGGGCGGAGTGAATGAAAAAAGCCGGGGAGAGAAATCGTTAAACGCAACATTGCTGAACAAAGGAACAACGCACGGAGTTGTGTTGGGCCGTGGAATGGTCGGATCGGCTGTTGCCGTGTTTCCTGAACCAACCACCAGTCCGGGTTGAGGAATGGCCTGGGCTGACATTGCGCTTGCTGCCAGCATCAGGCTGGCTGCGGCTAATATTTTTGCTGTAAAGAAGAATGCTTTTTGCCTGGTAGCTGAGACGTGCATGATTTGCCTCCATGGTGAGGGCCAAATTCTAATAATATGGAGGAAAGCGGTCAAACCCGGCAGCATCGGCGTTTACTGAGATCAGTTATTAATAATGAGCCCAGGTGGAATGTGCACAATGCGGACAATCCGTCCGGCTGGGCCAACCGCCCATCCTAGCAGTCCAGCGAAAGACACGGCGTTGTAGTCGCCGTCGTCTTGATGGTTCCAGCTTCGTCCGAAATCGCCCGAGTCTTCCGCACCACTTGTGCCGACGACAAGAAGGTGCAACGGGCTCTCGTTAATCACGTTCACGGCAGAGCGATAGCCCAGAGGCTGCAACGTTGTCAGCTTCCAGCTTTTGCCTCCATCATGCGTTATGGTAACATTTGCGCCGGTCTTGGTTGGTTCTTTGTAGTCACCGCCCACGGCGATTCCATCTTTCGCGCTCCAGAACACAAGAGAAAAGATCCCCTGCGTGGCCTGGCCGTGAATGATCGGGGTTTCAGCAACGGTCCAGTTCACACCACGATCAGAGGAATGGAACACCCGCGCCGCCGGGCCTCCGGTGGCAAACCAGACATCGTTTTTGCCGAAAGTGGCAATACACGTCCCGCTGGCTGCAAACGCGCCCTCATTCGGCAAAGCGTTAGGCATTTTTTTTACGGCCACCGGGTTCCAGGTTGCTCCGTCTGTGGTGGCAATCAGCGGAAACCTGCCATCCACGGAATCACTGAGCGCGATTCCGTGGGTACTGTCCCAGAACGCAAAGCAATCATAGAAGGCCTTGGGATTGTAGTTGGTGAACTGGCGTTGCCAGATCCGGCCGCCGTCGCTGGTTTTATAAATGCGCGATTTATCGCCTTCGCCAATGCTGAGTACATAGGCAGTGTTCTGGTCAAAAGCCTGTATGTCGCGGAAATCGAGCGTATCGGCTTCAACCACAGGAAAGTGCAGCCATTTGGTTCCACCGTCAGTCGTGCGCAGTACTGTTCCTTTTGCGCCGCTAGCCCACGCCACTTTGTCTGACACAGCACTGATGCCGCGCAGCTGCACGTCGACATTGCTCTCCTGCGGCTGCCATAGTCCCTCATGTGCCTTTGCCAGTTCGGGTTGCTGGCACCATGCCACCGGAGCAAACACCAGGCTCACAAGTACAATGTTCAAAAGAAAGGCTAATCCGCGCATATTCATGCTCCAAAGGACGTAAAATCATGCTGTTTGCGAATTGTAACCTTTTGCCCCCCAGCTCCTCTATTCGTGTGGAGGGATTCAGGTGAATGCGATGCTGGCCCCGGTAACGGCACAAAGCGAGCTTCGAGATGAAGAAGTGGTGGGCCGTGTTCTTGCCGGCGAAACCGCTCTGTTTGAGATCCTGATGCGCCGTTACAATCAGCGGCTCTACCGGGTTTCGCGCGGAATATTACGCGATGACGGCGAGGCCGAAGACGTAATGCAGGATGCCTACGTTCGGGCCTATGAACACCTGAATCAATTTGCAGGAAGAGCGGCGTTTTCCACCTGGCTGACCCGCATTGCTATCCATGAGGCGTTGGCGCGCAAGCGGCGGCGCGGACGGTTAGATGAACTCGATGCCCTCCCCGCGAATGGAGAATCCATGTCCATCATGAAATCGTCGGAGCCCAGCCCGGAAGCTGGCACAGCTACAGCTGAAGCGCGTGCATTGCTGGAACAAGCCATTGGCCATCTGCCGGAAGCCTATCGCACTGTGGTGATCCTGCGTGAAGTAGAAGAGATGAGCGTCGCGGAAACCGCAGAAAGCCTCGGCGTGAGTGATGCGGTGGTGAAGACCCGTCTGCATCGCGCCCATGCCATGTTGCGCAAAGACCTCTATGCCCGTGCCAAGGGCCGCGCTACTGATCTCTACCAGTTTCACGCCATACGCTGTGACCGGGTAGTGAAAGCGGTGTTTGAGCGGATACGTGATAAAGCGCAGGCCGCTGATCAGGCAGTTGTCCAGTAAAAGGGGCGCAAATAAGAAGTATTTCCTATAGACCCAAGAAGAAAACCTTCACCTGCATGTATTGATAAGGGAATCCTCTGAGAACCAGCTGGTAATTCTTGAGTACATCCTTATTTCTGCAAGTTGCCAAGGTAATCCAGCCTCACCTGAATGGTCTTGCCTCGGGCCAGACGATGTTGTATAAACTGCTGCATCCTAGGCTAGTTTTCTAATCCCAAAAGAGGTAGTTCATGTTTCGGGCCAAGCTTCCATTCATCATGCTTGCAGTTGCTTTTCTATGTTCATCCTATCGGGCTTTTGCTATTGACGACTGGCAGCCCATCAATCCAGAAGAGTTGGCGATGAAGGCGGACCCGGCGCATCCTGGCGATGCCATCATGCTCTATCACGAAGAAACCGCTGACGATATGACGGGCCATCGTTACGTATACAAACGCGTAAAGGTATTGAATGAAAGAGGAATGCGTTTTGCAAACGTGGAAATTGGATATGACGCCGGCGTTTCCGGAATCAGCGATATTAAAGGCAGGAGCATTGCCCCAGACGGCACAATCACGCCATTTACCGGCAAAGCCTTCAACAGCACCATTGTGAAAGCGCATGGCGTTAAATATCTGGCCAAAACTTTTACTCTGCCCAATGTACAAATAGGGAGCATCATCGAGTGGAAGTACACAGAGTTCTGGGATGATTTTGTATTCGCGCCGCGCTGGATACTCCAGGATTCTCTTTTTCAGAAAAGGGCCAAATTCTCGTTTGTACCTTTTCAGAAATCTGGCTATGACATTCGCGATAGCCGGGGCGACATAAAAGACCGCGTTTACTATCAGGTTTTTGGCCTTCCAGAAAACACGGTCATTAAGACGGTGGCGAACAAACGTATGGAACTGGAGTTGAAAGATATTCCCGCTTTCGAAGAGGAAGACTTTGCTCCGCCGGATGAGCTCTTAAAGATGCGCGTGAATTTTTATTACGGTACTGAGAAAATGGCCAAGCCCGAGGAGTTCTGGAGAAACGAAGGCAAGTATTGGACCAAAGACCTGGACTCTTTTGCCGGCCATTCTGCTGCCGTGGCAAATCAGGCTGGCCAGGTTGTTGCTTCGACAGACACGCCGGAACAAAAAGCGCGCAAGATCTATGCTTATGTCCAGAGGATCAAGAACCTGAACTATGTTTCAAAGGATGGCAGTCTGGAAGAGATGGTGGTCCGGGCGAGCAAGGAGAAGCGCACTGTTGATAATGTGATTCGCAATAATGAAGGTTATCGCGACGAGATTGCCCGCCTTTTCTGGGGCATGGCGCGTTCGGCTAATCTTACTGCTTACATGATGCGGGTTGCTGATCGGGATGAATACTTTTTTCAATCCACCGTTCCCAATCCGGGGCAGCTGACCTCTGAGATTGTTGCCGTTGTGCTGGATGGAAAAGAAGTCTTTCTTGATCCCGGCACCCCTCTGTGCCCTTACGGGCTTTTGTCATGGCGGCACAACTCAACGCAGGGCATGCGCCAGATGCCGGACGGAGGCACGGCCCTGGCAGTTACGCCTCCTGCAAGTTACAAAGATGCCATTGGCAAACGCGTGGGCCACATTGTGCTGAATGATGATGGCAGCGCTAAAGGGACCGTTGCCGTTGCCTGGGCAGGCGAAGAAGCGCTGACCCACCGTTTAAGCGGGTTGAAGACAGATGATGCTGGAAGAAAGAAAGAGCTGGAAGACGAACTCAAAGCGATTTTGCCCTCCGGTGCATCCGTGCAACTGGATAAGGCCACTGGGTGGGAAGAGCCTGACGCGCAGTTGAAGGCCAATTTCATTATTGAAATTCCTTCCTACGCCAGCAACACAGGCAAGCGCATGCTTGTGCCCACAAACATGTTCCAGACGCGCAGCCGGCAGCCGTTTGTCCACGGCGACCGCAAGCATCCTGTTTATTTCAACTATCCTTACTATGAAATGGATGATACCGAGATCACATTTCCTCCGGCGTTCCACATGGAGAGCCTTGCCGATGAGGGAACTCCGGTCAAGACCGAGTACTCTCTCTACAAAGTGAAACACAGTATTGCCGGAAATAAAGTGACCATCAGCCGCGATTTCGCCATGGCCGGGATTGGATTCCAGCAGAAAGATTATCCTGAACTGCGCAAGTTTTATAGCGATGTAAATGCACGCGATTCGGAACAATTGGTGTTGTCCGCAGCGCAGAAATAGCAGCAAGGACTTAGCCACGAAAGAATCTCAAGCGGCTTGGCCTGCGCTGAACCCTGAAGCCCAGGCCCATTGGAAGTTGAAGCCGCCCAGATGACCGGTCACATCCATGACTTCACCAATAAAGTAAAGTCCCGGTACCTTGCGGCTCTCCATGGTTTTGGCGGAAAGTTCATTGGTGTCCACGCCGCCCGCGGTTACTTCAGCCTTGGCATAGCCCTCAGTCCCTGCGGGAGTGATTTGCCAGTTGTGAATCTGGCGTTCAAGCTCATCCATCGCATGATTGCTCCAGCCCTGTGGCGGATGGACCTCCAGCCATCGATCGGCAAAGCGGCTGGGCAAGGCAGCACGAAAAGCCATTTTGGCGGCGGCCAGATCACGGGGAATTTTTGGATCACGCAACGCAGCAGTCAACTCGCGTTCCGGCGCCAGATCAAGAGTGACGGTCGAACCGTTTTTCCAGTAAGAAGAAATTTGTAGAACCGCCGGGCCGCTCAGACCGTGGTGCGTAATCAACATCTTCTCGCGAAAACTTTGCGGCCCAATCGTCGCCACCACTTCAGCCGATACTCCGGCAAGATCACAAAAGTGGGCTGCGTCATCTTTGCCGAATATAAATGGAACCAGCGCGGGCCGGGGCTCGATAATCTTCAATCCAAATTGCCGCGCCAGATCGTAGCCAAACCCAGTGGCGCCCATCTTGGGAATAGAAAGCCCGCCGGTAGCGACAACCAGTGCGTCAGCCGAAAACTCACGCTCGTCTGCGTGAATAGTAAAACCGTTTCCCTGACTGGCACCGCCTTTCTCTACGCGATCAATCTTGATATTAGTCAGAATCTCAACGCCAGCGGTGCGGCATTCCTGCTCCAGCATGGCCACGATGTGCTGCGCCGATCCATCGCAAAAAAGCTGGCCCAGAGTTTTTTCGTGATAGGCAATGCCATGCTTCTCGACGAGGGCAAGGAAATCCGCAGGCGTATAACGGGCCAGGGCTGACTTGGCAAAATGCGGATTGGCGGAGATAAAGTTTTCCGCGCGGCAATGCAGATTGGTAAAGTTGCAGCGCCCGCCGCCGGAGATCAGTATCTTTTTTCCGATGCGCTCGGCACGCTCCAGCACGGCAACGCGGCGTCCGCGCCTGCCTGATTCCATGGCGCACATAAGGCCAGCCGCTCCGGCGCCGAGAATGATGATGTCATAAGTGTGTCGCATCGATTGAGGTTGGGCCGTTTGCTTAGATTTACGGCACAGCGACACCAGAATACAGGATTTAGCTGGTATTGCTTTATGGAGCCACGTTCACCATAACACTTGCTTTATGCAGTGCCTGGAAAGTTCCGGTGCTGATGTCTTCCACCACAATCTGATGCGTTCCATGGGCGAGCGCGAAAGCCTTGCTAATGCTGGAAGTGCCGGGTGCGGATTGGCCCAGCTTTTGCCCGGTTGTGCTGTCCCACACCTGCAGTTGATAGATGGTTGCAGCAGATTCCCGCGCAGTAGCGCTGATCAATACTTGTTGTCCGCTGGTTGAGCTGGCAGGCGACGTAATGAATACGCCATCTGCCTGCACGGTGACATTCACCAGTGCTTTGTGCAAGGTTTGAAAAGTTCCGGTGCTTATGTCTTCCACTGAGAGCTGGTGTGTGCCGGCGGCAAGAGTAAATGTCTGCTGGATGGACGAAGTTCCCGGAGTGGATTCTCCCAGCTTTTGTCCCGTGGTATTGTCCCAGACTTGGAGTTGATAAATTTGTGCTGCTGTTTCACTGGCGGATGCGTTTACCAGTACGCCGGGGCCTGAAGTTGCGTTTGGAGCGGGTGAGGTAATGGCCACGCCGTTTGGCTTTACGGTGATGATCACATTGGCCTTATGCAGGACCGCAAAATTGCCGACTGCAAGATCTTCAATGATCAACTGGTGTGTTCCCGGCAAAAGAGATACTGTCTGGCTGAACGTTGATGTATTCGGAGCAGACGCACCCAGCTTCTTGCCTGTGAGATTGTCCCACACCTGTAATTGATAGACCTTGGTCGATTCACTGGCGGAAGCGCTGATCAAAACCTGTGTGCCCGTTACGGCATTCTGGGCAGGCGAAGTGACAGCGATCGCGCCGGTAAAAAAGTCGGTCATCGGAGCCGCTGTCGCGGAGCCGCCCGGATGCGCCGCGATTCCCAGGGCATCAAGAATCGTGCGCAGTGAGTTTTCATGTGTGTAAGGAGCAATGGATACGGTGTGCGGAGTAACGTTCGGTCCGATCAGTGCCGTGTAAACAGGGCCGGCTGCATCGGCATCACCGTTATCGAATGTGATAAGCAGCAGTGCATCGCCACCCGGTTGAAAGTACGGTTTAGCGAGCAGAGCTGGCAGATTGGTTTTCAAAAATGCATCCGCAACGGCCGGCGTTGAGTCATGAGCGTCATGCAATCCATCAGGTGCGATAATGGTGAACTGCGGCAGGGCATTGTTGGCAAGGTCAACGGCGAACTGTGAGAAATCGACGATCTTTGCCCGCGATCCGGCGACGTTGCTCAGAATGTCGCTATACCAGGTTGCTCCATTGTGGCGGCGATAGTAGTGCGTGCCGCCGCCTCCATCTGGTGTGGTCACGGTTCCGCCGGCGGCTTTGTATGACTGCGCGTAGACTTTCCAGGAGATGCCATGGTTGTTCATTTCGCGAAAAATATTGTCGTCAGTAATGGGAGAGGTGCAACTGTCTCCAGTGCATTGAAAATTATGCGTGCCTGCCGGCAATACGCAATCAACGGAGTCATGGCAGCTTCCAGACGATATCCAGAGGTAATCCATGAGCGATCCGGCAGTGTTCGAAGTGTAATTGGACGCATATCCGTTCGCCGTTCCCTGGCTCACCAGCCACGGCATCTCCAGCAGCGTAGTTTTGTAGCTGGTATTTTCATCCATGATAAGAACAACATGTGACGAATGTGGAACAGCTACCTGAGCATGGCAAACAATCGATGCCAAGGTAAAAGCCAAAAGCAGGGCAACCGCGGGAACAGATTTTCGAGTACGCATTAAGAACAGGTCCCTCTCGCTTTGAAAGCTCACGCACACCGAAACCACCAGACGAGAACACCCTGGCATAAATGTGCCTTGCGATATGCGCTCATCAAAAAAATGCTTTTGGCTGTGTGTTGTGGGTACTGTAGCGCAACCAATGTTAAGACTGGTTGAAACATCGCTGAGTGGGTGTTAATAGGCGCGTTTTTAGGGCGAGCGCCTTACGCCGAAATTGCTTTTCAAAAGCTAATCACGCATTTTCTAATTTGGTCGCGCTGAAAAAATGGTATGAACCAGATCAGTGCCGTAGAGCGAAAACTGCCAGCAGCACCACGCCCGTTGTCAGCACGGCGTTCCAGATCAGCAGCGCTAGCAGCCATTTGCGCAAACGCTCTTCACGCTCTGCGATGCCCGTGTTGAGCGTTTCAATCTCAGACTTCAGTTCAAGCGCATAAGCTTTGAGTTGGTCCACGTCCGTGGCGAGCAGTTGTAAAGGATCAGGGCCGGGTGGCAGCTCCGGCTGCGCTTGCGACTGTGCACGCGACCTGAGTTGTTCCCGCAGGACGTTTCCGCCATGTTCAACAGCGATAGGCGCCAGCATGCGCAAGATCGAGCCTAGCCATCCCATAAGTTTTCTTGGTCTTTCGCCGCGAGGCAGGCCACTGGACGGCCCAGACTCATTAGATCACAGAGGGCGTGGCTGGCGCGGCAACAGGTGTATTCCTCAGGCATTTTTGCGGTAATCTGCCAGAGAATCCGAGCCCCAAATATGCTAACCTTGTGAGTGCCACCCTCAAGCCGGGATGGCGGAACTGGCAGACGCAGCGGACTCAAAATCCGCCGACCTTCGGGTCTTGGGGGTTCGACTCCCCCTCCCGGCACCAAGCCAAATGCTGATGCAGTAGAGTTAATTCACACTTCGCCTCCATACGCTTCACCCTTCGGGTTTATAATCTGCGCGTCGGAAATAGGTGTATCTGCTTTAAAGCACATCAGTGTTCTGTCGCAAGGGGGGAAGTCAATGGCGGTATCTGACGGAAATCTAAAGGGGTTTAGGACAGGGCATCTACTCTTTGTACGGCTGCTGGCTTTCTTGATCGGTATTTTCCTGTTTGTTTCTGCTACACCCCAATACAACATTTCAGCCAACCAAAACGGACTATCAGACCAGCTACCAGTTTCAAAGCCTCCGGTAGATTGCACTTTATCCGGCAATGACACGACTCAGCGATACGACACAATCGTAGTTGGAGCGGGGCTTGCGGGACTGACTGCGGCGAAGGAGTTGCAGCACCTGGGTCACTCGGTCTTGATCCTGGAGGCGAACAATCGGATTGGAGGCCGCGCGTACGTCGGTTACATCGGCGATAACAAGGTTCCCATTGATTACGGGGGCGCATGGATTCATGGCATTCCCACTAACCCGCTCACCGGCATGGTTGACTCCATGGGCTTCAAGCGGGAGCGAACCCAACTCGACCTTCCCTACTTTATCAATGGCAAGGAAGCCAGCGAGAAAGAGAAGCAAGCCTTTGACCACGCTTTGGAAGAATATGAAGATGCGGTAAAGCTGGCTGCAAGCTCCGTTGAGGACCAGTATGCACAGGCTGGTTTTGCATGCAGCCGATACAAAGACCTATCCAAAAAACACGTACCGCTGCCCCGGATTTGCGGCGACCTGGTTCATAGAATTCCATTTAACCAGGCTGCTTTTTTACGCGATTGCCGACGCCCCGTTCACTCGCCCAAGGAATTCTGCGACAGGGTGGACAAAGATTTGCGCGTTACCAATGACGTGGCGAAACACTACATACCTCATTCCAGGGAGTTCGAAGACATCATTCCCTTGTTGGTTGCCAATGCCGGTCCGCTGGAGAGCGCCGCTGATCTGGAAAAGACCTCCGCCGTTGATGGCGCGCACTTCGAAGCCGGAGAGGATGACCTCATCGACAAAGGCATGGGGGCCTTTGTTGAGAAACTTGGAGATGGCCTGCCGGTCTGCCTGAACTCTCCGGTCACGGCGGTGGATTACTCCGGGGATGCAGTGAAGGTGAGTGTCGGGGACAAAGTCTTTGCGGGTTCGAACGCGCTGGTTACCGTCTCGGTCGGAGTTCTGAAGAAAAAAAAGATTACGTTCAAGCCGGAACTGCCGCCGGAAAAACTCGATGCCATTGAGAGTTTGCAAATGGGCAACATGCAGAAAGTGATCGTCCCTCTCAAGCGAGATATTTTTCCTAAAGAGCCAATGAACTCATGGATACTCTATGAAGGCGATCTCCCCAGGGAGGCACTGGACTTTGCCAATAATCAAAAACCTCCACTTCTGCTTGTGAATGGAACTCGGGTGGTTATGGGTTTCGTGATCAAGCCGCTCAATAAGAACATCGCTATCGGCTTCTTTGGTGGAGATTGGGCAAAGGCCCTGGAGAAGCGGTGCGAGGGCATAGAGCATGATTCTGGCAAAAGCAATCCAAAATGCGATGATCTTTCGATTGCCATCGCCAAGTCTGCTATTTCCAACATATCTGGTGAAAAAAATATTGACGAGGACATTCAAGATGAGGGAATTCAGATAACGCGCTGGAGCCTTGATCCAACTTCCTTCGGCGCTTACTCTGTGGCGCAACCCGGCCAATGGCACCAACGAGAGGTTCTTGCTGCGCCAGTGGAAGTACAAGGAGCAAAGCGCCTGTTTTTTGCTGGAGAAGGAACGGCCCGTGCAATCTATAACGGTTCCTATCCCGGCGCTTACGAGTCGGGATTGAAGGCGGCAAGAGATATCCATGCCGCAATGCTTGAAGAAAATGAGAGAAAGAGTGAAAAGTTTTAGAGCGCTTTTTATCTCAGAATCATAGCTCAAATGGCGCCCACCGATTCAACGGGCCCTGCGCTTCCAAAGCTGAAATCATCCATGTCCGAAAACCGCTAGTTTCTCTCTATTGCTGGTGTGATAATCCAGTCATGGAACTGCCTAGCCGTGAAATTTGTCATCGCGCTTTGCAAAGCAGAGACGCTCGCTTTGATGGCCTGATATTCGTCGGCATCACGTCGACAGGAATTTACTGTCGTCCCATATGTCCGGCGCGCACAGCCAAGTTTGAGAATTGCCGTTTCTTCGGTTCAGCCGCAGCCGCGCAGGACGCTGGTTTCCGTCCGTGTCTGCGTTGTAGGCCAGAGACGGCGCCTGACATGGCTTCATGGCATGGGACTTCAAACACGGTTTCTCGCGCCCTGGCGCTTATTGCCGAAGGTGCTCTGGATGGCAATAAGAATAGTGTTGAAAAATTGGCTGAACGCCTGGGCATGGGTGAGCGTCAATTGAGACGTTTATTCCTTCAGCATCTTGGAGCGTCGCCTATCTCCGTGGCCCAAACACGGCGAGTGCTTTTTGCCAAGCAGCTCATCCATGAAACCCAGATGCCGATGACTGAAGTTGCCATGGCGGCAGGGTTCGGCAGCTTACGGCGATTCAATGAAACATTTCTCAAACTGTTTCATCGTCCGCCCAGCGCTTTGCGCAGAAAGAGCTCCACAGGGCACGGAGAGAAGGATGTTACCCTTCGGCTTCGCTATCGCCCACCTTATGACTGGGACAGTATGCTCGGTTTTCTGCGGGCACGCGCGATTCCAAGCGTAGAAATTGTAGACAGCAGACGTTACCTGCGCACCGCTGAAGTAGATGGAAAAATGGGAAGCATAGAAGTGACCCACCTGCCTGACCGGCAAAGCCTGTGTGTCAGTATCCGCTTTCCGGACGTCCGACTATTGCCTGCCATTGTTGCCCGGGTGCGGCGCTTGTTTGATCTTGGAGCCGATATCGAGACAATCGATAATCATTTGTCTGGCGATCCCACGCTCGCTCCCCTGGTAGCACAGCGTCCAGGATTGCGGGCCCCTGGCGGTTGGGATGGCTTTGAGATAGCAGTGCGTGCCGTGCTGGGCCAGCAAATCAGTGTGGTCGCCGCGCGTCGACTGGCTGGCCAGCTTGTGACTCTTCACGGCCGCGCTGTGCCCAAATCATTCCTCATCCACCCGGATTTGTCCCGCACTTTTCCCACAGCCAAGCGGCTGGCCTCGGCTTCCTCTCTTGGACTGGGCATGCCGGCAGCGCGTTTAACGGCATTAAAGGCCGTGGCCGAGGCGGCCGTGGCTGATCCGAACCTGTTCCGTCCATTCGGGAGCATTGAGGAAACGGTTGCGCGTTTGCGCACCATCCGTGGGATTGGCGAGTGGACTGCACAATACATCGCGCTACGCGCTATCCGCGAGATGGACGCATTCCCCGCAACTGACATAGGGCTGCTTCGCAGCGTAGCTTCCATGGATGGAGAGAAAACAACTCCGGCAAACCTCTTGAGCCGCGCTGAATCCTGGCGGCCGTGGCGTGCTTATGCGGCGCAGCATCTTTGGGCTGCTGATGGAAGCGCCTTGATAAATCACCCACGCGCTTCACGCTGAGCGCTAATTATTTAATCACTAATCGAGACTGGATTTCTCCAAACCATTCACCGGCACAAAATCACAAACAGAAAGGATTACGATTATGAATCTCGTCTATAAACTAATTGCCTCTCCTGTGGGCAAGCTGAAGCTGGTAGCAAGCGATAAAGGTTTGGTGGCCATACTCTGGGAAAAAGATAGTCCCCGACGTGTGCGTCTGAACGAGCCAGTTGAGAATAAAGAGCATCCTGTCCTCGTTGAAACCGAGCGACAGCTAGGTGAATATTTTGCCGGGAAACGAAAAGTTTTCTCAATTGCTCTGGATATGAGAGGCACTCGTTTTCAAAAAGACGTATGGGAAGCTTTGCTTGCCATACCGTTTGGAGAGACAAGAAGCTACGGACAGCTTGCAAAACAACTGGGGAACCCTCGGGCATCACGAGCTGTGGGCGCCGCGAACGGAAGAAACCCGGTATCCATCATCGTGCCTTGCCATCGCGTCATTGGATCATCCGGAAAACTTACGGGCTTCGCGGGCGGACTTGGTACAAAAGCCCACTTGCTGGGTCTGGAAAAGGTAAGACCGTGTGGTTGAGGCAGCATTCGGGGGTTGGACCCGAACCGCGCTCGAATCTCCCGGTTACATCGGTATTCCGATATTGTTGAAACTCTTACGGCTTATGTTCGGAATGCAATTCCTTCCTTCCAGCAAAAGCTAACATTTTCTGCATAGCTATTCCTGCTTAATCCATTCCCGCTTGCCATGGATTGAAATACGGCCTCGTATTTTTCCTTGACTCTCTCAAGTGTATGGAGTATGTATACACTGTACATTAATGCTTTTGACTATTGATACCAATGACCCGCGCCCGATCTATCAGCAGGTGGCTGATGGCATCAAGGAGTTAATTGCCCAAGGAGGGCTGGCGCAGGGCACTATGCTGCCGCCGGTGCGGCAGCTGGCGGCCGATCTTGGCGTGAACCTCAACACGATTGCGACTGCCTACCGTGAACTGCAAAAAGAAGGGTTAATCACCATTAAGCATGGATCGGGGTCGGTGGTTGCCTCCAGCACCTCCGCGGAGCGAAGCCAGGGCGAGCTGACGCGTCCTTTGCGCGCGGCGCTGACGGAACTGGTGTTGGCCGGTCTCTCGTCGGCAAAAATTCTGAGCATGGTGGTGCGCGAGTTACGCACTGTAACAAAAGGGAATAAGTAAATGTCGATCAGCCAGTACTCAATCATTGTCTACATATTCTTCATGGCGTCGCGCATCCGCGGATGCTTTCGCCGGTGGCAGCCGCCGCTGCTTCGCGGCCCGGAGTGGTTCTTTAACGTGCGCGTGCAGCCAGGTTTTTATGAAGGTTCGGGCAAAAAAATCCTCCACCATTACTGGATACGGATATTTATTCCTTTTGCGCTAGATGTTCCTTTGGCCATCATCGCTGCTGTTTCCGGCCAATATCAATGGCTCGGCTGGCTGGTGCTGGCATCATGCGTGCTGGTCCATCTTAATCATTCCTATTCCGTGGACCGGGCAGAGCGGCAGGCCTGGAGGTATGCTCTTCCTGAAGAAGAGCAACCAGTTGCCACCGTGGTTTTTTCTTTAACCCCGCGGCGCCTGCGCGACTATTCCAGTCGCAGGTTTGAGTGGGGCCTGGCGGTATGCTCTCTGTTCTCAATTGTGTTGCTCGTCCGTTACTACGCCATGGCGCCAGAGCGCCACAGTCTGCAGATGGTGTTCTGGTTGCCTGCTTATTTTCTCTATGTGCAACTGGGTTTTTTGCTGGCAAAACTAGTGATCGTGGCGTGGGGCGGCCCGGTCCCGCAAGCACAGGCAACCGAGCACATGAAAGTTCGCGAAGAGACGCGCAAATACTACCTGAAGGTATGCGACTGGTCGCGGGCCAGCGCCGCTGCCGCCTTGCTGATGTGGCCCATTCTGCTCAGCGCAGCGCCCGAAAATCTCAACCGCGTTTACGGCATATGGTTTGCCGCATTGATGGTCGTGAATGTTATCGCTGCCGTGTGGGTGGAAATAAAAAGAAAGCAACTTGTGAATATAGGCCTGAACGCGTACCCAGTGAAGCTGCCTGATTTCCTGCATCAGTCCGATATTGCCAGGTGGCCCGTCTGTTACCAGCCAGCAGCGCCCATGTTGGTCCTGCGCGGTGCGCGGGGCTATTCACTCAATATGGGAAACAAGCTTGCACATTTTGCCGCAGCTTATCTGGCAGGGATAATCGCGCTGTTGGTTCTATTGCAAGTGGGCCACTAACGAATCAAATCTTTGAATGGAATTGAAGAAAGAAGGAGATAGTTTTTATGGGAAAACGGGACACGTTAATCTTGATTGCACTCTTGTTGCTGCCCGTACTTTGTTTGTTGACAGCCTCCATCAATCCGGCTGTGACTAGAGTATTTGCTCAGACTCCTTCTGGCGCAGCGTCCATGTCATCACAGCCTCAATCCACGCCTGCGCCGCAAGCGACGGGCGGGCAAGCCGCGGACAGCCCCAAGATTACCGGCGAGTGGCAGGGAATGTTGTCACGTCTGCACTTGATTATAAAAATTGAATCAGCAGCGGACGGGACCCTTGCGGGAAAACTTATCAGCGTGGACCAGGGGAACGTCACTATCCCGGCTGAAACAACCAGTTTTGCCCTGGACAAAGGCTTACGTCTGGAATTGAAGAGCATTGGCGCCGTTTATGAAGCCAAGCTCAATGACGATGCCAGCGAACTGATTGGAACATGGCAGCAAGGTGGCAATTCATTGCCGCTTTCCATGCACCGTCCGGGCGCCGCTACGGCCAAGCCCACGCTCAAACCGCGGACACAGGGTACTGTGCCGCTGCAGCCATGCCGCACTGAAGACGGCAATACAGAAGGGCTGTGTGGAAAGTATGAAGTCTTTGAAAATCGGAAGACAAAGAGCGGACGAAAAATTGCGCTGAATATCATGGTGCTGCCCTCAGTTTCTGACAAACCGGTGAGCGATCCCTTCTTCGCTCTTGCCGGTGGTCCCGGTCAGAGCGCAGTGGAGGCCTATCCGCTGGTGGGTTATGTCGCCAGGATCCGACAGCAGCGTGATGTGGTGTTGGTGGACCAGAGAGGCACTGGGGGCTCGAATCTGCTGCCTTGCGATCTGCGCGGCAGTGATGCGCAGGCCTTAATTGGCCTGGTCATTCTGCCAGAAAAGTTACGTGCCTGCCGCGCGGAACTGGAGAAAAAAGCCGATCTTACACAGTACAGCACAGCCATTGCGATGGACGATCTGGATGAAGTGAGACAAGCTCTGGGCTATGACAAGATCAACGTTTTGGGCGGCTCTTACGGGACGCGGGCTGCCCTGGTCTATTTACGGCAGCACGGCGACCACGTCCGCACGCTGACCCTGGAAGGCGTCGCTCCGCCGCAGTATAGAATTCCGCTGGCGTTCGCACGGACGATTGAAGATTCAGTGAACCACTTACTAGACCGTTGCGCCGCCGATGATGCCTGCCATAAGGACTTTCCTGAGCTGAAGACCGAATTTAAGACCATTATGGCCCGGCTGGAAAAATCGCCGGCTCATTTTGATGTGACAACCCGCGAAGGGGAAAAACAATCGATCACGCTTTCAGCGGGCATGTTTATGGCAAGCTTGCGCACGCTGCTCTATATCCCTGAAATTGTCAGCCAGTTCCCTTATATGATCCACCAGATTTACCACAATGACTGGAACATTTATGGCGCAACCTCTCTGCTGGTGCGGAGCGCGCTGGAAAAGCAGATTGCTCGCGGTATGGCCTTCTCAGTGATTTGCGCGGAAGATGTTCCGGGCATGACGGAGGCCGACATCAAGAAGGAAACGGCTGGCACCTATCTGGGAGATTTTCAAGTCCGCGAATTTCAGAGTGCCTGCCGGGAGTGGCCCCAGGGTGTGGTTCCCAAAGACTTTCACGCTCCCATCCATTCCGCCGTGCCTGCGCTGCTGATTTCAGGAGCGCTTGACCCGGCAACGCCGCCTTCGGCTTCCGTGCAGACCGCGCATGATCTGAGCAACAGCCGGGTGTTGGAGATAAAAGACGGCACTCACGGCACGGGCTCACCTTGCATTGATGGGCTGATTGCCAACTTTGTGACGCAAGGCTCAGCAGCAGGGCTGGATTTCTCTTGTGCTGATCAAATTCATTTGCCGGCGTTTCTTACGCAAACGCAAGTCGATAAGATAAGAGGGAAAGCGGCGCAGTAAACTGCCCCTGGATCAAAAATCAATGGTTCCAATACAAAATCTCTTTGAAAGTCATCTTACGGTGACCGATCTGCGGCGATCCATGGCATTTTATGGTGAGCTGCTGGGGCTTGAGCTTGCCCAGGTGATTGACAATCGCAAAGCAGCTTTCTACTGGATTGGCGGCAGAGGGAAATCGATGCTCGGCCTGTGGGAGGTGGGAACATCTCCGCAGAAAATGGCCCTGCATATCGCTTTTGGCGTAAGTCTGGAACATCTGCTTGAGGCGACGAAGAAGTTGACCGCTGCTCATGTGGCCCCCCGCGATTTTGACGGCAATTCTGCGGAGGAGCCGGTAGTGCTGGCATGGATGCCTGCCGCAGCGGTGTATTTCCACGATCCTGATGGAAACCTGCTGGAATTTTTAACGATGCTCCCGGATCCTCCTCGGCCTGAATTGGGAGTAGTCAGTTGGAGTAACTGGAAGGCGTGACCCGTCTGCTTACTGCAATAGACGGAAAGCGTGTGTCCACTGATTGTGCAGGAAGCCGGGGATACACCAGAGCATACACAACGGCTCAATGGCTCTAGCGGCTTCAACCTTACCCATGTCCGCGGGCTCCCAGCCGAACTGAACCAGAATTGAACTAACGGCTCGTTTTGCTGCGTCACTATTGCCGCAGATAAACATCGTCGGCTTTTCTGCCTTGAAATTTGGATTCACCATGGAAGCGCTGCCAACGGAGTTGAAGGCCTTGACGAAATTCGCTTTGGGAAATTCTTTTTGAAGTTGCTCCATCAGTGACTCATTCATGCTGGTGAAAAACTTTAGAACGCCATTGGTTGGCGGTTCATCGGCTATGGGGTTGGATGCGTCAATCACCGTTTTTCCCGCCAGATTATTTGCGCCGGCCATGCGGAGCGCATCTGCTGAGTGCTCGCCTTTAATGGCAATTACGATGATCTCACCGTGAGCAGCGGCCTCAGCGAAGTTACCCAACAAAAGTTTGGGCTGTTCTTTTTGCCAGTCAGAGAGTTTAGTTGGCGTCCTTGATCCCACCATCACGGTATGGTTGTGCTGCACAAATCCCAGCGCCAGCGTTTTGGCCACGCCTCCTGAACCGAGAATTCCTACCTTCATGATTTATTCTCTCCCTTAGCTGATCAAGCAAGAACACAAATTCTGGAAAAATTCCCAGTGATACATGCCTCTGGCTTTATGCCGTTTTCTGCGCAGTGTGTGATTTTGGCGGTTGATATTCGCCGGGAACCGTGCGCCCCGCAATAGACATACGATTCCAGGCGTTAATGGTTGCAATAGCGAAAGTCAAATCCGAGAGTTCTTTCTCATTGAAATGTGGGCGCACCTCTTCATATACCGCGTCAGGAACGTGGTCCCTGGCGACGAGCGTGACTGCTTCCGTCCAGGCCAAAGCAGCGCGCTCCCGCTCTGTGTAATAGGGGCATTCACGCCACGCATCCAGCGAATAGAGCCGCTGCTCGGTTTCTCCTATGGCGCGCAGGTCTTTCCAGTGCATGTCCAGACAGTAGGCGCAGCCATTGATTTGAGAGCTGCGCAGCTTGATGAGATGAAGCAATGATTCTTCCAGCCCGCATTGGTGAAGATAGGCCTCCAGTCCGAGCATGGCCTTATAAGCTGCGGGTGCAACTTTGGCGTAATTCAAGCGCATTTCCATAAGTCCCTCCTATGAATTTGATTTGAACATAAAGATTTAGATGACGGCAATCATTCCCGGGCTGGCGGTGATTGAAGTTTTATGAAGAGGACATTTTTGTCCGATGAAATCATTCCTGTGTTGCAATAGCAAGCGCCCTCTGCCGAAGAGAGCGCCTGCTATTTTTCTAAGGTTATTACTGCAAGACCATTACTTCCACGCCTGAGGCTGCGCCGCTATTGTGAAAGACTTGTTCGGTTGCTTTCTTGAAGTCTTCCGGCTTGGCGTCTGGAATTTCAGTAAATGTTTGCGGGTTGCGGTCTACCAAGGGAAACCATGAGCTTTGGATTTGCACCATGATACGGTGGCCTTTCCGGAATGTGTGATCAACATCCGGCATGGAGAAGTTCACATCGGCGGATTTACCGGGCTCCAGGGCCTGCGGCTTCTCCCAGCTATTGCGGAATTTTGCGCGCATAGGTTCGCCGCGCAAAAGCTGTTGATATCCGCCCATGCGGACGGGCGGCGGACCAAGAACGCGCTTGCTGGCATCGGCCACTTCCGGGTCTGGATAGTCGTCAGGATAGACATCGATCAATTTCACAACGAAATCGGAGTCCGTTCCTGAAGATGCGATTTTCAATTTCGGAGAGACGGGGCCGGCGATGGTTACATCTTCCTGCAGCGGATCGGTTTCGTAAGTGAGCACATCAGGACGCCGCGAGGCAAATCGCTGATCGTCAGTCATATAGCGCTGAGGAACGGCGGTCGCCATGTAATTGATAAACGGCACGGGATGCGCGGGGTCGCTCACATACTGGTCAGAACCTTCATTGGCTGCGGGCGGATCAAAGGAGAGCTTGCCGCCAGCATGGAGATAGAGCGTCTTGGCGGCGGCTTGTGCCGGAGGCCACGAATCATACTTGCGCCAGACGTTGGTCCCGGTTTCAAAGACATATGCCTTGGGCATGGCTGAGCCTTTGCCTTTGAGATAGTACTCAAAGAAAGGGAACTGGATTTGTTTACGGAAGAACTCTGAAGTCTTGGCGTTAAATTGCGCATCGCCCAGATGGTCACCGTCACTGCGCGCCCAGCCGCCATGTACCCATGGGCCAACCACGAGCGAGTTCGGCGTGCCGGGATTGTATTGGTCAATGGCGTGAAATGTTTTGAAGGGACCGGAGAGGTCTTCGCCGTCAAACCAGCCGCCCACGGTCATCACAGCGCACTTTACGTTTTTCATGTGGCGAGAGATGTCGCGCGCCTTCCAGTAATCGTCGTAGGTGGTGTGGCGCATCTGGTCAGTGAAAAGTGGATTGCTGCCATTCAGATATTTCTTTTCCAACTGACTCGTAGACCCGGCTTGAAGGTAGAAAGAGTAGCCGTCGGGAGTGCCGAAATCGAATTGGGCCGGAGTTTTGGGCGGCAGTGAAGGTTCGGCAATGGGCTTGAAGAACACATAGAAGCCAAAATTTGCGGCGAGCATGAATGCTCCGCCGTGATAACCGTCGTCGGAGAAGAAGAGATCAGTCATGGGCGCCTGCGGTGAGGCGGCCTTCAATGCTGGATGCGAATCAATAATGCTGGCTGAAGTATAAAAGCCAGGATAGGAAATGCCCCAGATACCGACTTTGCCGTTATTGTTGGGCACGTGCTTCAGCAGGAATTCGATTGTGTCATACATGTCAGAGCTGTCGTCCACGTCTTTGGACGATTTTTTTGAGTCGATATGCGGATGCATTTCAACGAAGTCGCCTTCTGACATATAGCGGCCGCGCACATCCTGATAAACGACGATGTAGCCGGCTTTTTCAAATTCGTCGGACGGCCCAATTTGCTTTTTGTATTGGTCTTCGCCGTAAGGGCCGACGCTATAAGGGGTGCGGTCAATCAAAATTGGGTAAGGCTGCGACGTGTCTTTGGGAACATAGACGGAGGTAAAAAGCTTTTTTCCGTCACGCATGGGAATGCGATATTCGTACTTGGTATAGTGCGACTTTACGTAGTCTTCTTTCGGTGGCTCTTTCGGGGTTGGCGCTGCTTCCTGGGCCGTTGCGCCAATCGTTAAAACTCCAGATACCAGCAATCCGCAGATACAAGCCGCATACATGCAGCGGCTTAGTTTATGAATTTTCATTATCAGCCATCCTCCTGGCTTTAGCACAAATTTGGTGATGCTTTTATCTCTTTCATCTTCATCCGCATGGAGCGGTTTATCAGAAATTCGAGAGCGGTTTGGGTGCGGGACGCTCAATGTTTCCCGGCATATTTGCCAGCGTATACGCGAGTACTGCCATTACGGCGGCATTTTCCTGCAGTTCGCGCGGCACTACTTTATCAAGCGTGTCGGCGGGCGTGTGATGGTACATGAAGTAAAAACGGCTGTCCTGAATTGGAGCAAAGCAGGGAACCCCCAAGGCGAGCAGCGGGCCGATGTCAGTTTCAGAGTCTTCCGTCGGTTGCAGAATGCCCGCGCCACTGGTCTGGAGAATGCTTGCCGCCGGCCGCAGCAGGGCAACGTTCGATTCCGGTGCTGCCACAGAAATTCCTACGGGATGGCCTGCGCCAAGATCGCTTTCAATTGCGGCAAAATGATTCTGGATTTCATTTTTGTGCGCAGCGGCATAGGCGTTTCCACCGGAGTTGCCGAACTCTTCATTCATCCAGGCAATCACGCGGATGGTGCGTTTGGGATGCAGGCCAAGTTGCTTGATGAGCTGCGCAGTTTGCATGGCCATGACGACACCCGCGCCGTCATCGATAGCGCCGGTGGCCAGATCCCATGAATCCAGATGGCCGGAGACGATGACGACTTGCTCGGGATGCTCGCTGCCTTTGAGATCGGCGACGACATTGAATGATTCCACGTCAGGCAGCTTTTGCGTGGCCAGCACTAGATGCATGCGTACAGGCCCCTGCTTGGTGAGATACGCCAGCGTATCAGCGTCTTCAGAAGTTACGGCGGCGGCAGGAATGCGAGGGGCATCGGGCTGATAGAACATTGCGCCGGTGTGGGGAATGCGATAGTCTGCGCCGCCCACGCTCCGCACCAAGGCGGCAACCGCGCCAAGTTTTGCGGCAGCACTGGCTCCAATAGCGCGATAGACCACGGCTTGTCCATAGGCCTGGCCGCCGTGGCCGGTGGCGGCAAGCTGCATATCAAATTTGTAATTGAAGAGCACGATCTTGCCGGCAACTTTGTCATGACCAAGAGCGGTCAGCTCGTCAAAGTTGTTTACCACCACGACTTCGGCGGTGGTTCCGCCGGCGGGCGTAGCATCACTGCCGCCCAACGCGGTGAGCACGACTTTCTGCGTGGTGCCCGGAGCCATGCCGGGATAGGCAACCAGCGCGCCGGTCTCTTCACCGCGGACCCAGTGCGGGACCGTAACTTTTTCCAGCTTTACGTCGAGCCCAAGTTTACGGAGTTCGCCAGCGACATACTGTGCGGCAAAGGTGGCTTGCACGGAGCCGGCAGGGCGCGGGCCAATGCTGTTGGTGATGTGCGCCAGCTCGTTCCAGGCGTAATCACTTTTCAGGGCCGCATCCTGAATCTGCTTGAGTTCATTGCTCAGTTGCGGCGAATACGTTGGGGGAGGCGCAAAGCTGCGTTGGGCGAATGCGGCGGAAGTATAGATAAGACTTGCACATAAAAAAAGAAAGATGGCCGAGCGGAAGATCTTCAAAATCGGTTCCCTCCAGGAATTAGGTGGCCCTAAGTTAGCCGTATCATTAGACGTATCAAGAGACTGTTTGGCGATTGGCCGCCATTATATAGCGATCCGCATAGTGGAGGTTTGCCGAAAGAAACGCTGGGGAAGTCGCTGGGGAAGTCCGGGGCGCGAGATCATGCGTGAGATATGGACAGGCGAGCAAAAAAAACACGGCCTTCTGCTGTTTGCCAATGCCAGCCGGTTCACCTCCGCGAGCAACTAGCGGGGAGCAGTTGCCGATTGTGATTTTGGCTCTGTGCGCCAAATGTAAAAAAACTTTTCGTCCGTAGCGGTGGAGACAATCATATTCCGCTGCCGGGTGGCCCGATTCAGGGCAGAGCGAACATTCTCCATCTTCTCCCCCTCCAAGCTGTCGAGAGGAACAAGTACGGCATTTTCAACATCCAGCCGGCCAAGGTCATCCAGGATCATGGAGACGATCAGGTTGTGTTTCCCTTTTCTACCGTGGGGAACCGAGGAGATAAGTTTGCTGGCGAAATGGGGCAGAACTACTGCCGCACCATTTTTACCGTGGCCATTCCTAGGTGTGTCCTTTGCCATTATGCATCTCCTGCGTGGGCAGCTCGCCCCTGTTAACGTAGGGCTAACACTAACCTAACCAAACCGTTAACACCTTGAAGTCTAGGCTTAGGCCATCCGAATAGCAAGCAAGAGTTTTCTAACGCAGAATTGCCCCCCCCCCCCTTTCCTAAGGTCGCGCTTCGTGGGGCAATGCGCGTCAATGCCGCAGAAAAAAGACTTTCACGCAAGCAAAACGCGTTTCCCCGTATGCTGCGGGCTCTGTTAGTTTGATACAAGACATAGTGATTTAGCGAGAATGGCCGCAGATTCCCAGCGAAATCGCCTGAGCTGGCAAACGTCACGAATAGAGAGCGCCAAATTCGGCAGGCGTGAATGGCGGCAAAAAAAATAGCTACAAAGGAAACGGGGATTATCCATATCAAGATTCCACTCAAAATAAAGCGTGACTTCGATCCTGGGGCGTTTCTGGCGCAATCCGGCGTGGGCCGGACGATTATTCATCTGAACATCAAAGAGCAGGCTTTTGTGCAGGGCGACGCCGCTACCAGCGTCTTCTATATACAGAGCGGGCGGATCAAGCTCAGCGTGGTGGCCAAAACAGGCAAGGAAGCCACCGTGGCTCTGCTGGGCGTGGGCGATTTTTGCGGCGAAGAGTGTGTTGCGCTGGCGCAATCGGTGCGCGTGGCCAGCGCCCGGGCGATTACGCCCTGCACCTTACTGAAGATTGAGCGCAAAGAGATGGTTCGCGTGCTGCACCAGGAGCATACGCTATCCGATATTTTTGTTGCCCATCTGCTGGCCCGCAATGCCCGCGTGCAGGAAGATCTGGTGGACCAGCTTTTTAATTCAAGTGAAAAGCGGCTGGCGCGGATCCTTTTGCTGCTGGCGCAATTCGGCAAAGACGACGTGCCAGAAAAAGTGCTGCCCAAGATAAGCCAGGAAGTGCTGGCGGAGATGGTGGGAACAACACGGGCCCGCGTGAATTTCTTTATGAACCGTTTCCGGAAGCTTGGATTCATTGCCTATAACGGCTCGATTGAAGTGCATCCCTCGCTCTTGAGCGTGGTACTGCACGACTAGACCTTCAGCACAAGCCAAATCCCTTCCCCAAGGTCAGCTACCTTGCAGCTTTTTTTGTCAGCCCCGACGATTGAACCGCTCCAGGATACGGTGCACCCGCCATGGGAGAATAGTCGACCATATAGCTAACCGTATTGGCGCAGAAGAGGCATGCTGTTTCCTGAATGGTGTTGCTATCCTCCTTTTCCACCGTCAAAGGAAATGACCGCAGGCACTCCGTGCAAGTTACCACTAAGTAGGGGACGCCCTGAGAATTTCTATTGTTGCGGGGAACCCATACAGGTGAGGATTTCCGCACATTTTTCACGGCGCCGGGTGCAGAACTGGCAAACAAGGCAGCCACGGTGCTCAGGAGAGTCTCCGGATTGCTGTTTCCCTTGGCATAAAAGGCATCTGCGATTGCGCCGCCGGGCACCGCATCGGCAGTTTGATAACCGCCACTCATGGCGATGACCAGGAGTTCAGGGAACCGGCGGCGGACCACTGAGAGAAGCTCAAAACCGGACATCTCCGGCATGTTGAGATCAGACAACACAATGGAAGGAAGCTTTTTCTTCAATTGCAAAAGAGCTTCAAAACCGTTGCTGGCCGTGGTTACGTTATAGCCCGACATTTGCAGGAGCATGGTAATGCTGCGAAGAACTGAGGTATCGTCATCTACTACCAAAATTTCGCATTCGGAAACCTTCATCATTGGAAGCTCCTCTCTAATTTTCTTCTCTTTGGTAAGTAATATGCTTTGGGCAACTTAATTCTCCTATCAGCAGTTTTGCATTGTCTGTCTCAAAAGGGACAGGAGACAGGTCTTTTTTACGCATGCTTAGGGCAAATAGATCGATGGTCGTTTGTGCCATTTCGGCACTCTTATTTGGGTGTGCAGTCTTTGGGTTGCAAAGCTTTGGATGTGCAATCAGGACTAGGCGGCTGATTTAGTCATGGAGGATTACGTTGAGCAGAGAGCTGTGGATGCTTAAGTGACCGTTGTATTCAATAAAGCCGCGCTTACGGAAGCGATTCATAAAGAAATTCACGCGCGAGCGGGTGGTGCCAATCATGTCCGCCAGGGTTTCCTGGCTGATTTTGGGAATCACGGTTTCCGGCGCGCCTTCTTTACCGAACTGGGCCAGCAGCAACAGTGCACGGGCCAGGCGTTTTTCACTGGAATTGAAAAGCTGGTCTATCAGGTCTTCCTGCACGCGAACGTTGCGGGCGAGCAGATAGGCAACAAAAATTTCTGCAAACAGCTTCTCTTCATGGAGCACACGGACCATTTCACTGCGCTCAATCCTAAGTATGGTGGAAGGGGTAAGGGTTGTGGCCGTGGACCGGCGGCGCGTCTGAATGGCGGTGATGCACTCCTCGCCCAGAAAGTGTTTTTCTCCCATCAGGGCGATGGTGGCTTCCTTGCCGGTCTTGGAGATTACCGTAAGCTTGATCTTGCCTTTCTGGACATAAAACACGTCATTGGCGTCATCCCCCTGGGAGAAGATGATGTCGCCTTGCTTCAGTTCAGAAATCGTCCTGCCAGTGCCGGACTTGGCAAGAAAAGTTGCCGGCAGAAAAGCCGCCTTACGTGGCTTTGCCGCCACGCGAACTTTGACGGTGATGTTTTTTTTCACCGCCTTGCGGGGCGCGGGATGTTTAAGGACGATTGTCATTTTGTAAATTAATGCTAGCCCTGTTCAAAAAAGAAAACTGTTCACTATTAGGCAGTGGCCCAAAGCAAGGATGACGCCTCTCTGGGCCGGATCGCCCAAGTTCCATTCGACGGAAGGAAAGCGCTAAGGCCCTTTTCACAAGATAACGAGTAGGCTTCTTTATCATCGCATTTGGGTGGCATACAGGTCTGAGCAATAGTGCACAGTTGGGAAGAATTCGGGCTGCCCAATTGTGCACAGTTTTTCGCGCGGAAAGTACCATGTTCTCGCCGAGTTACGGGCAGCAGTCCGGCAAGCAAAGTGAGCCGCGCAACAGAGCAGGGCAGATAGACCGGGGTTTGCTGAGGCGAAGGGCTGACAGCAGCGCAAGGCGCTTATTTGGGAACAGGCATACCGGCAGCAAAGGTCATGGAACGACCACCACCACTCTTATGAATTTCTTCCAGGTGAGTTTTGAAGGTAGCGTTCACTTTCTGGAGCCTCTCTTCTGCCGTGAACTTACCGCGAGCAGCAAGAACCTGATTGCAATCTGAACAGCGCCAAGCCACGGGATTCCCGTCGATTTTCTCTACCACCACTAATTGAGGCATGATTCCAATGGTTGCATATCCGGCGGCGGTTAGCTATGCAATAGTGAACAGGGGAGAAGAGATCGCCGTACGCGAGTGATCCCACCCCAGCAAGCCAAAACCGGGCTTTCTGAGGATTCCGGTGATCGCCGACATCGGGGAATCGGAAAGCAAAGCCTTGCATAATAAACCTCTATTGATAAAATTGCGCGTCAGATAGCTCCATGGACGAGATAGCACGAAATCCCGAGGATTACGAGAGCGGCGACGATCCCCCTAATATTCCAAGTCCAAAAGAGAAACATGAGCATCATCCATCCCATTCCAACAAAGAGTCCAAGTACTCCAATAACAAATTTGGCCGTTTTTGGGAAAGACACTCGCAGCAATGGAAAGATGTTCCCGTTCACGACAAATCGAATGCGATCTTCACGATTGTCATAGCCGTTGCTACCACCATTTACGCTTTCGTAACCATTAGTCAGCTTAGGGAAATGCGCTCCAGTGGTACTCAAACGACTGAGCAAACTAGAGAACTGATCGCACAAGCCAAAGCACAGGCCACCAACACTCACGACCTCGCTCTTGCCGCTGACACCCAATCCAAACAAGCCATTGAACAAACTGCAAAGATGGTCGAATCCTTGGGCAAAACGGATGCCCTGATTAAAGCAACCGCCGAACTTGCAAGACAAACTAAACGATCTGCCGACATGTCTGGGGCCAGCTTGCAGCTCTCGCAAGACGCTATTCATTTGGATGAACGACCGTGGATTGGCATTATTGGAGTAAGTGCAGAAGGCATTAAAGAAATGTCTGATGTATTCACGGTTGAGGCACTCAGTATTGAGGTTCACAACAGTGGGAAAACTCCAGCGGTAAAGCTGAGTGTTGATTGTTGCGTTTACTCTAGTTTGATATGGACTGACCCAATTCCTGATTATGACCAAAGTATCGCTGACAACGAAAAAATCAGGCAAGAATGATTGGATAGGATTATCAAACAGCGGCCTCAGGATAAAGAACGTATCCTCGCTTGGGAAAAAGAGCATGACGATTTCACGAATTCTGAGATGAATAAATATGCTCATCAAGATGGAATCTTGGCTCCTGGAGTTGTTGATACCAAACGAGTGATTGTGCGAAGCCAATGGACGCAAGGAACAAAAAAAGATAGGGGCGGAATTAGTATCACCGAATCCGTTACCCTCTATGTGCTCGGAAAGATTACTTATTATGATATTTTTCCGGGAACCAAACCGCATACGACCAAGTTTTGCTTGATGCACACTCGAAACAGTAATTCCTTCGTAATCTGCCCTGCAAATAACTGGATGGATTAAACAAAAGATCTGTTCTGTCACTGCAATTGTGCTATATGACAAACCCGCCTCTCAGCGGGTTCCGGTTTGATGTTGGAGAAAAGCGGGAAAAAGATCGCCAAAATCGCTGAAGTTGCACCCCAGCAAAACCAAAGACGGTATTGGTCTAATTCGCAATTGATTCGCTGATGGGGATGCGCTATATTTAGGCCAACAACGCCTCAGGGCGTGCGTGGATTTTTGATCTTTGATCTTTGAAAACAAGCAGTCAGTGATCAGCAGGCAGCCATCAATTGAAACCAGAAGGTAAATTTCACCACTGATCCCACGGCAAGCCGGGACAGGTCAACACTGATGACACTGATCAGGACTAGGACCTGGGAAAAGCCAAGCTTACCCAAGTTTCAGGCTTGGAAATCGGCTTGCCAACAGGCAATGGCTCCTGACGATAGAGGCGCATGGTATTGCGGAAGGCGGAAATGACCATGATGAGCAGCATTCCGGAAAAGCCGAGAGTTCCGGCAACGTCAAAAAGCCGGTGGGCGCGGCCGAGGAGATGCACGGTGGCCCTCCAAAATACAGCCAGGTTGCCGATGGAGAGCAGGATACGCAGCTCAGTTGGTCCCATTTTGAAGTAGGAGATTTTGAAGTCGCCCAGGGTATAGCTGGCAAGATAGATTTCAACGGAGAGCATGAGATAGGCGATCAGCAATCCCAGAGCAACGAGGGGAGACATGTATCCGGAGAGCGCAAGACCGCCGAGAAGGAAGAAGGCGCTAAATGCGTCCACAATGTGGTCAACGTAAAAGCCATAGCGCGGACGCGAGTGGTTGCGAAAACGGGCCAGAGTGCCATCAAGCGAGTCACCCAGCCAGTTGAGCGCCAGACACAGGATGACCAGCAGCAGTCCGGCACGATTGGTGGCGGCCCACCAATACGCTGCTCCGGCAGCGGCCATGGAAGCGAGGCCGAGCAGGGTGAGATGGTCAGAGTTGATCCAGCGGGGAGTATGGGCAGCGAGCCAGATCAATGTGCGCTTTTCCAGGTTGGAAAGAAAGCTCTGCTGGATGCGCCGGGCTTCACGAAAGTTGGGATTACTGTTTATGACTGATTGAGTCTGCTGCATAGTGTCACTTCTCCGATTTTGCCGGGATACCGCACTCCCACGTGCGACTGCGTTTCTCCGGTTTGGCTTATTGGCTGGCCTGCGAGCTGCGGGGAAGCCTAGAAGGAGCTAAAATCCACAGCCTGCGCAAGCCAGCCGCTTGCTATAAAGCGACTTTGCTCCGGGACGCGATCAACCGGCAATGCACGCGAGATCAACTGAAGGTAAAACTGAGGTCAACAGGCAAGTTACCCATTACAGGAGCAGAAAATGAGGCGAGAACCAGCTTAAGAACCAAGTATTGAAGCCGAGTTGGGATTCCACCGAATGCTCAGGTAGAGAGATAGTTTGAAAGACAGTGTTCGAGATGAGTAGTAGATACATGTGACAGTTTGGGGTAGTTAGCAACTACTTGCACCCATAATGTTGCAGTTCGAAAGGAAATGAATTGGAGTGAGCAAGTAGCGGTGAAACTCATGTGCAAATCGTTTCAAAAATTCCCAAATTAGAAATAAATAAAAGAGCGATCCTCGCCAGTGAATGCTTGACAGGCAGCTTGCTGGCAGCAGAAAATCTTTGCACTTAATCTATTGCCGTTCCCCCCAAGGATTAAGTGGCGTCAAAAAACAGCTGTGCTTTTCATGTTGCCTTTCAGTAAAGAAAATGGTCGGAGAAGACATGCCAAAGATAGACCCCAGCGCGGTGGAAGAACCTCAAGGTGTGGGCAGCCGTGCTATGCGTCACGAACTTCGTATCCCCATGCGTTACCGGCTGGAGGGCCAGCAGGATTGGTCAACTGGCGATGCTATTAATATGAGCGAATCAGGATTGTTGTTTATCTCTGACCGTTTGCTGGAAGTGGATGATAGGGTGCAAATTACGTTTCAGAGTGTGGAAGTGCCGCAAGTGAAATCGACCATACGCATGGCCCGGGTTGTCCGGCGAATCCTGAGCAACTGGCCGGAGACACGAATCAAGTTTGGCGCCCGATTCTGTTCCTGATCGAGCCGCGTGGGCTGTGTACAAAAAACCACACTTTGCCTGACCGACAGGTATCATCTAAGCTACTGAGAAGGCGCTGCAACTGCGGTAAAGTTGAGATTGAGAGGTCCGCAGCAGGCGCAAATCCAAGAATTCTCAGCTGGCCACCTTTCGGTTGCGATGGTAAAACAGAGTCATGAGCCCACAAGACGATCCGAAGGCAAAAACTCCTTTCGAAAACTTTGGCCGCAAAATGGACGCGGAATTTGGCGGAGCAGCCGAGAAATTCGACAAGGAAAAAGAGAAGGTCATTACCTATCTGAACAACGAGGTAGTGCCGGCGATCCGCACGCATTCAACCAAGGCCTTGCGCATAGCCGCGGAACAGCTCAGCAAGCTGGCCGAGTACATGGAGAAAAATCACTCCAGATAGCGGCATTCTTGTGCCTGCTGATGGCGCTGGTTGGCTGTGCTCATCGCGAGCCACCGCCAGCCATGCCTGCACCTCCGCCTTCGATTCCGAACACGCCATCGCGTTTGCCCACGCCAACGCCAACGCCTGTTCCGACGCCTTCGCCAACGCCCCATGCAAAGAAGAATATTCCACCGCCACCGAATGATGAGATTGTTGTCCCGCCGAATGCGAAGGTGCTCTACACGGAAGTCGGTTACGCGAGCTGGTATGGGCCGGGATTCCAGAAGCGCAATGGCGCCAATGGCTTGCCTTATGACATGAATGCCATGACCGCCGCACACCGAACGCTGCCGCTGAATACCATTGCGCGTGTGACAGACATTAAGACTGGTGACTCAGTGCTGCTGCGCATTACGGACCGCGGGCCGTTTGTGAGTGATCGTGTGATTGATCTCTCGCGCGCTGCTGCACGCAAACTCAGCGTGTTTCAACACGGTACGGCGCTGGTAAGGATTGAAGTGCTGGAAACACCTTCGTCGATCAAAGAAGGCGGCCGCTGGTGCGTGCAGATTGGGGCCTTTGCTGATTCTCAGGAAGCCACCAAGCTAAAGCTGAAGCTTGCGCATCGCTACCAGACTGCCAAGGTGCTCCAGTTCAGCAGCCCCGTGGGCGGTGATTGGATTCGTGTGCGCGTGGCAGAAGATGATAAAAAACGCGCCCAGGAAGTGATGCGTGAAACGCATACAGACGCGGGGGTTTATCTGGTGCGGCTGGATTGATATTTTTAAAAATCTCGAGCAAAGCGAGAGATCCCTATCCTCTGCATGCCCATTAGGTAAATACACATGTCAACGATTGATGAATCTTAGTCCATTCATCATGCTCCAAAAATTCTAGCGGTTATAGGGATCCCTCGCTCACGCTCGTGATTTCAAAAAGAAACGTCCATTTTTGTTAATATTCAACTGTTATGACCGACTGTCTTTTCTGCAAGATCATCTCCGGCAAAATTCCAGCCAAAAAAGTTTATGAAGACGAAAAAGCCTTTGCGTTTGAAGACATCAATCCACAGGCGTCAACGCATGTGCTGATTATCCCGAAAAAACACATTATTGGGATTGATCAGGCAACGGAAGAAGATGCAGAACTGGTGGGCTATTGCCAGCTGGTGGCGGCCAAGATCGCTCGCGAACGAAAGCTCGGGAGTGGCTTTAGGACGGTCTACAACGTTGGTCCTGACGCAGGGCAGACAGTCTTCCACTTGCACCTGCATTTGCTTGGCGGAAGAAAGATGAGCTGGCCGCCGGGGTAGGAAGCAATTGGCAATTGGCAGTTGGCAATTAGCTTTTTCTGAAATCTCGAGCACAGCGAGAGATCCCTATAGCTCACCATGCGCTTATATATTAACCATTACTTTCGTGGGAGCTGATCGGAAAATGCCGGCCTCAACGTAAATGTGTTTGCGAAAACTTCGAGATTGTCGGGGCTATAGGGTTCCCTCGCTCCGCTTCGGGATTTCAGAGGAAAAGATCACGCCGCCCCAATCAACCTGGATGCATTGGGAAATGACCGTTGCCACACCGCTGTCAGCAGAGTGAACTGCGGCAGCAGGCGGGCAAAGCCATCCACGGTCTCTTCAATTTCCCGCCACTGCGCCGGATCCAGGTCTTTTAGCAGAGCGCGATGGTCTCTTACTGGCAGTCCTGTCAACAGTGCGCGAGCGCGGCGGTTTAGTTCTGTGTGGGCGTTGATGAATGAGGGATCGGCCAGCAGGCGTTTACTATCCAGCCAGGCTGAAGCCAGATAAGCCGGATATGGTGAAAGCACACGGTACAGGCTCAGCACATTTTTTGCGTCGGTGGTTTTCTTGATGTCAGAGTAGATCAGCCAGACGCGCAATGCGGCTTCGCGTTCATTGGGAATATGTATGCGCACCATCTGCGACAAAGCCGAAACCTGCTTGGATCGGGTGACTCTGCCTTTTTGTCCGCCGGAGTAGCCGCGCTGCATGAGCCGGGTAAAGAGTCCCATCTGGGCCGTGGCGCGAGCAAACAAGCCAACAATGCCACCAATCACGCGGATATCGGCATTGGAAAATTTATCGGCGGCCAGAACGCTGGGCTGGTCAGAAAAAGTCCAGCCACCGCTAATCGCGGAGGAATGGGCGATCTCCTGGAACGCACTTGCAGCGGTTTGAAATTCGCGCGAGCACACCACGCTTTCCATATCTTTCCAGACTATTTTCAGGTACTCCGGTATTCCTGCGGAAAGTTTGAGAACGGTGGGAACAAAAGGCAGATCAAACCCCGTGCGGATGTTGGCATACATCCGGCGAATTTCTGGAGTGACTTCGTGTTCTTCGTACGCTCGGGTAAGAGCCATGTTTTTGCAACCTATGGTTTGTTGGACGTTGACGAATGCTGCTCAGTTGCAAGGGTGAAGCAAACTAATCGCTAGCCCGGATTTTTTTGCGTCCGCACCTGAGCTAAAGAATGCGAAAATGGCTCGGCTTAAGGCGATTCTGCTCTGCCAATGCCTGAGTTTACCAATGCCTGGTGCGCTAAAAAAATTGAAGAGGTTTTACTCTGCATGTCACGAAGAGAAGATAGCACAATCAAGAGCGCGACCGAGAAAATCCCGGCAGATTCTTATCTTTTAGCTTCCGTCGGCAATCATGACTGGAACTTCATCACACGTGTGGCCTTCCGGCTCGTGTTTGTCTATGAAGTTATTTATAGCTTCCCGTTCCCGTTGAATTTGATTCCATCGATTGACCAGGCGTTTGCCTGGTATAGCGCACTGTTCACGAAGCTTACGATCTGGACTGGAACTTACGTTTTGCACCTGACCCAGCCGCTCGTATATTCCCCCATGGCCGGTGGTGACGCGCTGTTCGGCTGGGTGCAGAACCTGGTGCAACTCATGATTGCCGTGGCCGCGGCGGTGGTATGGACGATCCTTGATCGCAAGCGTACCAACTATCGTTCATTGCAGGAATGGTTGTGGCTCTATGTGCGGCTGGTGCTGGGCACGGCCATGTTGAGCTATGGCGCATCCAAGGTGATTAAAACGCAGTTTCCCAACATATTTCTTTGGCGCTTGCTGGCGCCCATGGGTGATAGCTCTCCCACAGGCTTGTTATGGAGCTTTATGGGCTACTCCAAAATTTACAATCTGTTTACAGGACTGGTGGAAATGGTTGGCGGCGCGCTGCTCTTTGTGCCTCGGCTGGCAACGCTGGGCTCGCTTGTTTGTATGGGCGCGATGGCCAATGTTTTTATGCTGAACCTGAGTTATGACGTGCCGGTGAAATTGTATGCATTCAATTTGCTGCTGATGGGCGTTTACCTTGCAGCTCCTGAGGGCCGCCGCTTGTTGAATGTATTTGTACTGAATCGTACGGCAGCTCCCGCTTTAGATCCTGCGCTGTTCAGAAAACCGCAGTTGAATGCCGCAATGTTAGTACTGCAAATTGGCTTATTGGTTTGTCTGATGGGCACTGATCTGCACAGCGAATATGCCCGGTATAAGAATTCTGGAGATGGCTCGCCCCCGCCTCCACTCTACGGCATATACAACGTGGATGAGTTCATCGTGAACGGAGAGACGCATCCAGCAGTTTTTGCGGATGAAGCCCGCTGGCGGCGGATTGTCTTTGATCGCTTCAATCTCATCGGCGTTTTTCCCGCAGAAGGTGCTGTGCAACGCTACAGGATCAAGTTAGACCAATCAAGAAAGAGCCTGGAATTGAGCAGCATTTACGGAGGAAGCTGGAAAGCCGATTTCACTTTTGAGCAGACATCGCCCGGGCAGCTTATGCTGCGCGGAGAGATGGATGGCAAGAGCATCCAGGCCAGCTTGCGCAGGATAGAAGTGAAATCTTTCCCGCTCTATGCTAACGGGTTCCATTGGACGCGATGAATATTGCCGGTGGCGCTAAGCGCGATTAAAGTTATCGTCCGTCTCGTCTTCCGCGCCATGCCTGCGGAGAATGCTCACCAGGTTCTGTGAGAATGCTGAGCGAGGCATAACGACATCGCAACCAGCTTCCTGCGCTTTTATTTTAAGATCACCCTGCACGTGCGAGACAAAGCCCACAATCGATGTGGCCTTTTTATACTTCGACCGCATTTTGGTGATGACCGGCAACGGTTTAATGCCATTGCTGTTCAGGTCCACAATGATCAAAGACGGTTTTTCTTCCACATTCTCGGTTTTTTCCGCAATGTCTTTATCGGTCTTTACAAATTCGACCTTTACATTCAGCTTGCGGGAGACTTCCTGAATTTTGGCGACAAAGAAAAGGTCATCGACGAAGGCAAAGATGCGGGTTGGGGCATCGACCCGATGGGTCAAAGGCTCCATATTGGGAGTGGCCTGAGCGCCATTATGGAACCGTGCTCCCTGGCCGCCTCCGCCATTGCCCTGATTGCGATAGCTATGGTCCATGGGGCCGACAAAAGCTGAGCCGCCACCACGGCGCTGGCCGCCTCCGCGATTGTTGCGGTTCTGGCGGTCCTGACCACCGGATCGTCCGTTATTGTTATTGCTGGGACCGTTTTGGCCCGGGTTTTGACTGCCAAAACTGCGTTTACGTCGCCGCGACTTGCGATTACGCGGGTTCTGCGGCTGGTTCAATCCTTCATTCATTCGTATACCTGTGAGCTTTTGGTCTTGTCCTTGCCGAACCTTCACACGTGGTGAACCTGTATGAACTGCTGCAGGATCTGGATGGATGGCTTCGGCTAAGTTCTCGGAAAATCTTCGTTTTATATCGGCGCCCTAGTCTTTGCGCGAAACGCCGCACCTGAACGGGCGGCAACTGAAGACATTCGTGATGTTACCACGAACGTAAGCCGAAGCAAGCAAAAACTTTGTAAATCCAGTCCCTGAATTCCCGAACCAATTCTGACTACCGGAAACTGGAGAGTGGTGGGCGCTATAGGATTCGAACCTATGACTTCCACCGTGTGAAGGTGGCACTCTACCGCTGAGTTAAGCGCCCGATTCGCTGGCATTTCCGTATCGGGTGAAAAACCATTCTAACAGAAGGCTTTTACCCCTGTCTGCCAGGACCGGCAGCTCTGCCCGTAAACTTCATATAAACTTACAGATGCGCGGAAGCCGCGTATGGAATAAACTCTTGTTTATGGGGCCCTGCCGGCCCTCTGGAAACCCTGCAACTTTTAGGGGACTTGAGGGTTTAAAGGGGTATGAGCAGCGTGGCCTTAAAATCGGGGTTGTTCATGCCCATGGCGACCGGCAGGATGCAGGGTATTGCGGAGATGGCAGCAAGCCACGTTCCTTATGATTCGTTAAGCGATGCGGAGGTAATGCTCCGCGCCGGGACCGATGATAACGCGGCTTACGAGTATCTCGTAACCAAGTTTCACCGGCCCATGATCGCCTTTATGTACCGCATGTGCCACAACCAGGCGCTGGCGGAAGAACTGGCGCAGGAAGTGTTTCTGCGCGTTTACCGTTCCCGCAAGACGTATGCGGCGGAAGCCAAGTTTACGACGTGGCTTTATCGCATCGCCACCAATCTGGCGGTAAA
>DASXLK010000149.1:0-44260 GCA_036496365.1 Candidatus Angelobacter sp. | reverse complement strand
CAAGCATATGACCACCGTGGGCGAGCCGATTGAGCCGGAAGTCTGGAAGTGGTATCACGAAGTTGTGGGCAAGGGCGAAGCTGTAATCGTGGATACATGGTGGCAGACAGAGACGGGCGGCTTCCTGATCAGCACCAAGCCAGCGATTGATCCCATGAAGCCGGGCAGCGCCGGGCCGGCACTACCGGGAATTTATCCTGTGATCTTTGACGAAGCAGGGAAGGAAGTGAAAGGCGGCTCCGGCAAGGCAGGGAATATCTGTATCCGCAATCCGTGGCCGGGAATCTTCCAGACGATTTACGGCAATCGTGAGCGCTTTGTGGAGCAGTATTACAAAAAGTACAACAAGAACCCCAAGAGCAAAGACTGGCGTGACTGGCCGTATTTCGCCGGTGACGGCGCCGTGCAGGCACCGGACGGATATTTCAGAATCCTTGGCCGCGTGGACGATGTGATCAACGTGGCGGGCCATCGCCTGGGCACCAAAGAATTGGAATCGGCGTGCTTGACGGTGAATGAAGTGGCTGAAGCTGCGGTAATTCCGGTAGTGGATGAAGTGAAAGGCCGTGTGCCGGAAGTTTATGTCTCGCTGAAACCGGGAGTGCAGAATGCAGCAGCGGTGCAGGAGAGCGTGATCAAGGCGATTGAACACCAGATTGGCAAGATTGCACGACCACGGAAAGTTCACGTTGTGCCGGACATGCCGAAAACGCGTTCTGGTAAGATCATGCGCCGCGTCTTGTCCGCGATTTCCAATCAGATGGATACCGGCGACGTGACAACACTCGCGAATCCGGATGTGGTGGAGCAGATCCGGGTGATGGTGCAAGGGGACAAGCCGGTAGTGAAAAAAGATGTGCCGGAAGATGTAAAGAATTTCGGTGAAGAGCGTTAATAGAGGCAAAAAGAACACTGTAATTTTCTTTTTTGTGCGCCCGCAAAATGAAAAAGTCTGTGAAGCACCTGAGGAGGGAATGAATGAGCGATAAAGAAAAAAAGATTAAGGGAGTTAGTCGCAGAGAGTTCATCAAATTCGCCGGAGCGAGCGGAATTGCTGCAGGAACCATGGGGCCGGCGTTTTTGATGGGTTGCCGTGCAAAGCCACAAAAAACGCTGAAGATTTTGCAATGGAGCCACTTTGTACCTGCGTATGATCAGTGGTTCAACAACACATTCGCCAAACAGTGGGGTGAAAAGAACGGCACCACCGTTACAGTCGACAACATCAATCTGGTTGACCTAAATACACGCGCCGCATCAGAAGCCCAGGCCAAAAAAGGCCATGATCTATTCATGTTCCTCTCTCCGCCGGCTGCTTATGAAAACCAGGTCATCGACATGACCAATGTTTACCAGGAAGTGGAAAAGCGGCACGGAAAGAAAATCGACCTTGCGCATAAATCCACATATAACCCCAAAACGAAAAAGTATTATGCATTCTCTGATTCCTTTGCTCCCGATCCAGGAAACTGGCGAAAAGACCTCTGGTCACAAGTAGGCTTTGAGAACGGACCTGACACCTATGACGACCTTCGCAAAGGCGCCAAGATGATCAAAGACAAATTCGGCAAACCATGTGGCCTGGGGCTTTCACAAGAGCTGGATACCAGCATGGCCATGCGGGCCCTGCTGTGGTCTTTTGGCGGCGCCGAACAAGATGAAGAAGGCAATGTAACAATCAATTCAAAAAATACAATTGAGGCCTTAAAGTACATGAAAGCGTTGTACGAAGAGGCGGAGACACCGGAAGTTTTCACCTGGACGCCTCCTTCCAACAATCAGGCAATGCTGGCAGGCAAAGTGTCTTTCGTGGCGAATGCTATTTCCATCACACGCCAGGCAGAACGTGAGCATCTGCCGATTGATAAAGACATCATGGTTAGCCGTGCGTTGAAAGGCCCAGTGCGCCGCATTGCGGCAGAGCACGTAATGAATTGTTACGCTATATGGGACTTTGCTGAAAATAAAGATGGCGCACAGCAATTCCTGATCGACTACATTGACGCGTTCCATGACGGTTTTGTAGCAGGTCAGTTCTATAACTTCCCCTGCTTCCCGTCCACCGTTCCGAATTTGAAAGACGAAATTGGAAGCGATTCGCGCGCCACGCCGAACGACAAATATAAAGTGCTGGGTGACGTGCTGGATTGGGCGACAAATGTTGGTTATCCCGGCTATTGTTCCGCTGCGATTGACCAGGCTTTCAAGAGCTGGGTCATACCCACCATGTTTGCCACCGTGGCACAGGGTAAGGCAACTCCTGAAGATGCGGCCAAAACTGCGGAAGCCGAATACAAACGTATCTTTGACAGATTCAAATAACTGAGGACCGAATGGCCGTTGTTCAAACCCGGAAACTGACCAAGATATTCAAGCAAGGAGAGCTCGGAGCAGTAAACGAAGTAGATTTGGAAACACGTGAAGGAGAATTTCTGGTTTTCCTGGGGCCTTCGGGCTCCGGGAAGACCACTCTCTTGCGTATGATCGCCGGACTGGAGCAACCCACGTCCGGCGAAATCCTTATTGGCGGCAAAGTGGTGAATGAGCTCTCACCGCGGGAACGCCGTATTGCCATGGTTTTCCAAAGCTATGCGCTCTATCCGCATCTTTCTGTCTATAACAACATTGCATTCCCGCTGAAGGCGCAGAAAGTCCCCAGGAACACGCACAAAGAAAAGGTGGAATGGGCGGCATCACTGCTTGGTATCAACAACCTGTTGCAGCGGAAGCCGCGCGAACTTTCTGGCGGTGAGCGGCAACGCGTTGCGCTGGCGCGTGCCATTGTCCGTGAGCCTGCCGTATTTTTGCTCGATGAACCACTTTCCAACCTTGACGCAAAACTGCGCCATTCCGCACGGGAGGAACTGGAACGCTTCCATCGCCGTATTGGAACCACCACGATTTATGTGACGCATGACCAGGTGGAAGCCATGGCCATGGGTGATCGTGTGATGGTGCTCAACAAAGGCGTGGTTCGCCAGTTGGGGACGCCGAAGGAAGTTTATGACGATCCGGCGGATATGTTTGTGGCGACATTCCTCGGCTCGCCGCCCATGAACCTGATTGAGTATGGAGAAGTGATTGTTGGATTCCGTCCAGAGCATTTCCGGCTGGCTGTGGACATTAAAGAGACAGATAAAGTTCCATTTAAATTCCGTGTGGAACATGTGGAGTACCTGGGGGCGGAATTTATTCTCTCTGGCCTTCTGGTGGGCGGTAAAGCTGACGGCAAGAAAGTAATAGCCCGCCTGTTGCTGGGGCACAGCTATGAGGTTGGCGCAACGTATGATTTTGCCGTCCCTCAGACCGAGTTGAAATTTTTTGATGCCACCACGCAGACAAAAGTTCCAGCGAGGTCGATTGCATGGCAGTAAGCACGGCGAAAATAAAATCCGCTGGCGCCGCAAAAAGCCCCATGCTGGGGATTGCCATGTTCAGTCCCGCGGTACTGTATATAGTCCTGCTGATTGGCGCGCCTTTTTGCCTGGCTATTTTTTATGCCTTCAGTGATGCGCGCATTGGCAGCAACCAGTTGCATTTTGTAGGTCTGGAAAATTTTCGCAGTATTCTGCAAAGCCCAAGCTTCCGGAAAGCGGTCTGGAACTCAGTGATTTTTACCGTGTGCGCCCAGGTTATCGTTATTGTGTGCTCCACCATTCTCTCGATTGCATTGGAAAAACCATTTCGCGGACGTGGTCTGGTGCGATTTCTGATTCTTCTGCCGTGGGTGGCCCCGGTTTCATTGGGTACGATTGGATGGAAGTGGATTCTTGATTCCATTTACAGCGTGATTACCTGGGTGTTGATCTGGCTGGGATTTGTGAATCGTTTTGCGCCGCCCATGTGGCTGGGAGAAGACAAGCTTGCCATGGCATCCGTCATCATGGTGCACTGCTGGCGGCTGATTCCATTTGCAACTGTGATCATGCTGGCAGGATTAACAGCCATTCCCAAGGAAATTCCCGAGGCTGCATCCATTGACGGCGCCGGCTTTTGGAGAACGCTGTTTCAGATCAACATACCAATGATGACCCCAATTATCGGTGTGGCCGTCCTGTTCAGCACCATCTTTACTTTTACTGACATGACTGTGGTTTACATCCTCACCAATGGCGGCCCTTACGATTCAACTCAGACATTGCCTAACCTTGCTTTCACGCAGGGCATTCAGGGGAGCGATCTGGCGGCTGGAGCTGCGATTTCCGTGTTTCTTGTGCCAGTCTTGGTGATAGTTGCATATCTCATGCTCCGTGTCGCGAGCCGGACGGAGGTCAGCTAATGGCCGAGATGAAGGCTGTTGATGTGAAAAGACCTCTCGGCATTTCAATCATTAGTGTACTTTTGCTGCTCTTAGCCTTCATGCACATTGTGCTGGTCGCGCTCCATCACGCAGGAGCATTAACTTCTGCCCGCCGCCTGATTGCGGCAGCAGTTCTGTTGGGCGTGGCTTTTGGTCTTTGGAAAAAGTATAGCTGGGGGCGCACATTTCTTTTCTTCCTGCTGGCTGCGGATGTAATTGGCTGTTTGATGGCGCTGTTTTTATATGCGCTCCGGCAATCAAATTTCCATCTTGCCGGTATTCTTGTTGTGGAGATGTGTGTTGCAGGGGCGATGCTCTGGTATCTGCAGTCTCCGAATGTAAAGCGGGCATTTAGCAATTCAAATCCATGGCCGCCGACCGTGAAAATGCTGGTGCTCACAGTGTTTACGGTGCTGTTGGCGTTTCCGTTTTACTGGATGGTGATTGCCACATTTAAGCAGAACATTGATCTATATGGAATGGAAAATAATCCATTCATTTTCAATCTGCCGCCCACACTCGATAACCTGCGGCTCCTTTTTGGGCAGACGGATTTTGTGCGCTGGCTTGGGAACACGGCACTGGTTGGCCTGATTGTGGTTACCATAACTTTGCTCCTTTCATTACCCGCTGCATACGCTCTGGCACGGCTTACTGGGCGCTGGGGAGAGCGGCTTGGCATTGCAATCTTCCTGACTTACCTGGTTCCGCCGACGCTTCTCTTCATTCCACTGTCACGCATTATTGCCGTCTTAGGTCTGCAGGATACGATCTGGGCGCTGGTGTTGGTTTACCCCAGTATTACTGTCCCATTTTCCATCTGGCTGCTCATGGCCTTCTTTAAATCGATCCCCAGAGAGCTGGAAGATGCTGCCATGGTGGATGGGCTGACGCGTTTTGGTGCATTTGTCCAGATGGTGATTCCGATCTCGCTTTCAGGCATTCTGACCGTTGTTATTTTTACTTTTACGCTGGTCACACAGGAATTTGTTTATGCGCTGACTTTTATTTCGCCTGAATCGCAGCAGATGGTTGGCGTTGGGGTCCCAATCTTCCTGGTGCGGGGCGACGTTTATTTCTGGGGATCACTCATGGCAGCCTGCCTCACCGCCAGCTTGCCCATCGCCTTTGTTTATAATCTTTTCCTGGATCGTTTTATTGCCGGGTTTACAGTAGGTGCGGTGAAGGGGTAGCTAGGTTCCTGAATTTGCGTGCTGCACGCCGGCCTGGTTTGATGGGCGCCGGAGGCGATTTTTCGGCGAAGAATTATGTTTAAGGAACGCAAGGGATTGCACAAAATACTTGACAGAACCGCCGCCGAAGCGGAAAGTAATCGGCGCAATCCATTTCCTCTAGTTTAGTTATGCTGCAGAAGAACTGGCCGGGCTGCGCACGCAGACCTTCTGCTGCCGATCCAGTATTAAAAGTTGTTACCAACAAGCAAGACATTTTTGGAGGTGCAAGCACATGAATGTGTTTCAGCAAATTCTAGCTCCAACCGGAAGCATGTGGTCAACAATCCTGCTCGCGTTAGTTCCACTTGCGGCCTTGTTGTTTATGCTGGCCGTACTTCGCATGACGGCGTGGCTGGCCACAATCATCGCCGGCGCCATTACAATTCTGATTGCCGTGTTGGGCTGGCATGCACCCGTAGGAGACAGTTTACGCTCCTACCTTTACGGCGGTTTGCAGGGCGCGTGGACCATTAATTGGATCACGTTTTGGGGCCTGATCATTTTTAACACGCTGGTACTGACCGGAGATTTTGACCGCTTTAAAACGTGGATGGTGAATCAGGCCACGATTGACGTGCGTATCCAGACACTTATGCTGGCTTGGGCCTTTGGCGCTTTGCTGGAAGGATTGGTTGGTTTCGGGTATCCATGGGCGGTTGTGGTGCCAATCCTTGTCGGATTGGGGATTGTGGATCTCGAGGCGATCCGTGTGGCCGCGCTGGCCAACAATGCGCCAGTTTCTTATGGCGCTCTCGGTTCTCCCGTACTGGCCTTAGCGGCCGTGACCGGGCTGCCGCTTCTAGCATTATCCTCATCAATCGGCGATATGGTCGCTGTACTTGCGATTTTGCCGCCATTTGTTCTCATCTACCTGGTCAGCGGATGGGAAGGACTGAAGGAAGCTTGGCCGCTGGCAATCGTAGGCTCGGTTTCCTATATTGCAGGGCAATGGCCGGTTGCGCATTACTTAGGACCATATCTGCCTGACCTGAGTGGCGCGCTCGTCTCTTTCTGGGTATTGTTCTTTTTTGTCAAGGTTTGGAAGCCGAAGAATATTCGAGCATTCGGCGGAAAGATTATTCCTGCCGGAAGCCAGACTGCCGTGGCCGATGCAAGCGGTGCTTTCCGCGCCTGGATGCCCTATATCATCCTGGTAATCGTGGTCGTGTTGTGGACTGGCCCGTGGTCTCATCTGCCGGGCAAGTTCTCGCACAAATGGACAGTTTCAGCCATCTCTTCTGTAACCCATAAGTCCATGGCTTCCACCTTCAACTTCAATCCATTGAGCGGCGGTACCTCCATTCTGGTCTCGTGGATACTGATTGTCCTGTTCCTGCGTCCTAGCATGGACACGCTGAAAAAAGTGTTTGCGCGCACCTTCAAGCAGATGTGGGGCGCCTTGCTGGTAGCTTTCTTTATTTTTGCCATTGCTTACATCTTTGTGTTTGCTGGAATGGCCAACTCGCTGGCATTCGGCTTCTCTAAGGTCGGATGGCCCTTTGTGGTGCTTGCCCCGATTCTGGGATGGATTGGCGTGGCCCTTTCCGGCAGCAACACATCTACCAATGCCATGTTTGGCCCCATCCAGGCGGTTACAGGAAGGCTGCTGAATCTGCCTGTGCTACTCGCCCCGACTCTGAACTCGCTCGGCGCCGAAGTAGGCAAGCCGATTGCGCCGCAGACTGCCAGCGTGGGCGTTTCCACCAGTCGGTTTGTTCGCAGCGAAGGAGAGGTGATTCGCCACAATATGTCATGGACGCTGATCATGCTGGCCTACCTCATCCTGATTGGGTTGCTGTTCTATTTTGTGTTCCCGAAGGAAATGAGCTTGTAAGGCTGGGCGTTTACAGTAATGCCTATCTATAGGAACACCGCCGGAAACGGCGGTGTTTTTTTAGGCTCAAAATGGTGGATGCGCAATCAATTTGCGTTGCTACCGCTGCCACCAATCAGGTGGGCAATGAAGGCTTTATCTTCCGCTTTGTTGTCTGGCACTCAATTGCTCTGGGCGTGATTGTAGGCACCATCGTGATGGTTTATGCCTATGTGCCATGGGCGAAGGCACTGGTGCCGCACGGCATTAAGCTGATCTCGCAGTAAACTGAATGCATTTTAAGAATGACAACACCGCCGGAAACGGCGGTGTTTTTTTGTGCGGAAAATGCGACAGATTAGGGAATCAGAACATATAATTTGAAGTCTATGGATACTAACAACATTCTTGAAGAACTAACCCAGCAGAGAGACCGCGTTGTGGCGGCTATTGAAGCTTTGAATGGAGGCCGGATGCGCCGAAAAGCATCTTCAGCCTCTTCCACCCCAGGTAAAGCAAGGAGCAAGATGAGCGAAGCAGGCAAGAGAAGAATCTCAGAACGGATGAAAGCACGCTGGGCAAAGGCGAAGAGGGCCGGCAAGAACGCCCTCTAATTCAGCCCGTATTGGTCGAAATCCGAGCACGGAAGTGGACTGACTATTCCGCTCCGTGCTGGTAGACCAGCCAATCGTCCTGAAAACTTTTGAAACATCTTTGCAATTTACAGCAAGTGTAAGCGAGACGGCTCGTTGATCCAAAATTCAAAAATGAACGCTTACGATCAAGTACACCAGTATTGCACTTAGCCTATTCAAATCTTGAGAGGTGTTGCGATGGTTCAACTACTGCTGCTATGCACAATGCTGTTTCAGACCGGTACGCCAACAGCGACCAAACCACTGATAGAGAATGAGCATGTCACCGTCTGGGATGTAACCGGCTCCGCACCGGCACAACCGGTGGATGCCGTGGTAGTGTCTTTGTCCGGTAGCGCGGCAGCGTTGCCCAAAGGCACCACACCAAAGATTGACGGGCGTGCGATTGTGATTGACCTGAAAGACAACAAACCCGCGCCGTACAAGAACACAACCACTTATCCGCTGGCGTTTCCAAGGCCAGGCTCAAAAAAACTTTTCGAGAATGATCGCGTGATTGTCTGGGATTACAGATGGACGCCGAACGTCGCTACCCCGATGCACTTCCACGATAAAGATGTAGTGGCGGTATTCCTTGAGGATGGCGATCTGAAATCGACCACGTCAGCTGGGCAGGAGACGGTCAATTCGTATAAGCCCGGTACTGTCAGATACAACCTGGGAGGTCGCACGCATACCGAAACGCTTATCCGTGGAACACAGCGAGCGATCATCACGGAGTTCAAATAAAGAATTAAGACAGGCAGGAGACGGTTCGTGACGGCCTAAGAAAATAATTGCCGAGTGCAGGCTGTCTGGCAATGGTTGCAAGTTATCAGCGAACCCGTCTCTACCCGAAATTGTCCACTAGAAAAGTCGATGCGAAGTGGGTGAGAGATTGCATGTGCGGTGCAATGTCTCGACTACTGTGAAAGCTGTTTGCCCCAGCTTGCTCTTCTCCTCCTTTCAGCATTGGTTGCTCAAGGAAAGCGGCGTCAGGTTCCAGAAATAAAATAGCTCCCGTCCTTGATTAAATGTGGCGTGCCGCTGCGGCCTTTCTCTTGCTTCGACTACCAACGAGATAAAAGAGACATACTTTATGGATACTGCCTGTGTCGCATTCTGCGAAATTTTCACTTCCTTGCCTTCCTGCCGATTATTTACGAGAGAGAGATGCTTCTCAGCATTTCTTTATTTGTGGTGAGAAGGAGATGAGATTAAAGCCGCCTAATGAAGCGTGGCCAACATGCTGATCTGCAAGAACCATTACAAGAACTATCAAAGATATTTAAGAATGCAATTCGGATTAGTTACCTGTGTGTCTAAATTTGTGAATGTTTATCTAGACAAGTCATTAGTAGTCTTAGAATGAATTTTGGCGTTGTAGAAGTTGTGAATAACTTTTACCACAGCAGCATCTCTGTATGCCCGAATCTGTAACTTTCGCCATGCAGATACTTAGCGGATGAGTTTGGGAGATTCATGTCAAAGGCCAATGGGGCAACAGTGGCAGAAGATATTTTTGGCGGAAACAGGGTTCTGGTCACTGAAGTCCATGGGCGTTTCTGTGCCGTGCCGCTTATCCACGTGGTTGAGATCATGCGCCCGCTGCCCATTGAGGCGATTGCTGGTGCACCGTCATTTGTGCGTGGTGTTTCAATCATACGGGGCGTTCCAACTCCAGTAATCGACTTAGGAATTCTTCTTGGCACACATAATGATGAAGCTCCTGTAGGTATGCCCGGGCGGTTTATTACACTTCGCCTCGGCGAGAGACAAGCCGCGCTTTCCGTGGATTCGATCTGCGACGTACTGGAACTGGATGCCATGACGACCCAGGAGTTGCCCCCTCTCCTACAAGGAGCGTCGAACAACTTCATTGAAACCATTACCACGCTGGATGCGCATATGCTCGTCATTTTGCGGTCAGGCTGGCAGCTTCCGGACGCGATATGGCGATCTCTTGCTACCCCGGGACCGGCGCAAATCTCGGTGGGCGAAATCATTACCAATGAAATCTCGGAGAGGGCCTGATGCTGCAGATCCTGGAGCGCACCGATATCGAACGCTTTCGATCTATTGTGACCCAATCACTTGGCCTGCGGTTCGATGACAGCAAATTGGATTTTTTGGCGGAGATAATGCAGCAGCGAATGGAAAGCGCTGAGTGTGGTAGTGGTGTGTCCTATCTGCAGCGGCTCTCCAGCTCTGCGGAAGAAATACGTGCGATTGCAGAAAAACTCACAGTTTGCGAGACCTATTTCTTTCGATATACGGGCCATTTCCGCGCATTTGCAGACGTTGTTATCCCGCAAATCCGGGCGCGCGGTCAAAGACGGCTGCGGATACTTTCCGCGGGCTGCGCTTCAGGAGAAGAGGCTTATTCCCTTGCCATGCTCATTCGGGACGAGTTGCCGGACCACGCCATATGGGACATCACAATCCTGGGAATTGACGTCAATGCATCCATGTTGGCCAAAGCTTCCCGGGCGCGCTATCACGCCTGGGCAATGCGAGATACTTCTGGCAGTCTTCGGGCGAAGTACTTTCGTCGCGAAGGTACCGAATTCCAGCTCAACAACGATGTCAGATCTATGGTGCGATTCGAGGAGCGCAACCTGGCCGACGAAAACCCTTCATTCTGGCAACAGAATGCTTTCGACGTGGTGTTTTGCCGTAACGTGACCATGTACTTGACGTTTGAAGTCACTCGATCAGTGGTTGAGCGCATTGCCAAGTCACTGAGTGCCGGCGGATTTCTATTCATGGGCCACGCAGAAACGCTTCGCAGCGTTTCTCAGAATTTCCATCTGCTGCATACACACGAAGCTTTTTACTATCAGCGCCATGATGTACTCATGCCGGCTGGCCCGGAAATACCCAGTCAAAGATTTGTGGTCCCGGTCCAGGCATTGGCTGACCCCGATAACTCATGGTTTGACATTATTAGTAAGGCTTCGGAGCGTATAGCTACTTTAACGAATGAGAAGCATGCCGGCAGCACGGGCTTGGGAGGAAGCACTGCTCCGCGGCCATCACACTTGCATCCACAACCTTCCAATGCCTGGAACCGGACAGCCGCAATGGAGCTATTACGCAATGAGAGATTTGCGGAAGCGCTGCAACTTCTGCGCGAGCTTCCGCCGGGACCGAAAGCTGATCCTGACGCACAATTGCTGTTAGCTGCACTGCTCACTAACCACGGAAAGCTGGCTGAAGCTGAAAAAGTCTGTATGGGACTTCTCCAACTCGATGAGTTGAACGCAGGCGCTCATTACCTGATTGCACTTTGCCGGGAGCACCTGGGAGACCAGAAGGCCGCCGTGGAACACGATCAGATTGCAGTGTACCTGGATCCTGCGTTTGCCATGCCTCATCTCCACCTGGGCTTAGTGGCTAAGCGCTCAGGCAATGTGGAGACGGCCACGCGAGAGTTGGGACAAGCCCTGGCTCTGCTTGTCCGTGAAGATGCATCGAGAGTACTGCTTTTTGGGGGTGGATTTGACCGCGAAGCGCTCTCCGAGTTTTGCCAGGCAGAACTGCTGGCATGTAGAAGCAACCAATGAGCGACCTGATACCGAATACGAATATGGCTGCGAAGCTGCGGGCCGCGTTTGATAGGACCTATGCCACTCCAGCCTTATCTCGCGAGACGAGCCAGAGCGAAGATTTGCTCGCCATTCGTTTGGCCGGGAACGCCTACGCCGTAAAGGTCAATGAGATTTCCGGACTCGCGAAGGAACGGAAGATTATCTCCCTTCCCAGTGCAATTCCGGAGCTGCTCGGCGTGGCTGGTATTCGCGGTGAACTGGTACCGGTTTACAGTCTGGCCACGCTGATGGGTGTAAACCGTGGCTCTGAAGAAGACCGCTGGCTAGTGCTGTGCGGTGTGGACGAACCAATCGGCCTCGCATTCCCTGAGTTTGAAGGCTATCTCCAGGTCCCGTTTGCACACTTATATGCAGCCAGCCAGGAGAATATGACGTCTGGACACATGAAGGAAGTGGTCCGCACGGCAGACCTGATCCGTTCGGTCCTTAGTATTCCCTCGATTGTGGAAATGATTAGAAGACGCTGCGGCAGGGACCGTACTTCTCCTAATTCGCTTAATAAGTGATTGATGCAATGAGCAAGGAGAAATGATATGTGGACATTTGGAAGAAAGATAGCGGCTGGATTTGCGCTGTCATTCCTGTTACTTGTGGTCATTGGTGCCGTGGCGTATCGTAGCACAAGCTCACTCACCAAGACCAGCTACCTGGTTACTCACACCCATGAGGTGCTGGAACACATTACGGACCTGCTCAGCCTGCTCAATGAGGCGGAAACCGGGCAACGGGGCTATGTGATCACAGGTGACGAGACTTTTCTTGAGCCATACCAGAATGCACTTAGCGGCATACCGAAGGTGATGAAAGAACTTCGGGCGCTAACCGCCGATAATCCCAATCAACAAAAAAGGCTTGATGAAGCAGACCTGCTCATCGCAGCAAAGATGAGTGAGCTCAAACGCATCATTGACTTGCGGCAAAAAGGAGACTCGGCGCAAGCAGTCAAGATTGTCAGCGCCGGGGAAGGCAAGAGATTAATGGATTCCCTCCGTCAGCTGGCAGACCAGATGAATGAGGAGGCACGAGCACTATTGAAGCTGCGTGCCGAAGAAGTGGAATCAGCCGCCAGCGGTGCAAAAACAACTATCATTTTAGGCACTCTGATCTGCCTTCTTTTTGTGACGGCAGCAGGTTTGATGATCACGCGCTCACTCAACGGCCAGATTGGGCAGGCGGTCCGGCATGTCCAGAGTTCCTCAGTAGAATTGCAAGCCACAGCCAATCAGCAGGCATCGGGCGCAAAAGAATCGTCTACCGCAATGAATGAAATCACTACAACCATTAGTGAATTGATGGCCACATCGCGGCAGATAGCGGAGAGCGCGCAACAGGTCGCCCATGTTGCCGAGGAAACGTCGAAGGCGGCGCGGTCTGGCGACCAAACTGTGGAGAGAGCACATGAGTCGGTCAGCAGTATCAAACGCCAAGTGGACCTGATTGTTACGCATATGCTGGATCTGGGGAAGAAGTCGCAGCAGATTGGAGGCATCCTGGAGATCATCAATGAACTGGCCGAACAGACCAATATCCTGGCCATCAATGCAACTATTGAAGCCGCAGGCGCGGGGGATGCAGGGAAACGGTTTGCTGTGGTGGCCGACGAGATTCGCAAGCTTGCCGACCGCGTCGGAGGATCGACCAAGGAAATTAGAACGCTCATTGAGGAAATTCGTGCGGCGGTCAATACCACGGTGATGGCAACTGAAGGAGGAACCAAGGCAGTGGACCTTGGTGCTCGACAATTTGCAGAAGTGACTACCGCACTGAAGCAAATTACCAGCTTACTGGGAACTACCACGGAAGCTGCGCGCGAAATCGGGCTCAGTACCAAACAGCAGGCCACAGCTGTGGAGCAGGTTAACGTGGCGATCGCCAGCGTTGCTACGGCGACCAGAGAAACAGAAACCGGCTTAAGCCAGACACTGCAGACCGCTACCCAGCTGACGGGATTGTCCCGTGAACTGACCCGACTGATTCAGCCGAACGCGAGTGCATAACGGATGGCGCAGAACAAAGATAAATATAAGTATTTCCGAATCGAGGCTCATGAGCTCCTGGAAGGGCTCGGCAAAGACATGCTTGAGTTGGAAAAAGGCAAATCGGGCAAGGATTTAGTGGGCCGCATTTTGCGCCATGCGCATACGCTCAAAGGTGCGTCTCGCGTGGTTAAGCAACCGGAAATTGCTGAGATTGCTCATGCCCTTGAAGATGCATTTGCCCCTTACCGGGAGCAATCGAATGAGGTCCCGCCGGAACGGGTCAATCATGCGCTTGGCTTGCTTGATCTGATTGCTGCCCGGGTTTCATCTCTTGATTTGCCTGTCGCGATAAACACAGAAGCGCCACTCCCCGTGAGCGAAGAGTTTTTTGAAACTGTGAGAGTGGAAATAGCAGAAGCGGATAAGCTCCTGAATAGTTTAACCGAAGCCTCAGTGCAACTCACTGCGCTTCGGCGAGAAGCTGGATCCCTTGAGCGCATTCGGCAGTTGGCCGGCAATTTGCGCGGGTGCCTTACGTTAGAGCCAGGGCTTAATGGGAATGAACCGAGAGAAGCATCTGCTTCCGTGAAGCTGCGGGCATTGACCGAGGAGCTTTGCACCCATCTCGAGCATCTTGAGAGAAATATAACAGCAAGGGCCGAGCAGGTCACGGTCGAGTTTACCCAGGTGCATGACGCGGCCAATCGCCTGCGCCTGTTGCCGGCCAAGACTATCTTCACATCATTGGAGCGCGCCGTTCGAGACGCTGCTCAGGCCCTCCAAAAGGAAGTGACATTCGAGCTTTCTGGGGGAGATATCCGCCTGGATGCGCACGTACTCACGGTGCTTCGGGATGCTTTGCTCCATGTGGTCCGGAATGCTGTGGCACATGGCATTGAGCTTCCGGCTGAGCGGGTCTCATCCGGTAAGCCAGCGCAGGGCCGGGTTGAATTGCGGGTGGAGCGGCGCGCGAATCGTGCGGCTTTCATCTGCCGTGATGATGGGCGCGGCATCAATGTGGAAGCCGTCCGTCGCGTGGCTGTTCTCCGGGGTTTGGTGCCGGCTCAGGATACGACTTCTCTACACATGGAAGAAGTCGTCCGCATCATCATGAAAGGTGGAGTTTCGACTTCGAACACCGTGGATGAAGTTTCAGGCAGGGGGATTGGCCTGGACGTTGTTCGCGAAACAGCCGCCCGGCTAAAAGGTGAAGTCACCATGTCCAGCGACCATGGCCAAGGCACCGTGGTGGAAATATGCGTTCCTGTTTCACTCTCTTCACTTTCCGCGCTGGAAGTGGAGACATCTGGCACTGTTGTCGCCTTATCTCTGGATGCGATCCGTGAGATCAGGCTGGTGGCAGATCATGACATCGCCCGTTCGGCCACGAAGGAGTCCATTGTCTATAACGGCAAGGTCATTCCGTTCATGACTCTCGCGAGTGCATTGCGCCGAGAAGCAGTCGGCGGCCGAAAGCGGCGATCATGGACCACAGTTGTTCTTGAGGCTTCCTCCGGAATCGCGGCCTTTGGGGTAGACCGGCTCCTTGGTACTGCAAACATTATTGTGAAGCCACTTCCCACTTTGGCTTTTGCCGAGCCTGTAGCGGTGGGCGCCTCGCTGGATGCAGAAGGGAACCCGCAATTGGTGATTGATTCGGAAGGTCTGATTGCGGCTGCGGACAAGGAAATAACGAGTACGCCAAAGCCGGTATCGGTCGAACGGACTGCAATCTTGGTGGTGGACGATTCGCTTACAACGCGAATGCTGGAGCAGAGCATTCTGGAGTCCGCGGGTTATGAAGTGGAGCTGGCCACTTCAGGGGAAGAAGGCCTCAGCAAAGCGCGAAAAAGACAATACCAGCTCTTTCTGGTGGATGTTGAGATGCCGGGAATCAGTGGTTTTGAATTCGTTTCCCAGACACAGAATGACGCTTCACTGCGGAATGTTCCCGCGATCCTGGTAACTTCACGCAACGCTCTCGAAGATCGCAGGCGTGGGGAGCAAGTGGGCGCTCGTGCCTACATAGTCAAAGGGGAGTTCGATCAGGGACATTTGCTCAAAAAAATACGCGAGTTGATTGGATAACTTAGAGATGCCCTCCATGCCAAAAACGCGAGTGCTCGTGGTGGAAGATTCGCTCACTACCCGCCGGCACCTTGTAGAGGTGATAAATGCTGATCCTGATCTTGAGGTAGTCGCAGAAGCTGAGGACGGCAAGAAGGCAATCGAGTTGTGCCAGACTCTCCGGCCCGACGTAATCACGCTCGACATGATGTTGCCAGTCATGACTGGAGTGTCTGTAACCGAGTATGTCATGGCTTTCTGTCCCACCCCAATCTTAATCGTTTCGGCATCAACCAACCGCGGCGAGCTTTTTAAAACTTATGATGCGCTGGCTGCCGGTGCCTTGGACGTGCTGGAAAAACCTACGGGCAACAGTCAGGATGGAGTCTGGGAGCAGAGTCTGGTATTGGCAGTAAAAATTGTTGCGCGCGTCAAAGTGATTACCCATCTCCGTGCGAAGATCGGACTTGTTGGAAAGACTCCGGCGGGGCAGGTTGGTCTAGAGACCTCCAACAGTACAACGGCCAAGCGCATTATCGCAATTGGCGGCTCGACCGGTGGTCCTGCCGCTATCGTAGAAATTCTTCGGGCACTGCCCGCTGGTTTCCCCGTTCCGATTCTGCTTGTCATCCATATCAGCAGCCCCTTCGGCGCAGCATTCGCGGAATGGCTCGATGGCCTGTCACCCCTACGGGTGCGCTACGCCAAAGATGGTGAACCGCTACCTTCGCTTGGTCAAGCGGGCGTAGTGATGGCTCCGCCAGATTTCCACCTCGCGGTCGAGCGGGGAAAACTCCGGCTCAGCTCGGGCCCGGAAAGAAATTCCTGCCGTCCGTCAGTGGATGTGCTTTTTGAATCTCTGGCCAAAGAACTTGGCCATGAAACTACAGCGTACCTTCTTACCGGCATGGGTAAGGACGGAGCTGCCGGATTGCTTGCACTTCGCCGTGCAGGGGCTTGTACAGTTGCGCAAGACGAAAGATCGTGCGTGGTTTTCGGTATGCCCAAGGAAGCTATACAGATTGGAGCGGCAAAACAGATACTGGCGCTTGACCAAATGGGGCCGACACTTGCCGCGATTGGCAATGGATTGGAATTGAGGCGTAAGCAGTGAAGTTGAATGTCCTTATTGTTGATGACAGTCTTACTGTCCGCATGGACCTGAGCGAGGCCCTGGAGGCAGCGGGTTTTACAACCACGCTCAGTTCTACATTAGCGGAAGCACGCCACGCACTTTCGAAAAGCCCCTTTACACTCGTTGTTCTCGATGTGCTTTTGCCGGACGGGGACGGCATTGAATTTCTTCGGGAAATGAAGAGTGCCGAGAGCACAGCCAAGACCCCCGTCATGCTGCTTTCTACAGAGTCAGAGGTCCGGAGCCGTATCCGAGGACTCAAGACTGGCGCTGAGGAATATGTAGGAAAGCCTTACGACCGATCTTACGTTGTGGCGCGTGCCCGGGAGCTGCTGCGAAAGCAAGCGCCCGAAAGTGGGCCATTCAGATCAAATACTATTCTGATCATTGATGACAGCCCAACTTTCCGTGAAGAGCTAAAGTCTGCTTTGGAAGCTGCCGGATATACGATCATTACAGCGTCCACTGGAGAAGACGGTCTCCGGATGGCAGTAGATGAACGCCCTAGCGCCATCGTCGTGGACGGCGTACTTCCCGGTATTGATGGTGCTACTGTTATTCGTAAGATCAGGGCTGACGCTGCTCTGCGACGCACTCCATGTATTCTTCTGACCGCGGCAGAAAACCAGAGTAGTGAGATTAGCGCATTGGATGCCGGGGCCGACGATTATGTTCGCAAAGAAGAAAATACGGGAGTCATCCTTGCGAGATTAGGCGCGATCATAAGGACTGCAAGCGCTCCAGCTGCGCCAACTCCAGCATCAAGCATGCTGGATACCAAGAAAATTCTGGCAGTGGATGACAGCCTCACGTACCTTGAGGAAGTTGCGTTACAACTGCGGCAGGACGGCTATGATGTGGTCCCGGCCCGCTCAGGTGAAGAGGCGATTGAATTGCTCTCGGTGCAGACTGTTGATTGCATTCTTCTCGATCTCGTAATGCCGGGATTGTCCGGACAAGAGACGTGCCGCCGAATCAAGGGTTCAACTGCATGGCGTGATATCCCCTTGATCATGCATACCGCCTTGGATGAGCAGGATGCGATGATCGAAGGCATTAATGCGGGCGCGGACGATTACATCGCCAAGTCGGGTGATAGCGAGGTCCTTCGCGCGCGAGTGAGAGCACAACTGCGAAGAAAACAGTTTGAGGACGAGAACCGCATCATTCGCGAACAGCTCCTGCAAAAAGAACTGGAAGTGACCGCAGCAAACTCCGCCCGGGAGCTGGCCGAAGCGCGTGTGACTTTCACCGGAGAACTGGAGCGCAAAAATAAAGAACTTGAAACCTTTAGTTACTCGGTCTCGCATGACCTGCGGTCGCCGTTACGGGCCATTGCTGGGTTCACTCAGATTCTGGTTGATGACCACCAGGGCAAAATGGATCAAGATGCCAAAGAGTTGCTTGAACATATTCAAACAGCTGCCCGCCGGATGGGGCATCTGATCGACGATCTGTTGAAGCTGGCACAAACATCCCGGCAAGTATTAAATCTGGATACGGTAAACCTGAGTGGATTGGCGCAAGAGATTGTTTTACAGATGCAAGCATCTGAACCGCGCCGTCAAGTGTTAATTACCATCGCTCCGGACATCATTGTTGATGGAGACCGAGGGCTGCTACGAGTTGTGCTGGAAAACCTTCTCAACAACGCCTGGAAGTTTACGACTAAACAAGAAAATGGGTGCATTGAACTTGGGGTCCAAAGGCATCCCTCCGAATCTGTTTATTTCGTGCGTGACAATGGTGCCGGGTTCAATATGAAGTATGCGAATAAGCTTTTTGGCCCGTTCCAACGCCTTCACGACCAAAAAGAATTTCCAGGAACAGGAGTCGGATTGGCAACGGTCGAGCGGATCATACATCGCCACGGTGGTCGGATCTGGGCCGAGTCCGAAATCGGACAGGGAGCAACCTTTTACTTTGTTTTGAAAAAAGGAGGGTGACTGTACCCTTCAGAGAAGGGTACAGGGGGATTTCATTGCCCAAGGGCTTTTCACGAAAAACACGCAGCTGGTAGCCAGGAGATCATAAAAAAGAAGCCCAATGTAAATTTGCACATCTGAAACCCGGATTAAATGTTCGGTACAGCAGCAACTTGGCTGGATTCCGATATTCTGTGCAAATGAAGAAAGTAGCCTCTGGAATCTTCCCAATCATTGTGATCAATCGGGATGCGCCGACAGCATTGCACAGGCAAATTTATGAGAGGTACCGCACAGCGATCGCCGAAGGGAAATTGGTCCCCGGTCAGCGAATTCCATCAAGCCGCGCTCTCGCTTCTGAACTTGGTGTCTCCCGGTTTCCAGTGCTGAATGCTTACGACCAGCTATTGGCGGAGGGATACATTGAAAGTCGAGTTGGCGCTGGAATGGTTGTTTCAAGTTCCATTTCGGACCAAATCACTTCGACTCAACCCGCCGGCGCATTCCAGTCGCTCCGCTCCGGGCCTCGACCGGTCGCCCGCCGATCTTCAATATTGCCCCGTTTTGAGAGGCCTCCGTGGCTGAGAGGATTGGGCGCTCTTCGTGTGGCGCAAGTGGCTTCTGATCAATTCCCGCTCCACATCTGGTCAAAACTGGTGGCACGCCGTTGCCGAAGCATGGATGCCAAGTCATTCCACTATGGCGATCAGCTTGGCTCTGAAGTTATCCGGGAAGCGATTGCGAGTTATCTCAGGACTGCGCGGTCCCTGCGCTGCCAAGCCGAGCAAATCATGTTGGTCAGTGGTTCCCAGCAGGCGCTGGAGATAACGGCCCGGGTGCTTCTTGATCCCGGCAGCCGAGTATGGATAGAGGAGCCGGGATATCGCATGGCTGGGGACGTTCTCATGCTAGCCGGCTGTCGTCTGATACCTGTTCCTGTAGACAGGGAAGGTTTGGATGTTGCAGCAGGCATCAAGCTGTGCTCCAAGGCGCGGGCAGCGTTTGTTACACCCTCTCATCAATTTCCGCTGGGCGTGACCATGAGTGCCTCCCGGCGTCTTCGATTACTAGACTGGGCGCAAAGCTCCGGCTCATGGATCATCGAGGACGATTATGACAGCGAGTATCGCTATCAAAGCATGCCGATCGCAGCTTTGCAGGGGTTGGATGCTAATGCTCGCGTCATATACATCGGGACCTTCAGCAAAGTGTTATTTCCGTCCTTGCGCCTCGGCTACGTTGTTATTCCATTGGACCTTGTTGATCGCTTTCGCACGATTCGCTGCGCCATGGATCTTGGCCCACCAAGTTTCTACCAGGATGTAATCGCGGACTTTATGAATGAAGGACATTTTGCACGCCATATTCGCAGAATGCGTGTTCTCTATCGCGAACGAAGAAGCTCTCTTGCAGAGAATATCCAGGAAGAGCTTGGAGATACGATTGAGATGCTCGGAGACGAAGCGGGCATGCATCTTACGGTGAGGCTGCGGAGCCGCACCCGAGACCTTGAGGTTGCCGAGCGCGCCGCGCGCCAGAACCTTTGGATCTGGCCCCTCTCTTCTGCCTATATGAATAAAGCGCTACAGCAGGGTTTCATTCTGGGCTTTGGCAGCACACCAATAGCGGAGATTCCCGGTGCCGTTCGGAAGCTCCGCAACCTGCTCACCACCAAATAAAAACCTTTTGCCACGCTGCCGGTTGTGGCATGACAAAAAATTGCTAAGTGGTTATGGCAGACGCATGCAAACGCCACTACTTTCGATTGCGATAAGAGTTTCTGGCACAGACGAATCCCCGGATCGCACAAGTCTAGATTGAATTTCCGAGGCTCTGGAAGAAAGCTAATGCCATGATTTTCAAGAATTACGTACTTGCTAAAGTCAGCTTTAATTGCACTCATCATCAGTGGCCCTGCGTTGCCAGAAATCTCATTGCCTGTAGCTCAACATCCTGCTATCCACTGAAGGCATTCTTTCCTGTTCCAACCCTTCCCGTACCACTGATTCGTGCGCGAATCCAGAAAGATATGGCCCTTCATTCATCCGTCAACCCATCCATCCATCAACCGGACTGGATATTGGCCCAGCCCAAACTCAACAATGCAAAGTCCGCAAGTGACTCCAAGCCCCTTCCAGGTGATTAGGTGCAATGGAATACCTGGAACAAAATTTATTTATTTTTTGAAAGGAGAACTAAACATCCTGGTGATTCTTGAAGGCTCAGGATGGTTGTGGCACATTATGAAAGAGCAAAATACTCCCTCATCGCATAAAAATATTATAGGTGGCAAATTCAGTCGTCGTAAGTTTTTGACTGTTGCGGGCGCTTCAGCGCTTGCCCTGCCACTGCTCAAACCATGGCAGGCCTTTGGTCAAGCTACACCGGCAACGGCGGATCCTAACAGTCCCAATCCATGGCTCATGCGCGGCGCAAACGTGGATGCTATACCGGATATGGTCAAGGCAGGCATACCTATCACCGGCGTGCGACATTACTGCGCGGCAAACACCGTTCCAAGCGTGTGGCCAGCGCCGCCAGGTACAGTTGCCGCAGGCTCTAATTCTCAGTGCTCGTGGCAGGGTGGAACAGTCACAATTCCTAATCTCATTGACGTCTCCATGTGCGTGACGATTTATCCTTTAGTCAATACGCTGCTCGCAGGCGGATACGATACTGAACTGCAATCATTGATGAGCACTGCAAAACCCAGAGAGATGCTGAGCCTGTGGCACGAGGCGTCCAACATAACCCAAGGCGCGCCGGGGAAAATAGATGGTGATGGCGTTAGAATCACCGGCAATGTGGCGAGGGCGATGCAAGTGTATTTGTATAACTTCGCAAAAACAGGAAGTGGTACAACAACACCAACAGCAAGCCAAATCCAAAATCCTGTATACAAGTGCGCCATTGGCGCGGTTGATATCGGGCATTGGAATGATGCCGTACCGTGGATGGCGCCAGGCCTGGACTTTTATGCCATGGACCTTTATGAGGCGCAGTTCCCTGATCCGTCCGCGGTACTGAATGGGTGGGACTATCAGGTTCGTCTCCAGGGACACGGCGCGCCCGGTGCGACTGTAGCGGTTGCCGAATGCAATAGCCATATTGATTCCCATCGTGAGTGTTACTTTTACACGGCAGCCAAATGGGTCTGGAACCAGACGAATCGAGGTGCACGCTCATTCCTGACCTTCTGGAATGGAGATGGCACTTTGGGAGGATGTTGGTCTACTGCCGGCCCTGGCACAATCACCGAGCTTACAAACATCGGGAGTCAAGACTACACCAACCCTGGTGGATGCCCTGAGCCTTACTTTAATTAAATTCGAGACGGGAAGCCAAATATACATGATGCATCAGGTCTATTGACCAGTGTTCATGTTTAGCCAGCCTCACCGGTAGCGAAGCTGCCATAGTTTTCTGTTTGACGACAAATGCAACATACTATTTGTATTTAGCTTAGGCGCTGCATAGTTTAGCGGCGCCTATTGTTCCAGATCATTGCCACCCAGCAGCGCAAACTGGACCAACCGTTTCCAATCCACTCTTATTCCTCCATGCGTTCGACCCATTGAACGCGCGAAGCGGGAGCCACGAATGGATCCGCAAAGTACTGCGTTTCCCGCGCAATCTTGTTGCCCCTGAACTCCATGATGCTTACGGTGTAGGACGGCTTGCCGTCATATGTCAGGATGAATTCGGTGATCCAAAGATCCCCGCCGCCAATGATTCGTCGGACAGCAAACCGCTTTTTGCTCGGCTGACTGGCGCGTTGGTTCTGTATGTTGCGCCGGCCACGAGTTCGCTCGCCTGACTGCGGATATTCCAGCACCGCGTCCTCGTGATAGATGCGGTGCTCCGTTTCAAAATTATTGGCATCGGACGCCGCCCAATGCTGATCCAGTGCAGCACGGATCTCTTGATCTCGTATTCCAGAATACTGTTCCTTTTTTTGCTGATCGTTCATCTTGAGCCTTCAATTTTGCCAAGAAGCTTAATGCTTTAGCGGAATCGGAATGTAAGACTCGTCAAGTCGCGCTGTTTCTTCGATTACCGGTTAATACTTTTGCCCCGGAGCCATCGGCTTGTGGAAGCCGTGCGCCATCAGCGCCAGAAGTGGATGGGCAAACAGAGCGGCTCCGGCCATTGCCATCATACGCCGACGAGAAATTTCAGTTGGTTCTGATTGATTCATTGCGGCCTCCTTTTCAGGCCGCTGAAGACATGATCATTTACTTTGAAACACTCAAAAAATTTCTGACGAATGTGGCGATTTCATCTGCTGCTGTATCCAGAGCGAAATGACCAGCATCAAGGACGTGGACTTCGGCGGACGGCACATCCTTGCGGTAGCGCTCGGGTTCGCCGGCATCGAATGAAAGATCGTATTTGCCCCAGATGACAAGTAAGCGGGGCTTCTTTTCGCGCATCCAGGCCTGCCATTTTAGGTATCCGTCCACGTTGGTCCGGTAGTCATAAAACAGATCACTTTGGATATCAGCTTGTCCAGGCTGATTGAGAAAGGTAAATTCATCGGTCCAGAGATCAGGATCATAGAGTTCCACGTTCGGATCGTTTCCGATATGTCGCGTGCGCGTGGTTGCCAGCGATAAAAGGTTCGTGCGGAGCGCGCTCTCATTAGCAGCCCTATCGGTCCAGAAGGCCCGGCGTGTCTTCCAGTTTTCACCAAGGCCCTCATTGTGCGCGACGGCGTCCTGAACAATGAGTGTTTCAGCACGTTCCGGATGAGCCAGTATCATGCGAAAACCCACCGGACCGCCGTAGTCCTGCATATAAAGCGAGTAACGGTTCAGTCCAAGCGCCTGAGTGAAATGATTCATGATCTCGGCAAGATGATCGAAGGTATAAGCGAATTTCTTCGGGTCTGGCCAATCACTGTGGCCAAACCCCGGATAATCCGGGGCAACAAGATGATAACGATCAGCCAGCCGCGCAAAGAGAGGGTCAAACATTCGCGAAGAGGAAGGCAATCCGTGTAAAAGCAAGAGTGTTGGCGCATCTTTTGGGCCGGCCTCTCGATAGAAGATAGATAGGCCGTCCACCTGAATTGTTCGATAATAAACAGGATATTTCACTATGCTTTCCTTCCTCTGGGTTTGCGCCAGCAATTGAAGTGATGAGAGCATCACAAAAACAATCAATAGCACGCGGAAAGCCGGCGGACATCGCGAGAACATAGCCAGACGCATTTTGCATTCACCTCCGACTAAGAGATTGTAATCTTTTTAGATTGCTGAACGAATAACGGGGTTCATCTTCATTTATCACATCGTGAGCACTAAGCGAAATTCTGTTTGCCACTCAGCATGCGCATGAAGTCACTCTTGTGAATCTGAAAATGATTGACGATCATTTTGCTGGCGCGGAATCGGTTGAAGATCAGCTTGAACCCATCTTTTATTCAAGGGTTGTGTCATGTGATTTGATTGGCATACTATTGCGGCCAATCAGGATTTGGGCAAGCGCTTGAGTTCGTGGGCTAACTGTACTCCTTGCGAGTCATCCGGAAAGGGCGTAGCGAGTAAAGACAAAAGTCTAGATTTGCGGGCGCGTGGTAGAGAAGCAGGTTCGATCTCTGATACGCTTGGAACCCAATGTCCAAGCGAATTCCTAGGATAAGTGATCACAACAGAGATTTGACTGCAGAACAATTGGACAATGATGTTGGTTGATACTTTAGTCGCAATGGTTCTGCCGCTGCTTAGAGCGACATGATGTTGGCTTCCAGCATGCGGACAGAGATACGAAGACTAGATCTCCAAACCTGTATTTTGATGCGGGCAAATTGATTTCGCAACTATCGGCGAGCCACTAGCAGTCTTTTATGACAACCCTTAAGAGGCGAGACAATCGCCTCCCCAGAAAGGTTCTTTGTATGCACAAAATGAGAAAGACAGTAGCAGTCCTCGCAACAGGCGTTTTTATGGTGGCGGCTTGGTCCATGCTGGCCCAATCGACGCACACATCTGCGCAGTCCGCGCTCACTACCAACGATCAAAACATCAGCAACTATGCACAGGAAATGCTAAAGCAAGGCAGAGAGATTTTTCGGTTCGACACCTTTGGCGACGAAGCCTTTTGGGGCGACACTCTGCATCTCCACCAGGCAATTGCCGGAGAAAAACAAGGTGGCGTAGGCCCAGGAGTAAGTCCCAAGACCGCGCTGGCCGTGGGTCTAAAAGTTGATCTGGACGCTTTGCCCGCCAGTCTGGTGGATCAGCTCAAAGCCGGTAAAGTCAATCTCGACGATCCCGCAACAACGTTGGCTTTGCTCAAGCTTAACGCAGTTGTTGGCGTAACCGGCCACTTCGACCAGCAAGGGAAATTGGTTTCAATGGGAATTCAGTGCGCCTTGTGTCATTCCACAGTCGACGATGCGCTGGTCCCGGGAATTGGTCACCGTCTGGACGGATGGGGTGCTCGTGATTTGAACGTCGGGGCCATCGTATCTTTAGCACCCAACCTTCAGCCCTTTTCCGACTTACTTGGAGTGGATGTAGCCACAGTGAAAAAGGTCCTCGGCAGTTGGGGCCCTGGCTGCTATGACGCAGAGCTTGATAAAGATGGAAAAGGTCTCCGACCCGACGGAAAACGCGCCTGCACGTTGATTCCCCCGGCCTACGGTCTGGCTGGCGTGAACCTGCATACCTGGACGGGGTTCGGGTCTGTGCCCTACTGGAACGCCTATGTTGGCGCGACCGAAATGCATGGGTCAGGCACGTTCTATGATGCTCGTCTCAATGACAAGGCAACGTTTCCGGTTGCTGCTAAGAGCAATTCCTACAACTCCCGTGGCAAACCTGATCAGCTTACCTCCAAGCTGGCGGCGCTTCACTTTTATCAGCTGGCAATACCGGCGCCGAAGCCGCCTGCAGGAAGTTACGACGAAGCCGCCGCGGCTCGCGGGAAAGTTGTATTCGAAGGAAAAGGCAAATGCGCTACATGCCATGTCCCGCCTCTTTACACCGAACCCGGGAACAACCTGCACACTCCAAGTGAGATTGGCGTGGATTCCTTCCAGGCAGATCGTTCGCCAACACATATGTATCGTACGGCCCCGCTGGCAGGTCTATGGAGCCGCCAGAGCCGCGGGTTCTACCATGATGGCCGCTTCCAGACTCTTGACGAGGTCATTCAACATTATGACCAGCATTTCAATCTGGGACTGTCCCCCCAGGAAAGGAAGGAATTGGTCGAATTCATGAAATCACTCTAGCGCTGTCTGGATATCAAAGCATTTGACTGGCGCCATCCTCTACCAGGCCCGCTTTTAGCGGGCCTGGTTTAATTGTTTTGTACAGCTGTTAGAAGAAGAAAGCATGGCAGCTGCAACCATTGCGGCCGCCCATCGTTGCCTCCGTTGACTCGTGAAACTGCAATTCAAAAAGTACGCCTCGCAGAAGGATCGCCGCTTGCGAGAACTAATTCACGAAATCCAGCAACTTGCATTTGCTTGTAACGACGCACACTGGCTTCTTCGGTTCGATAGCGGCCCTCACGCAGGTATAAAATGTGAGTCAATTTGAGGCTGGCATGTTCCACATTGCGATACTTGATGATTATCGAAATGTTGCCATTGAAAGCGTCGACAGGTCCTCGCTCGCCGACAAGGCAAAGCTGGCAGTTTTTAATGATCATCTCTTTAAAGCCAATGGAGTCGTAGAGCGTCTAGCATCGTTTCGACGTGATTTGTCATTGGGAAGAATGGACCATGGGGTATTAACGGAGGCAAAAAGATGACAGGCAGTAAGCTAAAGTGGATTCCTGCTCGCATACGCTCCAAAGCAACAAGTGTCTCGGCGCGATCCATTTTGGGGCCCGTATTACTCTGGCTGATGGTCTCGGCTTTGGCTGCAGGACAGACAACTCAGCCATCAGCTAACTTCGGTAGTATCCCTAGCGGAACGGCAAGCAAAGAAGTTCTGCATCTCACGCTTCGCGATGCTATCACTATGGCGCTGCGCTATAACCTTGGACAGATCGAAAGTGGAGAGAATGCGCGCAACGCGCGCGGGCAGCGGCTTCGCGCCATGAGCACATTGCTGCCGCAGATCAATGCAGGGGCTGCGGAGAACGTGTCGCAATTCAGTGCAGCCACGCTGGGCATCAAAATTCCTCAAGTTCCCGCTGTCATAGGGCCATTCAGTTACTCAACGGCGCAAATCAGCGGTAGCCAGAGTCTTTTTAATTTTGAATCGATACAACGCTTCCGGGCAGCGCGCAACAGCGAACAGGCGGCTCAACTCACTTACAATGACACGCTTGATGCGATCACGCTGATCGTAGGCAATGCCTATCTGGAAGTGATTCAGGCAAAATCACGCATTGAGGCAGAAGCAGCGCAGGTAAAAAATGCGCAGGCACTCTATGATCAGGCCGCGGACCAGCTTCAGTCCGGCACGAGCACTAAAATTGATGTAACCCGCAGCGGCGTGCAACTGCATACAGAGCAGTACAACCTGAGCATTGCAGAAAATAACTTTGCCATTGCAAAGCTGAACCTTTCGCGTGCCATTGGCTTGCCGCTCGGCCAGGTTTTTGATCTTACTGATCAACTGCCATATGCCGATATTCATCCCCAGACCATTGACGAGGCCCTGAATACTGCCTATAAGACCCGCAGCGATTTCCGGGCGGCCCTCAGTGTAATCAAGTCCGCACAGCAGCAGCTCTCAGCAACTCGCGGCGAGCGTTACCCAGTGCTGGCGGCCAACGGCGACTATGGGGTGCAGGGGCCAAATTTTGGCACTCTACATAGCTCATTTGCTTTTCAAGCAAGCGTGAGCGTCCCCATTTTTACCAGTGGACGCATCAAGGGCGACATAACCGAAGCCGAGGCAGCGTTTCGTCAACGCAAGGCGGAAGCTGAAAACCTGCGCGGGCAGATTGACTATGACGTGCGCACCGCATTTCTCAATCTGCAGGCGGCCACGCAGCAGATAACGGTAGCGAAAGAGAATGTTGATCTGGCGAATGAGAATCTCTCTCGTTCGCAGGAGCGCTTTGCCGCCGGAGTGACAGACAGTGTGGAGGTTGTGCAGGCACAGCAGGCGCTGGCCAGCGCGAACGATCAATATATTTCAAGCCTTTACAACCACAATTTATCAAAACTACAGCTTGCGCGAGCATTGGGCGTGGCGCGAACCAGTTACAACCAATATCTAACGGTGCAGTAACCAATAAAGGGAGCGTTGCGATGGCTACTCAACCTCATTCTGATATCGAAAAATCTGAAGGCGCGGCTTCTTTGACAGACGAAAAAAGCGGGATATCCAGGCGCGATCCTGTCCGGCGGTCGCGTTTCAAGTTTCGCCGCATTTATCTCATTCCGATCGCCTTGTTGCTGATTGTCGGAGCTGTTTTCTTGTGGCTTTATTTTGCCAGCTACGAATCTACAGATGATGGACAAGTGGATGTGCATCTTTATCCTGTGAGTCCCCGCGTCTCTGGCTACGTCACCAAAGTAAACGTGAATGACAACCAGTATGTGCAGCAGGGAACTGTGCTCGTGGAGATTGATCCTAAAGATTATGAGGTTGCCGTTGCTAAAGCACGCGCCGACCTGGCAAATGCGGAAGCGACAGCAAAGTCTCTTAATATTAGCGTTCCCATAGCATCTATAAATACCTCAAGCCAGCTGAAATCGGCAGCATCCGATGTGAGCAATACCACTGCAGGCATTATTACTGCTGAAAAGCAGTTGGCCGCTGCACATGCTCAAGTGGAGCAGGCTGATGCCAATGATGTAAAAACGCAGGATGACCTGAAACGATACAAAAGGCTGGTAGACAAGCAAAACGTTTCTGAGCAGACCTATGACCAGGCACTGGCCGCGGCGAAGGCCAGCACCGCCAGTGTGGTTGCAGCCAAGGCCAATGAAGCAGCGGCGGAACAGGCAGTCCAACAGGCGAAAGATCGGCTTACGCAGGCTGAAGCAAATCATCGCGCTGCAGAAACCGGTCCCCAACAGGTGGCTTCAACCAACGCCCGCGCTCTTGCTGCGGTGGCGGATGTCCAGCAAAGGCGCGCGGCTCTGGAACAGGCAGAGCTTAATTTGCAGTACACAAAAGTTATCGCGCCCGTCAGCGGCCAGGTGAACAAGACCGTGGTGGTTGGGTTGAATGTGCAGCCGGGCCAGCAGTTATTGACTGTCGTTCCGCTGGACGAGGTCTGGATCACTGCTAATTTCAAAGAAACACAGCTCAGGCATATGAAAGTTGGACAAAAAGCAAAAATTTACGTGGATTCAACCGGCACGACCCTGCGCGGACATGTTGACAGCATTGCGGGCGCAACCGGTCCTACATTCAGTTTGCTTCCACCGGAGAATGCCACCGGAAACTACGTGAAAATTGTCCAGCGTGTTCCGGTCAAGATTGTTCTTGAGCCTGGAGAGAACAGTGACCATCGGCTGCGGCCAGGAATGAACGTGGTGCCAGAGGTAATGCTGCAATGAGCACGGCTGCCCTCACACTTGACCAGGATGTCTGGAAGCCAAAGTTCAATCCCTGGCTCATTGCTGTTGTTGTTGCGCTGGGGGCGTTTATGGAGGTGCTTGACACCAGCATCGCCAACGTTGCATTGCCATATATGGCAGGGAGCCTGGCAGCAAGCAACGATCAAAGTACCTGGGTACTCACTTCTTACCTCGTCTCCAACGCCATCGTGCTTCCCATCAGCGGCTGGATCGCCGTGAGATTTGGCCGCAAACGGTTTTTCATGACCTGCCTTGCCGTCTTTACGGTGAGCTCGTTTCTATGCGGAGTGGCTCCCAATCTTGGTTTCCTTCTACTCTTTCGTGTTCTGCAAGGCGCTGGCGGAGGCGGGTTGCAGCCCATGGCGCAAGCGATTCTGGCGGATACTTTTCCCCCTCATCAACGAGGACTGGCATTTGCTCTTTACGGAATAACAGCGGTCATTGCTCCAACAATCGGGCCCACGCTTGGCGGATGGATCACATTCAACTACTCCTGGCGCTGGATCTTCTATATTAATGTTCCCGTAGGCATCATGACCTGGCTTCTGATTCGGCGTTTCGTTGAGGATCCTCCATATTTAAAGCGCCTCAGAGCAGCCGGCGTCAAATTGGACTATATCGGGATCGCCCTGCTGACGCTTGGGGTTGGTGCATTGCAGATCCTGTTGGATAAAGGTCAGGAAGACGATTGGTTCGGCTCGAACTTCATCACTACTTTGGTCATTGTGGCAAGCGCATGTTTGATCTCACTTGTGATCTGGGAATGGTTTCAAAAAACGCCCATCATTGATGTCCGCATGTTCAAGTCTTTCAATTTTGCCAGTGCGAACCTGATGATGTTCATGCTTGGAATTTTGTTGTTCAGCAGCCTGGTTTTGATGCCGCAGTTCCTGCAGACGCTTCTTGGATACACGTCGGAGCTTGCGGGTCTGGCCCTTTCGGCGGGAGGTCTCGTCTTGCTCTTCGAAATGCCTCTCACGGGTCAATTGACAAGGAAAATCCACGCGCGCCGGTTGATTGCCTTTGGCTGGCTGGCGTTGTCTGTAGCCATGTTTTATTCCACACGGAGAATCGATCTGCAGTTGAGTTTCACCGCAGCCACGTGGTTGCGCATAGCTCAGGTAGTCGGGTTGGGGTTCTTGTTCGTACCCATCAATCTCGCTGCCTATGTGGGAATCGCGCCGGAGAAGAACAACTCAGTCGCCGGCATCGTTAACTTCATGCGCAACATGGGCAGCAGTGTTGGGACTTCACTGGTAACCACGTTAATTGCACGGCGCTCGCAGTTCCATCAACTAAGGCTTACTGAGCAGACCAGAATCGACAATCCAAATTTTATCAATACGGTGCAAGGGCTGACGCAGCACTTTGCGAATGCCGGTCTGAGCAGACACGAGGCGTCTGCCACTGCCTATGCCAGTATTTATCGATCCGTACAGAGACAAGCGGCGAGTCTGGCCTACATCGATATGTTTATGGTCCTTAGCGTGTTCGCGGCAGTCATGTTTTTGGTTTCGTTCTTTCTTAAGAAAAATGATCTGGATGGCGGTGCTACGATTGCAGAATGAACCGCTTGTCTTCAAATTCCGGGTTTAAAAAAGGCAGCATGAGTATGATCAAAATTATCACCATTGAACGAGAATACGGGTGCGGAGGAGGCGAGATCGCCCAATTGGTGGCGAAGCGTCTTGGCTGGAAGCTCTGGGACCAGGCACTGACCGAGGAAATAGCGCGGCTGGCTAAGTGTCCTACGACGATAGTAGAAGCTCGCGAGGAACGGCCCGATCCTCTCTACTACCGGCTTTTCAAATCCTTCCTTCGCGGAAGCTATGAGGGCAGCCTTAATGCGCCCAAACTTAATCTTGTAGACAGCGAGACGATTCTCGCTACTACTCGCCGGGTGGTGGAGAATGCCGCCACGCATGGAAATGGCGTTATCGTCGGGCGAGGTTCGCAACAGTTTCTCAAGGGCCGTCCGGAGACATTGCGCATCTTTCTTTACGCGCCAAGAGAAAATAAGATTCGTCGATTAATGGCTCGAGGCAAAACGGAGAACGAAGCAGGTGAGCTCATTGATACGGTCGACAACGAGCGCACTGATTTCATTAAAAAATATTTCAACGTGGAATGGCCTGATCGCGCAATCTACCATGCCATGATCAATACAAGCTGCGGAGATGAGGCTACGATGCGTATGATCCTGAACTTTATGGACGCCTACGCCCCATGCGCGATTGCATAAGTCGGTCTGTCGCAAAATCGAAACTGCAAGATGCCAAACTCTGATCTTCTCTATTTTTGATTGCTAAGTGGGCCAGTAGAGAAACGGCCAGAGTTTTAAGCACCTCTGGCCCATTTAAAGGTCTCCTAGCCGAGAAGACGCTCTGAGCCGACCCACAGTTGAGCCAGGCCTCTGAGGTTGTCTTTGTATGTGCGCGTTACCAGGTATTCCTTTCCATCTTTTATACGCAGCCTGTACTCTCCCGTTGGTAAAGGTTGGATCTCTTCCACCGCAGAAATATTCACGACGACCGAGCGGTGGATGCGAATAAAACCGTAGGGCTTGAGCTTCTCCGCCATGGATGAAAGAGACTCGCGCAGCAAATGAGGATTGGGCAGGTGCCGCAACGAAACGTAATTACCTTCGGCTTGCACCGCCGCGATCTCAGCTAGATCCAGAAATAAGATTTTTCCGTTTGCCTTAAATGCGATTCGAGGTTGGTGCAGCAAATCGTATTCCCGCGCAGGTCGGCCAACCGAAATATCCCCATTACCGTGAGCACTTGGCTGGGCTAACATCTCACGTGCAGTGGCTTTCTGATCCTGGATCTTGCGGGCGCTCATCAGGGAACCTCGCATTGCCTCTCATTTCGATTTCGTGCCACCCGAAAGCGAGGCAGAGGAATGCGCTCCTTTCTATACCTAGAATTTGCGTTGCACAGCGGGGCGGCCCATCTAACCGCCTGCCGCAAATTACTTCTTCCCGGCGCTTACTGCTGATGGGAAACTGGATTGCTCGCCGAAATAACATTCAATGGATTGCAATTTTCCATTCTTGATTCGCAGATACTCCACGTTCCGGAATGATTTACCGTCCTTGGTGTGGCAAAGATACTTCACAAAAGCATCGTCCGCGCCAGTGGTGGTTCGTTCCAGGTCAAAATGTGCAATGAAATCGATCTGTGTTTCCCAGCATCGCGTTTTGAAAGTGCTCTTGTTGATGTGGTCGTCGCCGGCCGCGCTTGAAAAGGTGAAGTTATCGGCGAGCAGACTATCAACAGAGCCCCAATCTCTTTTCTCCCAAGTGGCGTACCATTTCCGGACAATCTCCTCATTGGTTAAGTTCTGCCCACCCAATTCACTGGCACTTGCCAGTGCCGGCATGCTAGCTGCGCCCACCAGTGCACAGGCAGCCGTTGCGAGCAGATCCCTGCGCGATACTGCGGTGCTTTTCATTGATCGTTCTCCTTTACATAATTAAGTTTGATTACTTCGCCCGCCCGCAAAAATAAACCCCTTGCGAATCGAAGCATCAGCCTCGCTTGCGTCTGCCTGGCGCACGCAGAGACCCGAGCCACTTCACAATATTCCTGATTCCCGCTTTCCACACCTCCGCATCTTGAGCATTCTTTGCTAACGTGCCGTAGCCCTCGACTGTCGCGATCAGAAAGCTGGCAGTCTCGTTCGGATTCAGGTCGCGGCGAACTGTTCCCTGGGCCTGTCCTTTCCGCAAAAGCGTAGCAACTCCTTTCTGCCAATCAAGGAATATCCTTTCCAGACGCTTGCGGAATTGCTCATCCAGCGGAGACATCTCCTGTGACAAAAGGAGCAGTGGGCAACCGGCTCTAACGTCCCGGGGACGAGATGGTATCCGCCGGACAACGCCGATCAAAATATCGATGGCTTCTCCGTCATTAAGCATGGGAAGCAGCCACCTGTCACGCGTAAGTTTTGTAATTTTCTCTTCGACGACGGCATATCCCAGGGCTTCTTTGCTATGGAAGTGATAATAGAGTGCTCCCTTGGTGACGTTGGTGGCGGCGAGAATTGTATCGATGCTCGCACTCTGGAAGCCCGACCTGTGGACCTCACGAAAAGCTGCTTGCAGCAAGCGTTCCCGTGTCCGCTCTGGGTCACGGACTCTTTGCTTTCTTTCGTGAGTATTTAACATACCAACTAGTATGTATGTTAACCGTACAGAAATCAATCAAAATGCTTAATTTTATTGCTGCTGTCTGCGGGGTTCTCGAATTTCAGAGCGCCTCGTCACTTTGTCTATGGAAAGCTGGAGAAGCAGTGGTTTTAGTGGTTTTAGGCTCGTCCCAAGAAGTTGTTAGTCTGTCACGCTGTTTTGAAATCTGAGATGTTGAGCTTGTTGGGTCACGTAATCACGATGAACGTGGCACACCACATGCTTCCTCATTTAACTGTGCCGAGGTAAGTGACGGATCGCCATTCATCTCGGCCAAATAATTTTTGCCGGAGGAAAAGAAATTATATGACGCTAAGAAAGTTGCGGAATTTATCGATCGTGTGGTTTACAACGTTTGTTCTGGCTTGCTTCAGCACAGCAGTCGCTCAAGAGAGCCACAGAATGCAAAAGCGCGCTCAAGACATCATCATATTTGATGCTCCGGGTGCAGGCACAGGCGCCGGCCAGGGCACCGGAGGCTTTGGCATCAACCCGCAGGGAACTGTCGTGGGTTCCTTCCTGGATTCAGGCAACGTGTTTCACGGCTACGAATGTGTTTCGGGCTGTGGTTCGCTCAGCACCTTCAGTGAATTTAACGCTCCGGGCGCGGGCACGGCCTCCGGCCAGGGCACTATTACTTTCAGCATCAACCAATCCGGGGTGGCTGCAGGTTTCTTAATTGACTCAAGTAACGTGGCTCACGGCTTTGTGACTACTGCTCCGTTCGAGCACTTTACCATTTTGAACGATCCCAACGCCGGGCAAGGCGCCGGCCAGGGCACTTTCGCGGGCAACGTCAACGCGCGAGGGGAGATCGCCGGAAACTACATTGACGCAAGCGGTGTATCTCACGGCTTCGTCACCGCTCCACCGTACCGCACCTTCAAATCATTCGATCCTAAGGGCTCCGTATCCACGAATCCCGCGGTGGCAAGCGCCCTCAATCAGGAGGGAGAGGTCACCGGAACTTACTCTGACGCGAGCGGCGCGCTTCACGGCTTTGTGCGCGCTGCGAACGGCGCCATCACTGAATTCAATGTCACGGGCGCAGGCGCGGCCTCCGGCCAGGGCACCGGCGGCGTAAGCATCAACGACCTGGGGGTGATCACGGGAAATGACATCGACTCAAGCGGAGTGAATCACGGCTTCGTGCGCGGTCCGTTCGGCGCCATTACCACCTTCAACGTTTCTGAAGCGGGCACAGGCTCCGGCCAAGGCACCGTGCCTGAGGGCATCGACCTGCTAGGGGAGATTACAGGACAATACGTCGACTCAAGCGGAGTGAATCACGGCTTTGTGCGGAGCCCGTTCGGCGCCATCACCATCTTCGACGCTCCGGGGGCGGGAACGTCCGCTGGTCAGGGTACTCTTCCAAACACTCCCAATGTGTTTGGGGTGATTACCGGACAGACGATTGACGCAAACAACTTGCATCACGGTTTCCTGCGGTATCCGTAAGCCTGCTCTGGGTAAACAGGAATCACTACTTGATGGTTAATTGCGAACACCGGAACGCAGGAAACCTTCATGTCCCGGTTGGAGGAGGGGAGAGTAGTGTCATATCTCTCCCCTTTCCCACTCTACCTATGTGGCGTTGCCCATGTTCGCCTACTCTTTAGGGTAGTGTCTTCTTGATGCTTAATGCTCGTCGGGTGCCCCATCCTTTCGCACTTTTGCAGTCTGCGAAATGGTAGGTCTGACTGCTGCCGCCACCTACCTCTTTTCTTACAACCGGAGCGCTGAAGGCAGCATTGAAACCGCCGATTTGCTGGGGCAATTCTCTGTCTGGCGGAGGATGCAGTCTGCTGCGAACCCGTCTCCGGGGCTAAATTCCCGTTAATAGATAAATTACAGGCAATTTTACGGACTTCCCGCCTCCAGACGGGACCCTGACCATCACCAGCAACGATCCCGCCAATCCTTCCGCATCCGTTCCCCTCACCGGAAATGGCGTGACCGTTTCGCCCGCTGCAATCGAACTGGTCCTGGACCGCTCCGGCAGCATGGCAACACCCATTCCTGGCGGAACGCGTATGACGGCGCTGCAAAGCGCGGTATCGATGTTCTCTGATCTGGTCATCCCGGATACGGGATTTTCGATGGGCTCGGTGCAGTTCGATGACCAGTTCGCGGTGCTCACGGCGCTGCAGAATTTTGACGCAACTCAGCAAAACACAATTAAAACCGATGCAAATACGCTCACGCCGCGAGGGTTCACTTCGATCGGGGGTGGATTGAAGCTTGGACAGAGCTCGATGAGTGCTTCTTCGCAGGCGCGCAAGGTGGCCATCGTGTTCACGGACGGATTTGAGAACACGCCCCCAACCATCGCTTCCATTGAACCGGGCGTGCTTACGGCGGGAACTGAAGTGTATGCCGTTGGGCTGGGAGATCCTGCGTTTCTTTCGGTAGCGGCTCTTTCAGAACTGGCTGCCAGTTCCAATGGCAAATTCTTCCAGACCACCGATCCGTTGGTCTTGCGTAAACAATTTGTCGAGATCCTGGCCGACGCTTTCCGCCAAAATATGGCGGCCGATCCGCTGCTTACCCTGCAGCAGGGCGTGCCTGTGACCGTACCGGTAAACATCACTAATTGCGAAGGGCGCATCAGCTTCGTGCTGCTCTGGGAAGACCTGTGGGTCAACGCCGGCCAAACACCCCAGAACCTTATTGTTCAAAGCATCAATGGGGTGAACGTGAGCGAAATAGGCCCGGCCATACTGCTGCCGGATGGCAGGGTGTTTGCGGTGGGCGGTACGGGACACACAGCAATTTTTGATCCCAGCCAGCCGGTGGCCAGCGCCTGGAGCAACGGCCCGGACACCTTCCGGCGGACCCAGGCAATACGCTTGCTCCGGCCGGCCTGTTCACGGTGATTGACGGTGCAGCCTGCCTTCTGCCCGGCGGCCAGGTGCTTTTTGCCGACAGAAAAACCAAGGCGGAAACGTTCAGTGGCGCCACCAGTTTCTGGTCAAACCCCACCACTTTTTTTGAGTTTGATCCCGCTAATTTCGATCCCACAAATCCCGGGACTGTAGCTCAACTTACACATCAGCCCTCGAATAACGGTAACGATTGCTGGACGTGCTCTCTTCTTTTGCTGCCGAACGGGCAGGTGCAGTAATGCAACCATCTATCTTCCGCAGGTTGCGGCCGAGAAGACGCTGAAATGGGCCGGCCAGATGTACACCACTCATCGTTTGACCAAGGTGGACCCGCATACCATCCAGTGCAAGACAGGCGGTGTGACTTACATTCCTGTGCCGCAGGGCGCAGGCTCCGCTTTCGTCGGCCTGATAACGCTCGAACTGCCTGCCGGCATCCGTAAAGGCCAGGAGTTCGCAGTTGTCGTGCGACAGATCACGAGCGAAACCGCGCGGCACCGACCAGTTCTGGAAATTGCCAAAAAGCTCACTAAAAAGGAGACGAGGTCCGCGACAACTCAGGGAACCGAATTGATTGCCTGGCGCCGCAGCTCTGGAATATTCAGGGTTACCATTCCTGTCAGCACCAAAAGCGCGCTGTTGCGGAAGAGGAAAAGTTTTTTTCCATCCTCCGTTGGAACCTGAACAGCACTCCGGCATCCAGCCGCTGGTACCCCGTGCTGAAGCGTTATGTCGACCAGATTGCCGGTCGCGTGCTGGGGATGGGGAGGCGATCCCGGAAAAATCATTCCCACTCAGGATGGCAATTGGAACCCTGGAGGAAGATCAAAGGACTTCGAGCCAAGATTCAAAGGTAAGATCCTGGGCCTGCTGTATGACCATTTCGGCGACTTCGATGGATTTGTGCTGGAGAGTGAAGACTGCCGCACCCGTCGCATATGCAGCCGCGAGCGAAAGATCGAAGCAGTCGTGCGGCAGGCGTGGTTTGATCGCTCTACAGTGCTGGTTGTTGTTCATAGGGACGATCCTTGCTGCCTCGTTTCCCTGTTTGTAGGCGGCAATCCCAGTGCTTATCTTGAATAGCTAGTGACCGCCCGGTTTTACTTGACCACTCGGCTTATAGCGTTGTGCTCTGTCCAGGGCGATTAGAGGACGCGGACGGACAGTCAAATTGGCAGATGGAATCTTGTTTGACAAATGGAAGAATTTCCAGAAAGGGACTACTCACAGGCTGTCTAGAGAAAACAGCCAGAATTTGGTCTCGTTCGCACACACCAGTGCCTATTTTGAGTTCGCTTAATCGATAAAAGCGCCCGGAAAGCGGGCGCTTTACGTGGAATCAGAGAACCGTTCTTTGATCTGCTGACTGTCTGGCGGAGAGGGAGGGATTTGAACCCCCGATACCCTTTCGGGTATGGCCGCTTTCGAGGCGGCTCGTTTCAACCACTCACGCACCTCTCCGCGCCGTGAAAATTGTGGTCGCAGATTATTTTATCAGGTGCCATCCAACGGGCCATTGAAGCGCCAATTTATTTGCGAATGGCGCTTCAATGCCGCAGTTGTTTATTCTTCGCGCGTAAGTCTATTCGGCTTCACGCCGCAAACTTATTCGTGGCGCAGGGCTTCCATGGGATCCACTTTCATAGCGCGGCGGGCTGGAAGGTAGCACGCCAGCAGAGCGATGGCAGAAAGCAGGGCTGCAACCGAAACAAAAGTGATTGGATCGGTTGGCTTTATGCCGAACAGCATCGTCGCCATCAGGCGTGTAAGTCCCAGGGCGCCTACAAGGCCAATGGCGACTCCAATCAACGTCATCCTGGCTCCATCATGCAGCACCATGCGCAGCACGTCAAAGCGCCGGGCTCCCAGCGCCATGCGTACGCCAATCTCCCGGGTACGCTGGCCCACCATATAAGAGAGCACTCCATAAATCCCAATGCTGGCCAGCAACAGGGCCATCATGGCGAAAACACCAAGCAGGACCATGGTGAAACGCTTGCTGGAAATGGAATCGGCCACCGTTTTTTCCATGTCTTCCGGACTGTGGAGGACAAGCTCAGAGTTAAACTCTACGGCGCGTGCACGAAGGCTGGCCAGGCTGGCGGTTCCATGCGCTTGCTCGCGAAGAAATACGTCAGAGCCCAATCCGTTGCGCTTCAAATCCTTTTCCGGTATTTGTGCGAAAGGCAGATACATTTGCGAGTGCAGAGGACTGGCAGCATCCTGGTCCAGCCCCCACTGATTGACATGGCCAATCACGCCGATAATCCGCGGGTTGGGCACTTTGTCAGGATCGGCCGGATTGGTGTTGAGATCCAGATATTGGCCGATGGGGTCCCGATCTGCAAAATACTTCTCCGCCAGGCTCTCATCAATCACCACGACCGCCTGGGAATGGTCATTGTCGGCGGCGGTGAAAAAGCGTCCGCGCTTCATTGGAATCTGCATGACTTTGAGATAATCCGGCTCTACAACGTATTCCAGAGTCATGGGAAGATCGCTCTGGTGCACGGGTTTGGGTTTATCCACGAACCAGAAGTATTCTTCGTCGTCACTACCCATGGGATGTGCGCCCCAACTAAAGGAGACAGCTTGAACTCCGGGAGCCGAAGCCAATTTGTCATGAATCTGGAGATACGCCGCGCGGATTGCCTCAGGCGACTGAGTCTTATAAGAAGATGGGCCAGAGACTGAAAAAGCCGTTACGTTATGGGGATTAAATCCTGGATCCAGCCCCCAGAGCTGAAAGAGCGTACGGATCATAAGACCGGCGCCTATCAGCAGTACCAGCGCCATCGCCATTTCTCCCACCACGAACAGTTTTTGCGCGCCGCCGCGCCCACCTGCCAATCCGCGGCCGCTTTCCCGCAATGTTCCACTCAAGCTGCCTTGCGCAGCCTTCCACGCGGGCGCCAATCCAAAAACAATTCCGGCAAGCAGCGAGATAGCCAAAGTAAACATTAGGACACGTAAATCAAGGCCAACATTTTCAGAGCGCGGCAGGCTGAGTGGCATGGCAGCTAGCGCCGCTGCTGTGCCGAACTTCGCCAGAAGCAGGCCGAGCGCGCCGCCGATCATGGCAAGCAGAATGCTTTCCGTTAGAAGTTGGCGGATGACGCGTTGCTGTCCTGCGCCCAGCGCAAGGCGGATGGCAAATTCATGCTGGCGTGACGTGGAGCGCGCCAGCAGAAGATTTGCAACGTTAACGCAGGAGATAAGCAGCACAAAGCCAACTGCGCCGAGCAGGACAAAAAGGATCGGACGCATGTTGCCAACCATCTCATCTTTTAAAGAAAGGATGTTTGCTTTTTTGTCCGAATCAATGTCAGGGTAAGCTACCGCAAGCTCGCGGGAGACGCGGTCCATATCTTCCCGCGCCTGCTCAAGTGTTACTCCGGGCTTCAGTCTGCCAATGCCATCCAGCCCCCAGCCAGAGCCACGGGCATCGTAAAACTTTGGTTCGTTGTATTCACCCACGGGCGTGTAGACTTCATTGGCCGGGCCGCCCCGCTGAAAATTCTGAATATTCAAGTGAAAGCTGGAAGGCACCACACCGATGATGGTCCGTCCAACATCATCCAGAATCACCCGCTGGCCAATAATGTCTTTGCGGCTGCCGAATTTACGCTTCCAGAGGCCTTCGGTGATCATTACCGTGGGATTCGCGCCCAGGCGGTCTTCGTCCGCGCTGAAGGTCCGGCCCAGCAGCGGGTTCACCCCCAGCAACTCAAACAGTCCCGCGGAAACCATTTCACCCCGCAGGCGTTCTGGCTCGCCGGTGCCGGAAAGAGTGAAGCCCACGGTGCGATACGCAGCCATGGTTTCAAATGTCCGGTTCATCCGCCGCCAGTCCTTAAAGTTTGGATAGGAAATGGAGCCGTTATCAAAATTGGGGATTTTCTGAAAAAGGGAAACAAGCTGCTGAGGATGATGAAACGGTAGCGGATTAAGCAATACGCCGTTGACAACTGAAAAAATTGCTGTATTTGCCCCGATTCCCAAAGCAAGCGTCAGGATGGCAATTAAAGAAAATGTGGGCGCCTTCGCCAGCATGCGAAAGCCATAATGAATATCCTGCAAGAGCGAAGTAATAGTTTTCATGGTCCCTACTATTTTGACTGTCTCTTTACTTCCGAGTTAGCCAGAAAAATTTGGGTTCATTTGAATTTGGTTCATTTTGAACGAGAGTTGAACCGGGCTACTCCTGCTGATGTATACGTGTTTCCGCCTCGATTGGTTCTCTTTTTTTTCGGAAAAAATCCTGAATGATTGCCGAGCAGCGCTCACTCAGAACTCCTGAGGTAATCTCCATTTGGTGATTGAGACGAGGATGGTTCAAAACTGCCAGCACTGAGCCGGCAGCTCCCGCCTTCACGTCAGCGGCGCCATACACAAGCCGCGCAATGCGGGCGTGAATCAACGCTCCCGCGCACATGGAGCAGGGCTCAATCGTCGAGAACAAAATGCAGCCACTCAGGCGGTGGTTTCCCACGCGGGCAGCTGCCTGGCGCAAGGCAACAATCTCAGCATGGGCCGTGGGATCGTTATCCAGCAGATTGCGATTATGCCCGCGGCCAATGATCTCTCCATCTTTGATTACTAATGCGCCAACAGGCACTTCACCGGCTTGCGCCGCCAGAGCTGCCTGCTCAAGCGCCAGTTCCATCCATGCAGCATCATCTTGGGAGGGCATGTTTACTGTGCTTTCTCTGGTTGTGCCATAAATTGCGGTTGGTTGCCTCAATAAAATTCTATAACGAGCAGCAGCCCGGCTTATGTTTTATTTCCAGTCAACCCCAGAGAGTTTACTAGTCTCTAACCACTATCAGTCGCTATCGTCCTAACCGTAGCGGACGGTTTAGCAGAAAAACGGCTTAGCAGAAAACTTGTAACTGCCCAGGGCGGGCACTCGAATCGAAGGAGCAATGTTATGAACAAAAAATTTGTTTTGGCGCTGATGCTTGCCTCAGGTATGGCATTTGCGCAGACGGGCAGTGCTGGATCAACAGCAGACCAGCAGCCCAGCCAACAGCCATCCAGTCCATCTACCAGCAGTCCATCTTCAAGTACACCGGCACCAACTGACCAGAACAGTCAGACCGCTGCTCCCACCAGCACCGGCGATCAGCAAGCTTCCATGCGTGGCTGCTTGAAACAGTCCGGTGGCAATTGGGTCCTTAATGCTGACAATGGCCAGAGCGTGAATCTGCAAGGCGACAGCTCAGTTTTGAAGCCACATGACGGACATCAGGTACAGATACAGGGATCGCGCGCCAGTGATGGCTCGTTGCAAGTTAGCTCGATCAATATGATTTCCGATTCCTGCACGAGCAATCAGGCTTCAAACATGGGCGCAGCCGCTCCGGCAGCAGATCCAAACAATGCCAATGCTCCGGCAGCGACCACCAGCAGTCCGGCAGGCGCATCTGCTGAAAGTGCCAGCGCTCCGGTAAATCCTCCGGCTTCCAACGCACCGAGTACGCCGGCTGATCAGACTCCAACGGCTTCTGCCAGCTCCACGGCGTCAGCCACCGATCCAAACAATGCCAATGCTCCCGCAGCAACCACCAGTAGCCCAGCGGGCGCATCTGCTGAAAGCGCCAGCGCTCCGGTAAATCCTCCGGCGCAAGGCACTGACACCACGGCCAGCAGCACTGCTGCTCCAGCTCCAGCCACTGACCCCAATGCGAATGCTCCGGCAGCAACCACCAGCAGCCCCGCAGGCGCATCTGCTGAAAGCGCCAGCGCACCCGTAAATCCGCCAGCCGCTGCAGATCAGGCCGCCGCAGCACCTGCAGCAACCGCAAGTGCAGATCAGACTGCCGCTCCAGCCAGCAGCGCTACCGCTGACCAGAGCGCGACCACTGACAAGAACGCAACTGTAGCCTCCGCTGATGACAGTGCAGCTTCAGGGCAGAAACTGCCACAGACTGCTTCTCCGCTGCCTTTGTTAGGACTGTTGGGATTCGGATCCATGGCCGCGGGCTTTTTTAGCCGCAAGAAGAAATAAGAAATATTTCACCTGAATCCTTCCACTGCCCGTATGCCATGCATGCGGGCAGTGCTGTTTGTTTGGCTATTCATGCCAAAACTAATTTGTGAAAAATTGAAGTTGCGGCTAGGATTCTAGGCAAGTTTCCAGGAGGCGCCTGTATGTCCATGGCAATTGACGGGATTAAGTTTGATATTTGCTGTGCCGCGCGAGCGCTCTATCGCGCAGGCCTGAGTGCAGGCGTGGCCGGACACCTGAGCGTGGTGGTGGGTGAGAATAAGATGTTGATGAATCGCTTTGGCCCGTCTTTTGGCACTCTTCACCCTGCCGACATCTGCACTTTTGATTTTGACGGCAAAGTGCTGGAACATGATCCCTCTATTGATCCTTACGTGAATGACACAATCGCGCTGCACGCGGTCATTCATCGATTAAATCCGCAGATTGCAGCGCTGGCGCACACGCATCCACCGGCTACGGTAAGCTGGGGAACATTCCGCCGCGTTCCTGAAATCTATGACCAGGAAAGCTGCATATTGGCCGGTGACGTGGGCATTGTGGAAGAAGATTACACAGGCACCGCGGCCGGAGAAGACCGGGTACGCCCGTTTGCTGAAGCGATTGCAAAATATCCAGCTGTGATCTTGCCGAACCATGGCGCGCTTACCTCGGGGCCGAATATCCAGGTGGCGCTCACGCGGATGCTGCTGCTGGAAGGCATGTGCGCGCGCAATATTTCCGTGGCTATGGCTGCACAGGCCACGGGATTGAAGCCGATTGCCATTAAGATGGAGCACGCGCTTACGGCGAAGAAGGAAATCGCTGCGATGCCAGGAATCCCTGCGGTCTGGAAAGACACACTGGAAAAGTTGCAGAAGAGTGATCCGGAGTTATTTACGAAGCAGCCCCGGCCATCAGCGTCCTTAAAGACAGCCATATGATTTTTCAGCTCGAAGATTGAGGAAGAAAAATGAAGATTGCGCTCACGCATACCAGAAATGCCCTGATGGACTGGGACATCAGCGTAAAAGTTACAGCCGATACTGGTGAAAAGATCGCGTTTGTGGAAATAAGGATCAACGATTTCCCTGACGTGGACGAAACCCAGGACGATCCAGTTGACTCATGGGAAAAACAGCTTACACAAAAAGGCGTTTACCCCGGAGACAATAAGGTGGAGGTCAGAGTGACCGACCAAAACGGCAAGGACACTCGCGCGAAACAGGAATGGTCTGGCAACTAGAGAGACTGCTGCTGAGTCATGCAATGGATGGCGCCCAGGCCCCATATAAAGTCGCCGCAGTGTATGCCGACGATTTCGCGGTTGGGGAAAATGCCGGCCAGAATGTTAAGAGCAAGACGATCGTTGGGATCGTTGAACGTTGGCATTAAGACCAGCCCGTTGGCGATATAAAAGTTGGCGTAGCTGGCGGGCAGCCGCTGTCCACTGAAGATGACGGGGCGGGGAAGCGGCAGTTCAATGATTTGCAGCTTGCGTCCCTGTAAATCAGTGGCAGCGCGCAGTCGGCGCAGGTTTTCCTGTAGTGGCTCATAATTGGCGTCGCCGTGGCTGGATTCAACCGCCGTAAGCACGGTATCCGCCGCGACAAAGCGCGAGATGTCATCCACGTGGCCATGCGTATCATCACCTTTGATTCCGCAACCTAGCCAGATTACTTTTTCCACGCCCAGATAATCCGCAAATACTTTTTCAAGATCAGTTCTTGAGAGCTCGGGATTGCGCTGCTGCACTTTGCTGAGCAAGCATTCTTCGGTGGTCAGCATCAGGCCCTGGCCGTTTACGTCAATGCTTCCGCCTTCAAGGACGACTTGTTGTGGCTTGTCTTTGTGCTGGTTCACTGGCGTAAATTGTTTCAGCTTAAATTTTTTGGCGATCCGATCTGGCAGCTGATTGTCATGTTTCCAGTCAGGATATTTGGCCCAGGCATTGAATCGCCAGTTCGTGACTGCAACAGAGTCTTGATTTTTT
>DASXLK010000148.1:0-10833 GCA_036496365.1 Candidatus Angelobacter sp. | reverse complement strand
GGACGTTTCCTTAGCAGGTCAATGGCGCGATTGCGAGCAATCACCGCCAGCCACGGAGCCAGCCGTCCGCGGTCTGCATTAAAAGCCTGAGGATTGCGCCACAACTGAAGGAAAACTTCCTGTACCACGTCTTCTGCTCCGGTGGTATTGGCCAGCACGCGCAGGGCAACGCCGTATACCACTCCAGAATAGCGGTCATACAAGTCGGCCATGGCGCTCTGGTCTCCCGCGCGTATGCACGTGATCAAGGCAGCGTCGTCCTTATATTTTGGCGCTTGCATGCCGCTCACGCGCATTCTCTCGCTTTCCTATTAGTACGAATTCTATGGGTGTTTTGGATTGCAACAGGGCCGTGGCATTCAGGATATCAAGCAGCTGTACCCATATCTATCGTAACAAATCTGTTTTGGTACGGCGAACGTACTGAATTCAGGCTGTTCTTTTTGCTGGCAGCTTTAAGGCCTTCCCCTTTCACAAGGATGGGGCTATGCATTGTGGAGCAGCACTGGAATTGGTGTTAGTATCTCCGGCATGCGGACAAGAACGGCTGTTCTTCTACTGACTCTCTTTTTTCTTTCGACATTTGCTTTTAGCGCTGACACGGCAGACTTCACCATCAAGAAAATCGGTGAGGGGGTTTACGCAGCCATTGGTAGCGACAGCGGCAAAGCCGGCAGTAATGCTGGCTTTATCATTGGCAGCAATGGCGTGGTGGTGATTGATACCTTTGAAGACGTGGCCCCCGCGAGCGATCTTCTGGCGGAAATCAGGAAGATCACCAATCTGCCAATTCGCTTTGTTGTGAACACCCACTACCATCTGGACCACACCGGCGGCAACGCCGTCTTTGCCCAGGCTGGTGCTACTATCCTGGCGCAGCGCAATGTGCGCGGATGGCTCCATACGGAAAACCTTAAGTTCTTCGGTGCTAATCCCAAGCCGGAGCAAAAAGCCGTGGTGGAAGCCCTGGTATTGCCCGATGAGGTTTACAGTGACGCTGTTGATATTTTTTTAGGCGAACGGAAAATTCAAGTTCGCTACATGCTGGGCCATACCGGAGGCGACTCCGTGGTGATTGTGCCGGATGCCAACGTAGTGTTTGGGGGTGATCTGGTCTGGCAAAAGCATCTGCCCAACCTCATTGATGCCACGACCAGCGAATGGGTGAAGACGCTCGACAAGCTGCTGGCCGATCATCCTTCAGCTACGTTTGTCTCCGGTCATGGCGATGTAGCCAGCGTGAGTGATGTCCGCGATTTCCATGATTATCTTGTCACGCTGCGCGATGACGTGGCCAAAGCCCAGGCAGCAGGGCAGACGGACAAGGCACTAGTGGATACAGTATTGCCACAGTTACAGGAGAAATATGGCAGCTGGGGATTCTTCAAAGCTTTCTCCACGCGCAACATCATGCAGACCGCTGCTGAACTGGCAGGGACCAAGAAAGTCCCAACGCCCGCGACGGAAAATACGACGCCAGCCAAATAAAAGGTGGATATGATTCACAAACAACTCTGTACTTTCAGGCCGATGAGTTTTCTTCTTCCGGCCTTCTTTTTTCTGCTATGTGCTCTGCCCTCAACGGCACAAACACCTGAGCCACCAGCCACGCGGCAAGACAACGTAAAGGATGTGATTCACGGCGTTGAGATCGTTGATCCATATCGCTGGCTGGAAGACCAGGATAGCAAAGAGACGCGCGACTGGGTTGCAGCACAGAATGCTTACACGCACTCATTACTGGATAAGCTGCCGCAACGTCCTGCTATTTCCAAACGCCTGGTTGAGATGCTGAAGCATGATGCCGTCAGCGCTCCATTGGAAGAGAACGGATATTACTTTTTCACCAAAAAAGGCGCTGATCAGGATTTACCCAGCATTTATCGGCGCAAAGGCCCGGCAGGTGCGGACGAATTGCTGATTGATCCGCTACCGATGAGCACTGACCACACCACGAGCGTAGGCATCGACGATGTCACTTCTGATGCCAGCCTGATGATCTATTCCGTGCGTCACGGCGGTGAAGACGAAATTGAACTGCATATTATGGATATGAACGCGCACCATGATCTGCCAGAAGTTTTTCCACGTGCGTTGTACATGGGCACATCATGGAAGAAAGATAAGAGCGGCTTCTATTACACGGTTGGCCGTAGAGATTCAGGGCGGCGCATTTATTACCACATGATGGGTTCTGATCCCGCTCAAGACAAAGCTATTTTTGGCGAAGGCTACGGTCAGGACATATGGCTTGGCGCCGGTGTGTCAGAGGATGGCCACTATCTTCTTATTGACACGCAGGCGGGATGGACCAAGAATGAACTTTTTATTCAGGATTTAAAAGAAGGTGGCCCGATTCGTCCGCTGATCACAGGCATTGGCGCGCATTTCAGGCCAAGCTTTGCCGGAGATTTCCTGATCGTGCAGACAGACTGGAAGTCGCCACTCAATCGCATTCTCAAAATTGATTTGCGCCATCCTGAGCAGGAAAACTGGAAAGAGATTGTTCCGCCAGCACAGGATACGATTGAGAGCTTTGCCCTGATTGGCGGCAAGCTCTTTGTGAGTTACATGCATAACGTAACTTCCCGCATCGCCATTTTTTCTATTGAGGGCAAGCCACTGGGCGAGGTCCATCTGCCTTCAGCCGGGTCGGTAGGAATTTCCGGCCGCTGGGACAAGGACGAAGGCATACTCTCTTTTTCCTCTTACACCACTCCGGCCTCCACGTATCGTTACTCGGCTTCCACGGGCAAGCGTGATCTATGGTTCCGCAGCCCAGTACCGTTTGATTCCGATAAATATGAAATGGAGCAGGTCTGGTACAACTCAAAAGATGGAACAAAGGTGCCCATGTTTCTGGTGTATCGCAAGGGTTATAAGCCAGACGGCAAGACGCCCACCATCCTTTATGGTTACGGCGGATTCAATGTGAGCCTGAACCCAAATTTCAGCGCGACGGCTGCCTGGTGGGTGGAGCACGGCGGAGTTTATGCCGTAGCCAATTTGCGTGGCGGCTCAGAATTTGGCGAAGCATGGCACCAAGCCGGCATGCTGGAAAAGAAGCAGAATGTTTTTGATGACTTTATCGCCGCGGCAGAATGGCTGATCAAGAACAAATATACGAATCCTGAAAAGCTGGCAATCTGGGGCGGCAGCAATGGCGGCCTGCTCATGGGAGCCGTGGTAACGCAGCGTCCGGAGCTGTTTCGTGCCGTGATCTGCGAGCATCCGGATCTGGACATGGTGCGCTATTACAAATTCACCAAAAACAACAACCCGCCGGCGCTTCTGGAATACGGCAATGCTGGTGATCCGGAGCAGTTCAAGTTTCTTTACGCCTACTCGCCGTATCAGCATGTCCAGCCAAAGACGAAATACCCGGCCATGCTTTTCACCAGCGGTGATGCGGATACGCGTGTCCCGCCGGAGCAGGCGCGCAAAATGGCAGCGCGCATGCAATTCGCAACTTCTTCCGGACGTCCCGTTCTTTTACTGTATGACACAAAAGCAGGCCATTCAGGAGGGCGTCCGTTTAGCCAGGTAGTGGATGAGCTGTCTCTGAAGTTTGCTTTTCTGGAGTGGCAGCTCGGTATGAATTAAGCTTTGCGCTTGTGTCGGGAGTAAGTTGTAATTTTATTTTAGTAGAGGTTCGCCAACATATATGCGCAATTGGGGTTCAGGCCTGCGATGGAGCATTGTTGCTGCTGTCTGCGTGGCTGCTGTTGTTATTGTTTGGTTTATCGCGCCCATTCCGCAATCGCAGGCCTATCATCACTTTGCGGATCATCGCACTATCGCCGGAATTCCACACGGTTTTGATGTCCTGTCGAATCTGGCTTTTCTTCTTTCTGGTGCAGTAGGGCTGATTTTTGTTTTAAGAGCCGGATTAGTTTTAGATGGTGGTACGCGCTGGGCTTTTGCCACGCTTTTCTTTGGTCTCATCCTTACCAGCTTTGGCTCTGGCTATTACCATCTCGCCCCGAACAATCAAAGTCTTGTTTTTGATCGCTTGCCCATGATTGTCGCCATGTCCGGCTGTGTGGGAGCGGTGATAGCGGACCGCTTCGGCGGCAGAGGAGTATGGGCGGTCTTTGCATTACTAGCACTCGGCTTCTGGACGGTTTTCCAATGGAATGCCAGCGAGCAGGCAGGTCACGGCGACTTGCGCTGGTATGCGCTTTATCAGGGACTGGTAATACTGGTCGGCGCATTGCTGTTGCTGTTATTTTCATCTCGCAACGGGGCCACAAAAGTATTTGTGATTGCCGTGGCAGGAAATGTTATGGCCAAATTTTTTGAGCTGCTGGATAAACCGATCTTCGCGCTGGGCGGAATCATCAGCGGACATACACTAAAACATCTGAGTGCCGGCCTGGCATTTCTTCCTCTGGCATTTTTCATTCACCGCATTGAGCAGCGGCATATGAGTGCCGATAGACCAAGCTTGTCTATTGCAGGCTCTGCACGATAGCATTTCAACTGGCATCGCTTAAACTGGTGGTATGACTTTATGCGATGGGTTATCAAAAGGACCGTCTTTATGATGCAGGACCAAAAGAGTAAAGCTGGCGAAGTTAAATTTCGTGCGCGCCTTTATGAACAGCAGGTGTTGGGGGCCGCTCCTCTTGCGGGTGAGCTTTCCTCTGAACAGATGCTGGCTACCATGCGCAGCCGGATCGAAAAGACGCGCCGTGATTTTACCGAACTGGCAGATGCGCACCTACTCAAAGGTCCGTTCCTGGAACTTGGCGCGGAGCGCTGCCAGCGCTCCCTGGTGCTGGCCAATGATTTTAAGTTGGAAGGTTTTGCGGCCGATTTATCTTTTGAAAGCCTTCTCTATGCTGATTTCCTTGCCAAACAGGAAGGCTTCGCGGCCATGCCACGGCGCATTTGCTGTGACGCGCTGCGCCTGCCCTTAGCGGACAACTCCATTGGCTTTGCTTTCTGCTACCAGACGTTGCATCACTTTCCTGACCCTACTCCGATCATTCAGGAAATCTATCGCGTGCTGAAACCTGGGGCCGTTTTTTTCATTGACGAGGAGCCAATTGCCCGCGTTTGCAAATTAAATTTATGGAAGCGCCACGTAACTCCCAGAGGCAACAGCAACAAATATCTGCGGTATGCCAAGGACTATCTTCTCGACTTTGTTTCTGAACCGCATGTGAATGAAGTGGATTATGGCATCTGTGAAAATGACGACATCTCGCTGGCTCAATGGGAGCGCGCGCTGGGCCAGGTCGCAAAAAAGAATATCCGGCTGAGGGTGCTGCCCATTCCTAAGATGATGAGCCATATCAGCCACAATAGTTCCCACTGGGGGCTGCGTTCATGGATGTGCCAGGGACTGGGCGGAATTCTAACCGCGACGATCCAGCCGAAGGCAGCAGGCTCGCAGACAAATGAGGCCTTAGGCGAATCACTGTGCTGTCCCGCCTGCCGCGGACATCTCAATGAGTCTTCCGGCGTGCTTTCCTGCCAGTCTTGCGGCAGCTCCTATCCTGTGCGCCATGGAATTCCCATGCTGCTTCCGCGAGAAGAGTTAAATAGCTTATACGCGGAGAATGAAGTCGCCACTCCAGCCAGCTAGATAGTGCGCGGAAAAAGCGTGTAGAAGTTTTTGGCTGTCTGTGCGCCAATCTCCTCTTTGCTCAGTCCACGCAACTGGCTAATGGTTTCTGCTGTATTGACCACAAAACTGGGTTCATTGCGCTTGCCGCGATGCGGTATCGGTGCCAGGTACGGCGAATCAGTTTCAATCAGCATGCGGTCCAGCGGCGACTGCTTCGCTGCTTCGCGGATGTTCTCAGCCTTGGGAAAACTGACGTTCCCGGCAAACGAAATATAAAAGCCGATGTCCAAAGCCGCCTGTGCGTGCTTCCATTCTCCGGTAAAGCAGTGCAGGATTCCCGGCAGTCCGCTGGGTGCCCAATGGTCGCGCAGCATTTGCAGCGTGTCGTCCCAGGCATTTTCACTGTTATTGCTGGGGCGGCAATGAATGATGATCGGCAACCTGGCCGCTTGAGCTAATTCCATTTGGTGGCGAAAGACTTCCTTTTGCACGTCGCGTGGAGAAGAGTCATAAAAATAATCCAGTCCAATCTCGCCCCACGCAATTAACTTAGGATGCTGTGCCAACCGCGCCATCTCGTCATAGTCCACTTGCGTGGCCACGCTGGCTTCATGCGGATGCAGGCCGGTGCTGGCAAAGATCCAATCATGCTGCTCGGCGATTTTCAGCGCGCAATCATAAGTGCCTGGGCCCGTTCCACTGCCGATGGCAAGAATGCGCTCAAGTCCAGCCTCGCGGGCGCGGGCGAGCATTTCTGCGCGGTCCGCATCAAATTTGGTGCCCTCAACGTGGGCATGGGAATCGATGTACATGTGAAGGACTATGCCCGATCGACAATTCTTAAAAGGAGACTTGCAAAAAATAAAGCTTCGGCAACTTCCAATGGCTCAGTGGGGAAATGTCGGTGACTTCCAGGGTTTTTATAGTAAGCGATTGCTCCTGAAAACAAATTTCGTAACCCAATTTGCTCAGCGTCCGGAAGGGATTTATTCGAAAGAGGACCAACTTGGGGCTTAAACGCTTTTTCCATGAGAGCTACACCCAAGTCGCCGAGCGTAAATGTACCAGCTGTTCGAACAGCTACTTCAACTTCCTTAAAAGCGTTAAAAATGGCTGTTTCATATTCCCCTCGTAAAAATGCGGCTTTTGATTCCCGTTCAATTCGGGGATGCAACATTCCTGTTAGAAGATTTGCACGTCTGTAAATCTCCATCTTCTCGTGAGATGTTATTTGCTTCGCTCTGCGAGTGAGAATCATGAAATCAGAACTCGCACCGGGGCGTGGGGCCAGTAGACACTCTCTTTGTAGCCACACCCATCCCTCGACGAGAACATTCATGACCTCTTGGCGCAGTCTGGGGTACTGCATAGAGGCTGCTGATGTGAAGCTGTGATGATTCCCGCTCTGCCGGAGTTCATCATCCGACATGGATTGCAAAATTTCCAGAATTACCCAAGCCAATTCTTCAGGTTCTAGGCTTATTAGTTGTTCAGGCTCCGGAAAAATTGAAATCAGTGATTTGGACATTTATTTTCGCAGTAAAAAGCGATATTATTTCAGCTTCGCCCCGACCGGCACATCTTCCAGAAAGCTTGCCAGCACGGGCAATCCATTTTCGCCAACGGACGCAGCCACGATCATCCCGTTTGATTCCAGTCCACGCAGTTTGCGGGGTTGCAGATTGGCGACGATAACGACCTTCCGCCCGATCAGATCCTCAGGTTTATAAGCGAGAGCGATTCCCGCCACGAGCTGGCGAACTTCTGTGCCTATATCGACTTCAAGGCGCAGCAATTTGTCAGCGCCTTTAACTTTTTCTGCGACTTTCACCATTCCCACACGTAACTCCACTTTCATGAAGTCATCAATGGAGATTTTTCCATCCGTGGCTGCCACTGTGGCGGACGCGGCCGCTTTGGCTGCGGGCGCGGCATCAGTCGGGCCATGCGCGGCCTGGGTTGCTGGTTGACCTGCTTTTGCGCCTTCGCCTGCGGGGGCAGGTGCGGCTGCGGTTCCTGCGCTGGAATTCTGTGAAGCGGACTGCCGCTCCTGTTCCATCTGTTGCATCCTCTCAATTGAAGTTTTGTCGGCGCGGGGGAACACTGGTTCCACTTTGCCCAGCTTGCCGCCCAAGGGCAATTGCGCCCACTTAAGGTCGGCAAGATTGAATTTGGTGATCTCTCCCAGGCCAAGCTGGTTCCAGATTTTGGCCGTAGATTCCGGCAGCACTGGATGCGCCAGCGCAGTAACAATGCGCAGCGCCTCCGCCGCCGTATAAAGAATGGTGGCCAGGCGGGCTCTGTTCTCCTCGCCTTCTTTTTCGGCCACAATCCAGGGCTCTTCATCCACCAGGTATTTATTGACGGCGCCGATGAGCGACCATGCCGATTCCAGTGCCCGCGAGAATTGGTAGTCGTCAAACAACTGCCCGAACTCCTGGATCACAGAAAGCGCATGCTCTTTGATTACGTCATCCGTGTCTTTACGCGCAACGGTCGGCGAAGGATAGGGAACCGAACCGTTAAAATAACGGTTGATCATAGTTAAAGTACGACTTGAGAGATTCCCCAGATCGTTGGCCAGGTCAGAGTTATAGCGCTGGACGAGCGCGTCAAAGCTGAAAGAGCCATCTTGGCCAAAGACAATTTCACGCAATAGGAAATAACGCAGAGCGTCATTGCCCATCACGTCAATCACGGTTTCAGCGCGGACGATATTGCCACGCGACTTGGACATCTTGCTCTCTTCAAAGAGGAGCCAGCCATGGGCCACGATTGAATGCGGCAGCGGCAGGCCAGCAGCCATCAGGAAGGCTGGCCAGTATACGCAGTGAAAGCGGATGATCTCCTTGCCAATCATTTGGACGTCAGCTGGCCAGTAGCGCTCAAATTTTTTCTGGTCCGCTTCGTCTTTCGACCCCAGGCCGATGGCGGTGCAGTAATTGCTCAGTGCGTCCAGCCATACATACATCACGTGCTTGGGATCGCCGGGAACCGGAATGCCCCACTTGAACGTGCTGCGGCTGATGGAAAGATCACGCAGGCCAGTTTTCACAAATGCGATGACTTCATTGCGGCGCGTCTCCGGACGGATGAATTCAGGATACTGCTGGTAATACGCCAGCAACTGATCGGCAAAGGCGGAAAGCTTAAAGTAATAGTTCTCTTCGCTGACGGTCTCAGTTGGGCGTCCACATTCCGGGCAGGGAGCGCCAGCACCCACCACGTCGACATAAAGTTCGTCGAATACGCAGTATTGGCCGGTGTACGTGCCTTTATAGATGTGCCCGTTTTCCTGCAGACGACGAAATAGCTCCTGCGCTCCGGCTTTGTGGCGCGGCTCGGTAGTGCGTATGAAATCGTCGTTTGAGATGTTCATCTTCTCAAACAACGCGCGGAATAGGCCTGAGACTTCATCGGCAAACCGCTGTGGCGTGGTGCCGGCGGCCGTTGCAGAGCGCTCAATTTTCTGGCCGTGCTCGTCTGTGCCGGTAAGGAAAAACGTGTCAAAGCCCAGCATGCGCTTGCGGCGGGCAATGGCGTCGCACACCAGCGTGGTATACGCATGCCCAATGTGCGGGCGCGCGTTTACGTAATAAATGGGCGTTGTAATGTAAAACTTCTTGCTGCCCTTATCCATTGGTTACTTCCAGATAAACTTTAATGGCTTCCTGCATAACGGTCTTCAATGGCACTTTCTGCTCTTTGGCGATACGGCTGCAATCTTCATACTCAGGAGCATAGTTGCTGATACTGCCGTTCAAGTTGGCCAGCTTCATGCGAACTTCACCCCATTTTGTGTTGACGCTCATATGCCGGCGCGTCAGGGCGGCCCGGGTTTCGCGCCGCATTCGCACACCCAGCGTGGTGGTTTCAGACAATATCAGCTTGGTCAGCCGCTGGCTGTCTTCCGTCCGGCATAGGACGGTCAGCAGCATTCCCGGGCGGCTCTTTTTCATCTGCACTGGGATACCGAAGGCGTCCAGTGCGCCGCTGGCCAGCGTCTGCTCCATTACGTAGCCAAAAACCTGCGGGGACATGTCATCAATATTAGCTTCCAGCACCGTGATCTCTTCTGTGGGATACGGCGACTCATGCGGTACCGCCATTTCACCTACAGTGGTTTCACCAATAGTTAGACGCACAACATTCGGATGATGCTTGAAGTTTCTGCTACCTGCCCCGTAGGCGATCTTTTCGGCCTTCATCGCCGGAAAACCCGAGAAGCTTGAGGCCAGAACGCTGACGATGGCCGCCCCGGTAGGTGTGACTAATTCTTTTTGGATCGCGCCGGAATAGACTGGCGCTTTCTTCAAAAGTTCAAGTGTTGCTGGAGCAGGAATAGGGAATGTGCCGTGAGCGCAAACCACTGTCCCGCCACCTACGTTAAGCGGAGAGCAAATCCACTGGTCCACGCCCAAGGCTTCCGAGCCCACCGCTGCACAAACAATATCAACGATCGCGTCAATCGCGCCAACTTCATGAAAGTGAATCTCTTCGATATCTGAGTTGTGAACTTTGGCTTCTGCCGCGCCCAGAGCTTCAAAAATTTTGATAGCTCGATCTTTGGCCGACTTGCTGATAGCAGCGTTATTAATGATCTGCCGGATTTCTTTCAGTCCGCGATGCGCGTGGCTGTGGCTGTGTTCTGAGCCATGTTCGTGCTTGTGGTCGTGAGAGTGAACATTTTTCTCCGCAGGCGAGGGTGCCTGCGCTCCACGGTTTTCGTGATCGTGCGAATGAGAATGCCCCTGGTCGTGGCTGTGGGAGTGTTTTTCGCCGTGAGAGTTGCCATGCGAGTGTGCCACCGTCGAAGCTGTTGCGGGGCTGAGTGCTGATTGCTGAGTGCTGACTGCTGATTGCCAGAACTCCTCACGCGGCAGCTCTTTTTCGCCGGCCGCGATCACGTCCACCTTGGTCGCGCTGATGCCGCTACGGTCCACGCGGGAAATCTCCAGGCGTGCGTCCACGCCAAGCGCTTCCACGGTCTTGGTAAGCAGCTCGGGCGGAACTCCGGCGTCAATCAGGGCACCCAGAAACATGTCGCCACTAATGCCGGAAAAGCACTCTAGATAGGCAATGCGCATGAGTTAACCTAAAATTTCCATCATAGGTTCGGTTGTGGATGCCGTCAAACCAGACAAGGCCAAAACAGCAGAAAATATTACTACTTAGTAAACTTTTGGCCTTGACCCCACCGGGCATAGACGTTTTGTTGCAAACAAAGGGTGAAGTCAAATTCGACCGGACGGTCACCG
>DASXLK010000147.1:0-98824 GCA_036496365.1 Candidatus Angelobacter sp. | reverse complement strand
CCCACCGTGGCCGCGGGCACGTGGACATAGAAAATCCGTTGCACGTCGCCCATGGTCTCTTCCGTAGGGGCCACTACCAGTCCCTGATAGGTCCCATACGCCAGAAAGGCGCAACAAAAGGCAGCGAAGGCGAAAAATAATTTAGTTTTCATTCTGCGTTTAACACCGTATCAAATAGCAGGAAGCATGCCGTGGTAAAGATCACGCAGAATCCTGCCAGAAATTTTAACTGTACATTGGGCGATCCCTCGCCGCTCAGCACCTGCGCTGTGGCGGTGACCATGCTGAGCACTGCCGGAATGGAAATTGGCAGCAGCAAAAGTGGCAGCATGAGTTCCCGGTTACGTGTGCGAATGGACATGGCGGCAAAAAACGTGCCATTCACCACCAGCGCCCACGTCCCCAGCAGAGCAACCAGCACCAGTTGCCAGAGAGGCCCTACTGAGCTGAGATTATAAAAGATCACAAACAGCGGGGCCATCAGGCATTCCAGCAAAGTAATGAGAATAAAGTTACCGATGCACTTGCCCAGAAAAAGCGCCTCGGCCCGGGCCGGCGAGACACGATAAGCATCCAGCACACCGTTGCGCAATTCGCGCGCCCATGATTGGTTGAGCGCCATCGTGGTTGAAAATAGAAAGGCAATCCAGATAAGGCCGCCCATCACCGGCTTTGACTCGTCCTTTTCAAACGCAAAGCTGAAGACCACCACCACGACCAGGGCAAAAAACATCATGGAGTTAAAAACATCGCGTGATCGCCACTCCAGCCGGAGGTCCTTCGACACATTGATCCAGGCGAGCTTTGTGAATGATGTACTCATGCAGAAGCTCCTGGCATGCGGCCGCGGTCCACAAGCTGTCCGTGCGAAAGCATCAGATATTCATCAGCCAGATCAGCCAGCAGCCCAATCTGGTGCGTCACCAGCAAAATGGTTGCGCCGGCAGAGCGCATCGCCGCCAGCAGTTTGGCAATCTGCAAAGCGGAATCCGGATCAACGTTGGAAAACGGTTCGTCCAGCAGCAGGAGCTTTGGCTCATGAAAGATGGCGCGCGCCAGTGACAAGCGCTGTCGCATGCCCTGCGAGTATTGCCCTACACGGCGCTCCAGCTTTGGATCAAGCCCCACGCGCTCCATGGCCTGGGCCAGTGGCGCATCAGAGCTTATGCTGTAAAGCTCGGCAAAGAAACGCAGGTTTTCCATGCCGGAAAGTTCGTCATAGAGTAGCGGCGCGTGCGCCATGTATCCCATGTGATGGAGCGCTTCTCTGTTGGGAATTCCGTAGATAAAAATGTTGCCTTCGGTCGGCTCATTCAGGCCGGCAATCATACGCAGCAGCGTGGATTTACCGGCGCCATTTTCACCGCGAAGAACATAGAATCGCCCCGGTTCAAGTGCGAGCGAGATCCTTCTTACGGCAGCCGTGCGGCCATAAATCTTTGAGACGTTCTCAGTCCGGACAGGTGAGGCCTCTGGAGTGGTCAGCGGCGAACCTCAGTATCCTTTTGCCTGTGGCTGATTGGCCTGAGCGGGTGCTGCGGCTGGCTGCTGTTGTGGAGCATACTTTGACGCGCATTTGGCTTGCAGCTCGTTGGCATAAAACACGCCGTCGCGCTTAAATCCGCCAATGGCCAGGGCCTGTGCGTTGTCTTTAAAAGTGTCTGGAGGCGGCTCGCTGCCTTTGTAAACCACGCGCAGCGTTTCATGCACTTTCAGCTCATCATTGTTTTCCACCAGGATGAAATCAGCCTGCGGGCCATTCATCTTGATGGAGCCTGGTTGCACATTGCCAGCCACCCGCAAGTTGCGGCTATAAGCCACGTCGCCCATGGCATGAAGTTCCTTGATGGTGACGTAATAGCTCTTGCTCTCCTGCGCACCCAGATAGGCCATGTAGGCCATTACCACCACGATCAAGGTGATCGCAGCCCCGAAAGTGATATAAGTTTTCCTTGTTTTTGACATGGCTACTCAAAGGGTATCCCCGCTTTGAACGCGGGTCAAGAGTCTTAATGTTGATACGTGACTCTGGTCACACGCACATTCTGAGGCAGGTATAATGAAAAGTTCAAGATCATAAGGTGAACCCATGAGCACAACGCACAGCACTCCCCATACCGCGCAAAGTGAAGCAAAGCCAAAACTTAGGGAAGAATGGATCACGCGCCGCCGTGAACACGCAACCCGCACCGGAGACATCAATCTCTCCCAGATGCACTTTGCCCGCAAAGGATTGATTACAGAGGAGATGCTGTATGTCGCGGACAAAGAAAAGATCAAGCCCGAACTGGTTCGCGATGAAATAGCCGCCGGACGGATGATTATCCCGGCCAACATCAACCACCCAGAAGTCGAGCCCATGGCGATTGGCGTGGAATCACTGTGTAAGATCAACGCCAATATCGGTAATTCCGCCATTACTTCTAATGTTGACGAAGAATTGCGCAAGCTCCATACGGCAGTCCACTTTGGCGCAGACACGGTCATGGACCTCTCCACTGGCGGCGGAATCAATGAAATCCGTGAAGCCATCCTGCGGCATTCTCCCGTGCCCATTGGCACTGTGCCGATCTATGAAGCGGTCTCGCGCGTAAAACGCATTGAAGACCTGAATGCCAGCCTCATGCTGGAAGTGATTGAAGAGCAAGCCCAGCAGGGCGTTGATTACATGACGATCCATGCCGGCGTGCTGGTGCAGTATCTGCCGCTGATCTCCAAACGCATTACCGGAATTGTGAGCCGCGGCGGCGCGATTCTGGCGCAGTGGATGGCCCATCACCACAAACAGAATTTTCTCTATGAATGCTTTGACGACATCACCAAGATCCTCAAAAAATATGACGTTTCATACTCGCTCGGTGACGGCCTTCGCCCCGGCTGCATTGCCGACGCCAGTGACGAAGCCCAGTTCGCTGAACTGCGTACCCTGGGCGAACTCACCAAGACAGCCTGGGAGCACGACGTGCAGGTGATGATTGAAGGCCCAGGCCATATTCCGCTCGACAAGATCAAAGAGCAAGTGGATAAAGAAGTAGAATTTTGCCACGCCGCTCCGTTCTATGTGTTGGGTCCGCTGGTAACAGACATTGCTCCGGGTTACGATCACATCACCTCTGCCATTGGCGCAGCGATGATCGGCTGGCATGGCGCAGCGATGCTCTGTTACGTCACGCCCAAAGAACACCTCGGCCTGCCCAATGAGAAAGACGTAAAAGACGGAATCATCGCATACAAAATTGCTGCCCACGCTGCCGATATTGCGCGGCACCGCCCGGGAGCGCAGGACCGCGACAACGCTCTCAGCTACGCTCGCTACACCTTCGACTGGGAAAAGCAGTTTGCCCTTTCGCTCGACCCTGAAACCGCACGCTCCATGCATGATGAGACCCTGGCGGACGACTATTACAAAGACGCCAAGTTCTGCTCCATGTGCGGACCAAAATTCTGCTCCATGAATTACTCGCAGAAGGTCGACGAATTCAACAAGAAGGTTTATGGAATCGAGAAAACCGACTACTCACAATTGGTGGAAAAGCTTGCGGCAGCAAAATAACTTCAGCTGTTAGAAAAGCAATTAAATCGTAAAAAAGGCCCTCAATCTGAAAAATGAGGGCCATTTGCTTTTGTGTTCTTACAAACTTTTAGTTATCCAGATCAGAAAAATGTTTCAGGCCGGCTTGCTGTCCCGTTTGCTTGGGTTTCTGGGTAGGAACTGGGCGCGAAAAGTGGCGGATAATAACATCATCCCCAATGTTTGTTTCAGCCTGTTGCGAAGCAAGCTGCGCTGCTCGCTGAACGCGCGGTGAAGGCTTGGCCGATGATTGAGTTTTTGCCTCAGTCTGTGCGGCTGACTGGGAACCAGTTTCTGGCCCTGGTTTTGTTAAAGCGGTTTGTGCCGTTTCTCCTGTTTGAACAGGAACTGCTCCGCTTTCTTCGGTAACGCCGCTAGAAGCGTGATTTGCCGGACTGGCCAGTGGAGCGCGCGAATGGAATATGCCCAACGCAATCCCCATAATAAACAGCGCGCTCACAGCGGCTGCTCCGGTAAGAACGGCGCGCAATGGCGGATTCACATTGCTCCACAGCGCGGCAGGAGTATTCTTTACCGCTGCTTGAGCTGATTTCGCAGCGGGAGACACAGGGGGTGTCGGTCGATAGGAAGCTGCCGCCGGAACTTCACGGTTGCGATCTTCCTTGGGAACGGTATGCGCATACGTGCTGGGCTGCCACAACCCGTGTTCGCGCTGGTTCTCTTCTGGCTGATTTTGTTCTGACCGGCGTTGTTCGGTCTGGCGTTGTTCCGGTAACCCAGGAGCGCGTTGCTGCAGCAATTCATTCAAACGCACTGATGCCGCAACCCGCGCTGCTTCCAGCTCTGACGCCTTTTGCTGGGCCTCTGCCCGGCGCTGCTCCAGGTCCAGCAGTCTTGCTGCATGCGCGGCCCGCTGCTCCGCTGAGCGTACCTGCGCGCGCTTCTTATATTCGCGGAAATGGTCGCGGACGGAATCAGCTGTCGAAGAGGCCAGCGCCTGCGCTCCGGCCCATGTCTTGGCTGCAATCTTCGCGCCATCCTGTAAAACTTGATTGCTTCGGTCAGACACTTGTACTGCTTTTTCCTGGCTTCGTACGCTTTGGCTGACTTGTGTCTCAGTGCGCGCCACGGGTGAACTGAATGGAGTTAACTGCGAGAGATACGGCACGGGATCAGCCGACCTGGCTTGTTCTGGGGCTGGTTCGGCAAAATGTACCGGAATTTCCATGGCTGGTTTCTTGGCGATCTTCACCGGCTCCATCTTCACTGAATCAACGATGGCAGGTTCTTCCATGAATGCCACTGGGGGCATTGGCGCCGGCGACTGAGCCTGCTCCATAATGGGAATTTCAATGACCTCGGCAGTCGCATGCATGGCGGCTGGAACTTCTGGAATTTCAGGTTTCGGCGAAAAAGCGGCTTCGAATTCCCGTTCAGCGTCAGATTTCAGGGTTTGGTTGTTCAGAACCTGGTTGTTCAGAGCTTGGTAGGGCTGTATCTCCACTGCGCTTTCGGCCGCAGGCTGTGCTGGCACTGCAAGGATTGGCTCAATGAGCGGTTCAGACGCTACTTGCAGGACGCCGGGGCCAACGGCCACGTCGGCTTCAAGCTCATTGGCCAGATCGGCTGCCCGTTCCAGCACGTCAGCGCGCTCACAAAGCTCAAATTCAATTTCCAAATCGGCGGGAGCAAGGTGCTTCTGGTCCGGACTTGCCACTTCAACTTTGTAGCCTTGCTGCTGCAATTGACTGGAAAGATCCACGGTTCGTTCAGGATTGCGCGTAAATATTCGAGCCAGTGGCATGGGAAAGCCACCTCCCAGGGAGTTTTGAACTCTGCGCCGGATTAAGGTGTTACTCCGGCCACACAAGTCCATAGTACAGCAGTGGCGTGAATATTTAGACGCAAATTGCGGGTAGAGGGGTGTATGGGAAGTGACTGCTTAATTTACTTCGGCAAAATCCATGCCGTCAGCAAATTGCAGGCCCGTAATCTGCCGGGCATGGTGCTGCACTTCCAGATACGCCGTCATGATCGCAATATGTATCGACTCGCGTTGCGCGGGGCTGGTGCATTCAGTACGAATGCGGTCAAGTTCCAAATACCGGTCATGGGCGAGCACGAATTTGTTTACGACTCTATTCATAGCCTCACCATTGTTCAAGGTGTGGGCCAAACCGCGAATCGCTCAAAGACCTTAGAACGCTCCTTGGTATCCCGTAGCTGAGTAACGTTACTTGCATAACGTTACCTGCCGGATTACGTGAGCATTTTGCTCGCGTGCCGCACAAATCCTCTGTGAGATCAATCACAGTTGTGTTTCCGCATCGCCTCAGTTGATTGATAAAAGCCGCACAAGAGTTTTACGGAGACGTTTCGGAATACACCGTCTCTTCCACCACATCCGTGGGACTTTCAAAGTCCAGCTTGTAACCATCCGGGTCTTCGATAATCGTCACCCACATCGCATTGCCCACAAATGGGAGCTTTGGCTCAATCCCGCGCGACTTGAATTCACGATACAGCGCCAGCGCGTCCACACATTGAAAGCAGACGGAAACGCCCTGGCCTAGCTTCCCTTCCAGACGCCCGGAATTCGGATGTTGGGAATCTTTCTTATACTCCTGCAGCATCAGCGCTGCATTGCCAATTTCCAGCCAGCACCAGCGAACTTTGCCGGGCGCATCCGGCGTCCACTTTTTTGTCATTACAAAGCCCAGGCCGTCAACATAAAACCGCAGTGACGTTTCCATGTTCGTTACCATAAAGAAAGGGACCGCCTGTTGCACGTTGACTGCGGGCTGGGGCAAGGAAGACATTCAAATTCACCATTTCTATGGATTGCTGGAGCCTTACTGCACTTAGTCTAAAACGTGTGGAATAATCTTAAGCAAGTCGTCCTCTGGGACTTCCACTCGCGATGCATTGGGGATCACCTCCCCATGTGGTGGATATGCAATGCTTAGACCAGCCGCATAAGCCACGTCCTCATCGTTATTTCCTTCGCCAACAAATACGGCTTGTTTGAGAGTCACGCCATATTCTTTACAAATAGCTCCAAGAGCGTGGGCTTTCCCGGCAAAATCAAAAGGAGTTGCTTTTATTCCATCGATGATTCCTTGATCATCATAATGAAGTTGATTGATGCAAATATAGTCGAATAATTCTTTTGCATTTGGAATTTTATGATCAACAAAAGCATCAATTCCGCCCGAAATTAATACCAACACGAATCCTTCTGTTCTAAGAGTCCGTAGAGCCTGCTCAAGGTTTTTTGTTGGGGTAGCGCTATTCGTTATTTGTGCAAAGTGTTCTTTCTTCAGGCCTGCAGCACGCATATGTTCATAATCGTGTTGGCACCATGCCTTATAGTCTTCATAAGTCCGGTTCCCGCTTAAGAAATTACGAAGGGCAGTTTTCCAGATTGCTGAATCTACTTGCAGAAAATTCCATGCTAGAGTCCATGAATATTGATACCCTCGAAGCAGTGTCCCGTCGAGATCAAAACCAATAACATGGAATCTTGAGTCCTTACGGCGCCCAGACTTTTGTCTCCTTATAGGAGTGGCATACTCTTTTATCCCGGGCTGAGGGATATGATACGTTGTATTTAATGCCACGAAGTTTTTAAGTATTAGAAATACGCTGTCGTTTTTATCAGTGGGTTTAACCACATTGCGATGATTTCTATCACTCAATGTTGCTATGTCGGGGTTCCCCCAAAACTGCCTAGCACTCTCTTCGTCAACAACTCGATCCAGGGCCGCAATAACACATTTCGTTGGCAACTGGTCCTTCATTTTGAAGGTGTGCCAATCTGTACTCAGATCACGAATCAAATCTCCATCTTTGCAGAGCTGGCGCAATTGATTCTGCCAGCGAGAAATTTGTTTGCCTATATTGGCAAGGTCGGATCCATGATTAGGGACAGCGTAAAGCAGAAGGCCTTGCACCTTGAGGAGCCGGCCTGACTTTACTTCTTCTAGTAGATATTTCCTGGCAATCAATCCTCCTAGGCTATGGCAAACGAGAATGATGGTCTTGTATTGACTGAACTTGATATCGATTTCAGTTCTAAGTGCATCGGCCAATGTCTGGATTTTTGGATATTTTTTAGACCCTGGCATACTGAAAAGAGAAGTCGGATAGCTGAAAAAATGCGCCGTATAATCCTTCAACTCAAGGTCTTGTGAAATAAGATTTTCAAAATTGCCCCAGGTAGTTTTAGGTTCCCCATTTAGCCCATGAATAAATAAAAGCAATCGATCTTTCATTATTTATTACATCCTCTCCCGAATTTCCTGATCGGCAGCATGGAGTTTTGAAAAAATATTTCTATTTTTTTACATATTAGTGATTTTAACAACTAAGAATATGCCTCATCCAGCAACTCCATCACATGCTTTACCGGAGTACTCAGCCCGTTCTTCTGCATCCCGGCGCGCAACTGGATCATGCAGCCCACATTCGCCGTCGCCAGCATGTCAGAAGTAATGGACGTCACATCTTCCATCTTCTTTTCCAGTATCTGCATGGAAAGTTCATTCTGGATCACGTTATAAACGCCGGCGCTGCCGCAGCACTGGTCAGGATGCGGCAACTCCACTAGCTGGCATCCAATGGCCGTGAGCAACTCACGCGGCTGTGTGCGGATACGCTGAGCGTTGGCCAGGTGGCATGGGTCTTGATACGCCACCTTTTGAGTGATCTTCTTCTTTGGCTCCCGCAACCCGATTCCTGCCAGATACTCCGTCACATCGCGCATCTTGCCCTTGAATTGTTGCGCCTTGCCCAGATACGCCGCATCGTGCTCCAGCAGATCGTCATACTCTTTCATATTGGATCCGCAGCCCGCCGCGTTCGTCACAATCGCGTCATACTCGCCGCCTAAAAATATATCGATGTTGTGCCGCGCCAGCTCGCGCGCCTCATCGCGCAATCCAGCATGGGCATGCAGTGCGCCGCAGCAACCCTGTCCCTCGGGAATATGGACTTCAATCCCATTCTGCGTCAGCACATTTACCGTGGCCCGGTTCAGATGTGAAAATGCGACGTTGTTAATGCATCCTGCCACAAACGCCACCTGACCGCGCTTTTCGCCCACGGCTGGAAACACTTTGCCAATCTGGTCAAAGAAAAATTCATCGTCAATCTGCGGAGAAAGCCGGTCCAGATCAGCTACGCCCATCAGCTTTAGGATTCCAGACTTCCGCACCAGAGTCTGCAAACCAGACCGTTGATAGAAACGCATTCCGCCGGCAACCAGCCGGAGCATCTTAAAATCCGGAATCACTTTCTTATAAAAGAAGCTGCGCAGCGTGCGTTGAATAAACGGACGCTTATAACCTTGCTCAATCTGGGCCCGCGCCCGTTCCACAATGCGTCCGTATTTCACGCCGGATGGGCACGCAATTTCGCAAGCCACGCAGCCCAGGCAGCGGTCAATATGCTCCACAAACGTCTCGCCCAGCGGCATCTTGCCTTCATTGACTTGCAGCACCTGGTATATGCGTCCGCGCGGAGAATCCATCTCATTCCGCAGAACTTTATATGTGGGGCAATGATTCAGGCACAGCCCGCAATGCACGCAAGTGGAAAGCAGCTCCCAGGTCGGCGCATCTTTTTCCGTGCCCATTGGCGGCTTTAAATGCGAGCCATGGGCGGTCGTACCATGAGCGCCTGGTTCAAGTGCGGTGGTCTCAGACAATGAATCTTCCCCTGTTCAGAATATTTTTCGGATCAATTGCCCGCTTTACCGCACGCATCATTTTTACGTCCGTCGGTGTTGTGCCCCAGACATCAAAATGGTTCTTCGCTTCTTTCGGACACTGCGCCACCTCGGCGGATGAACCCGGCGGCAGCATCCCCCGAAATGCCGAAACACAGTTGGCATACTGCATGGCCGAAGGCGGATCGACTGACAGTGGCATAAACGCCAGCACCAGATTGCCCGTGGCAGCCCTGCCCACTGCTGCTGGAATCAGGTTGTAATCCGGAGCCGCTCGCTCAAAGGCCTGCAACGCCGGACCAACATTCTGGATCGCCAGATGCGTATACATCACCATGGCGTTTCTATGTCGCGCCAGCACGCTTTGTTCAAAGTGCGAAATCCAGTTCCATAGCTGGTCTTCTGCCGCGCCTTCCAGCGTGCGTGTAACGACCGACCCTAGTTCGCGGATGTAACGCGCCAGAATGTTGTCACTTCCCACCGCGCGCAAAACAATCTGCCACTCTATTGCAGGCAATGACAAAGGCTGTTCCGGCGAGTAATCATCCGGATCATGCACCTCGCCGGCATCGTGCAGGTACTCGCCCGCCCGCGGAGAAATAATCTCCATGCACATCGGCGTCAGTGGCGATTGAAATAGCCGTGTGCGGAACTGCATCGCCTCGTCCAATGAACCAAATGAGCAGATAAATGTCCGCGTCTGCCGTGGACTCGGAAAAACTTTAAAGTTCGCCCGCGTCATCACCGCCAGCGATCCATAGCTGCCCGTGAGCAGCTTCATTAAGTCATATCCGGCCACGTTTTTTACCACGCGCCCGCCACCCTTTACAACCTTGCCATCCGTGGTCACAAATTGAACGCCAATGCAGAAATCGCGCATGTGTCCAAACGTTGATTTCAGCGGCCCGGCAGCGCCCGTCGCCAATAGTCCGCCAATCGTCGCATGTTCCAGGCTTGCGGCATCACACGGCACCCATTGACGGTGCTCGCTCAGCTTGCGCTGCATGGTGGCAAATGGGATACCTGCGCCTACGGCAATGGTCAAATCGCCCGGATCATATTCTTCTATCTTGTTCATACGCGTGGTACTGAGCAGAATATCCACTCGCTCCGGCACGCCGCCAATCTGCTGCTTGGTTAGTCCTCCCGCTGGAGCCACCACCAGGTCGCGCTCATTCGCCAGCTTCAGCACGGCAGCCACTTCTTCAGCCGTCCCGGGAAAGACCGCCACCGACGGAGCCACGCCGTTAATGTCGAAGCCCTGTAAGTCGTGTGTGATATGCGTTTCGCCTACTATCGCGGCCAGATCACGATCTACATAAGCTGGGCTCACCACCGAACTCATGCCAGCACTCCCTCCACCGGCTCAACTTTGGCTTTCGGCAATGGCCCGGTAATCTCGCGACAGAAATGCAGCTCAGGAATCATCTTCTGTGGATTCAGGATCGAGTCGGGATTAAACGCATTCCGCAGGCGAATCATTACCTCCAGATCGTCTTCAGTAAACATGGCCGTCATCAGCCCCATTTTTTCCAGGCCCACGCCGTGCTCGCCCGTAATGGACCCGCCAAACTTCAGGCAGCACGCCATAATCTCCTTGGCGGCAGCGTGGCTTTTTTCCACCTGCACTGGATCGCGGCTATCAAACAGAATCAACGGGTGTAGATTGCCGTCGCCGGCGTGAAACACATTGCCGATAATCAAACCGTATTTTTTACTGATGCGCTCAATCTCAGCCAGCGTATACGGGACCTTTGTCCTGGGAATCACGCCATCCTGCGTGTAATAGGAAGGTGACACGCGCCCCACAGCGCCGAACGCCGTCTTGCGGCCCAGCCACAGCAACTGGCGCTGCTTTTCATCTTTGGCGTGGCGCACTTCGCGAGCTTTTTGCTGCAGGCAGACTTCGCTCACTGCCTTGGCTTGTTCATCCACCGCTTCCCGCATGCCTTCAAGTTCAATTAGCAAAACCGCGGCCGCGTCTTCGGGATACCCCGCATGAACATTTGCCTCAACGCAACGGACCATCCAGCCATCAAGCATTTCCAGGGCCGCAGGCGTTACGCCGCTCTGCGTGATGGCCACCACCGTATTGGCCGCATCTTCCACGGTGTCGTAAATCGCCAGCAGCGTGGTTACATGCTCGGGCAATTTCGTCAGCTTCACCGTAATCCGGGTCACAATGCCCATTGTGCCTTCAGAGCCCACAAAAAAGCCGGTCAGGTCCAGTCCGGTAGAGTCCTGCGCCTTGCCGCCAAACTCCACTACTTTTCCATCTGGCAGCACAATCTCTAAACCAGTCACATGATTCACCGTAACGCCCAGCGCCAGCGTATGCGGACCGCCGGAATTCTCCGCCACATTGCCGCCGATCGTGCAAGCCTTCTGGCTCGATGGATCAGGCGCGTAATAGTAGCCGTATTTCACCGTGGCGTTGCTCAATTCCAGATTCACCACGCCCGGCTGCACCACAGCCCGTTGGTTGGGCACGTCAATTTCCAGGATCTTGTTCATCCGCGCCAGTGAGAGCACGATTGCCTCGCGCCTCGCAATGGCTCCGCCGCTCAAACCAGTGCCGGCTCCACGTGGAACCACGGGAATCTTCTTCTCACTGGCCATCTTCATGATCTGTGAAACCTGCTGCGTGGTCTGGGCAAATACCACTGCCCCCGGACGATGCTTGTCCACGCCGGCGTCATATTCATAAAGCATGAGCTCTTCCGGTTTATCCAGTACCGCGTCTTTCCCTGCTATTTTCTTGAGTTGGCGAAGAATCGAGGAATCCATAGGTTTTCCAGCCTGTGCCCAGTGTCACTGAATTCTGATCTTGCTGAATCTGCCCTTATTGGGACGTTTAAATTGTAAACCTTTGCCAATAAATCTCCAGAAGAAGATTGCCATGCTACAGGCAATTACTGCTCTTTTTTCTGGCGGTCCAAAGGAAATTCACAGCGTCTAACGTTCTTAAGTCTTGTTACTGAAAATAGGGCAACCGCCCGCATTTGGAGGGATGAGATGGGAGTATTCTTTACCTCGCCACGCCCCGTGGCACCTGCAATCCAGGAAGCGCTTGAGTCCGCATTGAATCAAGACCCAAATACAATTGCTCCGCAGATACATACCGAGGCTGCCGCAAGGGCCCAAACGCTCACTCAGGCAACCACGCCTCAGTTCAATCTACGGAATTTTTTGCTGGCATTGATAATCTCAGGGGTGCTTTTAGGCGTTGCCATCTGGGCTGATCCCAAGCATGCGGAAATCTCGAAAGCTTTGATGACTTCTTTTGCTTCATTTAGCGGCATCGTTTTGGGATTGCTGGGCGGAGAAGTCCAAAAATCGTCGAGTTGAGTCGCTATCTAAACTTGGTTGCTCGGGTCGCTACAATCCCAGAGTCACATAATGCACGCGCTGATATGGCATATATCCTGCCGCCTGCCACCTTGCAGCCAATGAAGCTTTCATCTCGCAGCAAAAATGATGTGCTGAAACCTGCAATTTCCTGAAAGCAACTCGTGGCGACCTTGCGTCCGCACAAACCCACAACTCATGCGCGGACTCATCCAGTTCCAGCTTCGCAATCGTTTTGCATATTTCGCATTTCATGGCTTTTTCCCCTGCCACATCAAAACCCGTGGAACGAGAAAGAGTTGTTGCTCTAAAGATTTCGCCACATTTCCTTAACAAAACAAAACCGTACCTTTCCCATGCCTTTCCTTAGTTAGTCTTTCTTGGCCTCTGGCCCGCTGGTAATTGCCACGGACTGCGCAGTGTAACGTGAGCCTTCAAAAGTCGCCACCACGCGCACTGTAATGCCAATGCCCAGATTGGCGCGATCCGGCACGCTGGTGGGGGAAAAGTGGATTTCGTAATTCTTGTCGTCCACTGAGTTCTGTACCGCCAGCAGTCCGCGATGCATATCAAGAAAAGTAACTTTGCCCGCGAAGGTGAAATTAGCTCCCGGCCTGGCCACAATATCGATCTCGCGCGCCAGCCCACGGTTGGGGCGCTCAGCGGCAAAACGCACATGCACCAGCGTTCCCGGCAGAATCTCTTTCAGCACTGTGGGAGTCTGCCCGTTGCTGATGCGCGTTTGCGGGTCAATGGCAAAACGCACGGGCACGGAATTGATCACGTCGCGCAGCGTCACTTCGCTATGGCGCAAATCTACATCAATCACCTGTCCGTCAGCGTCCGCCGGAGGCGCAGCCACGCCAACGCGAATATTGCGGGCAAAAATAGCATGTTCGTTGTTGTCCAGCTGAGTATCCACGTAGACGCGCTCACCTTTTTTGAGCACCAGTTGCGTCGTCTCCGCGCCGTTATGGAAAATATGCGTCCGTTCGTCAAAATTCACTTTCCAGTGGCCACCGCCAAAAACCTGTACGGTCAGACGGTTCCGCATGCGGTCAACCCCGCTAATAATGCCACCAACCAGTGTGGTGGTGGTGCGCGGCATTGGCGCTGGATCAAGAATAGGGTCGTGTCCATCCGTATTCAGAGCGCCGGAAGTGGCAGAGCTATCCAGAATGTCAGTCTTGGGCTGTGCCGGGGTCTGGAGCGGAATCTCAGGCTCGGCCGGCGGAGTGGCTTTCTGCCTATTGCCGGACTTTTGCTGATCAGTCTTTGGCTGATCGACCCCGGGCTGATCGGCCAAGGCCGGCTTCTCCGCCGAGGGTGTCGGCGTGGGTGTTGGCGCATTTGCGCCCGGATTGGTATCGGTTGTGGCCGGTGCCTGTGGCGTGGAACTTGCCGGTGGCTGCGTATTTGGCACAGAAGTCTGCGGCACGCCCGAACCTGGCTTTGGCGTGGCCGGATTAGACTGTGCTCCGGCAACCAACGCCGACAGAATGGCAAACAAGACTACAAACAAAGCTTTAGGGGAACGTTGCATAGTTTTTATCGACACCGCGTTAAAAGTTACTCAGGAGCCCATCAAAATTACTGGTTTAGCGAACATGGTTCAACAAACATGGTTTAGCGAAATATGGTTCAGCGAACAATCCCTTGGATGCACGGAGCAGCAGCTCAGATGGCAGGAGAAACTCTGAAAATTAGCTGCCCAACCTCACAGCCATTTTTGCCATCCAACCCATAAGCAGAGTTACTGCCTTGCGGCCCGAAGTGTGAGAAACAGCCGAGCAGCAGCCCAAGTGAGGACTTAACGACACATGCGTTCCCCCATTCACGTTTTAGCTCCTTCAGTTCTAGCGTTGTCATTATTGTTCTGTGTGGTCCCAGCCGGTGCCCAGCAGGTCCGCATCCCCCTGCCCAAGAAAAGCAAGTACACGCCGGTGCAGGCGTTGAATCGCGATGGCGTTGCAGCACTCAAGAAGCACGACATCAGCAAAGCCAAGCGGCTCTTCTATAAGGCTTATTTGATCGACCCCAATGATCCCTTTACGCTGAATAACCTTGGTTATGTGGCAGAACTGGAAGGCAGCCTGGATCGCGCACAGCGCTATTACGATCAGGCACAGGCCAATACTTCTGAAGCCATTGTCGATCGCTCCACCGCCGAAGAAATGCAAGGCAAGACCGTGGCCACTGTCGCTGGACATACCGCTGAAGGGCCCATGAAAGTCAATGGCTTGAATAGTGAGGCTCTGGATTTGCTCAATCGCGATCGAGCACCGGAAGCCGATGTAGTGTTGCAGCAGGCTCTCAAACTTGATCCCAATAATCCCTTCACCCTGAACAATATGGGCTTTGCCAAGGAAAAAGAAGGTGAGCTCGAGGACGCCATTAAATACTATGATCGCTCGGCGGCCACCGGCTCGCGTGAGCCAATCGTAATTGCCTTCAACAAGAACTGGCGTGGCCGTCCGATTAGTGAAGTAGCTGCGCGCAACGCCGAAAGCAGCCGCAAAGAGCTCAGCAAATCACAGGACTTGCAGGACCGTGTGGCGCGCCTGAATGTGCGCGGCGTCTCCGCCATGAATCGTAATGACCGCAAGACCGCAAGAGATAACTTTCAGCAGGCCTACAAACTTGATCCCAACAATTCTTTTGCCATAAACAATATGGGCTATCTGGCGGAGTTGGAAGGCGACAAAGAAACGGCCCAATCCTATTACGACCAGGCCCAGCGCGCCGAGCGTGCGCGCCAGAAAGTCATGGTCTCCACTCGCCCTGAACTTGAAGGACAAACCTCAAGTCAGGTGGCGGAGCAGAGCAGCACGTTGGTCGAGTCCAGTTTTAACGCGCAGATTGAAGCTAAACGCCGCAGCGGTGGAGCGCCCGCACTCAGAACGCGCGACAATAGGACCGTCGTCGAACCAAAAACCAATCCCAACCTTACTCCGCCGGAATTCCGCAAGCCTCCAGCAGATGGCACGCCGCAAGGCGATGCAGCAACCCCGAACGCGGCGCCAAACAATGCCGCTCCGCAGCCCAATCAGCAGCAGAACCAGACTCCGCCAGAGTTTAGGCAGCGTCCACAACAGCAGCAGCCAAACAGCCAAAATCCTAACAACTAATTGGCAGGTTGATTCGGAAGTTGAAAATCAGGCAATGCGAGCCCACTTTAGATAACAGGCCCAATTCCCTTGCCTATTGCTGGCGCTTTTCGCAAAGCTGCTTCCACAAAACGCTTGGCCGCTTTGGCGGCAGTGGTCAGATCATTCCCAAGAGCCAAATTACACGCCAGCGCCGTGGAAAAAGCGCAGCCTGTTCCATGCGTGGAGCGCCCTGGAATCTTGCGGCCACTTATAATGGCCGGCTTCTTCCCTTCCTGGCTGAGCAGATCATTTGGAGGATCAATGTGGCCTCCGGTAATAATCACGTTTCGTGCACCCATTTCATGCAGCCGCTGAGCAGCTAGCTGCATTTCATCCAGTGTGGTTACGTTAAGGCCAGTGAGTGCAGCGGCTTCATCAATATTTGGCGTGGCTACATAAACGCGGCTGAGAAGCCGGTCTTTTAGAACCTGCAACCCTTCACGCGAGATCAGTTCAGCACCGGAGCTTGAGCGGACAATAGGATCAAGCACTACAAATTTCAGCCAATACCGTTTGAGAAAGGCCGCCACCGATTTTGCCGCTTCCACGGAACCCAGCATTCCAATCTTTACGGCAGCAATATCCAGATCGTCCATTAACTGCTCCAGCGTTTCCGTAATTAGCTGGCCTTCCATTGGATCCACTCGCTTCACGCCGCGTGTGGATTGCACTGTTAAAGCCGTCACGCACGTGACGCCGTAACAGCCATGCGCGGCAATGGTTTTTATGTCCGCGGTGATTCCCGCGCCTGACGACGGATCGTGGCCGGCAATCGAAAGCACTACCGGCAGTTGCTTCTTTTTGTGAATCGCCATGGCAGAAAAGCAAATCTCTTCGGGCTGCTACCTCATCTATAAATAACGTTCCGTTGTAAAGTGCGATCAAAGTTACCACAAAGTGCCAGCTGCAGGGGCGGCGCAGAGCAAATCACAGTCGTTCGCAAAATAAAACTTTGCAGAGGCCCACGGCGCTACTTGTGCGTACAGCCGATTGCTGCAAGACTATCTGGTCGCACCGATTTTTAATGCATCAATTTCTAGTGCCCCAATATTAGACCTATGATTATTTTTGGAATCCATGCCGTTGAAGAAGCCCTCGCAGCACGCGGACGCAGCTTCGATTACGTGGCCCTGCTTCCCGGACGCGGCGACGCTCGTATACAGAAGATTATGCAGCTCTGCCGCTCTGCCGGCGTTCCGGTGCGCACTCTGCCTCGCGATCAGATGACCCGTCTGGCTCAAGTGGCCAGTCACCAGGGCGTTGTCGCCGTTACGGCAGAAAAAGCATATGGCGATGTTGACGACGTGCTGGCCCACAAGCGCGGCCAGCATGCATTTGTTCTGCTGCTGGATGGCATTGAAGATCCACACAATCTCGGTGCTATTATTCGCACGGCGGAAGGCGCAGGCGCTGATGGCGTCATTATTCCTGAGCGGCGCTCTGCCGGCGTTACCGGCACGGTAGTCAAATCTTCTGCCGGCGCTTCAGAATATCTGCCGATTGCCCGCGTAACCAACGCTGGCCGCGCTCTGGAAGAGTTGAAATCGAGCAACATCTGGACCGTCGGTCTCGACGAACGCGGCGACAAGATTTACGACCAACTTGATTACAAAATGGATTGCGCTCTGGTGCTGGGGGCTGAAGGCCACGGTCTGCATGAGCAGATCCGCAAGAAATGCGATTTCCTGGTGAAAATTCCTATGCTGGGCAAAGTGCCGTCGCTCAACGTGTCAGTTGCCGCAGCCATCGTGATGTATGAAATTGCGCGCCAGCGGCGCAAGTAATCGCCACCCATACCATAACTTTTGCGCAATCGATTCTGGCTACTTCGCCGCCGGCCTCTTCTTCGCTTTAATCACAATTGCCAGATCGCCATTGCGAGTATTCGTAAAGCGCAGTTTGATGCGCCCTTCTTCATCCAGCGTAATCACAGCCGGAGTATTCACTGAGGTCAGTATCCAACCCGCAGGAAGCGTTACATAATTCAGGGGGCGGCCCAGTGTGCGTGTCCAGGTAAGCTCTCCATCTTTCACAACGTATCCAACAGCGTCGGTATAAGTTTCCTGCACGCGCACGCGCGTGGATTGCCCCTCACCCACGGCATGCTCAAGGTCTCCCTGCACCACAACAGAGTCTGGCTCCACGGCATCGGGATAATATCCCAGCGCGTTCACCTCTTTGCCGGTCACGGCTGAGGTCTTCAACGGCTTGCCCGTATCCAGATCAATCATCTTTGCGTCAGGCGAAACCGCGCTGCCCTTGCGTACAAAGCTATGCACGGATTTTTGCCCTACACGCGTGACGGTAAAATCATGCGAGATGAAAAATTGATGCGTTGAAGGCTCCAGCAGCCAATAGCTGATCTCGCGGTCCTGCTCAGCGCGATGAAACGATTCCTCTTGCGCCTGCAGTGCTGCCGCCATGAATACAAACAAGAGCAATATAGCTATCTTTTTCATGGCAGCCTCCGCGCAACAATTTTTACTGGCAGCTGATCGTCGCGATCATTTAAAAAGCTGATGCGGACACGGCCATCCTCGTCTGTGGAAACAATTCCGGGCGATTCGCACTCAATCAATTCCCAGCCTTTCGGCAGCACCACCACGTTGCGCTTGATTCCCAGCGGACGCGTGAAAACCAGCTTGCCTTCCATCAGCGAGTACGATGCGGCGTCGGTATATGTTTTAAAGATTCTGATCCGCGTTTCGCCGCCCTTTGGTACGGGCATGGGTAAATGCACCTGAATGAACTCGTCTTTGTCCGGCGTTTGCTGCGGGACTAGGCCAGTGGCTTTTGCGTCTTTGCCGCTTACCACTTCAAACTTCAGCTCTTTTCCGGTGCTGCGTTCAATTACGCGTTCTTTCGTCGCCACCGAACCAGGCCGAATCGGATTAAAGAAAAACGGCGCGCCTTCGCGCGTGGCGGTAACGTCATACGTAATGGCAAATTGATGCGTCTCAGGCGGCAGCAGTTCATACAGCGTGAACTCATCGGCTGCCGCAGCTGGCAAACCAATCAGTAAAAGCAGCACAATGATTCTAAAATGCATAATGGCGGAGGAGTGTATCACATGGCCCATTTGCGGCGGCAATTTGCGCTCAATTCGTGAGTCCAATCCTCCGAATCAGGCTCTGAAAGCGCGGATCGGACCGCACTTCATCCAGCATCGGCTCAACATTGAGCCACGTCAGACCGTCGGCGCGTTCTTCAAACGCCTTTTCCAGCCATGCCATTGCTTTGTCCTTTTCGCCGAGTCCGGCAAAAAGCATGCCGAAATAAGTGGGCGGTATGTAGCGCTTTTCAGCGGCCAATTGAAACTCTTGCGCCAATTTCAGCGTCTCCGCTTTCTGCCCGCTCACCGCGTAGGCGAGGCCAAGCGCCGCACCCATCAGAGGCATCTCACCCGTTTCGGTTCGTGCTTGTTTCAGATGAGCGATCGCCTGGGCGTATTCGTTCAATCGCATGTGGGCGCGGCCGGCAATGAAGTGCAGCATGAAATATTCGGGATCCAGTTGCTCGGCTTTCTGGCATTCTTCTATGGCGCGCTGGTATTCGCGGCCAAAGTAGTAAGCTGCTGCGCGCGTGGTGTGGACAGTCACCAGCCGGTGCGGATCTGTCTCCTGCACAATACTCATGGTCTGCTCAATTTCATCAAACGCAGCATCGCGCTTTCCTAATGCCAGCAACATCCATGAATACCAGAGATGCGTGTCTGCGTGGTCCGGGTTCAGCTCGATTGCCTGCTCGTACCCGGTTTCCGCTTCTCTCCACTTCCAGTGATAGTGATGGTTCACCAACGCCAGTGCCGTATGCGCTTCCGCAAAAGAGCTATCCAGCCTCAGCGCCTTGCGTGCCGCTTCTTCTGCCTTCGGCATCGCTTCATGGGGAGGCAACAAATCAAATGGCGCGATGGCCAGCAGCGCATAAGCACTCGCCAGTCCAGCATAAGCCGGAGCGTAATTCGCATCAGCTTGAATCGCGCTCTCAAAATCTTCAATACTTTTGCGGATCGCCGAGGGCGTCATCTGATGCAGGTTGTAACGCGCCTTCAGGTATGCATCATAAGCGGCAGGCTGTACCCGGCCCTGCTCCTTTTGCTGACCAACGCCTGCTCGCCCGGAAAGATTCAGCGCCACGTTAATTTCACGCGCAATCGCCTTGGCGATGTCAGCTTGCACGTTCAGCACGTCACTCAGGTCGCGTTCGTAGGTTTCTGCCCAGACCTGTGTCTGGTCTTTTAACTGGATAAGCTGGGCCGTAATGCGTACACGATTACCACCACGTCGTACTTTGCCCTCCAGCACGTAACCTACGCCCACATCTTTTTTTATCTGTTCCAGAGATTTGCTGCTGGAGTCATAATGTTCCGCTGTTGTACGCGCAATCACGGCTAGTTCCGGGGCCTGAAGCCGGGTGATTTGCGTAATCATCTCTTCCGTAAGTCCGTCGCTAAAGTAGGTGCCTTCTTTGTCTTCACTGAGGTTGCCGAATGGCAAAACCGCCAGCTTAATCTTATCGGCATGACCTTCATGGCCTCCGATTGCCGCCGCGCCCGATTGCTGCCGTGTTGTGAACCATGCAGTCAGCTCGTTGCGATACGCATAGATTGATCCCAGCTTGTCATGCAGGTGTCGATAGACCGGGAGCCCTTCTTTCTTCTCCCAGCGCTGTACGGTGCGTACATCACGCCGCAGATAAACCGCAATTTCTTTCCACGAATCAAGGCGATCAGCCGGATTGCCGCTCGTCATAGTCTGCTTCCATGGTCCTTTCAGGGGTTCCATCATACGACATTCAGCGGGATTTCCTTCTGCCGTGCTTTGCCGCTTGGAGCGCCTCTCCATCAAACGATACAGTCGAGCTGAGATTGAAAACCCGTTGATTTTAAGAAGTATGGCGTCACAAGTCGCAACCAACGACTGCTCCTTCCAAAGGCGCCGTACCCCGATGGGAACCGGGGGGCTGTATGGTTCCTGAAGAGCCCGCTGCAAATGTGCTTAGGGAAAGCAGCGGGCTTGAAATATGCCGGGCTGAGTGGAAATTCCTGTCCCAAAAAACAAAGAGGCCCGCTTTATTGTGCGGGCCTCGCTTGTCTTTGAATAACTTGGAATAACTTGCCGCTAGACGGCTATTCGTAACGCATCGCAATCATGGGATCCACTCTTGACGCTCGATACGCCGGTATATAGCAAGCCAGCAAGGAAACCAGAGTGACAATCACAATCACCGCGGCAAACGTGACAATGTCAGTTGGCTTCACCCCAAACAAAAGACTGCTGGCCGAGCTGATGTATCGGCCCGCTACCAGCGCCAACACCACGCCGGCGCTCACGCCAATAGCGGTTAAGCGAAGGCCGGACTTCAACACCATCTGCACCACGTCGGCACGAGAGGCGCCCAGCGTTATACGAATGCCAATTTCATGCGTGCGTTGCGCCACCGCATAGGCAATCACGCCATAAAGACCAATACCAGTCAGCAGCAGCGCCAGTGCGGCAAAAGCTTCCAGCAGCATGGCATGAAAGCGCGGCGTCGCTACGGACACTGCCAGGTACTCTTCCATGGTTTTTATGTCATACAACGGCAGATCAGGGTCCATCGACGTCACAATGTTGCGTACGGATGAGGTCAGGCTATGCGGATCCATGCTTGTCCGCACGCAAACTGTCATGGAGCCAAAGTTAAGTTGAGCACTGGGAATGTAATACTCCGGGACAATATCACTATCCAGTCTGCGGCTTTTTACATTGCCGACCACCCCGACAATTTCACGTGGTTGCGGATCACCATGGTTTGACGCGCCGGGAGTAATATGCTTCCCGATCACATTTTCGTTGGGAAAATATTTCTGGGCAAAGCTCTGGTTCACAATCACAACGCCGGGAGATTTACTGTCGTCGTGATCAGTAAAATCGCGCCCACTCACTAGCGGTATAGCCAGCGTATGGAAATAACCAGAACTTACGACTTTGATATCTGCCGACGGTTCCTCGGATTTGGGTACAGGATGGCCGTCAATCGTAAATGTAATAATCGCATTGCCGCCGCTCAGGGGCAGCGGCGTAACGGCTGCGGCAGAAACTACGCCGGGCAGCGCTTGCGCCCGGGCCAGAAGTTGGCGATAGAAATCCACCTGTTGCTGCTCTGAGTATTTTTTATCCGGCAGGTCAAAGGTAAGGGTAAGCACATTGCGCGGATTCAGGCCAGGATCAACATCCATCAGCTTGTGAAAACTGCGCAGCAGCAATCCGGCTATTATCAGAAGCGTGAGACCAAAAGTTGTTTCCACCACAATTAAGCTGCTGCGGAGACGCTGATTGGAACTGCCGCCTGCGCCACCACGCCGGTCTTTCAAAAATTCGGTCAGGTTTGGCTTGGAAGCGCGCAACGCCGGAACCAGCCCAAAGATAATACTGGTGATAACGGCAATAATGGCCGTAAAGCCAAGCACGGTGCTATCCAGTTCAGCTGACTGAAGGCGAGGCAGGTTTGCAGCATTGAGCTTGATAAAAAGATTCAGCGCCCACAACGCGATTGGGATGGCCAATATGGCTCCGCCGATTGCCAGTACCAGGCTTTCCGTGAGCATCTGGCGAATCACACGTGCTTGCTTGGCGCCCAGCGCGGCGCGCACGGCAATCTCACGTCCGCGTTTGCTGGCACGCACCAGCAGCAGGTTGGCAACGTTGAGGCTTGCAATGAGAAGGACCACTCCCACAAACACCAGCAGCAAAATCAGCTGCGGACGCGTATTGCCCACCAGGTGTTCGAGCTCGGTTATCACCTGAATCGATGAAAACTTCTTGTTCGTATCAGGATACTGAATCGCCAGCGAGCGGGCGATCAGATTCATCTCTTCCCGCGCCTGCCCGATCGTGACATCTGGTTTCAGGCGTGCCACTACCTGCAGAAAGTGGGCGCCACGCTGTGTTGTTTGCGGAGGATCTTTAGGATCGGTGGTTTCTGCCTCCAGCGCAAAAGTACGCCACAGCCGCGGCGGATCACGATCCAGCGGAAAGGCAAAACCTGCCGGCATAACGCCGACCACTGTGTAACTCTGCTTGTCCATGGTGATGATATGGTCAACAATGCTGCGGTCGCCATGAAAAGCAGATTGCCAAAGCTCGTGGCTCAACACCACCACACGCGTTCCCGGCTTTTCTTCTTCCCGGGTGAAGCCACGGCCCAGAAAAGGCTGCGTGCCCAGCACAGAAAAGAAGTCACCGGAGACGGTTGCCGCCGTCACATGCAGCGGATGCTCAAGCCCGGTAAGTGTGATGCTGTCACCGTGAGACGAAGCCATCCCAGTAAATGACTTTGCCTGCGCCCGCCAGTCAAAAAAGTCAGCATAGGAAACTGAGAATGGCCGCTGAACTCCCGGCTGCAACTCCAGCTCAGAGGTCATAGACATCAGCCGGTCAGAATCTGCAAAAGGTAGCGGCTTCAGCAAAACGGCATTCACAATGCTGAAAATAGCGGTATTAGCGCCAATACCCAGGGCCAGCGTGAGCAAAGCAATCACGGTGAACGCAGGCGACTTGCGCAGCATGCGCAATCCATAGCGCAAGTCTTGCAGGAGTGTTGTCAAACACTTCTCCCTTGAGTTTTAAAGTGTTTCTTTAAGTTGTCATTTATCTGGCCCCTTACGCCATCTCTGCTTGCTGCGCGGCTTCCGTCTCTTCCACCACTTTGCCGTCAAAGAGATGAATGGTCCGCTCCGCATGCTTGGCAAAACGCGTATCGTGAGTCACCATGCAGATGGTTGCGCCTTCACGATGCAGGCTCTGCAACAGCTCCATTACAGCTTCGCCATTGCGTGAATCCAGGTTTCCCGTAGGTTCGTCGGCCAGTAGGATGGAAGGAGATCCGCCCAGAGCGCGCGCCACAGCAACACGCTGCTGTTGACCGCCTGAGAGCTGTGAAGGATAGTGGCGCATACGGTGTGCCATGCCCACTTTTTCCAGTGCTTCCTGCACCCTCTTTTTGCGCTCGGGGGAAGACATGGAGCGATACGTGAGCGGCAATTCCACGTTCTCATAGACCGTAAGATCGCCAATCAGGTTGAAGCTCTGGAAAATGAAACCAATTTCCTGGTTACGAATACGTGCGCGATCAGAAAAGTCGAGTCCTTGTACGGCGCGGCTATTCAGAACATAAGAACCGTCTGTGGGAGAATCCAGCAAGCCGATGATGGAAAGCAGAGTTGATTTGCCGCAGCCAGAAGGCCCGGCGATGGCCACATACTCACCCTTTTTAATATCCAGGTGGATGCCGGAGAGCGCATGCGTCTCGACCTCATCCGTGTAAAAAATCTTGGTAACGTTTTCCAGATTGATCAAAGTTTGTCCGCTAGCCACGTTGTAGTCTCCTCCGAAAATTGAGTATTGATTTTTAAGCTGCTTTTACCGGTCCAGCTTGATTCTGTCCTGATTGTCATAACGCGACATGTCGGAGAGGATCACCTGATCGCCTTCCTTCAGCCCGCGTATAATCTCAATCGTATTGACGGAGCTACGGCCCATTTCCACAGGAGTGCGCGTTGCCGTCTTGCCGTCAGGATCAATTTTAAACATTCCCACGGTGCTCTTTTCCTGGCCAAACGCCGGACGGCCCACATACAGCACATTGTCCAGACGCTCCAGAGTAATAGTTCCATCCACGCTCAGATCAGGACGAGAACCTTTTGGCGGCGGGCCATCCAGCTTCACGTCAACCGTTACCGTACCTGCTAAAACCGCGGGATCAATGCGTGAAACCGTGCCCTCAACAATTCCGTTGTGAGTATCAATTTCAGCTTTTTGGCCAACAACAATGTCTTTGGCCTGAGTTTCAGGAATCTTCAGCTCAGCTTTCAGGTTTTCCGGCTGTACAACTTTGGCCAGAATGGTTCCCTGTGCAGCACGCTGTCCTACCTGGACTGAGAGTTCCTGCAACACGCCAGGAATGCCGGCTCGCACCTTAAGAGCGTCCTTCTGCCGATGCTTTAACTGCGACATTGCCTTTTTCTGCTCAATCGTCGCCTGTTGCACGGCCAGCTGCGTCTCAATCGCCTTGGTGCTCTCTGCAATTCGCTCTGTTTCAATCTGCTTGCGGGTACCCAGCTCTTTTTCCTTGCTGAGCGAGGCCTGCAAAACCGACTCGGAGACTACGCCAATCTTTTTCAGCTCCCTGTTCTGGTCAGCGTCGCGTTTGGCATTTTCATAATCGGATTCAACCGTGGCCGCACCTGAACGCAAACTCATCAGGTCGCTGTCGATCTTGGCCTTGGTATTATGAAATTCCGCCTCAGCCGATTTCTGCTCCAGGTCCGAGTTGACTGCTTCCTGCTCCACCTGAGGATTGGAAAGCTCCATAATGATCGTATCTGGCTTGACCGGGGTACCTGGTAAAACCAAAATGCGTTCTACCCGAACATCCGTCTCCGCTGGGATCAGGCGCACGTCTTCAGGAATTGGCACCAACGAACCCAGACCACGAACCTGCCGCAGCATTGATCCGCGCTTGACCGTATCTGGCCAAACCGTACCAAATTCAACGGCTTGCAAGGCCGGTTTAAGTTTGGAAATGCCCAGGGTGGCGCCCAGAACAGCAATTACCAGCAAAACGATCAATGCGGCTTGCTTCTGGCGTTTTTTCTTCTTTACGGATTCGTCGCGTACTATATCCATGGCGTTAATAGTCTATGCACAAGTGGTGCCAAAATCATAATTGACTACAAGTTATTGAAAAATAAGGGCATGTCATACGCTTATGATCATAACTTCCACATGAAACTGTCCATTCCTGCAAACCAGTGTCCGGAATCGCACAGTTAGCCATTCTTTGTCGCTTTGCCCTCAACGGCCGACTGCTGAACTGTCCTATCCTTGTATTATATAGACCAGACATCCGCGTATTATATAGACCAGACATCCGCATTTTGGTTATGCACAAAGCCGCTTATCGTCCCAGAATTTTTTCTACTGATCGCTACCAGATTACGCTGCCCGAAGGCCATAAGTTCCCAATTTTTAAGTACGGCATGCTCCGCCAGATCATAGAGAAGGAAGGACTGTTTCAGGTGGAGCAGTCTGAACTCGCCGATGCAGAGACCGTGGCTCTGGCCCATGATCCGGACTACGTGAAAAATTTCATGGCAGGTACTCTGTCTCCAGCGGCTATCCGCCGCATCGGTCTTCCCTGGTCTGCAATTCTGGTAAAGAGAGCACTCGCTTCCGTGGGAGGAACAGTTAGTGCGTCACTTGAAGCTTTTCAGCATGGCTGGGGCGCAACGTTAGGTGGAGGAACGCATCACGCTTTTCGTTCGGAAGGCGCAGGCTTCTGCGTGTTTAACGATATCGCTGTGGCCATCCAATTTCTGCGGCAACGCGGTCTCATACGCCGGGCCGCCGTGATTGACCTTGATGTCCATCAGGGTGACGGCACAGCGGAAATCTTTCAAGACGATCCTGACGTGTTTACCCTTTCCATCCACGGCGAAAGCAATTTCCCGCTCCACAAAAAACGCAGCCGCCTGGATGTGGCCTTGCCTGACGGCGTTGAAGACAGCGAATACCTTTACCAACTCGAAGAAGTTCTGCCTGCCGCTTTTGCTTTTAAGCCGGATATTATTTTTTACCAGTCTGGCGTTGATCCACTCTTCTCTGATGTGCTGGGGCGGCTTTCACTCACACATCAGGGACTCATGGAACGCGATCACCGGGTCTTTGAAGCTGTACGCGGATTCGGCGCGCCTTTTGTTCTGACCTCCGGCGGCGGCTATTCCCGTCCCATTGAGTTGAGCGCAGAAGCGCATGCCAATACCTATCGCACAGCATGGCAAATATTTGCCAGCGTGTGAACGGCTCGGCACTAATCGCGAATCGATGACTGGGGACAATCAACCGAGTGACTCGCTGCTGTCCCCTTGCTGTCTTAATGATATTCTCTGACTAGCCATGTCTTCTTCCACTAAATACTCTGCGAGTGAATTGCCTCTGCTTGAGCTGGCCGAAGTTAGCAAGGCCGTCCAGAAAAAAGAAATATCGCCGGTTGAAATTACCCGTGCTTGTCTGGACCGCATTGAGCGGCTGAACCCCAAGCTGAACGCTTTCATCACCGTTACTGATAAGTCGGCGATGGAAGAAGCGCGCAAAGCCGAAGCCGAAATTGGACGCGGCGAATGGAAAGGCCCGCTGCACGGAATACCGCTGGCGGTAAAAGATTTGATTGAAACCGCAGGCGTAAAAACCACTGCGGCCAGCGCTGTCTTGAAAGATTACGTTCCTGCCACCGATGCTGAAGTCGTCCGCAGATTGAAGGCCGCAGGGGCCATTTTGCTGGGCAAACTCAACCTGCACGAGTTTGCTTATGGTGGCAGCGGAATCATTGGCCACTTAGGCATAGCGCGCAATCCGTGGAACACTGCACACATTACTGGCGGATCTTCTTCAGGCTCGGCTGCTGCCGTGGCCGCTGGAATTTGTTACGGTGCTATCGGAACAGATACGGCGGGCTCCATCCGTTTGCCTGCCGCTTATTGTGGAATTACCGGCCTCAAGCCGACTTACGGGTTGGTAAGCACCCGTGGAGTGATTCCACTTTCTTCATCCTGTGACCATGTTGGCCCCATGGCGCGGACAGCAACTGACGCGGCACTCATACTTCAGGCAATCGCACATTACGATGCGCATGACATCTTCTGTCAGAAGTTCCCTCCGGTTTACTATCCTTCTGCGATGGAAGAAACGACCGCCTCATTGCGATTAGGTATAGCTCCCGCTTTCTGGAGCGATACGGACAATGAGACCAAAACCGCCGTGGACGCCGCCGTGACTGAGGTTGGCAAACTAGCAACAGGTATTCAGGAGATTGCGCTATCAACGGAGGCGAACCGTACAGTAGTCATCTCAGAATCGTACGCTTACCAACAGAAGTTCTTGCCCAAGCAGGAAAATGATTATGATCCTGAGACCTTGAAACGAATCCGCAGCGGAGCAGGTGTTACGGCTGCCCAGCATATCCAGGCATACCGTGAACTATTGCAGCATCGGCGGGATATTTTGCAACTCTTTGACCGAATCGACCTTATTCTTACTCCCACCACCCCGGCGCTGGCTCCTTCCATTGCGGAACTGCAATCCGAACCAGATCAACTGCGGAGCAAAGAACTTGTCATGTTGCGCAACACACGCCCGTTCAATGTGTACGGATTGCCGTCCATTTCCGTGAACTGCGGCTTTTCAAAATCTGGCCTGCCCATTGGATTGCAAATCACCGGAGCACCCGGAGCAGAAGGCACGGTCCTGGCATTGGCGCATGCTTACCAGAAACAAAGCGATTGGCATAAGAAACGACCAGCCATCGACTAAAGCACCGAATAAAATCCGCATTTATTGCCGCCGCTCCAGTGGTTTTACGCTCAGTTCACAGCGCCAGTTCGCTCAGCCATTTGAACGCCTCAGCTGAGAGACAGCAGGAAGGAATTCCTTTCTCTCCGGTCAGAAAGCAAACTCAAATAAAGCGAAACTCAAAATATTGTGAATTTCTTCCACGGATGGGCGACAGAAGGTGTTACAGCAAGTAAAACCATGGCCCTATCAATTACCAGAACGCGGCGCCAACACGCTGGTGGCCGGTACTGCTGCCGGAAACGATGAAAGCAGCATCAAGAACAACGATTCAATAGCTGAAAACGAGCGCAACAGAACAGGGGAACGAAAATCCGTTCCCTCGCAGATTTAACTATTCAATGTAAGTGATTGAAAAGGTTGGTTGCGGGGGGTGGATTTGAACCACCGACCTTTGGGTTATGAGCCCAACGAGCTACCAGGCTGCTCCACCCCGCAAATCCAATATAACAGCGCATTTAGAGACGGTCAAACCAGCACAGACAACAGATGGATGAATAACTGAAACCAAAGCACGAATCCAACATGCCCGCCTGTCTCACGAATTGAACCAAAGGTGTCGTCAATATCAGGGGCTTCAGCGAAGTAAGGCCTTTGACCGCTGATTTCTTTTGTTGCACACGAGCCAGGAAAGAAATACCCATCGAAACCGCACTGCGCAAATCTCCTGCTACTTGCAACGACACGGACGCATCTTATCGGAAACGATTCCAAGTAGAACGCTACGGTCCGAATCTGTGTACCGATGATTTAACTTTCTCAACCAGCCCGCCCACGCCGACCTTCAAAGCGCTGTTTCATAACTATCGACCAACGTGGATGGCTGCCCGCAGTGGCAAGCATGGATGCGCGAGAAGCAGCCTCGATTGCTGGTGATCTGGGACAAGTAGGATCTCTCGTTCGACCTCTCAGAGCCGGAAGCTTATCGCCGGGATGTGCCTAAGGCCGAAGTCATGTCCTCGATCCCCGTCATTTTGCTTTGGATACCGCAGCAGACCGGATTGCACAGTTCGTCCCGTGGGTTTTATGAAGTAGGAGCAAGCGCAGTTGGCCATCAACAGCAAGTTCCAGCGACAGCGATAATAGACATGCAATCTTTGGTCGCCAGATATAGTAGGCATGCTCCGTAGCTTGATCTGCTCGAGAGGTCACCCAGAAAAGTATGCGACTTTTACTGAAAGATAACAGAGTACCTCAGTTGAATCGGTCACATATTTTTTCATATTTAATGCCAAAACGAAACAACATGCGGCCTGCGTGCTTTCTATCACTTAGTAGATAAAAGGTTCCGTTTTGGCACGAGCATTTCTGTGGCGATCAATGTAGTACACCCAACAGTATTTGACTTGAGGTATGCTTACGCAATTAGTAAGCGTTTTGTCTACTGGCATAACGCATCCGCACTGATATATTTTTTATGATCTGGCCATCAGCACGAAGCAGATGGAGTGAACCCAATGCGTTCCAAGCTTTTTCTTTTCGCAGAAGCTCAATACAACAATTCAATAGTGAACCCGGCTGTTTCAAACTTGGCCATTCAGCCCAGAGCATGTGCGATTCCTGAAATCAATCATCCAACATCTTCTGCCCAGAGATGGGCGAGCTATGTATTTAGAGCATGTAAATCCACTGAAGACCCGAAAACTCTTGGGATGTGGGCGCGCCAGGCTGCCGTCAGTTATACCACTTTGTGCGAAAGCTGCCGCCTGATCGATGTCCGGCCTCGCCATGCCCGGGACTTTGTCAGGGTACTTCGCGTTGTAACCAAACTTTCTCTTGACCCCGGCCAATTAGCCAGCTTCCTCGATATCAGCGACAGGCGGACGCTCGATTCTATTGTGGAGAATGCCGGCTTCCGGGATTATGCAATTGGCTCGCAACCAATCTCGGTATTCGATTTTCTCGATAATCAGCGGTTCATAAGCTGCGCAAATGCAGGGCTCAAATTAATCCGCGAACTTTTTATGGTGTCGTGACGCTCCACGCGCAAGCGATACTCACACGGGCTGGAGCCATGGCATATGCTGCCTATCCATCCCTGGATTGCCACGCTTGTGCGGACGACTGTGTGCAACTCGCAGTTCCTTTAGCTCAGTGTGATTGCAACTGTCAATGCATTCACATCGTAATGAATTCCAGTCAGCTGGCCCCAGTAAATCTATTTTGGGACAGATGCGCACTCGTCAGCAATAGAACTAGATGGTTCAATATGACATTTAAATGCTCTTAAAAATCCGACAAATATTCCAACACAAACTGGATTGCTTCACCTTGACCATACAGCTAGGATGCTTTGGCAGAAGATTATAAAGTGTTAAGCATAGAAGAAGTTTGTCATCTGTATTCGCAAGCACAGCACCTGTAAGCAACGGGGCGGAGCTACGCTACTAGCTCAAATAGATATCGGTGAATAATAGAGCGGAACTACTCTTGCCTAGAGGCAACAAATTCGCCGCAAATGCTGCTATCTTTTGAAAAGAAGATATTTTCTACTCAGAGCAGAAGACAACCGCGCTCTTATAAAAATTGAACTTCAGCTTATCGTATACTTTGCAATACAAGTATAAAACCCTGCTTGACATCAATACCATTTAAAGCACTGGCATAATTTATCAAGAGCCAATGCTAGCCCGCTGCAAACTAATATATGAATCGATATGGCCAAAAATCAACTCGTGAATTCAGCATAGTCATACCAGCACTGGATTTACGGGCCTCATTGGAGCTTATATTGCGCTGCCTTGAGGCGCAAACATATCCTGCCAACAACTTCGAATGCATCATTGTGAATGATGGATCCACAGACGGAACGAGAGAATTTCTTGAATCCCGCAAAAAAACCTCTTTTCAACTGTCTTTCATATCGAATGCAATTCCTCGCGGACGTGGGGAAGCCAGAAACCAGGGTTGGCGCCGGGCCGAAGGTAAAATCGTTGTGTTTTTGGATGGAGACACTCTCCCTGCACCGCAATGGCTTTCCGACTATGCCCAGGCATTTGATGCTCACGAGCATGACGTAGTATCAGGCGGAAGATATTGCATAGAGGCAAATCCCAGGCAAAAGGATCTCTTAGAACATCTGGCTGTTCTTGCTCAAACAACTGTCGAACATTTATTTCTGGCTGTCCCGGAACGCCAATTCAATTGTTTGCACCGCAATGCTGTGCCATCAGTCTACCGCGCTCCTGCTTTCCAGAAATTTGAGCTGGAGTTGCAACAACTCTGCCTGCAATCGCCCAGGAACATTCTTTGTGCTTACTCATTTGTGGGGGGTAATATAGCGGTAACAAAGGCATTCTTGGAAGAAACGCAAGGATTTGATCAGTTCTTGCGCAGGGCTGAGGATACTGATCTTGGCATCCGGCTGTGGGAGGCGGGCGCTCGCTTCGGTTTTGCTGATGGCGCAAACGCCTATCATCAAACGGCCGCCGGCGAGATCAACCGCGGCCTCAATGCCATCGAATCAGCAGCTTTCTTTTATCGCCATCCATATCGGGTAGTGCTGTTAATTTATCTTTGGTTCCTATATCAATTTAATAAGGGAGACGAGTGCGTCCAGCCGGCCTTTAAAAGTTTGCTGGCTCTGGCTCAGGAAGCACGCGGGTCATCCACCCTGGACATTGAGCAGGAGTTCCAGAAGTTGCAGCTTCCCCCCATCCTTACAAACTGTATCTATACCAAAGAGGAATTTATCAGCAATTACATTGATAGATTCGGAGCCCCTCACTCCCTGGTCGCAAAGTGTCTTGATTCTGCCATAGAACACGGGCTCTACACCAAAAACCGGGACGGACATACACTCTTCGACTTCGGATTAACTTGCAATTGGCTTCGCTGCCAGACGCCGCTTCATGAGCAGGCGCTGCAAACTACAAGCTACTATTGGCGGTACTGCGATGCCTTATGGCACCGGCAAAATGGCTTCCCTCTTCTGGCATTAAATTGTGAAGGGCGTTACGAGCTGACGGTTGACCGTAGCGCTCTCGATAACCTGCAGGTGGAAGCGGTCCTCAATATTCCGTTGCCCATTGAAACAGAATCTCAGGGTGCACTCAGATTTACAAATTGTTTTCCGCCAGACTTACTTTCCTATGTAGATAGCCCAAGACAGATGATCCCCCGCTATCTCTGGCCCAAAGATATCGATGAAATTCGCATTTCTTATCAATTTCAGTGTGAAGTAAAAGAACGATTGTCCACATCAGGTGGTGAACATGGAAGCGGAGCGGAACCATCTTATCTACGCCCAATGTTGTCGCCTAATGAATATCCCAAAGCCAAGATGATGCTGAAGAAAATCATGGCGGAATCTCCGCGAGATGCTCAAGCACTTTCTGAGAGAATCTACTATTGGCTGCTCGACAATATCTCATATTGCGAACCTGCGCCGGGAGGCGCCAGCATTCTTGATACAGGATTTGGGCTGGATTTTGATTATGCCCGGCTATTCGTCAATCTATGCCGCCTTGCAGCAATTCCCGCTCGTGAGCGATGCGGTGCCTTATTTAAGCTGAGAGATGCGGATGATGCGCGTGAGACAATCGAGATGCGCACATTTTGCTCCAGCCCTTTCAACCACACCTGGGCGGAATTTTATCTGCGTGGGCAAGGGTGGATGCCGGTTGACTTTAGTACCCGGCTGTATGGCAGAAGAAGCTTAACCAGTCGCAATGTACTTGACCGCGGGCTGCGAAACAAGATCCTGGCTGAAACCCAGTTCCATGATGCGTACTACTTCCGGAATCTGGATCCATATCGTATCCACGCCAGCACCAGGGCGATTGAGTCCCCTGTCTCTCTTGAATATTCCAATGGCAAAAGCTCGCCAGCATTCAAGACACAAAAAAATATCCGCCAATGTTTACAAGTTAAAGCAAAGCACATCGAAGACCTGAGCTATTACGAAGAGCAAAACAATTTGTCCTTAAAACACTGCTAGTACCAGCCTCAAAAAACTCTGGATAAGGGCGGTAAATTCGCCTGTGAGAAAACATAAGTAATAACTTTCCGACGAAACAGCAACCATGAAAACATTCTTGTTCATGTGGACGGGCCAGCTTTTCTCTCAGCTAGGGACGGCTCTCACGACATTTGCTTTGGGAATCTGGGTGTATCAGCATACTGGGTCCGTTTCCCAATTTGCTGCTGTCTCTATCTCCTGGACCGCTGCACTTATTTTCATGTCGCCACTCGCCGGAGCAATCGTGGATCGTTGGGACCGCCGCACTTTACTGATTTTGGCGGAGTCCGTTGGCGCTGCTCGCGTTCTTTTCTTCCTGTTGCTTTTGGCTCTTGGAAAACTATCGCTCTTCGCAATATGCTTTGCCACAGCCATTATCGGGATTGCAGGCTCCATCAGTTCCGCGGCTTATTTAGCTTCTATGACCATGGTGCTTCCGAAAGAAAAATTAGGACGCGCCAATGGAATGCAGCAGTTCGTATGGGCTTTTGCCCAGGTCATGGCTCCCTTGCTTGCGGGAATTCTGCTGGGAATATGGGGACTCAAACCGGTTCTTGTGGTTGATTGTGCAAGTTTCTTTGTTGCTATCGCTGCCTACCTCATGATCACGATCCCAAACCCTGAGCGAACTCCCGAGGACAAAGCAAAACGGGGTCTCAGGGCGCTATTCGATGACATTGTTGTAGGTGCTAAATATTTAAAAAATCCTTTGCTTTTATTCCTGTGCATATTTCTCAGTGGCTTGAATCTGGCCGCAGGAATTGTGGGTTTGCTATTTCAGCCCATGCTGCTCGCATTCACCTCGTCGGTCGTGGTGGGAAGAGTGGCCACGGTTGGCGCGTTGGGCATGCTGGCGGGCAGCGTATTCATGTCGATTTGGGGAGGGCCCAAACGAGGATTGAATGGCATCATGGCGTTGAATGTTCTTTGCAGTCTTTGCCTGATCGCCGGTGGAATGAAAGCCTCAGCCATTCTTGTCGCAGCTTCCGGTTTTCTTTTCTTTTTCTGTTATCCACTACTGGCGGGAAGCGCACAGACCGTGCTGCAGCAATCCGTGGCGCCTGAAATACAAGGACGTGTCTTCAGCTTTGTGAAATTAGCGGGGTCATGGTCTGTGCCCATGGGTCAGGCAGTAGCTGGCCCCATCGTCGACAAAGTTTTTGAGCCGTGGTTCCAGCCCGGCGGCCTGCTCATCCACAACGTTGGCCACATCATTGGCGTGGGACCTGGAAGAGGCAGCGCATTTCTGTTTATTGTTTTAGGAACAATTTATTTAGTACTCACGGTCAGTGCTTATCTTGTGCCACCGTTCCGTTCTGCTCAACAGATGGTTGCAGGCCCAGTGGCTTTGAAGGTTCGAGGAGAACCTGTTTCTTGAGTCCACAGGAATATGTTTGCTCAATAATCAGACCACGGTTGTGCCAATACATTTTTGCTATGCCACTTCGTCCAATTCCGCTTAGATGATCAGTTCTATCGCAAGCTTGTCCAGTACCTAATCAGTCTCAAAATCCATCAGATCTCTTGCAAGTTCCGCAGACTGGTGCGCAAACACACTGAATAAGTTGGGAGCCTATCAATGCGAGCTGTTCTAAGTACATTTGGTACTAATGGTGATTTCCAACCAATGCTGGCTTTAGCAGCAGAGCTACTGCGTGCCGGTCACGAGCCGATCCTGGCGCTCTCCCCAAATTTCGAAGAAAGAGCTAGAGACAACGGAATCGAATTTGTTCAGATAGGCCCAGCGATGTCTCTGGAAAAGATTCAAAACATTATCTCGGCCCAGATAGGCAATCAGAGACCGGCTGCGCAGGTTCGCCATTTTTTGGAAGCGACTCTTCCCCATCTGCCGGACATGTGCAAAACCCTGCGTGAGACCTGCAGGAACGCAGATGTATTGATAGGGTCGCCTTACCAGTTCGCCTGCCGCATCGTCCATGAAACAACGGGGATACCTTACGTCTCCTTGCATCTTTCCCAGTTCGCGGATTTAGGCGGTAGTGAAATGCGCGAGGTGAGTGCTTCACTCATCAATCCTTATCGCGTCCAGGAAGGACTCCCGTCTTTGCAGGATCCTTTGGGAGCAGACGGGAATTCCAATCAACTTGCCATTTATGCTGTCAGCCGCTATTTCCTGCAGCGGCCACCCAAATGGCCGGATCATTACAAGGTAGTGGGCTTCTTCTTCCATGATGAAAAGGATTGGCAGCCGGAGCGCGAACTGGAAGACTTCTACCTAAGCGGTGAACGTCCTGTAGTTCTGAGCTTCGGCAGCATTGTGCATTCAAATCCTGCAGCCATCACTGATCTTGTTCTGGAAGCTGCGCGGCAGGCAGGATGCCGGATGATCATCCAACGTGGCTGGGGGGGGCTTGGCAAAGAAGAACTGCCAGCCAATATTCACGTCACTGGATTCGCGCCACATGCATGGCTCTTCCCCAGGGCCGCTCTTATCGTGCACCATGGTGGCGCAGGTACCACAGCCAGTGCTTTGCGTGCTGGTGTGCCGTCTGTTGTGGTTCCACACACTCTAGACCAGCCAATCTGGGCTGAATTTGCCCGTGCACAGGCCTGCGCAAGAAATGTAATTCCATTCACTCATCTCAATGCTAATCGTCTGGCCGCTGCCATTCGAAGTACATTGGCTTCACCACAGCTTTCGCTTACATCTGCGGCGTTTGGTGCAAAGATTTCTACGGAAACCGGAGTACAAACGGCAAGAGAGCTGATTGAAGAATTTGTGGCCAGTCAGCAGCGGACAATAGAAATATCCGAGCAGAAGAAATCAGCGAAGATCGAACAAGCCCAACCGCCCTTAATGGCAGCAGCGCAACGTCAGGAAATGCCTCTTTCTTACGCGCAACAGCGCCTCTGGTTTGCTGACCAACTGGAACAAGGCAGTACTGCATATAACATGCCTTTTCTGTGGCGCTTTGAAGGAGAGCTATATCCGTCAGCGTTGCAGCAGGCGATCAACCAGATGGTGCAAAGGCACGAAATATTGCGGACAACGTTCCCCGTGCAGAACGGCAGGCCAACGCAAAAGATAGCCCATGCGATGGATCTGGTTCTGGGAGAAATCAATCTTGAAAGTTTCTCGCCGAGTGACCGCGAAAATGAAATTTGGAGAATTGCGAACCAGGAAGCTATGCGGCGATTCGATCTGGCGAAAGGACCTTTGTGGAGTATGACCTGGCTGCGGCTGGATGCAACCACTCACGTGCTGCTCGGCAATCTGCACCATATTGTGAGTGATGGCTGGTCGCAAAGTCTTATGTCGGAAGAGATAAGCCAGCTCTATGAAGCATATGCCAGGAATGAGGCTGTGGTTCTGCCACAACTGAGCCTACAGTATGCAGATTACGCTGTCTGGCAGAGAGAATTGTTCTCCAGTAAAGCAGTGGAAGAACAGCTGTCCTACTGGCGAAAACAATTGGCCGGACTGTCAGCGCTGGAACTCCCCACTGACTATCCGCGCCCGGCAATTAAGAGTTATCGAGGCGGAAGCGAAAAATATTTACTCTCCAATGAATTGACGGAAAAATTAAAGGCTCTGGGCCGGCGTGAAGGAGCTACATTTTTCATGATTGTCCTGGCGGCCTTCCAGATTTTATTGAGTAAGTACGCTGGCCAGGAAGATGTGTCGGTTGGGACTCCAATCGCAGGCCGCACCAGAAAAGAACTGGAGCGCCTGATTGGATGTTTTATCAACATGTTGGCGCTGCGAACGGATTTGAGTGGTGACCTGAATTTTAAAGAAGCAATCTGGCGTGTGCGCCATGTAGCACTAGAAGCCTATCAACACCAGGATCTTCCTTTTGAAAAAATTGTACAAGAGCTACAGATCGAGCGCGATGTAACTCGGACGCCTCTCTTTCAAGTAATGCTGGTGCTCCAGAACACGCAGATGGTTCGGCCGCAACTCCACGGTTTGCGGTATGCCGGCTCTATCGATTTAGTCGAAGCCGCTCCTTTTGACTTGACCTTAGAGATGATTGAATCGAACGGAACCCATTGCCGACTATGGTATGCCTGCGACCTCTATAGCTCTGAAACGGTAGCCCGCATGCTCCGTCACTTTAATTGGATTCTGGAAAACATGGTTGCCACACCTGAGCGCAAGATCGCGGAGTTTAGTTTACTGACGAATACCGAACTGCACCAGGTCCTGGTGGAATGGAACAGCACAGACCAAGCTTATTCAAGCGAATATTGCATCCATGAGGTATTTGAGCAGCAGGTAAATAAACAACCCTCGGCGCTCGCTCTTGAGTTTGAAGGGCAAACCCTGACGTATAGCGAGTTGAATTGCCGGGCCAATCAATTAGCGCACTACTTGCGCAAGCTGCGAGTTGGGGTGGAAACACCGGTAGCCGTCTGCATGGAACGCAGGACGGAAATGATGATCAGCTTATTGGGGTTGCTCAAAGCTGGCGCAGCTTACGTGCCTCTCGATCCTGCCACGCCGAAAGAGCGGCTCAGATGGATGCTCAATGACCTTGACTCGCCAGTGATCCTCACGCAAACCAAAATAGCGGAAAGGCTAAATCTGAGCGGCCATGTGGTTTGCATAGATGATCCTCACATTCTGGAAGAATTGCTACAGGAGCAACCGACGAACCCTGGTCCATTGGCACAAGTCGCAAATGCAGCGTATGTGATCTATACCTCAGGATCAACCGGCAAGCCCAAGGCGGTTGTAGCAACACACGACAGCTTGGTCAACCTGGCAGAATTCCAGCGAAAGTTTTTTGGTGTTACTCCGCAAGATAGAGTTTTGCAGTTTGTTGCTCCCACCTTCGATCCAGCAATTGGCGACTGTTTTACGGGCTGGGTCTCCGGGGCCGCTGTGATTCTTGGCCCTGACCCACGGCAGACATTGGGCCGTGATTTGGCGCAGCTGATCGAAAGGCAACGGATCACTTATACCGGGATAACTCCTTCTATGTTGAAATCTTTGCCGGACGAAGCAGAGTTTAGTGAATTGAGAATTTTGTTAACTGGAGGATCAGCCTGCTCTGAGGAATTAATGGCTCGTTGGAGTAAAGGACGGAAGCTTTTTAACGTATACGGTCCTACCGAGGCCGCGATTTGTGCAGTCTCAACGGAGCTCTCAAGCTGCGGCCCCGTTTCCATCGGAAGGCCTATAGCAAACGCCCAGGTGTACGTTCTCGACAAGCAGATGAACCCTGTCCCAGTCGGCATGCGCGGAGAGCTATATATAGGAGGAGTTGGATTAACCAGAGGGTATTGGAAACGGCCAGATTTGACGGCTGATCGATTTGTGCCGAATACCTTCTCCAAAAAGGGTGGGGAGCGTCTTTACCGGACTGGAGATATCGTGCGATGGCGCGCGGACAAGAAACTGGAATTTGTTGGCCGGGCCGATGAGCAGATAAAAATTCGCGAGCAACGCATCGAACTGGGCGAAATTGAAGCAGTCTTGCGGGAGCGGGAGGATATCCGAGACGCTCTTGTGATTGCCCGTGAAGACCAACCTGGTAATAAACACCTTGTAGCGTATGTAGTTCCAAAAGAGACGGCCCACGAGAGCATCCTTCCCGGCGAGTTGCGCGCAGCCTTACGCGAAGAACTGCCAGCCTATATGGTGCCTTCCCATTTTGTAATCATGAGTGCATTCCCCATCAATGCAAGCGGCAAGGTGGATCGCCGTGAACTTCCCATTCCCGCAGGTCCCAGGGCCAGCCTGGGACCAGTGATAACAGATGCCCTGACCGAAATTGAAAGAAAAATCGCAAGCGTCTGGAGCGACGTATTACGGGTTGAAAAAGTGGGTGTGCACGATAATTTTTTCGACCTTGGTGGAGACTCATTCCAGAGCATTCGCGTGCAAAGTGAGTTAGTCAGGGTTCTCGGCCGGGAAATTAAAGTTCTGGAGTTGTTCCGGTTCCCCACTATACGGTCCTTGGCAGAATACCTTGCACAAACATCAGATCCTGCGGTGGCAAATGATCCACTTCGATCGGCCTTGCTCGATGGCGGCAGGGAGAGATTGAAAATGCAACTGGCCCAACAGGCCGCCTTCAAAAGCCGGGGAGCACGGGCAACAGCTTAATCAAATCAATAACTCCTGCTGTAGCAGGAAAAGACACCTTAGGGTGGAGGATTCCGTGGAAGAGAACAATAACAGGACGGGATTGGAAATTGCCATCATTGGCATGTCAGGCCGTTTTCCTGGCTCCAGTAATCTGCATCAGTTTTGGCAAAACCTGGCTGAAGGGCAGGAGTGCATCTCCTTTTTCTCTGATGAGGAACTGCTTGCATCGGGAGTTAGCCCTGACCAATTTGAGCGCCCTGAATATGTAAGAGCACGCGGTATCTTGAAAGACCCCGAATCATTCGACGCCGGCTTTTTCAAGCTCACGCCACGGGAAGCGGAGATCATGGACCCGCAGCAACGCCTCTTTCTGGAGTGCGCGTGGGAAGCGTTTGAAGACGCTGGTTATGTACCGGATACCTTCAAGGGGCTGATTGGTGTTTTTGCCGGTGTAGGCACCAGCACCTATTTCTTTTATCAGATAGTCCCGGCTTTGGGGAGCGGCTTCGCCTTCAATGACGCCATGTCCGTGCTGAGCAATGAGAAGGACTTCTTGCCTACGCGAGTCTCCTACAAACTTAACCTGAAAGGGCCAAGTGTGGCCGTCAGCACGGGATGTTCAAGCTCACTGGTGGCCACCCACATGGCCTGCAAGTCTCTGCTCGCAGGGGAGTGCGATATGGCTCTGGCAGGCGGGGTGTCCGTCCATTTTCCCGTGAAAAACGGGTATATCTATGCGGAAGGCGGGTTCGCATCGCCCGACGGTCATTGCCGGAGCTTTGATGCACAAGCGCAAGGCAGTGTATTTGGCAGCGGTGTGGGCGTTGTGCTTTTGAAACGACTGGAAGATGCTCTCAACGATCGTGACTCTATTTATGGTGTGATCAAAGGCTCAGCCATGAACAATGACGGCTCCCGCAGAATTGGTTTTACGGCGCCAAGCATCGAAGGGCAATGTGAAGTGATTCGCATGGCACGGTTCATGGCGGGAGTTGATCCTGACTCGATCACTTATATCGAAACTCACGGTAGTGCCACGCCGATTGGCGACCCCATTGAAATCCAAGCGCTGATAGAAGCAGCGTCGGCCACTTCTATCCACAAGCAATCCTGTGGCGTAGGTTCGGTCAAGACGAACATCGGACATACTGCTGAAGCTGCCGGCGTTGCCGGTTTGATCAAGACCACTTTATCGCTCAAACACCGGAAGATCCCGGCCAGCTTGCATTTTACAAAACCAAATCCAAAACTTGGCCTGGAAAACAGTCCATTCTATGTAAATGACAAACTCAAAGACTGGAACGCTAACGGTTCTCCATTGCGCGCAGGTGTAAGTTCGTTCGGCATCGGAGGAAGCAACGCGCATCTCGTGCTTGAAGAATCGCCTAAAGTCATTTCCGAAGGATCTCACCGAAACCATCACCTCATCACTATTTCTGCTCGATCAACTTCTGCGGTAGAGGCGCAGACAGACCAGATGCGCGCATTCCTCGCTGAAAATAGGCACATCAATCTCGCAGACGTGGCTTTCACCTCGCAGGTTGGAAGAAAAGCTTTCGACTATCGCCGGGTGCTGATCTGCCATGATGTTGATGATGCCGTGAAAACACTCGAAACGCGCGACCGGCAAAAACTATTTTCCAACGCAAAGCCGTCTCGCGAAGCTCCCAATGTTGTAATGATGTTCCCGGGTCTGGGAGATGACCATGGCGGTATGGCGGTGGAACTGTACCAGACAGAACCTGTTTTTCGAGCGGAACTGGACCGCTGCATCCAATTACTGCAACAGGAAATCCAGTTAGAGCTACGTGTCATCCTGAAGATAGATTCAAGTTCCGCCTCCGCGAATAACACAATGCCTGCCCCCAGAAGTGGCCCCGATCTTCGCAGGATGCTTGGCCGCAATCATGGAAATGGAACAGTTACTGGGCATGTTGCAAACGGGCGGACAGACCTGGCTCAGATCGCGCTCTTTATTACAGAGCTTGCTCTGGCACGGCTCTGGCTGCACTGGGGGCTGCAACCAAAAGCTTTGATCGGCTACAGCCTGGGAGAATTTACGGCTGCATGTGTAGCCGAAGTATTTTCTCTTCCGAATGCGATCAAGATCGTGTCAGCGCGGGCCAGACTAATTCAATCGTTGTCCCCCGGAGCCATGCTGGCAGTGCCATTGCCAGAAAAAGATATGCAGCATCTGGTTGGCGAAGATTTGTGCATCGCTGCCGTAAACGGCCCTTCTCTGACGGTCTTGAGCGGTCCGGTCGTGGCGATTGACGATCTGCAAACTCGTCTTAAGTTTGATGGCGTTGATACGCGTCGCGTTCAAACCAGTCACGCGCTGCATTCTCAGTCCATGAGTAGCATCACCGAGTCCTTAACTGAGTTTGTGAAGCAATTTCCGGCAAGGCCACCCAAAATTCCTTATCTCTCAAATGTCACAGGCGATTGGATCCAACCTCAGGAGGCATGCAGTCCTGAGTATTGGGCGCGGCATCTGTGCGGGACGGTACGCTTTGGAGAGGGCATTGAAAAGCTGCGACAGAGCGAAAATCACATTTTTCTTGAAGTGGGACCTGGCCAGACATTGTGCAGTTTGGTCTTGCAGCACCCGGCATGCCGTGGAGAATCTGCGCTAGGACTACAGTCACTTTCCAGTGTTTACGACAAAGTGGATGACAGCTTCGTATTGCTGTCAAGCCTGGGAAGGCTTTGGCTTGAAGGCTGCGCCCCCAATTGGACGCTGTTTCATGCGGACGATCCTCGTTCGCGACTATCGCTTCCAACTTATCCGTTCGAACGAAAAGTGTACCGCGTGCAGCCCGCAATCAACCAGGCTGTTTCCGGATCACCTATGTTCCCTCAACCCAGAGTTACGCTGACGGAACCCATAGCATTGGCGCCGAAACCAAAGATCCCGGGCCCGTTGCCCCAAGCGAATGTTGGCGAAGCCGCCGTGATCGATATACAACACGTTTTACCGGAAACCGAGTTGCAGCATAAGGTGGCTGGTATTTGGTATGAGTTGTTAGGCATTGAGCAAATCGGCATTTACGACAGTTTCTTCAAGCTCGGTGGAGACTCTCTGCTCGGGACGCGGCTCATTTCCCGCCTGAAAGAAATGTTCCCAATTGAGCTTCCGTTGCGCAAGCTGGTCGAGAGTCCAACTATTGCTCAATTATCCGAAACCATTGAATTGTTGCTACTTGAAAAACTGAATGATCTCTCTGATCAGGAAGCGGCAGACCTGGCTGAGAACCTGGGCTAAAGCAATGTTGTGTCAGTCAGACCGGCAACTATTACTGCAAAAAATAATTTCGTCAAAAAAATGATGGTGGCGTTTAGTCCTGGGAGTGCTCAGACCGCTTGAACTATCAGCCAAACAGAGTCCCAGGGTGCTCGCGCCCATGGGCATCACCGCTATTCCAAAGTTTGAGAAGTTAAATCCAACACAGGAGAAATGGGTTCTATGAAAATCATTGCTAAGCATCTCACTGGAATTACCGCCGCTTGCATATTTTTGTTTGCGTCGGCCAACCTCGCTCATGCGAATGAGCGGTGCACGAATGAAACATTCAGAGGCCTCTATGGAGTCGAGCTCACAGGCATTGCAGGAGGCGCTTTTCAAACAACGTTTGTTTTTAGCTTTGTTGCCGATGGACGCGGCGGCATTCCCAGCGGTAATGGCACACAGGGATTTCCCGGTCTGATTGTCAATAACATCACCCTGTTGGGATCGTATTTTGTAAATGCCGATTGCTCAGGGCAACTAAAAGTCACCAGCAACGATGGTGACGTAGGAATCGAAAACTTTGTTCTTCGCGATGGCGGAAGCAAGTTTGTCCTTATTGATGACATACCTGGCGATGTTCTCACTGGAGAGGGCGAGCGCATTTCCGTGAATCCAGACACCCATTGTTCAAACAATCAATTAAAAGGCACCTACTCCTTGAGTGAGTCGGGATTTCAAAGTGGAAACTCACCCTTTGGATTTGTTGCCAAATTCCAAGCGGACGGTAGGGGCAACGTCACCAATGGCAGCGGTACCATCGCGAATGGCCACGTGGTGATCAACAATCTTACCTTTACAGCCACATACACCGTAAATGCTGATTGCTCAGGGACGCTGGCCTTGGCCAATGTGTCTCCTGCATTTCAAGCCAAGACCTTCAACTTTGTCGTTCTTCAAGACGGCCAGAAGCTGCTCTTAATCGATACGGTCACCAATAACATTGAGACTGCGACGGCCCAAAGACTAAAGGGTGACGACCAGGACTAATCAGCCAGGTCATAAAAACACGTCGATAGAAACTGGAACTGAAACCCTCCCCACATTACCCGATCTAGTGGAGGTTCGGCGCAGTCGCGGTATCCGCCGGATCTCCAGGATCGCTTGTCTTACACACCATAAAAAAAGAGAGTCTGCCATGGATAAAGTTGTCATAGTGGGCGCCGGCCCCGTTGGCTGCTTGCTAGCCCTCCGGCTTGTGGATAAAGGATACAAAATAGTCCTTTTAGAACGCAGTTCAGAAGAAATACTTGAGAGCACCAGAGATAACGGAAAGGCCATTAACCTCACTCTGTGCGACCGGGGGTTCAAAGCATTGGAAGGCCTGCCAATCGCCGGGTTTCTGAAAGAGATATCAGTGCCGGCCTACGGACGATGCATTCACAACTCAGAAGGGCAGATTGCCTATCAGCCATACGGAAACAGAAATGAAGCACTGTATTCCGTGCGGCGCTCTGATCTTGGCCGCCTTTTTTTGCAGCAAGTCTTGAAACGCCCTGAAATTGAACTGAGATTCAATCAAAAGTGCGTTGGCATTCGCTGGTCTCCACTGGCCGTGGAAATTAAGGACTTGGCCGCCGGAAATACGTATCTTGAACCAGCCGACCGGATCATTGGAGCAGATGGCGCGTTCTCCTCCGTTCGCAGCATTCTGCAAAGATCTGGACGATTTAACTATTCGCAGCAGTTTCTCGATCAGGGTTATAAAGAAATTGTGTTTCCTAAAACTGCTCGAGTTCCATGGGCCAAGACAAAAACGGTCCTGCACATGTGGCCGCGCGAGCGATACATGCTGCTGGGCTTCCCGAATACTGATGGCAGTTTCACATGCTCTTTGCATATGCCCTTTGAAGGAGACGTTTCATTCTCCAGCCTGACTGGCGCCAAGGAAATTGTCTCGTTCTTCTCGCGAGTCTTTCCCGATGTGGTCGAAGACCTTCCACAGTTGGCACAGGACTTCCAGAGCACTCCTGCAAGTACGATGGTGAGTATCCGTTGTGAGCCCTGGAGCATTGAGGGAAAGGTCGGTCTGATCGGGGATGCAGCGCACGTGATCTTTCCTTATTACGGGCAGGGCGCGAATGCCGGCTGGGAAGATTGTGGCGTCCTGATGGAATGTCTTGAGCAATCCCGGCACAATTGGAGCGAAGCGTTTAAGAAATACGAGCGCTTGCGCAAACCCAACCTGGATACGATGGCCGACCTCTGCAAGGAGCACTATATTGAGCTGCGAAAATCCCTGGCCGATCCGCAGTTTGTGTTCCGCAAGCAGATAGAGCGTCGCATGTCAGAACTCTATCCAAATCGGTACCAGCCACTCTACTCCATGATTGCATTCACCTGTATGCCATATGTAGAGGCCCTGGCCATTGATCAAGAGCAACGGTTGATTGTTGACGAGATCATGAGGGTCCGTAATATTGGGCTGGGCTGTAAGCAAGATCAGATTGATGCAGCGATTGATAGTGTCATGCAAACGTCGCTTAACCAGTCGCGCATGGCCGCGCAAGTGCCGGCTTAGACCAAGGTCTCAAAACATGGCTCCAGTACAAACCTTCATTGTTCGTACGAATTAGGGCCATTTCTGTTGACCATAATCGTCACAACCACGCCCACTGATTCAATCCCGGAGAAATAGTTCATGGGCTCACACTCTGAGGAGCATCGCGTGTCTACATCTGATCAGGTCCGTTCTGCCCAGCAGGTTTCCACCGCAAAACAGCTCCTGCTGCAAAAGTGGATGGCAGGCAAAAGCCAGCAGAAACAAACAATCCCCAACCGTTCCCGCTCCGGGTCTGCCCCGCTTTCCTTTGCGCAGCAGCGGCTCTGGTTTCTTGACCAGCTTGTACCCGGCAGCACCGCATACAATGTCGCTTTTGGAGCGCGCATTTCCGGGCTTCTTGATGTTGCGGCGGCGCACAAAGCGTTCAATGAGATCGTGCGGAGGCACCAAGCGCTACGCACAACCTTTCAATCGCAAGATGGCGTTTCCGTCCAGATTATTCACGAACCCTTTCCCCTGGATTTACAACTGATTGAACTGGCAAGCATTCCTGAATCTCAGCGTAATGCGCATATCGAACAGATCGCTAAGGACGAGGTAGCAAAGCCTTTTGATCTGTCTTGTCTTCCATTGCTGCGCATCACCTTGCTTCGATTGGCTGAGGACCAATATGTCGTGATAGGCACGGCCCACCATATCGTCTTTGATGGCTGGTCGGCATCAGTATTTTTCAAAGAGTTCCTTGGATGTTACCGCGCATTCAGAGATGGCCAGCAACCGGTTCTGCCGCAACTCCAGGTCCAATACACTGACTTTGCTGAGTGGCAGACAAATTGGCTGTCAGGCGAAAGGCTGGAATCGCAGCTCGGCTACTGGAAGAAGCAAATGAGCGGAGAGCTTCCTATGCTCCAGTTGCCAATTGATAAGAGCCGGCCAAGCGTCTATTCGTTTAAAGGTACTAGCTTTTCATTTGCATTCAACAAAGCTTTGACTGCCCCGGCACGGCAGCTTTGTCAAAGTGCTGGCGCCACCAGCTTCATGCTGGTACTGGGAGCTTTGAGCGTCTGGCTTCATCAGTACAGTGGCCAGGATGACATCCTGATTGGATGTCCGATTGCTAACCGCCAGTATCGAGAACTGGAAGATTTGATCGGCTGCTTTGCAAATACGTTGGTCATGCGCACCAATTTAGCCGGCGATCCAGATTTTCGCCAGATACTCCAGATAGTTCGCGATAACACTCTGAATGCCTATGCAAACCAGGATTTGCCTTTCGAAAAACTGGTGAATGAACTCCAGCCCGATCGGGATATGAGCCGCAACCCTCTTTTCCAGATCATGCTCAATTTCGATACAGTGCGTGGGCCGCAGATCATGGAATTGCCGGGCCTTACCATTACTGCATTTGAACTTGGCCAGGCCACAGCAAAATTTGATCTTTGGCTCACGATAGCAGAGCAGCCCGACGGTTTTACAGCATTGCTGGAGTACAACACTGATCTATTCAGCGATGCGATGGCTCAACGTATGGCAGGACACCTGAAGCGCGTACTGGAGCAAGTGGTCACAAACCCAGATTGTCCGATTTCTTCTCTGTCATTGCTCACGAACGAAGAATACCGGCAGGTAACTATTGAGTGGAACGATACCAGGATGTTGTTTGACCTGGAACATCCTTTGCATTTCTTGTTTGAAGAGCAGGTGAGAAAGTCGCCTGCAGCTCCGGCTTGCATATTTGAAGGAACGGTACTCAGCTATGCCGAGCTGAACCAGCGTGCGAATCGTGTTGCGGATTACTTAATCAAGCACAATGCTGCCGGTTCCATCGTGGGAATAATGGCCCACCGGTCCCTGGAAATAGTGGTTGGCCTGCTAGGCATTCTAAAGTCCGGAGCGGCCTATCTCCCGCTTGACCCTGAGTATCCATTGGAGCGCCTGCGATTCATGCTGGAAGATTCCCAGGTTCCGGTTGTTCTCGTCCAAAGAAATGTAGCTGAACTGCTTGATGGGTTCAAACTCAAATTGCCGGTACTCGAAGAGATGAGTCTGAATCGAGAACTCAGTGAACTAAATCCGAAATGTGAAATCACATCTGATCATCTGGCTTATGCCATCTATACTTCCGGCTCCACGGGGAAGCCAAAAGCGGGAATGAATAGCCATCGCGGCATTTGTAACCGGCTGCTGTGGATGCAGGATGCTTATCGTCTTGATTCCAGCGATCGGGTACTGCAAAAAACTCCTTTTAGTTTTGACGTTTCCGTATGGGAGTTCTTTTGGCCGCTTCTGGCGGGAGCAGCGATTGTAGTGGCGCGCCCTGGTGGGCATAAGGACCCCGAATACCTCGTTTGTGTAATCCGCAACGAAAAGATCACCACGCTGCATTTTGTACCTTCCATGTTGCAGCCATTTCTGGAAACGCCCGATCTGGGAAGTTGCACTTCCCTTCGGCGTGTTATCTGCAGCGGTGAGGTATTGCCGCCGGAATCCGCCAAGCGGTTCACAACACTCTTTCCCGGTGTACGCCTCTATAACCTTTATGGTCCAACAGAGGCGGCAGTCGATGTAACCGCCTGGGATTGTGGACAAGAGATGGATCGCACGACGGTACCGATCGGCCGCCCCATTGCCAACATTCAAATTTACGTGCTGGATCGATCGCAGAAACCTGTACCCGTCGGAGTGCCTGGGGAACTCTATATCGGAGGGGTGGGCGTCGGCCGCGGTTATTTGAACCGCCCGGCGCTCACCGCTAGCAAGTTTGTACCAGATTGCTTTTCTATAGATGGCGGCGCACGACTTTATAGAACCGGCGACCTGGTGCGATGGCTGCCAGGTGGAGTCCTGGAATTTCTTGACCGGGTAGACAACCAGGTAAAAATTCGCGGTTACAGAATTGAGCTGGGTGAGATTGAAGTGCGGCTGCGTGAATATTCGGCAGTGAAAGATGCTGTTGTGCTGGCACGAGAAGACCGTACCGGCACGAAACAACTAGTAGCTTATATTGTTGCAGGCCCGCAGGCAGAAACCCTTGGACGGGAATTAAATGCAGATCACGTTCAGCAATGGCGCTCTGTTTTTGATGAAACCTACCAGCAACCGTTGGAAATTCAAACAAGTGGCGGTCACAACTTCGCCGGCTGGAACAGCAGCTATACGGGAAACCAGATTGATGCGGGCGAAATGCAGGAATGGCTGGACGGCACAATAAAGCGGATCCTGGCATTCAAGCCGGCAAGGGTGCTGGAACTGGGATGTGGGACTGGATTGTTGTTATTAGCAATTGCGCCGCATTGCAAACAATACGTGGGCACGGACATTTCACAGCGTGGCCTGCAATATATTCGAAGCGTCATTAAAGACAAGCCGGAATACTCCGGAGTTGAGTTGAAACGGCAGCCAGCTGTTGATGTTGTCGAAGGATTCCCGAACAGCTTTGACGTCGTTATCCTCAATTCGGTAATCCAGTATTTTCCCGATGAAGAGTACCTGACGCAGGTGTTGGCAACCGCTGAGATTATGGTGCGTGACGGCGGCCATATTTTCCTCGGAGACGTACGCCATGGCGGATTGATGGAACCCTTTCATCTTTCGGTTGAGATGTCGCGGGTAGATGGATCCTTCAGTGTGGAGGCCTTGCGCCAGTGCGTTCTGGCGAGAATACAGCAAGAACAGGAACTGGCAGTCGATCCGGCATTCTTTTATGCATTGCCAGCCCGGATGGGAGCTGTAACCGGGGCGGAAATCTGGCTGCGGCAGGGAAAGAATTCCAATGAAATGACCCGCTTCCGTTATGACGCCATCTTAGAAGTTAGAGGAGTCCCGCCCAGGCCTGCACCAATCGCATGGGAAGACTGGCAACAAACGGAGCTTCAGTGGGATCAATGGCGCGAATATCTTTGCGCCGCACAGCCTCAAACAGCTGCTCTGACGCGCGTCCCCAATAGCCGGGTTATAAGTGAAACGCATCTGTCACAAATGCTAGCAGATTCTTCTCAACGTAATATCAAAGTCGAAGAACTTCAAAGTAATGCGGAGGCACAAACCGCTGTTGGAATTGATCCCGAGGCATTCTGGGACCTTGGAGAAAAACTTGGATACCAAGTGAAGGTTGGCTTGCGGCGCGGAGATATGCCTGGCCAGTTCAGCGTTCTCATGGAACATCAAGCGCAGGACGATAGCGGTCATTGGAACATGCGCTTCGACGATGAAATTGCAGCCGCAGACTCCAGCCTTCAGTACACCAACCTTCCCGTCCGCGAGAAAATGCTTCAATCTCTGGTGTTCAAACTGAGGTGCTACTTAAGGGACAGGCTGCCAGAATTCATGGTTCCATCCCAGTTTGTATTTCTTGAAACATTGCCCTTGAATGCGAACGGCAAAATGGACCGCGATGCATTGCCGATGCCTGCTTATGATCGGTTCCTCGCCAGCGCATTTGTTCCCCCAAAAACACCTCTCCAGGAAATGCTGGCTGGAACGTGGAAAGAAGTTCTGGGTATCGAACAGATTGGAATGGCGGACAACTTCTTTGACCTGGGTGGGGATTCCATTCGCGCTCTTCGAGTAATTGCGCTGATTCAAAAGGCGGGACTCAACCTGACCGCGCAGAAAATCTTTAAACACCAGACGATCGGTGAACTGGCAGAGATAATTGAGGGGCAACAATTACTTCAGCAAGAACCTGCTGATACATCTCCTCTCCTAAAAGGATCCAAACCAGCGCGAACCCAAACACATGACAAGATCGCGCTGGATCTATCTGACGGTGGAAAAGATTTTCCGTTGGCTAACCTTGATCGGCCTGACTTAATGGCCCATCTCGGCGAAGACTGCGATATTGAAGATGCTCTTCCGCTGAGTGCGCTCGCGGAAGAAATGCTGGTTCAGCACTTAGCGAGCGAGGATTCTGCAATCAATTTGGTACAGCGGGTTGACTTTTTTCAGCAAAAATTCGTAGTCCCTCTTTATGACCAGGCCCTGCAGCTCCTCGCAAAAAGAAACCCGATTCTGCGCACATCGTTTTTGTGGAAGGGGTTGGAGCGCCCGCTGCAGATCTTTCATCGCAATGTGCGTATCCCTCTGGTCTATGAAGATTGGCGAGATGTGCCGGAAAGCGAAGTAGAACCACGGCTCAATAATTATCTAAAAAGAGACAGTATCCGGGGGCTTGATCTCACTCGTCCTCCACAGCTTCGGGTATTTCTGGCCCAGACAGCCTCGGACGCCTTCTATACCGTGCTGAGTTTTAATTACATGTGCATGGAAGGATGGAGTCTTTCTCTCCTCACCGCTGAACACGCGGCGTTATACGCCTCACTAGAGCGCAATGTGCCACATGAAGAAAGGCCAAAAGCCGCCTATCGGGATTACATCGCGTGGCTAATACGCCAGGACCTTACGAAAACAAAGTTATTCTGGATGGAAGAGCTTCGTGGAGCAGAAATGCCTACTCCTCTTGTAAAGAAAGTCCCAGGAAATATGCAGAAGGCAGGAATGGACTTTGCACGGATCGAGCGGGTTCTCTCTGCTACCGTGACGCAGGGAGTTCGTGAGTTGGCCCGTTCTCGGCGACTAACGGAGAGCGTTGTCTTCCAGGCTGCGTGGGCACTACTGGTGAGCCGGTATTGCGGAACTGAAGATGTGGTCCTTGGCGTGGCCATGACAGGACGATCGGCGGGGTTTGACAACATACAACAAATGACTGGGCAGACCCTTAATTTCCTGCCCGTCCGTCTGCAAGTAGAACCGGAGATCGAATTTCTTATATGGCTTTCGCGCGTGCAGCAAAAGCAGGTTGAATTAATTCCCTATGAACACTTGCGCGTGCAGCAACTGCGCGCCTGGTTGCAATTGCCGCCTGACAGTTTGCTCTTTGAAAGTATCTTCTATTTCCAAAACCTTAGTGGCCCGGTAAACGACGGATCTATGGGGCTTTTCTATGCTAAAACGGCTTACCCATTGCGGATAGATGTTTTTCCACGCTCTACGCATCTGGGCACGCAAGTCTACACTTCCTACCATCTCAAATATTTTAACGAGCTGACTATCACTCGTATTTTGGATGACTACGAACAACTCCTCGCTGCCGTCCTGTGCGATCCTTTGCAGAAAAACAAAGAGCTAGTCGAGCTTACCAGTCCATCCAAAGTGGAATCACTGGAGGCAGGCAGTCCTTGTTCATCGCAACTTTCAACAGCTTCACACGTTTAAAGCGGCAGTCACCGATGGAGAGCAAAATGACTTTCAAAAGGATTGGGATTCTGGGTGCCGGCGTGATGGGCATTGGCGTGGCGCAGTGTGCTGTCGCGGTTGCCCAGGAGGTAATTCTGGTAGACACCAGCCGTGAGCAACTGGAAAAAGCGAAGAAACAAATGCGCACCGACCTGCGCATGGCCAAAATGCTCAACGCACGTTCTGCCCAGGTGAATATAGATGAAACGCTGGGCCGCATTGTTACCACCACCGAATATGGCAGGCTTTCCACAGCGGATTTTGTCATTGAAAATGTTGTGGAGAACTGGAGCATCAAGGAACAGGTCTATCGCCAGATTGACCAGCTATGTCCCCCACACTGCATCTTTGGAGCAAACACATCTGCCATTTCAATAACCAGGATTGCTTCAGCCACGGCGCGGCCTGACCGTATTGTTGGCATACATTTTATGAATCCAGCGCACCTGAAATCGACAGTGGAGGTCATTCCCGGATACCACACATCCGGTGAAACGCTAGACATCACTAAAAGTCTGCTGCATGCCATGGGCAAAGAATTGATCGTGGTTGGAGACATGCCTGGGTTCGTGTCGAATCGGGTGTTGATGGTCACCATCAATGAAGCCATTTTTGTGGTGCAGGACCAGGTTTCCGATGCAAAGGACATTGATCAGCTTTTCCGCAGTTGTTTTGGCCACAAGATGGGTCCGCTTGAGACAGCCGACTTGATCGGGCTGGATACGATCTTGCACTCGCTCGAAGTGCTTTATGAAAGCTACAACGAAGATAAGTACAGGCCTTGTCCGTTACTAAAAAAAATGGTCTGGGCCGGCCTGCATGGCCGCAAAAATGGCCAGGGCTTTTATGACTATCGTACGGCAGTTTCATTGGTTCAGAAGGCAGTGTAAGAGACTGCAGTTCGCAAGGAACCAAAAAGAACGGGTTACATTCCGGCACTCGGAGCCCAGGTGGAGGAAGAGACAATGGAGAAAACACAGCAAGAGGTTCGGCAATTTTTAGGAAGATTTTTTCGCCATCAGGGCCTGGGTAACGATGACGATATTTTCGCCGGCGGATTCATGAACTCTCTCATACTTGTCCAGCTAATCAGTTTTATCGAATCGCAGTTCTTGGTCAAGATTGAGGATGGGGACCTTGAATTCGAAAACTTCCGTACCATCACCCGGATTGTTGCGCTGATTGAAAAGAAACAGAGTGCCAACGAGAACGAAGCCACGGTTCCGGTGGGAGAAAACCATGCAGGTTGAGCTCTCTCATGAACAGAAAGAGGCTCGGTATCGCTTTAGGGAATTTGTTGAAAAACGGATATCGCCTTTCGCCGGGCAGTGGGACAAGGAAGGCCGAATTCCCTTCTGCATTATCAGGGAACTGAAAGAGCAAGGTTATTTGGCAGCACCAGCGCCAAAAACGGTTGGTGGCATTGGTATGGAACCTATTACCTATGGATTGCTAACTGAAGAAATCGCACGGGGCTGCTCTTCTGTGCGTTCGTTACTTACCGTACACGACATGGTAACGCTTTCCATACTGCGATGGGGAAGTAATGCTCTCAAAGAGGAATATGCGGCGTCTCTGGTCAAGGGGGCACTGATTGCAGCTCTGGCATTATCTGAGCCTTCGGCAGGCAGTGACACTGCGAACATTGAAACGAAAGCATGCGCGGACGGTAATCGCTGGATACTAACAGGAAAGAAAAGCTGGATCACATTTGGGCAGATTGCTGATCTATTTCTGGTAATTGCCCACAGTGGAAAAGGGCTGTCCGCATTTGCCGTTCCAGCGAGCACTCCGGGCCTGACCAAACATGCGATCTCGGTGGCAGGTACCCGCGCTTCCCTGCTGGCAAACATTCATCTTGATGAATGCCGCGTGCCTGCCAGCTATGCGGTGGGAAAAATCGGATTTGCCGCTGTCCAGGCAGTCCCCACGGCGTTGGACCATGGTCGCTATAGTGTGGCCTGGGGCTGCGTCGGCATCGCCCAGGCTTGCCTGGACGCTTCTTTAGATTACAGCAGCAAACGCACACAATTTGGCGCTCCTATTGCAAAACATCAGCTGATTCAACGCAAACTGTCTGACATGATCGTGAATACTCGAGCGGCCCGGCTGCTATGTTATCGCGCGGGCTATCTCCGCCAATCAAACAGCCCTGAAGCGCTCGGCGAAACGATGATCGCAAAATATTTTGCTTCAAAAACAGCCACCAAAGCGGCGAATGATGCCGTCCAGGTACATGGCGCAAACGGTTTCACCGATGAATACCCAGTCATGCGGCTCTTGCGCGATGCCAAAGTTATGGAAGTGATTGAAGGCAGTACACAGATTCAGCAGATTGCCATCGCAACCTGCCCGCCCAAGGAGGTATAGCCATGGCCATCTACGCTGAAGGACAGGCAACGCAATCCTTACGTGAGACTACGATTTCCCAAAAGGCGATCAAGCTCGTGATATGGGACTTGGATAATACCTTGTGGCAAGGAACGCTGCTCGAGGGCGATACAGTCCAGCTCCGGCAACATATTTCTGAAATCCTGAAGACCCTTGATGGCCGCGGCATTCTAAACTCTATCGCCAGCAAGAATGAACACTATATGGCCATGGCAAAATTGCACGAGTTTGGTATTGACGAATTTTTCATCTACCCCAAAATTAACTGGAACGCCAAATCGGCCAACATCGCCGAAATTGTCCAGGAGATAGGCATCAACGCTGACTCAGTTGCATTCGTGGACGACCAGCAATTTGAACGTGCCGAAGTCACTTATGCCATCCCACAAATCCGCACTTTTGATGTGCCTGAAATCGATACCCTGATTTCGCGGCCGGAGTTTATTCCCGCATTCATTACTGACGAGAGCGCGAAGCGCAGAAAAATGTATCTGGCGGAAGCAGCCCGGAAAAAGGCCGAAACTGGATTTACCGGACCACAAGAGGAATTCCTGTCAACTCTGGAGATGAAGTTCATAATTTCCCTGGCTACCGAGTTCGATCTTCGGCGAGCTGAAGAACTGACCGTGCGGACCAACCAACTAAACACCACGGGCAGGACTTATTCCTATGAGGAGCTAGCCCAACTGCGAGAGTCCAACGACCACTTGCTGCTCATTGCGGGCCTGGATGATAAATGGGGCCCTTATGGAAAAATTGGATTAGCACTTATTCAGCAAGAACCAGGGCAATGGACCATTAAACTATTGCTAATGTCTTGCCGGGTTATGTCCAGAGGTGTGGGCACTATTCTTTTAACCTATATCCTTAGCCTTGCGCGGGACGCAGGTGTCCGCCTGTTGGCAGAATTCAAATCCAATGATCGCAACAGGATGATGTTCATCACTTATCGGATGGCGGGATTTCATGAGATCAGCACAAAAGACGATACCGTTTTGTTAGAAAATTCCTTTGCATATATCGCCGCATTTCCTTCTTATATTAAGATTGTGCTTCCTCTGCAGAACTAAATTGGCACTGCATTTGAAAATACAAACGTTGTTTGTAATCTGATTATCAAGATTACGATACATAATAGATGACCGCCAGTGGCCCAGGACGAAATAGATTCACCCCGGAGCATGAAAATGGGTAGCCGTGGAGCTGTGTTATTGGCAACACTGATGCAAGACTTTCGTCATGCATTCAGGATAGTGCGCAAGTCCCCCGTGTTGGTGGCTGTTGTAACCATCACATTAGGGCTGGGGATTGGCGCCAATACCACCATTTTTAGTGTCCTGAACGGCTTTTTGCTTCGTCCACTACCAGTGCGAGCACCAGAAGAGATCATGGTGTTAGCCACCGAGCAAAAGGACGCACCGCTGGGATCGTATTTCTTTTCTTATCTGGATTTGCAGGATTTCAAAAAGCAAGCAGGCGGCCAATTTTCTGACATATTTGGTTATGAAGCGAACTTTGCGGGATTGAGCGCTGATAACAAGGCCGAAGAAGTTGCCATCAATTATGTAACCGGAAACTACTTTTCCGCGTTGGGCGTGAAGCCTCTTCTGGGCCGGCTGATTCTCCCCAGTGAAGGCGAAATGATGAGCGATGACCGGCCTCTTGTTCTTGGATATTCCTATTGGGAAAAAAGGTTTGGTGGCGACCCCAGTATCCTGGGCAAGCAGGTACACGTGGATGGCCGTCCTGCCACCATTGTGGGAGTAGCCCCCAAAGAATTCGAGGGGTTAGTCTTTGCCGCTGAGATGGACTGTTACCTTCCCTTGAATAAGGGCACTACTCTTCAGGCAGACAGCCCCGGAGGATCGGCGCAAAACCGTGGCGCCCGGCATATCCGTGCCCTGGGGCGGCTGCAAAGGGGAACGAATCTTGCTCAGGCACAGCAAGCGGTAACGGTAATTGGCGAACGCCTTGCCGAGCAATATCCGGTGACCAACAAGGGCATCAAGTTTCATGTGATCCCCGAAAGGCTGTCCCGGCCCGTGCCGCTGGGAACAAACATCATTCTTGTAATTGCCATCCTGTTTTTGCTTCTTGCTGGCCTGGTCCTGCTGCTTGCCTGTTTAAACGTTGCCAATATTTTGGCCGCTCGTGCAATGGTCCTCCGTCGCGAAATGGCTGTCCGTGCGGCCCTGGGCGCTGGACGCTTCCGACTCATTCGTTTGGTCCTGATTGAAAGTATTTTTCTTGCAGTGGTAGGCGGAGCTGTGGGAGTGGTACTTGGATGGCTGGCAAGCAGTTGGCTGAGTGCAATCCACCCCGTTGGAAACGTAAGGCTCAATTTCAGCTTTGACTGGAAGGTCTTTGCCTATTCTCTTGCAGCCGCAGTCTTCACCGGAATTGTGGTAGGCCTTTGGCCAGCGCTACGAAGCTCCCGTACAGACCTGAACTCGGTTTTGCGGGAAGGTGGAAGGAGCGATTCCGCTGGTGGCTTTGGCCAGAGAATACGCAGTTTTCTTGTGGTGGCGCAGGTGGGGGGATCACTCACGGTCCTTATTGTTGCCGGGCTCTTTGTCCGTAGCCTCGCGGGAATGCAGCGGATGTCTCTGGGCTTTGACCCAGATAACGTAGTAAACGCTGTTTTGGATCCGCACCAGATCGGCTACGACGCGCAACGCACGAAGGATTTTTATCGCGAACTGCAGACTCGTATTGGCAAACTGCCCGGACTTCAATCTGTCAGCTTCGCATTCAGTTACCCCATGAGCGGCTACTTTGACACGGCCAACTTTTATGTTGAAGGACAACCAGTTCCTGCTGGCCAGCAACCTCCAACAGTTTTGTACAACTCTGTCGGCCCGGGCTATTTTGAAAACATGCGGATTCCCCTACTTCAAGGTCGCGCTCCAGTTGAGGCAGATGATGAGACTATGCCATCTGTCGCGCTAGTAAACCAGACCATGGCCGCCCGCTTTTGGCCAAACCAGAGTCCTCTTGGAAAGCGATTCAGCTTGTCGGCCTCCACCGGGCCGTTTGTGCGAGTGATTGGAGTTGTGCCGGACGGTAAGTACACATTCATGGGAGAAACTCCGCAGCCTTATTTTTATCTTCCGCTGGCGCAGAATTTCCGTTCCAAGCGGGTGCTTCAGGTCCGTTCTTTGATCCGCCCGGAATATCTCCGCACACAGGTGCGACGTGAGATCCAATCATTGGATCCAGGTTTGCCAATTTCTGATTTACAAACGATGAGAGAAGCGCTTGGTGGTCCGGGTGGTTTTTTTATCTTCCGGATGGGAGCGATTCTGGCCGGCGCTATGGGAGTGCTGGGGATGATTTTGGCAGTGGTAGGCGTCTATGGTGTTGTTTCCTTCACTGCAAGCCAGCGTACACAGGAGATTGGCATTCGTATGGCGCTGGGCGCGAATCGAGCCAACGTTCTTGTCTTGATCTTGCGGCAAGGCTGCACCCTGATTCTTTTTGGCATTCTGGCTGGACTCATTTTGGCGTGGACGGTTAGTCGCGGCATGGCCAGCCTATTCGTCGGCGTCAGCGCAACCGATCCTCTTACTTTTTCCGTTGTAACGTTGTTACTCACAGCGGTTGCATTTTGGGCGTGTTACATTCCAGCAAGGCGCGCTACAGGCGTGCAGCCAACCATTGCTCTTCGCGGAGAATGATCGCAGTCCGCTGGGCTTTACACTCAAGTTTTCCTTTTTTAATTTACCTTCACGTTTAACAAGCACATACAGTCGCCGCGCTGACTAAAGAGCCTCGTTTTTTTGTACTCACATAAAAAAGCAAACGAGTGAGCATGAATCCTGCTGCGGCTCACTCCTATGGTTCCCATCACGGCTATGAAAGTTCAGCCCTCTCGCAAATCTCGCGCCTAAAGCGAGTGGCATAAAAGTTTATTTCATTTTCACTCTAGAACAACTCGAGGCTAGCAATGCACAGAATCTTCGGATTTTTACTCACCATCTGCTTATCAGGAATCGCATTGTCTCAACCCGGATTTGCTTTTCCGAAAGATTGTAACCAGGGGCAAGGAACGCCCTCAACGCTTCAGATCCGTGGCTTGAACAACTGTGCCTCGATTACTCGCGACACAAACGACGTTGCGCATATCCAAGCGCAAAACGAACACGATCTGTTCTTTTTACAGGGCTACGTGCATGCTCAAGACCGCTTATTTCAAATGGACGTAAGCCGGCGGGAAGCAAACGGGACACTCGCGGAGTTGGTTGGTGTGGCCGGGTTGGCCCAGGATGTGCAGGTCCGCACGGTAGGGCTGGGCCGCGCCGCGCAGCGTTCTCTGCCGCTGCAATCCGTCCGCATGCAGAAGATATTGCAGGCTTATGCGGATGGCGTAAATGCATATGCCCAATCACATCCTTTGCCACCTGAATATGGGGCGCTGGGCCTGACTCAGTTCGCTCCCTGGGCACCGGTGGATAGCCTGGCTGTGGTCAAGCTGATTTCATTTGGTCTGTCATTCCAAAATGACACACAGCCAACCCTTGATTTGTTGAGCTACCAGGCGGCAGGAAGTACCAATGGATTTGATGGAACAAAACTCTATTTTGACGATCTGGAGCGTTCTGCTCCGTTTACACCTGCCACGACTGTGCCCGATTCTCTGGTGAGAAGCGCAACGACATCTCGACAATCGCATCAGTCGGTTGCCATGTTCCCTGACTTTCTCAAACCCAGAGCCATCCAATTGGCCAAAGACTACCTGAACATTACGAACAACCTGGATATTTTTCGCAGGTATCAGGAAAACCGCCAACAAGGATTTTCAAACGTATGGGCAGTCAGCCGATCCGCATCGAGCAATGGCGCTGCCCTGGTAGCGAACGATCCTCATTTAGGCTTGGGAACGCCGGCGGTATGGTATCCGATACATCTTGAGTCAGAGACATTCAATGCCATTGGAGAAGGCTTTCCGGGAGTTCCATTTATCACTCTTGGTCATAATCAGTTCGTTGCCTGGGGTGTCACAGATAGCGGATTAGATACTACGGATACTTTCCAGGAAGCAATTGTCGCGGATGCCAATTCCCCCAGTGGCTTGAGCACTATATTTCAAGGTAACAAAGAGCCGGTTGTACCAATCCCACAGCAATTTTTTGTCAATCAATCTGGGACTATCGTACCCGTTCCACCAGGTAACGGGATCCCACCCGCCGTGTTGGTTGTACCTCGGCGCAGTAATGGCCCGCTGGTTTCATTTGATCCCGCATCAGGTGTTGGCATCACCTTGCAGTGGGTAGGCTTCAGTGGCACACGTGAACTGGAAGCCCTGCTTGCGTGGTGTGAAGCCAAAAATTTGAAGGATTTTGAAAAAGGCAATTCCTTTTTTACCTCTCCCGCCTTGAACGTCGCCGTCTCCGATATCCGGGGTAACATCGCTTTTTTTGGCACCGGTGAGATTCCTGTTCGCGAGGACCTTCAAGCCGGAACCGTCAATGGGCTTCCGCCTTTCTTCATCCGCAATGGCACAGGCGGAAACGAATGGCTGCCAGTAATCCACCCGCAACCCAATCAGGCTCTGCCCTTTGAGATTCTTCCTGCATCGGAGATGCCGCATATCACCAATCCTCCGGCAGGTTTCTTTGTCAACAGCAATAATGATCCTATTGGCGTTACGCTCAACAATAATCCGCTGGGAACGCTACGGCCCGGTGGAGGGATTTATTATCTTACCTACGCATTCGACGTTGGTTTTCGTGCGCAACGGGAAACAGAATTGCTCCGGCAACTCTTATCGTCAGGAAAAATCTCCCGAGATGACATGATCAAAATACAGGCGGATACCGTGATGGTTGACGCCGGATTCTTTGTTCCATTCATCCTGCAAGCTTTCAGCAATGCTCAAACCAGCCAGTTGCCGCAGTTGCAAGCGTTGGCTTCCAACGCAGGCATTAAAGAAGCGGTCACGCGTCTTTCCGCGTGGGACTTCACCGCTTCCAGTGGTATCCCGGAAGGATATGATGCGTTTGATCCTCCAGGGACTCTGCATCCTCGTACCGCAGCAAAGATTGCCAGCAGCGTTGCAACAACTTTGTATAGCGTCTGGCGCGGACAGTTTATTAGCCAGATCATTGACGCTACCGTCGCGCCCTTCGCACTTCACCTGCCTGCGGACGAAGAAACACTTTCAGCGCTTCACCAGTTAATGGAAGACTTTCCTAAAACTGGAGGAATCGGTGCATCTGGTTTGAATTTCTTTCAGGTATCGGGCGTGCAAAACCCCGCTGACCGCCGGGACATTCTCATCCTGAGCAGCATGGCCAGGACTCTTGCCTTGCTCTCCGGACCTGCATTTACCAATGCCTTTGGCGGCTCAACCAACCTTGATGATTACCGCTGGGGAAAATTGCATCGCATCACTTTTGCTCACCTCCTTGGCGGACCGTTCAACATTCCTTCAGCCGGAGGGGCCTTTCCTGCACCCTTGCCAAATTTACCGGGCATCCCGCGCGATGGCGCATTTCAGTCGGTAGACGCGTCCGCGCATAGTGTCCGGGCGGCAAACGATGCGTCGTTCACTTTCGCTGTCGGCCCTTCCAAGAGGTCTGTCTCTTCGTCGCAGTCACAAGGGATTGAGAGCGTAAGTTCCCTGCCCGGAGGAATCAGCGGAGTGCTGGGAAGTAATTTCTTTTTCAATTTACTGCCCGGCTGGCTGGTAAATGGAACGTACCAACAATTCTTTGATGATAATGAGATCAAAGATCATGCAGCATCAACTACAAGGTTCACTCCTCAATCAGCAACCAAGGGAAATGACCCCAACTGACGATCACAATCGATGTAAGCCGGCAGCGGTGATGCGCCAATCTCCTGGAATCATGCGGAAGCATGTTCAGGCGTGGCTCCAGGAGTTGGCGTAAAGCGTGAAATTGCTTTAGCTACGTTGCAAAAGAGCTGGAAATACTAAAACTCCCTGATGCGCGCCTCAATAGTAAATGTTTTGCCATCTCGTTCAAGAATAAGAGTCCGGACTTCGCTGGGCTTACCATGCATGGCAGAAAGTATTGAGCCCCGTGTCGCGCCACTTATTTTCAATTTGTCCACTTGAAGTAATTTGTCTCCAACCTGAACACCATCGACCGTCGGCTTGCCATTCTGGCTGGCAACCGCGCCCACAAAATAACTGCCTTGCCTGGATATCAAGGTAAGGCCAACTTGATCAAGATCGTGAGGGTCAAGGGCGGTTTGGCTCAGCCAATACGATACGTGGTTAGGATAATCGATCATGATTCGAAATCCCTGCAGAACATTGCCTCCCAGCCAGCCGATCACAGGCACGGGGTTTTTCTTGGAATACCAGCCAATGAAATCACCCTGTGTCTTGCTTGGCCCGATGGCAAGCGCTCCAATCTGCGGGAGGCTGAGTGAACCCAATTTGATCTCGGGAATTCTTATGAGAGTGCCGGTTGCTTCAATCCCATCATCTTCCATTCTCATATTGCTGGCTCCGACCGCACCAATACCTCGCTGCCAGTCCGGATGAGAATTCAACCATGGCTGCACCGCGCTTTTTTGAAGCCATGTATAGGCTGAGCCATTGTCGATCGTAATTGCATAAGGCTTTCCATTGATCGTGGCATCTACCACAACCAGGCCTGTTTTATCGTTAATGCGAATTGGGATGGGAACACCTTGCGGTTGAAGGGTCCCGGGCTGTGCCAAGGTCAGGGTGCGTTGCGCATAATCCATTACAACCTGAAACTTTTGCATGATGCCTGCAGGCAGCACCGCTTCAACCTTGCGATCATCACCCAAAGAAGATGGAAGCCACGAGCTATTTTCCACAGTGCTGGAATCAACAATGACAGTCATCTCCCCAACACGAAAACTGAGCGGCTTCTTTTGGTCAAGACCTAACTCTTTGAAAAGCGCGGGGGACACGACGGCAGAGGGACTACCCAAATCGACAAAAGCGTAAGCCTTATGCAGCGTTCCATCGGGCCGCACGAACCCAAGTTCGGCAAACATCCGGTTCCCCTGGAAGACAAAATCTGCCGTGCCGGAAGTTGGAGTTTTCTGGCGACTTTCTGAATGGTTGGCAGCGCTTTGGATGGGCTGGTTTTGAAGCCAGAGAGGCAAAGCAAATAAACGGTTGTTAAAGCCGGCCAGAAAAAATGAAGTACCAAATAATACGCATAGAACCTTCAGCAACATTCTCATAAACCTCTTTCAGTAATGGTTTATTTCATCAAAATGATACGGCGAATATTGGCCACTATACCAGCAAACTTCGAAGCATTAATGATGAGCATTCAAACAGGCAGACATTTTCAATTTGGGCTGCATGACTCGCCCGTATTGCTCTTTCAACCCAACATAAAAACAGGCTTAAGCAACGCAGCTCAACCGCAATCGTCAAGCAAAAATCATACATTTCCTTTTTCAGGAGGACTCCTTGAAACCGCACGCTCTTGATTCGCAAATTGCGCAAGCTGCTACTTTGGCGACGTTTATCGATGTTATACGCCGGCATACCGAAGATCATTCTTCCCGGACGGCGATTGCATTCATCGACAATTGCGAAGATGAGAATGTTACCTTCGCCGCGCTGGATCGTAGGGCACGCGCCGTAGGAGCCTTTTTGCAAAAGGGACAAATGCAGGGCCAAAGGGCACTCCTGCTGCTTCCGTCAGGGCTGGAGTTTATCAGCACCTTTTTGGGGTGCTTATACGCAGGCGTAATTGCCGTCCCAGCTTTTCCTTTTCACTTTGATGGTTCGCGGCGAGGCGAATCGTGGTTTCGGTCTGTTGCAGCCGATGCCCAACCTCTGTTGGCCTTTGCTACACCCGAAATGATCGCAAAATTGCCGAGAGATGAAAACGATCCGCTGGTTTCATCCATACGCTGGATCAGCCCGCACTCGATCGATCTATCGCTTGCAGATGAGTGGCGTGAGTCTTCCGTAGGGGAAAAAACAATCGCATTTTTGCAGTATACTTCCGGCTCCACCTCATCTCCCAAAGGCGTAATGATTTCTCATGGCAACCTGTTGCACAACATGAAAGTGATTCAAACTGCCTGCAAGATAGGTAAAGATTCCACCGTTGTTACATGGCTGCCTCTTTACCATGATATGGGGTTAATCGGGACTGTACTCCAACCACTCTATCTGGGCGGCCGGTGCGTGTTAATGGGGCCAATCACATTTCTGCAAAAGCCTGTGCGGTGGTTGCAGGCCATTTCTCAATACCGCGCACACAGCAGCAGTGCTCCCAACTTTGCCTATGAGCTCTGTACACGAAAGATTTCGTCGGCGGAAAAAACAGAACTGGACTTATCAAGTTGGCGAGTGGCTGTGAACGGAGCCGAACCAGTGCGGCCGGAAACCATGGAACGGTTTGCCGCGGCGTTCAGCGAGTGCGGATTCAAAGCGGAGGCGTTCTATCCTTCCTATGGCATGGCGGAATCTACGCTCATGGTGACTGGAGGCCGTCAGTCCCGTGCGCCAAGGCAGATACGGCTTTCCGCCGAAGCCTTGGAACGCAACATAGTTTGCGAAGCGTCTGATAATGAAGCAGCTCGTGTTCTTGTGGGATGCGGGGCTGCTCTTCCGGATCAAAAGCTCAGCATCGTGGATCCAAATACACTACGGCCGTGCAAAAAGTCGAGTGTAGGAGAAATATGGGTAAGCAGCCCGAGCGTGGCCCAGGGATATTGGAATCGGCCGGAAGAAACTGCCGCCATCTTTCAGGGGCAACTTTCATCCGGGAGCAAAACTCATTTTCTTCGGACAGGAGATCTAGGGTTCATTGCTGATGAACAGTTATTCATTACTGGCCGTCTAAAGGACCTGATCATTCTCCGCGGTCGCAATCTTTATCCACAAGATATAGAACTGACCGTACAACAATGCCATCCCAGTCTACGTCCCGGGTGTGGCGCAGCTTTTGCAGTTGAAGTAAACAGCCATGAGGCCCTGGTTGTTATGAATGAGGTTGATCGCCATTCAGGGGCATCGCAGGAAAAGCTGCTTTCAGAAATTCGCAAGGCAGTGCTGCTGGAACATGGTATTCAGATCTATTCCCTCATACTGCTAAAACCTGGGGCCCTGCCTAAAACAACTAGCGGAAAAATCAAGCGTGCAGCATGCCGGGCCGCCTTTCTGGCGAATGAAATGGAAGCACTAGCCAACAGCACTTTGCCGTTGCAAAGTATAGAAACTGCATTTTCCGGGGAGCGCCTGACCAGAGCTGACTTGCTGGAAACAGAGCCAGGCCTGCGGCTGGAATTAGTTGAATCCCACCTGCTGGAGCAAGTTGCACAAATCGCAAAAACCTCCCCCACTGAAATCAGTCTGGATCAACCCTTAATCGGCATTGGTCTGGATTCGCTGGGCGCGACGGAACTGGCCAATCGAGTTGGAACGGAGCTGGGAGTTCAGATCGAAGTGGTGAGCTTGCTTGAGGGGCTTTCACTCCGCGGCTTAGCTGGAATAATTGTGAGCCAGGTTGGCCTTGCTGAGGAATCGCCGGCGATTCCGGAGAATTTGCATAGGAGTGAATCGTGGCCTTTGTCCTATGGGCAAAAAGGCTTGTGGGTTCTCTACAAAGTCGCCCCAAACTCTGTGGCGTACACACTTGCCAGCGCAGTCCGCTTGAAAGATAGATTGGATTTCCAGGCGCTGGAGCAAGCATTCTTGCAAGTAATGGAACGCCATGAGATGTTGCGAGCGATTTTCCCGATGGTGAACGGTGAGCCAATACAGTTGATCCAGCCGATGAAAAACATCTCTCCTGCTCAACACATTCAGCGCATTGATCTCTCAGAAGGTGAACTGGCGGGTCTGCGAGAAAGACTGACGGAAGAAGTACAAAATACGTTTCCTTTGGAAAAGATGCCACCGGTCCGGCTCTTCGTCTTTGGACTTCCCACAGGGGGCGACGTGCTCATGCTCGTGCTGCACCATATCATTGCTGACTTGCAGTCGATTGGGATCATTCTGCAAGAGTTGAGCGAGGCATATCTGGTGCACTGCAATGGCCAGCGTGCCGTGTTGCCGGATCTTAATTCCAGTTACCCGGATTTCATCTCGTGGCAATCCGAGAAGATCAATGGAGCGGCAGGCGAATCTCTCCTCAATTACTGGAGCACACAATTGTCGGGAGATATTCCAATACTTCAGCTTCCGGAGGACCGTCCTCGTCCCGCACTCTTTTCATACCGCGGCGCTTCTGAAAGCCTTTGCCTTGAGCAGGATTTGTACCACAGAATTCAAGATATCGCCCGAACTGCAAATGTTACGCCTTTCATGTTGCTGGCTGGCGCTTTCCAGGTTCTCTTACACCGGATTTCCGGACAGGAAGACGTGCTGCTCGGATCACCCGTCAATGGCCGATGCAAGCCTGAATTTGCTCCAGTCGTTGGCTATTTTGCCAATCCAGTGGTATTGCGCTCTTATTATGATGGCTCACTTCCATTTAGTTCCTATCTGGCCCAGGTGCGGCAAACGGTGCTGCTAGCGCTCAAGCACCAAAATTATCCATTTTCACTGCTGGTGGAGCATTTGCATCCCAAACGCGAAGGCGGGCTTTCCCCAATATTCCAAGCCATGTTTGTCTGGCAAGAGCTGCCGGGAAGCCAAGGGGAGGCGCTGTCTGCTGCATCGCTTGGAGAAGCGCGCGTACCTATCCAATTTGCAGGAGCGCCGGCTGAACTGGTTCCGCTGGACAATAGTGGCTCGCAATTTGACCTGACCCTTCTCATGAGCGCGAGCGGAAGGGACCTGCTCGGCTCGCTGAAATACAGTACCGATCTTTTCGACCGCGCCACTATCCAACGCCTTGGGAGTCAGTTTTCCGTGTTGATCACCGCTATCGCAAATGACTTACAACAACAACTTTCCGCGTTGCCTTTAATGACTCCGTCCGAACGCGGCCAGCTGCTGGTGCAGTGCAGTACAGGACAACCCGCTTCCCTGCTCCGGCAGAGCACCATTCATGAATTATTTGAAAGGCAGGTGGAACGCGACCAATCGGCAATCGCTTTGATCGTCGGCGAAAAACGCATGACCTTTGGACAACTCAATGCTCAGGCAAACCGATTCGCGCGTTACCTCCAGACGCTGGGTGTAAAGACCGAGTCCTTGGTTGGTGTGTGCCTGGATCGTTCGACGGAGATGATTGCATCGCTTCTTGGGATATGGAAGTCCGGAGGAGCTTATGTGCCATTGGATACGCGGGACCCGCAAGCGCGTCTGGCAACGATGATGGAACGCGCATCATTAACGGCGCTGATCACACATGAGAATTTGCTGGATCGGCTACCAGAGCAATTGCCCCCCGTAGTGTTGCTTGATCTTGACCTGGACGTAATTGCTCAGGAAATTGACAGTAATCTAAATATCAGGATTGATGAATGCAGCCTGGCGTATGTGATTCACACATCGGGATCGACCGGGATTCCAAAAGGCGTGATGGTTGAGCACCGCTGCCTGAACAATCTTTTTGGAGGCTTAACCGAAGCGATTTATGGGGCTTATAGTCATCGTTTGATCGTGGGATTGAATGCTCCGTTTACATTTGATTCGTCCATCAAACAGCTCATTACGCTGGCCATGGGACAGACGCTCTACCTTATTCCGGAAGAAATACGCCGCAACGGCGCAGCATTGCTGGCCTACATGCAGGAAACTAAAATCGATGTGCTTGACTGCACGCCGACCCAGGTGCAGTTGCTTCTTGAAGCCGGACTGGAAGACTCTGAGAATTCAACCACACTCTTGCTTGGCGGAGAACCAATTCCAGACCACATATGGAATGTGCTGGGCAAGCGCAAGCAAAAGCCATGCTACAACGTGTATGGGCCAACGGAATGTACTGTAGATGCGACTTCTTGCCGCATTGACTCGGAGCTCAATCCTTCTATTGGCCGACCATTATCTGGGACGAATGTGTACATCCTGGACGAGCACCTTCAAATATTACCTGTAGGAGTTTCCGGCGATATATTTATTGGCGGCCACAGCGTAGGCAGAGGATATCTGGAGCGCCCTGATACCACGGCGGAAAAGTTTCTTCCAGATCATTTGAGCGCTATGCCCGGCGCACGCATGTACAAAACCGGTGATTGTGGACACTGGCAACCAAATGGCAATATTCGATTCTTAGGCAGATCGGACCGCCAGGTAAAGGTGCGCGGTTTCCGCATTGAACTAGGCGAAATAGAAGCTGCTTTACGTGTGCAACCCGGCGTACAGGATGCTGCGGTTGTGGCCATGCAAATTGGAAACGGAAGCAAGCAGCTTGTGGGTTACGTGGTTGCCGCGGAAGAACGGGCCTCCAACCACTATCGCCAAACCCTTGCTGGAACTCTTCCCGACTACATGCTACCCATCGTAGTGGTCACTATCGCAAGCATGCCGGTCAATGCCCATGGGAAGAAAGACTACAACGCTCTTCCCTCTCCTGAGATCGCAGAGCTTGAGCGCGATGATTTCACCCCACCCCAGTCGCCTCTTGAACAATACCTGGTTAATTTATGGACAACTACGCTTCGAGTCCAGCCAATCGGCATTCATGACAATTTCTTCTCCCTGGGAGGCGACTCCCTGCAAGCCACTAAACTGATTACCCAGATTCAGCAAGAATATCCCAGTGACATGCCTTTGCTGGCCTTATTTTTTCAGGAGCCAACCATCGCTTCGATTGCCCGGTTTATCAGTACGCGAAAAGAAGCTTTAATCCAATAAGCAGGACCATAAGAACGATCCTGCGACAATTCACCCCTTGAAAGTCAACGGGCCATCCGAACGCCGGCAAGAAATGGCGTGCGAGCAGGATACTGCTCTGCCCATCTCTGAAATCAGACGCGTTCTTTGCGTTTTTTGCCCTAACCGTTTGAGTAAGCGTTCGTCGACCACAATCCCAAAAGTAATGGACCCCTATATGAATCCTTTCACGGAGCAAACGAGTAGTGTGTCCGCAGCCTTCACCGCGGACTTGTTGCCCAGTCATCTGGTAAAAGTGCCCGATGAGCCATGGGCATTTTGGCGATGTATTTGCTTGCGCGGCGCAGGTTTTCCTGCTGACCTTCCGCAATTACTAACAGCACCGCATGCCGCGGAAGCCATGGAACATCTATTCTCCCTGGAGATGGCGGTTGCTGAAAAGATCAATGCCGCAGTAACTGAACTGCGGCTTTTCTTAAACACCACTACTGATGAAGTACTCAGAAAGTCATTGCAACGTGCACTTAAGCAACTCAACAAAGGCCGTGCTCCGGAGCCGGGCGGAACCAGAGCCGACCTTCTGTCGCAGGAAATTGCCTTACTGCTTTCCCAGGTTGAAGAGGCAAAAGCGCAGTTCACCAACCAATTTCAAAATGATGTGCAGGATGTATCAGTAAAGATCCGGGGGATCGCGGCCGATCCTCAGCTCCGCCAAGCCGTTCTTTTGCAGAATCGCGCTGCATTTCGCCGGGTGCTGCATTCATTTGCGGAGTTGAATGGGCAGCCGGCAAAACGAGGATTCAAAGAACGGCAAAATGAGGAGCTGATTGCCAGCTATTTGCAACGCTATTGCCTGAAGAACGATACTATCGGTTTTTTTGGCCCGGTAGGCTGGGCCAGAGTAACAGATAGCCAAAGTCGCATTGAGGTGCGTCCCGGTGACAGTCTGGCTTCAAAATCAACGGTCTATTTCGAAAACTGGTGCATTGAAGCACTGGCAGAAAAGATGGCCGCGAACATGTCACTACGGCCCTGGATTGCCCCGCGGTTACTCCCTTTTTGCCGACTCGAAGGGGCAATGTTATACGCCTCAGGATCTATTTCAGCTCTCACACCGGTCCACGCTGCTGTTCTGCAAAAATGCACCGGTGAACACACCGCCAGGGAAATTGCCCAGCAGATCATTGCCATGCCTGAATTTGGCATCCGAACTGAGGGACAGGTCTACGGAGTTCTGCAATCCTATTTGTCACGCGGAATCATCTCCTGGACATTTGAAATCCCATTCTGCCTGCATCCAGAAAAAAAATTGCGCGAGCTGCTCAACAAGACTGGAAAGGAAGATTTGCGCTGTCTACTGCTGGAAGAGCTGGATCAATTGGACAGATGCAGGGAAAAGATCGGTCTCGCCATCGGCAATCCGGAAGCGCTCGACCACGCGCTTGGTGAGCTTGATGCTACTTTCATGCGGTTAACCGGTCGGTCTCCCACAAAAGCAGCGGGAGCAATGTATGCCTCCAGAACCTTGGTTTATCAAGACTGCCAGCGTGATGTGGAGGTGGAAATCGGGCCGGAAATTCTTGCAGGAATCGGAACGCCCCTTTCACTTCTATTGAACAGCGCAAGATGGTTTACCTATCAGGCCGCAGCCGCGTACCGCAATGGGCTCCGCTCAATCTATAAGGAGCTGTCACAAAAGAACAATGATCGAAGAGTAGATTTGCTGCAATTCTGGGCCAGAATAGAGCCGCTTATCTTTGATCCGGTTCTGAGATTGTTCAATGAAGTGTTGCCGGAATTCCAGAACCGCTGGGAAGCAGTGCTGCAAGCGCCATGGGATGAGCGACGGATTGACTACAGTAGCGCTGAGCTAAAACCCCGGGTGGAAAGTTTATTTGCAATGCCCAGAGCGGGCTGGCAGCTTGCGCGGTATCACAGTCCTGATGTAATGATTGCAGCTTCCAGTGTGGATGCCATACGCCGTGGTGATTGCATGTTTGTCCTGGGTGAAATCCATATGGCATCCAACACCATACGGTTTTCTTTTGCCGTTTCGCAACACCAACACCCGGAAGAATTGTTCAACGCCATTCAAACCGATCTTCCAGAATCGCGCGTGGTGCCTGTTCCACCGCGGCATTGGCCTAGAATCACCAATCGCACGTCCCTGACTTTAGTATCTCATCGGGATCACTATCTTGAGGTATCAAGCGCTCCAGTTGCCCCCGCACCACGGTCGCGGATTCTTCCCATTTCAGCCTTTGCCGTAGAGGACTCTGCAGAAGGCCTAGTCGTGCGAAGTTGGGACGGCAGCCTGAAGTTTGACGCCATCGAATTCCTGGGAGAGCTCCTCTCCAGCGCAGCCATTGAATTGGTAAAGATTGTCCGGCCTCGACCTCATGTGCCCAGGATTACCATCGACAACCTGGTGGTAGTGCGGGAATCATGGTCGTTTCCAGCAAGCGAACTGGCGTTCATCCATCCGGAAACAGAGCATGAACGCTTCCTCCAGGCAGGCAGGTGGATGCGACAGTATAACTTGCCGCGGTTCGTGTTTGTGCGTGTATCCGTAGAGGTAAAACCTTTTTACCTAGATTTTGATAGTCCGATCTATGTAGAAATATTCATCAAAATGATCAGGCGCATGCTGGCTACGGACACCAAAGGCAAAGTTACGCTCTCTGAGATGTTGCCAACTCCAGAACAGGCATGGCTGCCAGATGGTGATGGACAAACATACACCAGCGAGTTCCGCATGGTGGCCTGGGATTTGGCAGAAAATGACAGCCTTTAGTTGCGTCAGCTAGAGGTGTCGGGGATTTGCAAGATGGGCAGATATCGGCGCCGCATCGCGAAGAAATCTCGAGACAGTTACAGCAAAATAATCGTTATAGATTGGAGAACTGACATGACTGACGCTACAGAAGACAAGACAATCTACAAGGTGGTGCTGAACCACGAAGAACAGTACTCAATTTGGCCTGCGAACCGCGAAAACGCTTTGGGGTGGAAAGATGCTGGAAAAAGTGGCACCAAGGCGGAATGCCTGACACACATCCAAGAGATCTGGACAGATATGCGACCACTGAGCCTGCGCAAAAAAATCGGGGAGCAACAGATAAGCGGCAGTTTTATCGTTCACTAATTCTGAGCAACTAAATCTCAAGCCAAATTCCCAAACATTTTTCCTTAAATGGTCCCGGACCAATCGGCGAAGGCCTTTGTACGGCTTGTCGCCGATTTTTGTTTTTACCCCATCTTCCATCAGATAGATTGTCGATGCCGCTATTCTGGGCCTGGCACCCAGCCGAGCGCCTATTCATTCCAAATTTTCATAAGCGATTCCCAGCAATTTTGCGAGCAATTCTATGCTCAAAATATCCAGAGCTTCGGGTTCATAAAGCCAGAAGTCCCGTGCGACAAGTATTGCTAAAGTTAAAATTCAATTCATTGTCTCGCTGACGCTTGCAATGCAACAGCAGTTCTGCTCATATTGAATATGGACCTGGACAATCTCAAGACGTTTATTGAAGTAGCGCGGCTGGCAAGCTTTTCCCGGGCCGCCGAAAAAGTTCTCCGTTCTCAGCCAGCCGTAAGCGCACAAATCCGGCAATTAGAACAGGAGTATGGCCAGAGATTGTTTGATCGCAGTGCCAAGTCTGTTCGCCTCACACCCGCTGGTGAAGTTGTATTTGATTACGCGAACCAACTGCTTTCCTTGCAGGCCAGATCAATACAAGCGGTCTCAGAACAGGATGGCGTGCGCAGCGGAACGCTTTCCATCGGAGCCAATGAAGGAACTTTTCTATATGTGCTGCCCAAGGTCCTGACCAAGTATCACAAGCAGTTTCCAAAAGTAAAAATCAGCGTGTATCGCAGCTTTACCCATAAAGTTGCGGAAAAGGTTGAGGAAGGCACGGTTGACCTCGGTGTTCTTACCATGCCGGTGAAGTCTCCGAGCTTGGAAGTAATTCCCTTCTTTCGCGACCGCATTTTGCTCATGGTCGGCCCGTCGAGTTCGTTATTCAAAAAGAAATCTGCCACATGGGAAGAAGTGGCAGCAGAGCCCATCATCCTGCCCAAGACCGGCTCCATCAGAAAACTGATGGAAAAAAATCTGCGGCCTTACCGTGAAAATCTCAATGTGACGATGGAGTTGACCAGCGTGGTGATGATCAAGCGATTTGTCCGCGCAGGGTTTGGCGTTTCACTGGTTTGCCGCAACTTTGCTGCAGAAAACGTCCGGCGCGACGAGGTTCGGCTCTTGAAAGTTGAGGGGCTTGATCTGTGTCGTGAACTGGCTCTGGTCTATCGCAAAGACCGCAGTCTTCCGCTGATTGCTTCTTCTTTTGTAGATGCCGCGCGCAAAGAGCTGGCGACGCAGGCAACGGAATAGCCATGCACAACAGAATATAGGTAAAGCCTCAGTGCTTGCACGCGGACCAAATGATGGCATCGCCTGAACAGATTTCAGAGTTACAGGTTTGCTTAAAGACCCAGATAGGCGGCGCGGACCATTTCATTGGTAAGAAGATTTTTTGCCGTATCGGCCATGAGCACTGCGCCGTTTTGCACCACATAGCCGCGATCTGAAATGCTGAGCCCGCTTACAACATTCTGCTCCACAATCAACATGGTGATGCCGGTGCGGCGGACTTCCTGAATTTTTTCAAAAACTTCTTCTACGATTTTTGGCGCCAGACCAAGAGAAGGCTCGTCGAGCACAAGCAGCTTGGGCTGCGCCATGAGGCCGCGCGCAATGGCTACCATCTGCTGCTCGCCGCCGGAGAGCGTTCCGGCTAACTGGTTGAGCCGTTCGGCCAGTCGTGGGAACATGGCCAATTGCTCTTCCATAAGACGTTTCATGTCTGCACGCGCGCGAGGGGTAAATGCTCCGAGTGAAAGATTTTCCTTGACCGTCATAAAAGGAAAAACCTGGCGGCCTTCAGGCACATGGCTTACGCCGCGCGCCACCATATCATGCGCCGGGACACGCGAGGTATCCTGGCCTGCAAAGCGCACGGAACCGCTGGCAGGTGATTTCATGCCGGAGATCACGCGGAGAATCGTCGTCTTTCCCGCTCCGTTCGCGCCGATCAGCGTAACGATTTCACCGGCATTTACTTGAAGCGAGATATCAAAGAGAGCCTGCAGATCACCGTAATAGGCAGTGATATTGCTCACTTCAAGCAAGGGCTGTCCGGCGGTTGCGTTGGAGCCGTTTGGCGCCGTCGTTCGTCCAGCGGTCATTGCGCCAGCTCCTTATACTTTGGTCCCAGGTAGGCTTCAATCACCACAGGCAATTTCACTACTTCAGGGGGAACGCCCTCCGCGATCTTGGCTCCGTAATCCAAGACAATCACACGATGCGCAATTTTCATGACGACTTGCATCACGTGCTCCACGCCGCCTACAACGCTTACGCCCCATTCCGGCAGTCGCTTCACCAGTTCAGCCAATGCGAGTGCTTCACTGGTGGTGAGTCCGGAAACAACTTCGTCCAACAAAATGAGCTTGGGCTTAGTGGCCAGCGCGCGGGCAATCTCCAGCCGCTTGAGCGCAGCCAATGGCAATCCGCTGGCGGTAAATTTGCTCAGGTGCGACATCTGCAGGAAGTCGAGAATCCTGCCGGCTTCTTCTTCGGCCTTACGCAGATTGCCGGTGTGCATGAAGGCGCCAAGCATCACGTTTTGCAGCACCGTCAGTCCCGGAAGCGGCTTCACGATCTGGAAGGTGCGTCCAATGCCCAGACGCGCGGCGCGGTTGGGGGCAAGCTTGGAAATATCTTTGCCCTGAAAGAGTATGGTTCCTTCATTGGGATGGAGAAATCCGCTGATCAGATTAAAGACGGTTGTTTTGCCTGCGCCATTCGGGCCGATGATGAAAAGTATCTCGCCCTCATTCATCGTGAGCGAAACGCCTTTCACGGCCCTGAGTCCACCAAAGCGCTTGGTGACATTCTGCATTTCCAGTATCGGCGTCATTGTGCGGCTCCGCCTAACGCAGGTAGCGGCTTGGCATCGGCAGGAGGCTTGGTGCGCGTGCGGAAAAGACGTTGCAGGCCGCCGACAATTCCTTCCGGCAAGAAGAGCACCACCAGAACAATGAGAATGCCATAGATCAACAAATGGCTTTCCTTAAACTCATTCTTGAAAGCCTCAGAGGCGGTGAGCAACAAGACCGCGCCCACAATCGGCCCCAGCAGCGTTCCGGCACCGCCCAGCATGGTGATAATGGCAATCTGAATGGAAATATCAAGGGTAAGAATGCTGTCTGGAACAATGAATTGGAAAGCGCTTCCATACAAAGCGCCAGCCAGTGCAGTGAGAAATGCGCTCATCAGTAGTGACTGCAATTTGCACCGAGAGGTGTTGATGCCCACAGCGCTTGCCGTGTCTTCATCTTCACGGATGGCCATGAGGTAATAGCCGAAGCGAGAGCGTGAAGTCCAGTAATTGAAAAGAAACGCAATCACCATCAGAGCCACGGCAGCGAGATAGTAGGAGCGCCAAAACGTTCTGCCGACGAAAAGTCCGGGCATGGTAAGACCAATTGCGCCGCCGGTAATATCCAGGTTGGTTGCCGTCAATCGCAACACTTCACCAAACGCGAGGGTCGCCAGGGCGAAATAGGGGCCGCGCAGGCGAAACGAAATAACGCCGATCACTGCCGCAAACAGGGTGGCAACAATCGCGGCGAGAAAAAGAGAAATCCAGACTGAGATCCCAAATCCGGTAAAGATCGCCAGGCCGTAGGCTCCCACGCCGAAAAAAGCAACATGGCCAAGCGAGAGCTGTCCGGCATAACCACCAACTAGGTTCCAGGCCAGTCCCAGAGCAGCGAATATAGTAATGCGGAAGAGCACCTGTAGCTGGTAGTTGTTCCGGATAAACCATGGCATGCGCGCCCACAATAAAGCCACAGCAAGAAAGACCCAGAACTTCCAGTTCTTGAATAGGTTTTTTGCGAACGTCATGCGCGCTGTCTCCCTAAGATGCCGCTGGGTTTGAGTGACAGCACTAAGAGAAAGAGAACAAAATCAACAATCAGGGCCCACTGATTTCCCAAATAAAGACTGGTGAGACTTTCTGACAGGCCAAGCACCAGTCCGCCCAGCGCAGCGCCTTCAATAGAACCCATGCCTCCAAGCACAACCATGACAAAAGCTTTGGTCGTGTAATCCTCACCCACGCTGGGAAAAAGATAGAGCCGGGGCAAAAGCAGACCGCCAGCCACCCCGGCCAGCGCGATCCCCAAGGCAAAACTGAAACCCTGAATGCGTACAAGATTGATTCCCATGAGCGGAGCAACGTCCGGGCTCTGGGAGATGGCGCGCAGAGCCTGGCCGGTAAGACTTTTGCTGACGAAGAGATATAGGCCCACAACAAAAACAATAGCAATCGCGAATGAGAGAATTTCCGCGGCGTTAGCGCCGAATGGCCCAACATGCATGCTGCGATTAACCAGATCAATGTTGGTCTGGCGATAGTCGGCTTTGAAGATCAATTGCGCGCTGTCGGTAAGAATCAGACCAATGCCGGCGGTCATGAGGATCTGCATGAAATGCGAGCGATTCCGGACCGGTCTAATCAGCACCAGATAAACCAGATAGCCGAAGATAAAAAGAACCACTCCGGCGGGCAGGAAGCCGATGTATGGATTCAGCTTAAAGGTGTCAAATAGCACGTAAGTGGCATACATGCCCACCATGAGAAAAGCGCCGTGGGCAAAGTTGACGATGCGCATGACGCCAAAGATCAAAGCCAGCCCCATGCCAATCACGGCATAAAGCGCGCCGGTCAAAAGGCCGTCAGCACAGGCTTGAAAGAAACGAACCAATTGCGTCAAGACCTCCATGGATAAGGAACCAGTTTTGGGCTGGTTCCCTTTTCAAGGCTTCAACTTTTCCAAACGCCGATCCTTATGTTTGGATCTATCTCTTTGACCACACAGGCGCTGGGATGATGGGCTTTGCCTGGGCTACATCTGACGGGAAAACTACTTTGTATTGGCCGCCCTGAATTTGCGTGATCAAGACTGGATGCTTGTTCTGTCCGTTCTCAAACTTGATGGGGCCAAACGGAGTGGCAGTGAGGTTGATGTTTTTAATAGCGTCGCGAATCTTGGCGGGTTCCAATGATTTTGCGTTGTTGATGGCAGAGGCTGCAACCAGCAAGGCGGCATAGGCCTGCATTGCGTGATATTGCGGATGTGATTTGAACCGCTTGAAATATTCAGCGTCAAATTCTTTCGAGCCTCCCCACTTGGCTTCCGGCAGCCACTGGGAAACGGAAAATGTGTAATCGGCATTCTTGCCTGCACCTTTTTCCGTGGGAAACTCCGCCGCAGCAAAACCCGTACCGGAGGACGTATAGTATTTGGGATTCAAGTCTACTTCCCGAGTCTGGCGCATGAGCGTGGTGGCATCAAGCAGGTAAGAACAGTAATAGATCACATCTGGATTGGCCTGCTTCACACGCTGCAAGACAGCTTTATAGTCAGGAGATTTTGCTTCATACGACTCTACGGCCACCAGGTCCATGCCAGCTTCTTTGGCGGTAGCGGACATGGCCTTCATATTCGATTGGCCAAAGTTGGTGTTCTCATACACGATGGCAATCTTTTTAGGAGCACCATTCGCTTTTAGAAACGCGATGGTGGCTTTCGCATAATCATTGGCTCCAGCGCATATACGAAAGATCCATGGCGATTTGGAATCCATTACGTTGTCTGCGGTCGCTGTGGGGATGATCAGAGGCGTTTCACGCTGCGTTACCGCACCGATGATGGCTTTGGTGCTCTCGCTGGAATACGAACCCAGCAGAACGGGAACCTGGTCCTGGTCAATCAGTTTGGAGACGCCTTGCACGGCCTGGTCCGGCTTGCTCTGATCGTCATAAAAATCCAGCTCAATCTTTTTACCCAGAACACCACCCTTGGCGTTGATCTCATCCAGGGCAATGGCGTAACCATTTTTATGAGCTTCTCCGAAAGCTGCCTGGCTGCCGGTTAAAGAGGTGATGACTCCAATCTTGGTTTGTCCGAAGGCCGGGACAATCGAGTAGAGAAAAAGAATGCCAAACACAAACTTTGATTTAAAGCTCATAATCCCCCACAAGTTTTAAAAGGTGCCCGCGCTCCGAGGATTATACAGCCTGAGTGGCTGCTCTGATTTCCAGAATCCGCTGATGTTTTCTCAGAAACAGCTTCTATGAGACGGCTGGTTAAGAGGACAAGATAGATGCCTGCGTGGGAATGACCGGCACTTCAGCAATCATGCCCTGGCGGATCGTCTCTATACCCTAACAAATTTCCCACAAGCAAGTTTAAAAGAGATATGCCTTCATACATCACTGTCCGGCAAATAACCGGAATTCCTGCGGACATGCATGATTCGCGTGACGTCGGATCATACTCCATTAAAAATGGTGGCTATGGGATTGAGCTCTTTTCGGCCATGATCTGGACTTTCATTTCTTGATTGGTTTAACAACAGTTTTGGCAAGAAATTGTCTCATCGCAAGAGCTGACAACGATCTAAAGCCTTTGCATTCATATTCAACCTAGTGCGTGCCGTTCGTGGAGAGAAGTTCAGTCTTGGAAAGAACGGAGAGAAAATAAAGGTTCGGTAAAAAAGATCAATTTGTCAAAAAGTTGTTTCAGACGGCTCCGAGAAGTGTCTCATTTATTAACGGCATGTAAATTCACTGCCGTTGTTCCGTCCCCAGGCGGATCGCGCACCTGTCTGCTCCGATTGGTGGGCCGCTTCAATTCAAGAATTCGTGTCTGAATTCAGTCATTGGGTCGGTATTTTTATTGCAAGGGGACGGGGATTCAAGGCTGAGTCCATATGAATACCAGAGATCCGCGGCGAGGTACAAATTCTGCTTCCAAAGCAGTTATAACTTCTGCGAATCACAGTAGTTCAGCGGGCTAACCATCCATGAAGAATATCTGCCTGAACTCCTTGCTCGCCATCATGGGACACGCCTAAGCTTCTCCGGAAACCTGACTGAATCGGTGCAAGCCAGTACAGTTGTATTTATCGCCGTCGGCACGCCGAGCGCCGAAAATGGCGAAGCTGACCTTTCCTATGTGGAGAGTGTTGCACGCGAAATTTCACAAGCCATCAATGGCTACAAAGTAATCGTGACAAAAAGCACGGTGCCGGTTTACACCAATCAATGGGTGCGACAGGTGCTCACGTTGAATGGAGCCTCGCCGGACAACTTTGATGTAGTCTCCAATCCAGAGTTTTTGCGTGAAGGCAAAGCGATAACGGACTTTCTCTATCCTGACCGCATTGTGGTTGGCGTGAATTCAGACCGACCCGTACGAAGCATGAAAGATTTATGCTCAACTTACCACGGGAAGTTACTACGAGCTTGGTGATGCGATTCCCTCCCCCGATCACTTTGCGGGCCCCGTGCGTGCCATCTTCACCAGCGCCGCCAGCGCTGAGTTGATTAAGCATGCTTCGAATGCATTCCTGGCAATGAAGATCTCATTTATAAACGCCGTAGCGAATGTGTGCGAAGCAGTTGAAGCCAACATCGAAGACGTCTGCCAGGGCATTGGCTCAGACAATCGCATTGGACCTCGCTTCCTTCAGGCCGTATTGGATATGGCGGATCTTGTTTTCCGAAAGACGTCTCAGCATTTCGCGCCCTGTCACGGAATTACGGCTATGAGTTCAGTTTATTAAATGAAGTCGAACGCATTAATGCAGAAGGCCGCTCGCGATTCATTAAAAAAGTTCGTGGGGCCTTGTGGACACTCAAAGGTAAAAATCTAGGGGTGCTTGGCCTGGCTTATAAATGCGGAACCGATGATCTGCGTGAATCGCCGGCAGTTTCCATTATTCATGCACTGCTGGCTGAAGGCGCTCAGATCAAAGCGTACGATCCGGCAGCCATGGAGAGTGCACGTAAAACGCTGGGCTCAAAAATTGCCTATGCAAAAAACGCTTATGACGCGGCATCAGGCGCAGACGGCCTGCTTATCCTGACTGAGTGGCAGGAATTCGCGAAGCTGGATTTGAATACGATTCGGGAAAAGCTCAATTATCCAATCGTGATCGATGGCAGAAATATTTTCGGTTTAGATCAAATGCGCCAGGCCGGTTTGATTTACCACAGCATGGGACGTCCTGAGGTAAATGCAGCGTACGTGAGAGCAGCGTCAGTCGGACGGGCGAGCTAATCGTACTCGTAAGTGATTGATTTTATGGCGCGCCCTGAGAGATTCGAACTCCCGGCCTTCTGATTCGCAATCAAGCAGCCGGGAATCTCGCAATATATTTCCAGCCTAATTTAATGAACAAGACGGATGAGCAGACCAGACCACCACAATTGCAAACTTTTTCTGAAGTTGACCATAGGACTCGCTAGGTTTGGAAGCAATCTGTAAAGTATTGTTTCTAATGTGAGTAGCTGGTTGACTAATTGCTCCTGCCGTACTATCTTCTCCAAACGCCCTATATCCTAATTTCAAAAGGTAGAATCATAAAATGGCCACATCGTGGCTTCACTGTGTCCGTATGCGGCTGGTTCTCTTTGCCCTAGTTGTGTTTTTTTGCTGTCATCTTCAGGCCCAATCTTCAACTTCGGTGGATCCTCTGGCAGGAAAGAAGTATGTTCCTGGGCAAATCCTGGTGCGGTTCCGGCCAGGCGTAGCTGCATCTACTGTACGGGCAGCCCATCTGGCGGTGGCTGCGGACGTAATAGAGGCGCTTCCCGGCAGCAGCGGCCTGCAATTGGTCAGGATTCCTACCAAGGCCAGCCTGGCACAGACGCTGGCTTCTTATCGCTCCAACCCAAACGTGCTATATGCGGAGCCCGATTATGTAGTTCATTCTTTGCAGACCCCAAACGATCCATTTTTTACCGAGATGTGGCAACTACTGAATACCGGCCAGAGCGGCGGCACTCTTGGAGCTGACATCCGGGCCACGCAGGCTTGGAACATTACAACCGGTAGTTCGAATGTAGTTATAGCTGTGATTGATACTGGCGTTGACTATAACCATCCTGATCTGGCCGCCAACATTTTTTCTGGTCCAATCTGTCCGGGAGGGATAGTTTGCCATGGCATTAACACTGTTCCGGGTACAGGCGTTGATCCCAATGATCCGCTGGATGATAACGGCCATGGCACACATATTTCCGGAACCATCGGCGCCGTAGGCAACAATTCAGTGGGCGTTGTTGGAATCAACTGGAACGTCAAGATTCTGCCATGTAAGTTTCTCAACAGCCAGGGCTCTGGAGACGTTGCAAATGCGATTAAGTGCCTGGATTTCATCAAGTCAGTGAAAGATAGCGGCACCAACATTGTGGCCAGCAATAACAGCTGGGGCGGCGGACCATTCTCGCAGGCCTTGCAAGATGCCATTGACCGGCAGCGGCAAAGCGGCATTTTGTTCATTGCTGCAGCCGGCAATGATTTCGCAGACAATGACCAAATCCCAACCTATCCCGCAGGCTTCCCTCTTCCGAACATTATTGCCGTAGCGGCCACTGATCGCAATGACAGGCGCGCGTTCTTCTCAAATATTGGGCAGCACACGGTGCACCTTGGAGCGCCGGGCCAGGACATCGTCAGCACTTTTTTGGGCGGGCAATATGCGGTTTTAAGCGGTACTTCAATGGCGACTCCGCAGGTAACCGGAGTAGCCGCACTCTTAGCTGCCCAGGATCCTACACTCGACTGGCGCGCCATAAAAAATCTGATCCTGGCGGGCGGAGTTCCTAATGCTGACTTGGCCCAGACCATAACGGGCCGCAGGCTGGATGCATTCGGCGCACTCACTTGCGCTAATTCGACGGTAGAGTCCCGGTTGACTCCGGTGCAGGACATTATTTCCGGGAGTGCCGGAGTACCAGTCACTTTGTCAGCGATCAACATAAATTGCGCTCAGCCTAATGGCGCAGTGCAGGTAACAGTCTCTCCAGGAGGCCAGATCATCACACTGGCTGATGATGGCGCTGGAGTCGATCTATCCGCCGGTGACGGCATATATTCCGGCACCTTCACTCCGCCAGCGCCTGGCGTGTACAACCTGGCATTCAGCACCGGCGGGAGTGTCACGATCCAGGTTTTGAACAATTACCAGCCGGCGCTTACCAGTTTTAGCTATCGTACAATTACCGGAACTGACTTGGATTTAGACGATGATGGCGTGGCCCAGATCGTATCCCCTTTCAATATAGCTTTCGGTAACGGCAGTTTCACCAACCTGTGGGTCAGTGCGAATGGAACGATCAGCCTGAGTGGGCCATTTTCTGATTACGTCAATGGATTTATTCCATCGGCTTCGCCGTTCATCGTTGCTCCTTCCAAGGCCATCTCTCTGATAGCGCCTTTCTGGGATGACCTGTTTCCCGTGAAAGGAACTGCACAAAACGTTTTCTGGCAGGTCACTGGGACTGCGCCGAACCGTGAACTGGTGGTGGAGTGGCGTGACGTGCGGGCCTTTGATTGCGCCATTGAATCCGACACAGTGAAGTTTCAGGTGGTTTTCTTCGAGAATTCCAGCGATGTGCTCTTTAATTATGGCGATGCAGTTTTTGGAGGAAGCTGCGACAACCATGACAGAGGAAGTTCCGCCACGGTAGGTCTACAGGTTTCACCTCAGTCAGGAACATTATGGAGCTTTGGCGGACAAGATGTGAATGACGGCCTGGCAATTGTCTGGCACGTATCGAATGTGACGCCGCCGGCTCCCGGCCCGGCGCAGCTTCTTTCGCTATCACCCTCCGCTGTGAGTGATCTAAGCCCTGACACGATTCTTACGGTAAATGGCACCAACTTTACTCCACAGTCACGAGTGACAGTGCTCGGTGGTGAAAGGTTGACGACGTTTGTAAGCAGTACGCAGCTTACTGCGCTGATTCCGGCTTCGGACCTTGACTTGTTCCGGCTGACGCTGGATCCGCGCCCCATTCAAGTCAACAACCCCAGCTTCGTTGAGAGCACAAATTCGCTGGATTTCACCGTTCTGAACCTGCCCAATCCTTCAATCACCTCTTTTTTGCCGGCCAGCGCGCCAACCGGCGGGTTTAGCTTCCAGCTTAAGATTACTGGCGCAAACTTCTCCCCGACTGCGTCAGTGACGTGGAACGGGCAAACAATTGAATCCACTGTAGGCAGCCGTACTGAGATAACCGCGGTTGTCCTGCAACAGCTGCTAATTGCCCCGGGACCGGTGGCAATCCGTGTGATTAACCCTGCCCCAGGCGGCGGCACATCAGCGCCGATTTCATTTAACGTCAGCACCGCATCGTCCCCGGCGTTTGCAGCATCCCAATCTTATGCATTACTTCATACCCGGAAATCGACGACTGCAGTAACTCTACCCCTGCCCAAGGCGTCTCCGCGCTTTCTTGGATGGAATTACTCCAGCCGCCAGGGTCCCGAGTACCTCCAGCGATTCATACGCCCTTATGCGTCACAGTTCAGTGCTGGCACTGATAAATCTTCGTCTGTCTCCGCCAATTTAGGATCATCAGCGGTTGTCCCACCGCCGCTTCCGGGGCTGAATCTTCGTGATTCACTCCTGTCCGGTTTTCTGCCGAGCGGCGTCGTCACAGGCGATTTTAATCGGGATGGCCATATGGACTGGATTGTAAGCAATGCCGGCAGCAGCGATCTGTGGGTCTATTTTGGCAACGGTGACGGCACGGCCCAACCGCCGCGTGTGATTTCTCTGGCGGGTACGACGCCCGTAGGCATTGCTACTGCCTCGCTCAGAGGCAATGGAATTCTTGATCTGGTGGTAGTGGAATCTGACAGTGCTTCAGTGGGGGTATTGCTGGGCAACGGTGATGGCACGTTCGCCCCGGAAAATCTCTATTTTGTTCCAGAGCCTCCGATCAGTCTTGCGCTTGCTGATGTCAATGGCGATGGCCACCTGGATGTTATTGCTGGCTTGGTCACTGACAACGAACCATTTGCTCCGTTGGCCACTCTGGCCGGAAACGGCACGGGTAGATTGAGCGCGCCGGTATTAACTCAGAACCAGGGCAGGGGCGCGCCTCTCGCCTTTAACATTGCGGTCGCCGATCTGAATCGTGATGGCAAGCCTGACGTAGTCATTACCGATCTCGGCGGAGAGCCCGGCGTTTACTCCTATCTGGGCACAGGGGACGGCACGTTCAAATTATTCAAAAACGTTCTTGAATCAATCTTCATTGAATCACTCAACACAGCGTTAGCAGACCTGAACGGGGACGGATGTCCCGACATGGTCACGTTAACCCAATTCGGTGGCGCGACAGTGGGCATAGGGACTTGCGATGGCGGCTTCCGCTTTGATGGCACGCCGAATGGCGTGGGCCAAGGTGAAGGCGGAATTGGAATGGCACTCGTCGATATAAACGGTGATGGCAAGCTGGATCTGGTTACCGGTGGCGTTAATCTCCAGGTTGGTGACCCGTTCGTGGGCGCCGAATCCGGAAGCCTTGTTAGCGTTTCGCTGGGGGACGGGACGGGCAACTTCGATCTGGCCCGCGTCTATCGTGCGCAAAGCGGAATGTTCGGCATTGCAGTGGCAGACCTGAACGGAGACGGCCATCCTGACATCATTGCTCCCAGCCAGGATGCGGACTCTGTAACTGTCTTAATGAATGACGGACTGAATGGGTTTGGCGATCCCCAGGGCGTTTACACTGGCTGGGACCGGAAAGACAATCCGGTTTCGGGCGGCGTAGCCAATCCTAATGAGTTCATTTACGCATTTGATGTGAATGGCGACGGATTTAAGGACTTGGTCTTTGTCGACTCAGGCCAATTCTTCCCGCTTCCTCATGTTCTTTCAGTCAAGCTCAATGACGGGACAGGCCATTTTCTACCGGAGATCAAGTCTCCCGTCATGGATGGCACGCTGCGTTTCGGTGAGCTCGCGCATGGAGACTTCCGCCACACCGGACGGGAAGATTTGATCCTTATACCCAGCCAGTTCACGCCGGAACTGAGCGCCAACTTCTTTACGTTTGTGCCGAATACAGGTGCGGGCACTTTTGGCGCCCCGGTGGTAACCAACATCACTCACCCAACCGGCACTCTCGCCGTTGGTGATTTCAACGGTGACGGCAATCTTGACTTTGCTATGGTGGGATTCGGCGGACCATCGAACACTCTGCTCTTCAGCATCTTTCTGGGCAATGGTGACGGGACCTTCCGCACCGGCCCCACGCAAACGCTTCCTTCAACCTTTCCGCCCGGAGCTCTTTTTGTGGGCGATTTCAATGGTGACGGTAAAAAGGACATCCTGGTAGCGGCAGACGATCTAACCAATGCCGGAACTCTGTATGAATTTCTGGGCAATGGTGATGGCAGCTTTGCGCCCCCGCGCGCTGTGCTCACAAATTTTCTCCCTGGGACTGTCCCCATTTCGCCATTTTTCGCGGTGGGGGACTTCAACCACGATGGACGTACCGATGTAGTCCAACGCAATCCGCTTATTCCGATTGGTGCGGCTAGCTTTAACATTTATCTGGCCCAGCCCGATGGCAGCTTGGCGCCGCCTCAGAATTACGCACCCTTTGCAGGATCTGAAATCCTTCCGCTCCGGACCCCCTTGCAGTTCGTTAGCGATTTCGTGGGGGATTTTAATGGCGACGGGAATCTCGACATTGCCGCTTTCCAGGGCGGCGGTCCCAATGGCAAATTCGTTCAATTCCTGCTGGGCAATGAGGACGGCACATTTACTCCCAGCTTCAACTCTTTCCCGCTTGAAGGCGGCATAGGAACACCATCTCTGGTGACGGATTTCAACAACGATGGTCGCGACGACTTACTGGAACTGGATGGCGCAACCGCTTCTTACCACGTGATCTCAAGCATTGCCGGTATCTCGCTGCGAATGCAGTTTGCCAGCCTGCCGATCATTGGCGGTACAGGAGCTGTGCAGGTGAGTCTGGCCCTGCCCGCAACACAGAACACCACCGTTGGCCTGACAAGCAGCGACCCCGGAATTTCAGTCGCCCCTTCCATTACTATTCCGGCTGGTTCGCGCACTTTGAATGTCCCTGTGAATGTTTCGCCGGGCTTTGATACCAGCCATACCTTCAAGATAACTGCCACCTCTGGTACGGAAACAGTACACACCCTTGGAGTGGCAGCAGTTCCGGGCGCTGCCATTGGAATCGTGACGAACACATTGAATTCCTCGCAAGTGGTTTTGGCGGGAGCAACTACTGGAGATTATGGTTTAGGTCTGGGTTCGCGTGGCGGGTATTCCACCACCTTGTCTCTCACCTGCAATGGCCTCCCTGCTGGTGCAAGCTGCCAGTTCGGAGACTCTTCAGTTGTTATTCCGCCTGGAATTTTTGCCGGAACCTCGTTGACCGTCGCTACCAGCACATCGCTTCCCGTGGGTAACTATAACTTCAATGTTGTGGCCTCCGACCCGTCGATTACGCAGGTCATTCCCCTCACGCTAAAAATCGGGGATTTCAACATGATCCTGACCAGCGCCTTCACACCCGTGGCGCTCCCAACAGGATTTGCAGGGTACTCGCTGGAAGTGGATTCGATCAATCAGTTCGGCGGCGCCGTATTCTTTACCTGCAACGGACTACCCGCAGGAGCGACGTGCCAGCAACTGTCATTTGCGCTTCCGGGCGAGACGGTTCAGTTCAACCTCACCACCCAAAACGTGGCTCCGGGCAATTATCCCTTCGTTCTCAGCGGAGTGAATAGCAATGTAACCCATACAGCTAATGGTGTGCTGCAGGTGGGCGGCTTTGGCAGCGCCGAGATTAGCCCTGCAAGTGCAACGCTTGCCGTGGGGCAATCCGCGAACTTCAGCCTTTCCGTTACCTCAGTCAATGGGTTTTCGGGATCCGTACTTTTAGGCTGTCTGCCGAACATTGGTGGCCGGCCGGTAAATGGTGTTTTGTGCACATTTGCGCCGCAACAGGCGACCTTTGACGCGAATGGCAAGCTGACATCTCAACTCACGGTGACTATTGCTTCCCGGCCAGCATCGACCGTGATCAACGCACGAGCAGTAGGAAGATTGGGATCAACCCGGGCTCTTGCTCTTATGGCAGCCCTGATCTTGCCCGCCCTATTGTTCGTTCCGCGAAAAAACGCGCGCCGTATAGCTCTTTCGTGCGTCGTAGCTATGGCGATGTGTTTCGTGGTTTCATGCGGCGGTGGCGGCGGAGCGGTTGGCAGCGGCGGTGGTGGTTCGACCCAACCTTCAGGTCCGCAAGCTGTCTCCGTTGATATAACGGTGTTTTCTTCGGCACAGTCCTTCCAGCAGAAGGTTGGCAGCTTGACCGTAAACGTGCAGTAATGGCCAACTGGCGGAAGCCGTGGCAGCGAAGGACAATAGCATGAATGCCATATCCTCGGGAAGACAGGAGAAATGCTTTCACACATGACGTGCTTTTGTATCTTTCCAAGAGCACTGCGATTAGTCGAGTCATACTGCGCTCGCTGGTGGAGTACTGATTGGCGCGAGCCCCGCGAGTTTGGGCTGGCATGAATGAATGCCCGTTTGACTTCTTTGCTCTACTCAGTCACACGCAGGATTGTTTCACCCATAACTTGCTCACTCCATCAGCCTCTCATCAGCAAGCCTACGATTGACGCAGACATAAGATTTGCCATGGTACCCGCGATCATTGCCCGGAATCCAAGCTTGGCGAGTTGGTCTCGCTTGTTAGGCGCCAGCGCGCCGATGCCGCCAATCTGAATTCCGATCGAACTGAGATTCGCAAAACCACAGAGCGCAAAAGTGGCGATGGTGAAAGAGCGTGGATCAAGAGTAGCCTTTTGCGCTCCCAGCAACGTGTAAGCGTAAAGCTCATTGATCACCATGCGCGAGCCGAGCAGGTTGCCGATAGCACTGCAATCGTGCCTGGGAATTCCTATGAGCCATGCGACCGGCGAAAAAATGAAACCTAAAACTTGCTGAATACTCGCGGGAAACCAGGCCATATGATTGTGTGTCCAGCCCATAATGCCGTTCAGCATGGCAATGAGCGCCAGAAATGAAATCAGCATGATGGCAACGTTGAAGGCCAGTTGGCCGCCGTCAATCGTCCCACGTGTAATCGCGCCAAGAACATTGGAGTCCTTGTGCATTTCTTCCTTGGAAATTTCTACCGAGCCGGCAGTCTTGGGCTCCTCCGTCTCTGGCACCAGCATTTTGGCCATCAGAATGGTTCCCGGCGCGGTCATGATCACGGCTGCGAGCAAACTTTTGGCTTCAATCCCGTAAAGAATATAAGCGGCCATAATGCCGCCCGAGACATGGGCCATGCCTGCAGTCATAATCGTCATTAGCTCAGACTTGGTGCATTCAGGCAGCAGCGGGCGGATGGTAAGTGGGGCTTCCGTCTGTCCCATGAAGATAGAGGCGGCGACATCCAGTGACTCTGCGCCACTCACTCCCATAACGCGGCTCATGGCCCATGCCATGGCGCGGATAATGATTTGCATTACACCAAGGTGATACAGCAGGGCAAAAAATGCTGAGACAAAAATAATGGTGGGCAATACCTGAAAAGCAAAGAAGAACCCCAGGTGAGAAGTGTTGGTGCCCAAATCACCAAAGACGAAGCTGGATCCGGCAAAGGAATAATTGAGCAATGTCGTAATCTTTGCGCCAGCGGCCCCCAGCGCTTTCTGGCCCCAGGTGTAACGAACAACAATCCAGGCAAACATAAATTGCAGGCCCAGTCCCCAGAGAACGGTTTTCAGACGAATGGCCTTGCGGTCCGTGGAGAACAAATAAGCGATCGACAAAAAAACAATAATGCCCAGCAAACCCGCGTATCGCGACATTGGGGTCCTTCTCAGTTGAAAGTGTAGAGTGTATTTGAAAAAATCCCGTCTATTGTAGACGGAAAATCAAGATGTCGCCGACTCTAAAACATGCAGGCTAGAACTTTCTCTCAAATTGAGCGAACGCTTCTTCCAAGGCCCATTCTTGCTGGGCCTTTTCGCTGGTATCGAGCAATTTCGCACAGCTTGATGATGGGCTGGGCGCGAATGGCTTGTCCGCGGCGCAAGCGGAAGAGCGAGAACCGGTTGTGGGGTCTTTCCAGATGCTCTCTCCCGGCAAAAAGCTGAAGGCGAGGCTGGCGCGGGCAAACCTTTTCAGGTCCTGATATTTCAGATGGTAGGTTTCAGCGGCGCGTGTGTATTCCTGAACAATGTCACCGCGGGAAACACCTTCATCGTCCGTGGCCAGCGCTACCGGAACTCCAAATTTCAGATACATGGGAAGCGGATGATGAATGCCGGTAACATTTAGAATCACGTCATTGCTGGTGAGGCAGATTTCGACAAGGATTTTCTGCTGGGCCATCTTGCGCAGCAGCGCTTCAGGATCACGCTCCTGCATCACGTCAACACCATGGCCAATGCGCGTTGCGTGGCCTTGCTCTATGGATGCGCGAATGTGGAACAGGTCTTCCGGAGGAACAAGCTGTTGCGTGAGCTCTCCGGCATGGAGCGTGATGTGAACTGTGGGGTAAATCTTCGCTAAAAAGTCGAGCATGCGCATGTGCAGATTGAAATCGTGAATAGGCACATACCAGTCTTCCGCCATCACCAGATTCAGCCCCACCACTCGCGGATCTTTTGTGGCCATCTCAAATCCGGCAAGAATCTGAGCAAAGACCGATTCTTGCGCTACGCCGCGCGAAACCTGATAAAGATAGCGGGCCTTCACGTTGCAGCCGGGATCGGCTTGCGGCTCTCCGCAGTGCATGAGCGCCTGCTCCTGCTTTTCTGTGTCGGTCAGAAATTGGCTGGCATCGGCAATGATTTGCGGCAGGCCGTTTGACAAAAGCATCTCACGCATCTTGCCAAAGTCGTCATTCTTGAATTCAGGAGCGGAAGCAAAAGATGACCCGAGATGCCCGGCAGCGCCTCCATCAGGATTAAACATCAGCTCCATATATTGGAGATGGCCAGCGGCTGCGCGCGACCTGACTTCTGCCAGCATGTCTGCGGTGTGGCCGTTGGTGGCAGCGCCAAATTTGCCGAAGGTGGCGAAGAAATGGTCATGGCCAGACTCGGCACCGGGAATGAACTGCCGCATGGAGAATGCGTCAAGCAACTGGCTATAGAGTGCGGGATCTTTCAAGGCCGCATCCGCCGGCGGTTTGTTGGAATTGGAATCGCACATCTGCGGCAAAAACGACAGTGTGCTGCGATCAATGCAAAGCTTGTCATGCACAGCGTAAGTGATCAAGCTCTCCGCATATACGGCTCCGGAGAGATGATTATGCAGGTCGCCACCCTTGGGCATTTCCTGGAGAAATGCGTGCAATAACAGGGGCTGGTTGCTGATTGATTCAAAGTAGTGGGCGGCTTTGGATTCCGGGCCGTACTCCGGAAGGGTGCGGGCGGCGTGCCTTTTTTGCGCTGAGGCCACCGGCAAAACCGAAGCTAAGAAAAACACAAGAAAGGCGAAACGGAGGGCTTTTAGAGAACGCGCGACTAACATGAATCGAACTATAGCATTACAATTTGATTTCCGAACAGTAGAGATCGGGCGTTCCATAAAGAGAGGATCCCCAAGAGAAAATGACGAGTATCAGCGACGATTTTACCCAGGTGGAGTTTACAGCGAAGTTTATCGCTGCAAAAAGCGCAATTAAACCCGTGGTGGCGGTTGTGCTGGGATCCGGACTGGGCGGATTTGCAGACGAAATGACAGATGCGGTCCGCATCAGCTATAACGACATTCCGCATTTTGCCCGGTCAACTGCCGTAGGGCATGCGGGCCAACTGGTTTTAGGCAATATTGGCGGATGGCCCGTGGTGGTGATGCAAGGGCGTGTTCATTTATATGAAGGCTATCCGGTGCAGAGCGTGGTGTTCCCGATGCGCGTTTTTGCGCGCATGGGCATACGCGCGGCAGTAATGACGAATGCGGCCGGCGGTATCAATCTGGAATACGGACAAGGCCGGCTGGTGGTGATTAAAGACCATATCAATTTGCAGGGGCAAAACCCCCTCGTGGGCCATGAAGATCCACGCTTTATTGATATGAGCGAGGCGTATGCGAAGAGCTATCGCAAAATGGCAGCGGAAGCCGGGAAAAAACTGGGCATCGATCTGGCTGAAGGCGTCTACATTGCAGTGCTCGGTCCAAGCTATGAGACGCCTGCGGAGATACGGGCCTTTCGCGTGATGGGCGCGGACCTGGTTGGCATGTCCACGGTGCCGGAGGTGATTGCCGCGCGGCAGATGGGGGTGAAAGTGCTGGCGATTTCCTGCGTAACAAATATGGCCTCTGGGGTAACGGACGCGCAGATCAACCATCAGGAAGTGCTGGAGATTGGAAGACGGATTTCAGGACAGTTTAAGTCGCTGTTAAGAGAAGTGGTGCCGATGATCGCAGAAGATGTGGAAAAGGGATAAATAAAAATTTACCGCGGATAGACGACGCGGATCCAAAGCCCCTTATCGATCACCAATAATCTGATGGATGAGAGGCTGCGATTTTAGTGGTGCAGCGGCAGCAATCGTGTAGTTTTGCTCGATCAGGGGAGCAGCGTTGGCAAAGCGCTCAGCTGAATTGTAATAGACGGTGCAAAGCGCATCGCCGGCGGAGACGCGGTCACCAACTTTTTTGTGGACCATGATTCCAACGGCGGGATCGACTGTGTCTTCTTTCTTTGCACGGCCGCCGCCGAGCAGCACTCCCGCTATTCCTATCTGCTCACTCATGATGCTGGTAACGAATCCTGAAGCCGGACTTTTAACATCGGCTTTGTGCTGAGCTTGCGGCAGCAGGCCTGGATTGTCCATTACATCGGCATTGCCGCCCTGGAGATGAATCATCTCGCGGAACTTCTCACGGGCCTTGCCGCTGGAGATCATCTGTTCAGCAAGTTCCCTGCCTTCGTCGACGGTGCGCACGCGCTTGGCCAGCAAAAACATCCATGCAGCCAAAACGAGGCTGAGTTCGCGCAGATCTTCTGAACCTTGGCCATCGGAACGATGGCCGTTAAGGACCTCAATACATTCGGCGACTTCCAGCGCGTTGCCCACGGCGCGGCCCAGAGGCTGATTCATATCAGTTATTAGAGCCGATATTCGCTTGCCCAGACGCTGGCCGGTTTCCACCATCAGTTCGGCAAGAAAGACCGCATCTTTTTCTGACTTCATGAAAGCGCCGCTGCCAGTCTTTACGTCAAGCACCAAGGCATCAATGCCTTCCGCCAGTTTTTTGCTCATGATGGAAGCGCAGATCAGGTACGGACTTTCAACGGTGCCGGTGACGTCGCGCAGAGCATAAAGTTTCTTGTCTGCCGGGGCGATTTCTTTGGTCTGGCCGATCAGGCCTGCGCCGCACTGGACCAGTACGCGGCGAAAGTCGGAGACGGAAAGATTTACATTGAAGCCAGGAATAGATTCCAGCTTGTCAAGCGTGCCGCCGGTGTGTCCCAAGCCGCGGCCACTGATCATGGGAACATAAACACCGCCAGCGGCGACAATGGGAGCGATAATGAGCGAAGTTTTGTCGCCCACACCGCCCGTAGAGTGCTTGTCAACTTTTGCAGCCGGCAGCTCGGAAAAGTCGAGCACCTGTCCGGAGTTGAGCATGGACTCTGTGAGCGCGGCGAGTTCAGCGCGCGACATGCCGCGCAGGAGAACGGCCATGAGCCATGCCGACATCTGATAATCAGGAATCTCGTCACGGGTGTAACCGTTGACGAGAAACTCGATTTCAGTGCGCTGCAGTTCAGCGCCATCGCGCTTTTTGCGGATCAGATCGGTGACGAGCATGTATGGGATCAGGACAAATGGAAAGTTTCCGGCAATAGCTCGGCAATGCTCATGTCAATATATTCATTTTCACCACGGAAAACACAGACAGTGTACTCGCCAAATTCGGCAATCACCTGGCGGCATGCGCCGCAGGGCGAGCAAGGCACGTCACGTCCGTTGACCACGGCAATAGCGCGAAGTTTCAATTTTCCCTGGACCTGATTGATGGCATTAAAGATTGCGGCACGCTCGGCACAGATGGTGAGACCGTAGGAGGCATTTTCAACATTGCAGCCGGTGAAGAGACGGCCGTCTTCAGTGATGAGAGCCGCGCCTACCGGAAAGTCTGAATAAGGCGCGTAAGCATGTTCAAGCGCCTGTGTAGCTGTTCCCAGGAGCATGGCTCGCTCCTTGGGCGTAAGGGGAATGTTTGGCATCTTCGCTCCAAAAGTACGACTAGATACGATAGCACGATGGGGAAGAAAAAGGAAATACAGCCTCTCGATCAGTGGAACTGCTTGGATGTCCCGATGCTGCAGCGGAGCAGGTCCCTCGGGTCCCTACAAGCAAGCTGAAGAAAACGCTTGCTCGTGGACGGACCTCTCAGGATGGCGATTTTGTTTTTGGATACATTTCGAGAGCCACGAAAACTTACAGCTGATTGGCCGCACTACTACATCCGGAATGAATAGCTGAGCTTTACGAAAAATTGGCGTGCAGCGAGGTGGTTCAGAAAGTCAGGCGTGCGGCGCAAGCCGAGAGGATCGGTAGGATCGATCTGCAGGTTTTCATACTGGTCGGAATAGCCGATGTAAAATGCGGTGCCGGGATGAATGAGGTAGGTGATCAGAGCGTCATAGCTGAAGCGGCGGGTGTGCTCCAGATCGGCTAGCAGCGGATTGCCGCCAAGGGCGTTATAGTCAACAATTACGCGGAAGGACAGAGGCTTGGTCGCCTGAAAATTGATTTTGGAGCGCGCTATGTGATTTTCCAGAATCACGGTGCGGCTCGCGGGATCACCTAGACGGCTAAAAATATATCTTTCTTCAAACTTCAAGCGCTTCATCGGCTTAAAAGTGAGTCCGGCGGAAGCCTCAGTGGAGAGGCCGAGCGTGGGAATCCGGCCAGCGGCGGGGAAATAATTAATTTCGACGCCTTGCAGATAGCCAGCGCTCAGGCCAACAACACGAAGCTTGTCGGTTGAAAAAGTGCCATAACTGGCTTGTTTGCGGAAGCCGATTCCCTGATAGAACTCGTAGGATTCCGTCCGGCCAACGCTGAATGAGCTGGGCCCTTTGAAACTGAACACCATCGGCAGGTCCGCATACCAGTCCTGCAGAACATTCGTATGATCAATGGTGGCATATCCGGAAAAATTTGGCCCTACGCTGGTCAGCACGCCACCCTCGGGCTTCCACTGGTAAGAGGCACTCTCACGCAGCTGGCGAATGTCAGTCCGGGTGAAAAAGCCCAGTTCGTCACCTGCGAAGTTTGCGGTGCGGTCCACGTAGCCGGTGGACCAGTTAAAGGCGCGGCCTACATGTTTTAGCTCAGCAAAGATCGCGCTGCCAAGGTCAGTACCGAGTCCGCTGGAAGCTATAGGAAGGCCCGTGTTGGGATCAAAAATGGTTTGAACAGTGGTGTTCTGTAACACGCTTTCCATGTACTGGCCAGTAAAAATCCAGTTGCGGCCGAGCTTCAGCCGCGTATCAAACGAACCCACATTGGTGGAATTGCCGCCAAACTGGCGACGGGTAAACATCAGGCCAACGTTGGAGCTGCCGCCGTTAAAGATGCGCTGGATGCGTCCGGCAAAAATTTCAGCACGGTCACCAAAAAGCGGGTCTGCCGCGGTGAGAGTCTGGCCGGGAGCACGATCGTCAATGCCGAGAAAGCCAATTTTCCAATCGCCCACTTTTCCGGTGACGCGCAATCCGTATTGCGGATCGACGATGCGCCGGGTGAAAAGCAATGTTTCCGGTGTGCTGAAATAGTCAGAATTTTCCAAAAAGAACGGACGCTTTTCCGGAAAGAAAACCTCATAGCGCTGGTTGGTGGTGACCTGCGGCTCGTCTGATTCCACCTGGCTGAAATCTGGATTCACGGTGGCGTCTACAGTGATTTGATCGTGGATCACAACTTTGGCGTCAATACCACCGCGATACACCGGCTGGCTGGTTACGACCGGCGGAGTGGCCGTGGTATCCAGAAATTTTTCACCACCAGCAAAGCCGTATGGGGTTAATTGCACGTTGCGGCCAGAGTGGGCGTTCTCCGGGCTTTCCATGTTAGCGAACTGCGGCACGTACGCTTCAAGCTTGGTGGTAAGCAGCGGCCAGGTAGAAAGTTCGCGGTTGCCGGGAATGACACGGCCTAAAGCAATACCCCAGGTGGAGGCGCGGTGCGAACGGGAATGGAAACGCAGACTCTTGAAGGGAATGGAAAACAAGACGACGTAGCCATCTTTAGTGACTTTGCCTTTGGATTGCCAGACGGTATCAAAGCTGAAATCGTCATCTTCCACGCCTTCCGCCGTAATGCCATCCAGTTGAATGCCCAAAGGGTTGGCAAAAAATTCATAGGCGCGTTGTCCATCGTGAAAAGTATCAAGAGAGACGCTGACCGAGTCATCGCCAGCAATGTCTTCCCTCTTTACCATGTGGGCGCGAAGCGTGTGCGGGTCCGCTTTGCAGATAAACGCTACATACAGAAAGCGATCATCATAAGAGATATACGCTGCGGTTTCCTGGCTGACCGGAGTGCCATCATGCGGTTCACGCTGGAGAAATTCAGTGACCTTGAAACCGGAAGGCTCGGCATTTGGATTGAGATAGTCTTCGAGTTTGGGCGGATGGTCGGCACGAACGGGACGGATGGTTGGCTTTTCATCCTGTGCTGGCATCGCCGCCATTTTGAGCGTGGCAAAAAGCAGCAGAACTCCAACAACAGTAAGCCAGCCAAACCGAATACGCATTTCTCCCCATCCTCTAAAAAAAGGGCCGAGCTCTTCACTCGGCCCTGTGGTGCGAACTATTTACGTGTTATGCAGTTGCTGGTGGAGGAGTTTTGCCACGCTGGCGGTTGTTGTGATTGTCGTCTACGCCGGTTCCAGGATTGTTGCCGCCGCGATCGTCGCCCGGCTCTGAAGCTGGTTTGCCTTTGGCAACCAAAGCAGTTGCCGGTGGAGGAGTTTTGCCACGCTGGCGGTTGTTGTGATTGTCGTCTACGCCGGTTCCAGGATTGTTGCCGCCGCGATCATCGCCCGGCTCTGAAGCTGGTTTGCCTTTGGCAACCAAAGCAGTTGCCGGTGGAGGAGTTTTGCCACGCTGGCGGTTGTTGTGATTGTCGTCTACGCCAGTTCCGGGGTTGTTGCCGCCGCGATCATCGCCCGGTTCTGAGGCTGGTTTGCCCTTGGCTACCAAAGCAGTTGCCGGTGGAGGAGTTTTGCCACGTTGACGATTGTTGTGATTATCGTCTACGCCGGTTCCAGGGTTATTGCCACCACGATCGTCGCCCGGCTCAGATGCAGGTTTGCCTTTGGCGATCAAAGCTGCCGGAGGAGTTTTGCCACGCTGGCGGTTGTTGTGATTGTCGTCTACTCCAGTTCCAGGATTGTTGCCGCCGCGATCGTCGCCGGGCTCAGATGCGGGCTTGCCCTTGGCGAAGCCGAGTGTTGATATTGCGAGGCAGAGGAAAAGAGCTAACAAGATGCTTTTACGAGACATTGTTGTAGTTCTCCTTTTTAGTTATTCGCACGGCAATGAGCCTCGGCCTGGCCGCTTGCCGCGGTTACAAAACTCTCTTGCAGGTTCGCAAAAGAGTACCACCAGAATCTTGTTGATGGGTAACACGTTAGACCGCGCACACGGTATGGCGGAACAACGAATTAGGACTTACTAATGAGTGGTCTGATGGACAGCGGCTAGTAATAAGGAAAAAGACTTAGAAAATAATTGCACATAGTTTCGTGGCCAAGACATTAAAAAGATCGGATGAATCGGGACATCGGGTGATCGCCGTGATCGGAAGGAGTGCCACGGATTGGATTGCCAAAATCGCCGAAATTGCCAAAAAGTGACAATTGTGAAAAGCAAAAACAATGCTTACCGCGGATTGGCGCGGGTGCACGCCGATGAGGAAAGCAAAAAAATTACCACTGATTCACGCTGATAACACTGATAAGGAAAAAATCCAAAAAATCGGCCAGCAACTTCCTCAGTCTATAAACTCCATCCGTCAGTAGCTTCCGTCTGAGCCGCTGCCGCTACTGAAGTCGCCGCCACCCCCGCCCGAGCTGGCGCTGGAACTGCTGCTATCACTTCCGCTGCCGAAGAAGCTAGTCAAACTCGAATTTGAGCTGGAGCTTGAATCATTCGAAAAGGAGGACGACGACACATAAGGCTCTTCCTGCGAATATTGCATGGCCTGCTGTATCTGGTTATGAGAATTGTTCAAGAGCTGGTTGATCAATAGCCAGTCCACCACGGACATGGAGCTGCCCTGCTGCGCCTGATAATACCCCTGGCGGCTGTCATAAAGGAGGCGGTTGATTTCGTCCTCGCGTGAGCGATCGCGAATCTGATCAACTTCAAACCGCTCACGGGAAAACTGCTCCATCAATGTTTGGCTCTGCGCTTTGGCTTCCCTGATCTGGGCAAGGCTCTGCTTTGTGCTTTCCAGGAGGTTACTTTCGCTTTCAGCGTTGGTGCGAACGCGAACGCATTCGTCGTAAGAAGCGAGCTTGGCATAATCCACGCACTGGGCATCGACTTTGATTTTTAAAATTCGGGCGGACTGTCCGGTAAGGGCCTCGCGCAATTTGCTGATGTCCTGCTCAGGCATTTCTTTGGCAAAGTCATCCAGCAAGCGCTGGAGTTCAGGCGCGTTCTTTTCCGCGGCGGCAAGGTTATTCGCAATGATTGTGGCCTCCTGCGCCATCTCAGCCAGCTCAGCTTTACGATTCCGCAAATGATAAAAAAGAGCGCCCAGACATCCGGCCACCACAATTAACAAAAAGCCGATACCAATCCCTTTATCGCGATCACGGCTTTTCTGATCTTCTTCCGCTTGCTGGCGGGCCTTGACTTCTGCCTGCCACGCCTCTTCCGCCCGCCGCTTGCGGTCAAGCGTCTCTTGCTCCACGGCTGCATTGGCGCGCGTCTGGAGCCGCGCTTTCCAACCCTCATTGCCAAGATGGGCCATGGTGGCCAGAACGGTTTGCTTTAAACCCGCGTAATATTCCCCGCGTTTAAAGTTCGGCAGCAGATTTTCATCGGTAATCGTTTTGGCATCGGCATCACTCAGGTCCGGCGTGAGACCAGCCGCAATTCGCAGCGAATAGGCGCGCTCGTCCGGGGCCCACAACAATACAATCCCGTTGTCCCGGTCGGCCTTACCAATCCTCCAATAGTCTCCTATTGCCTTGGCATACTCTCCAACAGTCTGCCCATCCAGGCTATCTACTGTAACCACCACGAATTCAATGCCGGTTTGCCGCCCATAATTTTTGACCAGGACGGAGAGTTCAGTAATCTGCGCCTGATCGAGTTTGCTAGCGTAGTCGCTCACCACGCCTTTCATGCGCGGATAGCTAGAAGTTTGCGCGATGGCACTGACGGCAAGGCAAAGCAGGGCGATTAACCTTGCGACTTTTTTAACTGCCATGGTTCCTCTGGGAGAAGTTATGGTGAATCTGAGTTGAGTTTGCTTTATAGAAACATTGTATATAGAGACTTCCAGTTGATGAATAGTGAAAAATTAGGGAGTAGCGTTTCACGAGAACATATTCACCGGTGGTGCTTTTTGGCGGAGAAAGCGATGTGATCCATGACCGAATATGGGAAGAATTAGCCATGAAATTGGCAAATGGGGTAATTAGCAGATGAGTAACTTGAGAATCCATGACCCTCTGCCGATCTTTGGGTGGATTGGGTGAAATTGGGTGGAATAGGGAGGGGAGGGGGTGGCCGGTCAAAATTTACCCCTTTCTTTAAGCCTACCTGGACGAGTGGGGCCGGAGCCGCCGGGAAGTGTGCAAAACGGTTCAGGGCGGTGACCGGAAGGACAATAAGAAAGTTGTTCTATGAGGGATTAAGAGGTTGTCTCATATACGTAAGGGAAAGGAAATTGCCCAGTGGCAGCACAATCGACAACAGTTGCTTCTATGTATCCAGTGGCTGAAGCAGGCCAAATACGGACCATGGAGCCAAGCGATGCCCAAGGCTACAGCACAGCCGGCGAGCGTGCGCAGTTACCCGCCCGTGACAAAGGCGTTTCCTCTAAAAGTGGCAATTCGGAATCAATTGCTATAATCCCGGAAATGCAGGACTTTACGGATGAGGCGCTTATCGCCCGGTACCGCGTTGAAGCCGGCCAGGCTTCCGCAGAGCAGTACCTGAATGAGCTCTTCCGCCGTCATCACGTAAAGGTGGCGCGCTGGTGCTTTTCCGTGACGGGCGACCGTGATTCGGCAGCCGACCTGGCGCAGGAGATTTGCGTTAAGGCCTACCAGAACCTTTCTTATTTCAAAGGGCAGTCCAAATTTTCCACGTGGCTGTATTCCATCACACGGAACCACTGCCTCAATGCTGTCCGGTCACGCGCCAACACACCGGAAATGGATTCAGATGAACTGGTAATGGATACGTTGCCAGATGTAACTGATAGTCCGCTGGCCTCAGTAGAGCGGAAGCAGCAAGCTGACATTGCGCGTCAACTCGTCAATGAAACACTGGAAGAAACCGAAAAAGCAGTTTTTACCATGCACTTTGCAGAGGAGCTTCCGCTGGATGTAATCACGCGGATGCTGAACCTGAGCAACGCCAGCGGGGCAAAAGCGTATCTGGTCAGCGCGAAAAGGAAACTTGACCGGGCAGCAAAACGCTGGAAGGCGAGAGCCTGAGGTTCTGTAACCAGGAGATTCACCATGGCCGATCACACAAAAACTCTGAAGATGTGGCAATCCGCAGTTTCGTCGACTGAAGATTGTCTTCCCTTAGAAGTGCTGGAGCGGATGACGGAGAGCAGTTCAGCCGATCCGAAAGCTGCGACCCATCTCGCAAGCTGCCCGCACTGCCAGACTGAGCTTTCCATGCTGAAGAGCTTTGAAGCATCTGTACCTTCAGCCGATGAAGGCGCGGCTGTGGCCTGGATTGCCACTCAGCTGGAACGCAAGCAGAATACGCAAGTGGTGAAACCGGCCGTGGCCCGCGTCTCCTTCTGGCGCACCATGTTCAAAGTACCGTACCTGGCTGGGGCAGCAGCCATGGTCGTGGTGCTGGCGCTGGGAGTTTCACTCCACCGCGCAGGAAATCAGGAACATCCTACAAAGATTGGCGGAGTCGGCAGCTATGGAGACAGCGGTTTTCGTACTGGCGCTATCCATCTGAAGAGTCCGGTTGGCAATCTGGATGAGGCCCCTACGGAGTTTCGCTGGGAAGCACTGCCGGGCGCCAGCAGCTATTCAATTGAATTAAGAGATGCCATTGGGACTGTGCTGGCCAGCAAGACAACCAAGCAAACTGTGATTGTGGTGACCCCGGAGATGAAGGCAAATATGTCTTCCGGAAAGCCGCTGAAATGGAAAATCACCGCGTTGAATGCGGCAGGCAATGAAATAGCAAATTCAACCGGCGGAGATTTCAAGATCAATTAACCGAGAATACACAACATCTACCTTGCGGGGTGCATCCAGAATGATCAGGCCCCAAAACTAAATAGAAGAGGTAGCAATGTTCAAAAAAATAATGCACAAGCCTGTTCTGTGGAGCAGGCTTGTTGCGTTTGTACTCCTCAGCAGTTAC
>DASXLK010000146.1:0-5287 GCA_036496365.1 Candidatus Angelobacter sp. | reverse complement strand
TCAATAAAAACCTTCGGTGCAAATTCATCAAAGCGCTGGTGGGCCCAATCCTGTCCCGGAGGACGGCCTTCCATGGGACCAAAACCGCCGCCTAATGCTGGGTCCATGGCGATGGCAGTTTGATTGGAGAGGGCTGTAGGCGCCACAGAAGCTGCTGACATTGGATTACGGTCAAGCACTTCAAAACGCTGCATGGGCTGTGTGAATGCCAGGCCATTGAGTCCTGGGCTGGGCGGTGCGCCCGTGGGACCATTTAATGCAGCTGAGGCAAATGCGCTGTTTACGAACGGGTTAAGACCATGGATGGGGGCAAGTGCACCACCAGTTGTGATTAATCCCCACTTGATTAGATCGCGGCGAGAAACCTGGCCTTGTGAATAAGCCTTTACGATTTCTCCGCGATTTTTTCTTGCATTCTCTGCTTCCTGTAGACGGGCTTTCGAAGAATTTTCAGACAGAAAAAAACCATCTGGCTGTTTACGGCTCATTGGCTGCGCTCCTTAGTAGTTAACTGCATCGGCCGGGGTCTTTGAATCCGCGGCGCGAAATAAGGACTGACAACCTGGGGTCTGGTACCAATATGGAATCGTGGTCCCAGTACTCACTCACCGATGAACGTATGCAAGCGAACGAGGATATGCGCGGAAAACACTCAGTCGTATTTGCACTGCCCGGAAGGCGGTGTCAGCTCTCAATTAGGAGAATGCCTTTAACCCATTAGAAAGTAGCGAGAATAAGATTAAAAATTCAAAAAGTTATGCAAGCATTGGAGTTACATTGCAAATATCAGAGGGACTTAGGCGAATTCAGCACGAAAATCTTTACGTTTTTTGGGAGGTTTTTTAATCTGGATTGGGACAAGCGCGCTATTTTACTTTGAGGACGACGACTGTCTGATCGTCAAAGACCTCGGCGCCATCGGCAAAATGGTCTGCTGCGCCAAAAAGTGCATCTACAATTTCCTGCGCGCTGCCCCCGGCACTTTTCGCGATTACATGTTCTATACGGCTGCGGCCAAATTGCTCATCTTTTGAATTGCTGGCGTCAACAATGCCGTCACTAAAAAAGACGAATACATCGCCCGGTTTGGCGTGGATTGTGACTTCGTCATAAGAAACGTCCTCAAACATTCCCAGCGGGAGTCCGGCAGCCTCCAGCATGTGAGCGTGTCCACCGCTGCAATAAATGGGGCGGGGAAGCCCTGAGTTAGCCACGCGCATGGTTTTCTTTTCATCGTCCCAAAGCGCGCAGGTCAGCACAAGATATTGCGCGTCAAGGCGACGGTGATTCAGCGAGTGATTTACAGCGTTGAGCATCTCCGCGGGAAAAGGTTCGTCGCGCGCCAGACTACGCAGAATACCGCTGACCAGCGCAGCATATAACGCTGCAGGAGCGCCTTTACCGCTGACGTCGCCCACCACAATGCATGCGCGAGGCAGCGTGTAGTCAAGAAAATCGTATAAGTCGCCGCCGATGGCGTGGGCAGGATTGAAGCGCGCGGCAAGTTCCGCTCCTGGCATGCTGGGGCACGTGGGCGGAAGCAAGTGGTGCTGGACCTCCCGCGCCATGGCCAGATCGCGCTCCATCCGCTGTTCTTCCCGCGCAATGCGCTCATAGAGCCTTGCATTCTCAATCGCAATAGCCACTTGCGCTGCCAGCGTTGACACGGTTCGCAGATGGTCCTCAGTGAAATAGCCGCGCCGCGTATGCTCCAGATCAAGCACGCCGATGACTTCATCTTTATATATAAGAGGAACGCAAAGTTCTGATCGCGTCTCAGCATTGGCTTTGATATAGCGCGGATCGCGGTTCACATCCGGGGCCAGCACGGCTTTCTTGCTCACTACCGCCGCTCCCACCAGACCACGGCCTATGGGAATGTCATGCTTGATATGAATATTCTCTTTGAATCGGACAGAGAACCGATGCACCAGCTTCTGCTTGGTTGGATCGAGCAGAAGGATGGAAAACATCTGGTAGTCGATGACCTTTAATAGCAGGTCGCCAATGCGCTTGAGCAACTGGTCAAGATTCAGGATCGAGGTGAGATCGCGGCTGATCTCATTCAGCAAGGCCAGCGTGCCGGCCTGCTTGACGATCCGTGTATAGAGCCGCGCATTCTCAATGCTTACGGCGATACGCGAGCCGATCAGAGAAAGCAATCGTGCATGTTCTTCCTTGAAGTAGCCGGGCTCGCGCGCTTCCAGGTCAATTACGCCAATCACCCGGTTTTTATTGATCAGCGGTACAGCCAGTTCAGAATGAACACGGGCAACCGCCTCAATATAATTACTGTCTTTGGAAACGTCATCCACCAGGATGGCGCGGCGTTCCTTCACCGCTCGTCCAGTCACGCCTTCGCCTACTTTTACCCGGATTCGCTCGGCAACTTCAGGTGAATGGCCTATCTGGAAGCGGAACCGCAGCTCTTGGGCACGTTCATTTAAGAGGAGAATGGAGAATATTTCGTAATCAATGACGCGCTTCACCATCTCGGCCACGCGCTGCAAAAGCGTGTCAAGATCCAGCGTGGTATTCAACACGTCCGCTACTTCAATAAGAAGAGCCTCGACGTCCACGCGTTGCGGAGGTGTGGATGTAGCCATATTACGATCCATTCAAGATGATAACAGTAAGATGCGTGCCGTGAGAGGGCTGGAATCAGGGTTGAAAAATTAACGCCTGAAAATTTAATGCCTGAAATTGATCGCTAACCGCCAGCCGCTTAGGATTGCGTTCCCAAGCGGCCTTGGTCATTCAATAGGCACGTGCCTTAAATCGATAAACCTTAGAATCTATAAACAAGTCCCACGGAATAGCGGAAGTTACTCTGCGTATTGGAAAAAAGATGCGAGCCGAGATAATCAAATTGGGCGGGACGGAAAGCAACGTGGTCGGTAAAGTCATAGTCCGCGCCGCCGCCCAGGCCCCAGCCAAGACTGGTGTCACCATTGGCGCCAAATCCACTGAAATGCGTGGCGCCTGCAAGGCCATGCACGTAAATGCGAAATTTGTTTACGCGGTGTGAGATCTGCGGCCCAAAAAGCACGTTGTATTCGCGCCCTGCAAGGCCGTTTTCCGTTTTGTAATTGCCGCCAAAATCAGCCGTAAGGCCGAACCAGTCATGCAGATTGCCGGTGAGCGAGGCTTCAAACCCGCTGGCACTGTGCAACGAATCCCCATTCAGCAGGGAATAGCCAATAAACACGTCTCCGGACGAACCTTCATGACTCATGTCTCGCGTGCTTTGGGCCCAACTGCCAATCGAAAAAAGAAGAAAAGCAAAAATATAAACAGACTTGCGCATCGCTCTGTGTCGTCTCCTAAAAAAATTGTGGAACATCTATTGTGACGGAGCTGAAGCAGGAAAGGTTGAAAGAAAAATTCCGTAATCCGTTACAGAGGTGGTACGGCCTGTATGAGGATGGCTTCTGCTACTTCTGTTTTTGATTAGCTCTTCACGCGCGACGTGAATTCCGGCGCGCCGAGTTCCTGGACAATCGCCACGCTGGCACTGGCGCCAATGCGATTTGCACCGGCAGCGATCATGGCATTGGCGTTGGCGGCCGTGCGAATCCCTCCAGAAGCTTTTACGCCGGCATGGTCGCCCACAACACCGCGCATCAGTGAGACGTCTTCAGGCGTTGCCGAGCCAAAAAAGCCAGTGGCGGTTTTTACAAAGTCAGCTTTCGCGGCCAGACTGAGCTGGCAGCTCAGGATCTTTTCTTCCAGCGTGAGCAGAGGAGTTTCAAGAATTACTTTAACGATTGCGCCGCTGCCGTGGGCCACTTCCGCTACCGCAATCATGTCATTCAGCACGCCCTGGCGGTCGCCCGATTTCAGCGCGCCAATATTCATTACCATGTCCAGCTCCTGCGCGCCCAGGCGCAGGGCTTCATCAGCCTCAAACCGTTTTACTGTGGTGTGGTTTGCGCCCAGAGGGAAGCCAATGGTGGTGGCAATCTTTACCGGCGTTCCGTGGAGCACGGAGACGGCCAGCCCAATCCACCAGGGATTCACGCAGACAGCGGCAAAGTTAAAGCATGCAGCTTCTTCGCACAGCCGCACAATCTGCTCTGCCGTGGCCTCTGATTTGAGTATGGTGTGGTCAATGAAGCCGGCAATTGCTTGCCAGTTCCGAACGGTGACTTGAGGATCTGACAGTACCTGTGACATCCAGTTCGAATTCTACCACTACTTTCCTGCGTCGTCAGAAAAGACGCAAATGTCGGGCAGGTTACGAAAGCGCTCGGCGTAATCCAGCCCATAGCCCACCACAAATTCGTCCGGAATCTTAAAACCCACGTAGTCAGCCTCCACGGGCATCTGGCGGCGGGAAGGCTTATCCAGCAGCGCGGCAAACTTAAGCGTCCGCGGCTTGCGCGCCAGCAAAAGCTTGCGCAGGAACGTGTAGGTAAAGCCAGTATCCAGAATGTCTTCCACCAGAATCACGTTCTTATCTTCCAGCGGCGTGGTTACGTCTTTGATGAGCTGGACTTCGCCGGCGCTTTCTTTCTTTGTCCCATAACTGCGTACGGCGATGAAATCAAACGTGGCGTCCAGTTCAATCTGCCGCGCCAGGTCGCTCAGGAACAGGCATGCGCCTTTCAGCACGCCCACCAGGATCACCGTCTGTCCGGCAAAGTCACGGGTGATCTCCTGGCCAATGCGCGCCACGCTTTCGGCAATCTGTTCCCGGGTAATGAGCTTATTCATATTGGTTGGCATTTTCAGGAAAAGGGATTCTCTCATAAAGAGAGCTAATGGCAAATGGCTAATGGCTGATTGCTTGTTTTACAATTTCCTCTTATATCCATGGAGCCTTAAGATGCCTCTGCCTGAATACAAACAACTGGTTGATGAAGCCAAACGCGAAATCAAAGAGATCCAGCCGGACGATCTCAAAAACATGCAGCAGACAAAAGAGAATTTCACGCTCATTGACGTTCGCGAGCCCGACGAAGTAGCCCAGGGCGCAATTGCCGGAGCCAAGCCGCTGCCGCGCGGCATGCTTGAATACAAAATCGATAGCATCACCGCCGATAAGAACCAGCCTATCGTCTGTTACTGCGGCGGCGGCGGACGCTCTGCCCTGGCTGCGCAAAGCCTGAAAAAGATGGGCTATAAAAATGTGATGTCGCTCGCCGGCGGATATAAAGGGTGGAAGGAAGAAAATAAGTGATTAGTTTTTAGCCTTTAGCTCTTGGCTTTGTCTCGTGCATCTATCATTTTGTGTCGGTCATCAGCCTGCTTAAGACAACACACGCAAAAGATTCTGAATCAATTG
>DASXLK010000145.1:0-48337 GCA_036496365.1 Candidatus Angelobacter sp. | reverse complement strand
AAACGGGTGCCGGTTGCAACGTTGAAGACCTTCCCTGAAACTTCTTTTGCCGGCGCCAGGCACGCCTTTAAGTTGGCTTGCACCGCATTGCCGACAAAGGTGAAATCACGGCTCTGTTCACCATCGCCAAAGATTGTCGGCGATTCACCCCTTTGCAGTTGCGTAATGAACTTGGCCAGCACGCCGGAGTATTGTGACGTAGGGTCCTGCCGCGGACCAAAAATATTGAAATAACGCAGGCAGACCGTTTCCAGTCCATACACCTGGGAAAATGACTGCATGTAATATTCGCCCGTAAGTTTTTGCACGGCATAGGGTGAAATGGGCTTCGGCACCATATCTTCGCGCTTGGGCAGGACTTCACTCTCGCCATACGCTGAAGAGGAAGCAGCATATACCACACGCTTTACTTTGGCATTCCGCGCCGCCAGCAGAAGGTTGAGCGTGCCATTTACGTTCACGGCATGAGTCAACTCAGGTTCAGCCACGGATTTTGGCACAGACGGCAATGCCGCCTGGTGGATCACATATTCAATACCTTCGCACGCTTCCGCCAGCCCTGCCGGTTCCAGCAGACTGGTGCGCCGGAAGTCAATCTTGTTCTTGATGTCTTCAATGTTCTCCCTCTTGCCCGTGGAGAAATCATCCAGGCCGCGTACCGTCTCTCCGCGGCTTACCAATTCATGCGCAATGGACGAACCAATGAACCCGGCTATCCCGGTGACTAAATACTTTGCCATCAAACTGCCCCTCTTATGCTTGCAGCGGCTTACGCTGCTGTCCGGAAGATTTAGTTTAATTGACCTTCGCGCGCAGGCCAAAATCACGGCTGCCTGCCGGAGACAATCCATGCTGCTTGATCTTATAGAGCAGTGCTTTGTAGCTGATGTTTAGCTCCGCCGCGGCTACTTTGCGGTTCCAGTTTGAGTCTTCCAGCGCGCGCTGAATTTCTTTGGCTTCCGCATCGTCCTTCAAGCCGCGGACCAGTGCCTTCAAGCCGCCACGTCCTGAAACCGATGCTCCATCATCAATGGATCCGTCTTTCCCTTTGTTCTGGAGCTCATCCACCAGCATGTTTTCATTTTCCAGCACCAGGTAGCGTTTTACAAAATTGCCCAATTCGCGCAAATTGCCCGGCCAGTTGTACCGGAGGCATTCTTGTACAAGCTTGTCGGAGATGGGCAGCGCATTTTTTCCAAATTGCTGCGCCATTTTATTCATGTAATAGCGGAGCAGGACCGGAATTTCTTCACGCCGCTCGCGCAACGGGGGCACCGTAATGGTAAAAGCGTTCAAGCGATAGTAAAGATCTTCGCGGAGCTTGCGCTCGGCGATGGCTTTCTTCACATCAATGTTCGTTGCCGCCAATACCCGGGCATCCACTGAAATGTTGCCGCGGCCGCCTAAACGCGAGAACGTGCCATCCTGAAGAACGTGCAACAGCTTGGCTTGCAGCCCGGCGCTCATTTCGCCGATTTCGTCAAGAAGAATGGTGCCCTTGTGCGCAAGCTCAAATTTTCCCGGCTTCGATTTGCTGGCGCCGGTAAAGGCCCCGGCATCGTAGCCAAAAAGTTCGCTTTCCAGAAGATCGGCCGGCAGTGCGGCGCAATTTACCTTCACCATGGAACGGTGGGCGCGGATGGACATTTTATGTATGAGCCTTGCCAGAATCTCTTTGCCCACGCCGCTCTCACCCAGAAGAAGGACCGGCACATTTACCTTGGCGATAAGGGCTGCCTGGGCGCGAATCTGTTTCATCACCGGGCTTACAGCCAGAAAGAAGAGATCATCGTCCAGTTCATCCACCATCTCGGTGCTTTTTTCGGGAGCATTTACGATCTGCACATTGGCTTTGGCGGAATCCAGCGCCTTGCGCACTGCGCCCTGCAATTGCGGCGGAAGAAATGGCTTGGTCAGATAGTCAGAGGCGCCCAGCTTCATCGCCTGCACCACTTTATTGGTGTCGCTCACGCAGGAAATCATTACGACCTTCTGCTCGGGACGCAGCTTTTTGCAGCTTTCCAGGGTCTGCATGCCGTCCATGCCCGGCATCACCAGGTCCAGGACGATGAGATTCGGCGCAGGGCCGCGGTTCATCCGCTGCAATGCTTCTTCTCCACTGGCCGCTGTTTCCACATGATAGTTCTCAATTTCAAGCAGCGTCTTGGTGTAACGAAGAACGCTCGGCTCGTCATCAACGAGTAGTATGTTTGGCGCGCTCACTTGGCCTCCTGATATGCCTGTGGCAACAACAGAGAAAACTTGCTGCCTTTGCCGGGCTCGCTTTCCACCCAGATCACTCCGCCATGTGCTTCCACTAATCGCCGGGCAATTGCCAGTCCCAGCCCAGTGCCGCGAGCGGAGCCGCCCGGCAACTGCACAAAGTCTCCGAAAATATCGTCGTGGTGCTCTGCTGGAATGCCCGGCCCGCTGTCCGTTACGTCAATGCGAACGGCATTCTCAACCTTGCGGCTTTCTTTGCGTTCCATGTTGAACAAAAATTCAATCTGGGCTTTGCGTCTCTCCCAGAAACAAGGTGTCACGTTGACCACCACCAGCCCATGCGCCGGAGTATGTTTCAGAGCGTTCTCAATCAGGCTGGAAAGAATATGTTGCAGTTTCGTTGACTCGATTCGCACTCTCTGGCCACCGTTCGAGGAACTAAATTGGTAGCGTATGCGTTTCTGCGTTGCCGTAGGTGACCAATAGTTGAAAATCTCGCCAACACTGTCATTCGCGTCGGACGTCTCCAGATTTCCAGCCGATGCGGGTCCCGCCTTCAATTCCTGCAGTAGCAAGAGATCATGGATCAGCTTTTGCAGGCGTTGCGAGCCTTCCTGTATCTCTCCCAAAACTTGTTTCTGTCTCTGATTTACCGTGCCAAGGTGGCCGCTCAGTAAAAGATCTGTATAACCAAGCATGACCACAAGCGGAGTTTTGAATTCATGCGCTGCTGATACCAGCGGAAAAGCCGAGGGCTCCACTTCTTCATGCCCGCAGCGCAGTTGCCGCCGGCGCCGCTCGGGAGGAATCACCTCAACGATTTCCTGGGCTGCATTGCTTTCGCATTGAGTCACATGCAGGGGTGACTGGAGCGAGCTGTGACACACAGGACATTCCACGCCCGCTGAACTGCTGTAATCTTTATCCATCTCTCCTCAAACCCTTATCCACCTGGCTATTTCAGCGGCAAAAAAATTACCTGAATCGTAACTTTATTTGCGCAATCGCCCTGTGACCGAACCCACTTATCTTGTAGTGATTCGGACTTGGTTATCGTTACTTGCTATACAAAACTTCATCGCATGTTGCCGGTGAAGCGCTGGCGCAAAGCAATATCAAAACAATGGGGTCTTGGGTAAAAGTAGATTGGAATCGGTTTCGCCGCTTCACCATGGTGCGGCAGTGTTGGGCCGCTAAATGTGAAGAGAGCGATCTGGGAAGACCTCTTTTTCGGCGCAACATCACACAATCTCCCGATGCTTTGCCGACCAGGCGAGGCGCTCTGGCTCTGACTTATATTCATATACCCCTTCCAGGTGTCCGGTTCCGTCGATAAGCCATCAAGTCTCAACACTAAGGAGTTGCTTTCTCATTCTTGCGAAGCCAAACCTTGGGGCTTGTTGCAACCATGGGCTATCGTCCACTTGGCCTAATCACTTACTGTCCTTTAGTACAATGTACTATATGGCAATGTGAAATCAATTGCAAGTGAAAATCGCCATTTTGGGAAAAAATTAACACTTACTCACCTTAATCTTTGTCATAAGTGTGAAAATACTTGCATTCTCAATGAGATAGAGCATCCCCAGCTCGATTTTTTGAAATTACCAAGTACATTAGTTTCAATCACTTGAAATGAATCCGGCCATCGGCAGCCAACTTGCACTTTAGAGGCGGGTATAGCCATGCTCGCTGTTCAAACAGAATTCGATCCTACGTTGGAGGCCGTTCCGGCAATGATGACTTTGTCCGTTCGGACATGCTCGACCTGGGATGAACTTGAGCAATTTCGCGGATCCTGGAACCGTTTGCTGGAGGAAAATTCCACTTCATCCATTTTTCAGACTCCGGAATGGCTTGCAGCATGGTGGAACGCTTTTGGCCGTGACAAGAACCTGCTCAGCCTCATCTTTGCCGACTCAAGTGGTAAGGTAGTTGGCGTCGCACCTTTATATACGGAGCGCAAGTCATTTCTCGGCTTCCCACTCACAACATTGCGGCTCGTCGGCGCGGGATCAGGTGATTCAGACGCGCTGGATTTCATTACCACTCCAGGATACGAGCAGCCTTGCGTGGAAGCATTTACAAACTGGCTTGCCCGGGACGCAAAATGGAGCGTCTGCTCGCTGGAAACACTTCCTGAAAATTCGTTGATCGCAAAATATCTGATTCAGCATGCGCAAGAATCCGGTTGGCGCACTGACTCCACACTCACGCCTAATTTCGTCATCGACCTGCCGCCAACCTGGCCGGAATATCTCAGCACACTGGAATCGGCTTTCCGTCCCCTGCTCACCCGCTATCCCAAGCGGCTGCAATCACGCTTCAAGGTGAGTATTGTCCGCAGTGAACGCGTTGAAGATCTGCAAGCGCAATTGCACACGTTGTTCAGCCTGCATCAAATGCGCTGGATCGGACGAGGCGAGCCCGGGGCATTCTCCAGCGCGGACCGCCGGGATTTCTATTTCCGCATGGCAACAGCTCTCTTACAACGCGGCTGGTTGGAGTTTTGGCTTCTCTCATTAGATGGCGAGACGGTCGGCGCTCAATTTTGTTTCCGTTACAACCACACGGTTTCGCTGCTGCAGGAAGGGTTTCATCCGAAATACACGGCGGAAAAAATTGGTTATGCGTTGCGCGCATACGTTCTGGAAGAAACCATCCGATCAGTCGCCCAGCGTTATGACTTTCTGGGTGGCGCTGATTCTTACAAAGCAAAGTTTGGCGCCCGGCAGGCGAACTATCTCAACCTTTCATTCGCAGGTTCCTCCGGACTGGGACGCACATATCTTTTTCTGCAAGAGCAAAAGCGGCAACTAAAGAGCTGGATCAAGAGCAAGCTGCCGGCAAATATGCTGGCCATATTTCAGCGCAATGCAACGGGTAAGACGCAGGGCCCAGCGCAATAAAACTTTGATTGGAGTAATGCAATGTCCACCACTTACCAAGCTGTTCCCACCGGTCACGGCGTGAGCGCGGCCGAGCGCATCAGAAAGATGGGCCAGAAGATGGGCCTGTGGAACCACGGCTTTGATTTTCCGCGCTTCGCCAGGCAGCTTTTTGATGGCATCGACTTTGAAGGCAAAAACATGCTTGAGATCGGCTGCGGCAAAGGCATGCTGTGCCTGTGGGCTGCCATTCATGGCGCGCAGGATGCGGTGGGTCTGGAACCCATGGCGGAAGGCTGCTATGACTCCAGCGAATGCTTCCAGGCATTCCGGTCCATGGCCAGCGAACTCGAATTGCCCCAGGCCAGGATCCTACCCGTGACCGTTCAGAGTTTTGATACTCCAAAAAACTATTTTGATGTTGTACTTTCCGTGGCTTCTATCAATCATTTGGATGAGAAAGCCTGCATTGTCCTGGGTGAATCCGATGCCGCCGTTCGCGAATATAAAAATATTTTCCGCAACATTGCAGCCATGATGAAGCCGGGCGGCAAGCTGATCATTATTGACGCGGCGCGGCACAATGTTTTTGGAGATCTGGGCATGAAAAATCCCATGTCGCCGAATATTGAATGGTTCAAACACCAGCAGCCGGAATACTGGGCACAGTTGCTTGGAGACTGCGGTTTCAGCAATCCGGATATTCAGTGGACGGGTGGCAAACTTTTGCGCTATGCCAGAATCACATCTATCCCAAAAGCGCTTTCCTACTTCGGACAAAGCGTTTTTCGTCTCGAATTGACACGCTCCTAAGCAGAAAAATCAACTACACTTCCCACGGTGTGCAACTAAATGCACACTGCGCAGATATTTACTTCAGATAAAACACCGATCTCGAAATTACACCTTCATTCATTAAGCCTCGGAAGAATTTACACTTTTGATTCTCCCTTGATTCTACGTAATCCCTCTAACCCTTGTATTTGCAAGCCAGAGCTCTCTGGCTACATTCGTGCATTGCTCAGCCATAACTAAGCGCAATCAAAAATAAGTTTCTCTCTTCCGGGACTTTGGTTTTTTCTGGCCACAAATTAAGCAAGAAATAAAGAAGCAGCTGCGCCTCCGCGCTGTCGCTGACAGGCAGTGGACCATGAACGCTGTGGTGCATGGTCGAACGATACGCGCGCGAACACTTATCTATTGAGACGTAAATGTCGAAGTGATGAAGTGATGAGAGGCGTCAGCGCTGAATAAAAACTTTGGCGTGTTGAAGTCCCCCGAATGAGGAGTTATCTGTGCAACACAGAACAAATCCAAGAGTGCAAGCTGGCCTTTTTCTTTTCCTGATACTTTCCATCTTTGCCGCGATTGGTTGTGGAGGCAGCAAAGGCACGGCCAGCAGTTCGCCGACAGGCGGTTCTCCCAGCCCAACACCAACGCCCAGCACGCCGAGCGGAACTGCCACCATTACAGCAACGCCGACCAGTCTTGCCTTCGGCTCGCAAGTTCTGAACACCGCGGCAAGTCAAACGGTGAAGATCGCCAACTCAGGAACTGCTGTCATCACCATTACAAAGGACACGATTTCTGGCTCTGGATTCAGTACCGGCATTACAACTCCCATCAGTCTCGGCGCCGGACAAAGCGTAAACATTCCTGTGGTATTTAATCCTGGCGCCGCAGGCACGGTAAGTGGAAGTCTTACGCTGACGAGCAACAGCACAACCGTGATCGCAGTACCGCTATCTGGTACAGGACTTGCAGCTCTTGCTCACTCAGTAGATGTAACTTGGGCCGCCAGCACCTCCACACCATTGCAGGGATACAACGTTTATCGCAGCACCGTGAGCGGCGGTCCATATTCAAAGCTCTCTCCCACGCTTACTCCAACCACGCTGCTTTTTACAGACACAACGCCTGTTTCCGGCAAAAAGTATTTTTACGTGGTCACCGCGCTAAATACCAGCGGTGCGGAAAGCTCGGCTTCGTCTGAAGTGGCCGTGACCATTCCGGTGCCTTAATGCTCATAAAACAATTTTGCAGATTTGCCAGATACCAAGTTGGAGTTCCAATGCTTAGACTTTTGAAAATCGGTTCGCTTTTATCGTTGCTGCTGCTCTCTGCCGCATTCATGTCGGCACAGGCCGCGCCGCCACGCATCTTTTTCTCTGACCTTGAAAGCGGGCCCAAAACTGGTGGGCAAAACAACAATGGTGTCTGGATCACCATTTGGGGCAAAGGCTTTGGAGCAACGCAGGGGACTTCAGCAGTAACCGTCGGCGGTGGCGCTGTTGCCAGCTATCCGCTTTGGTCAGACGGAAAAATCATTTTCCAACTGGGTGCAGGCGCAGCCACCGGCAATATCGTGGTAAACGTTCCGGGCATTGGCACCAGCAATGGCTTGCCCTTTACAGTACGCGCCGGGAACATATTCTTTGTCGCTACCACGGGAAATGATGCCAATACCGGCGTCTTCACTTCGCCCTGGAAGACCATCCTTAAAGCCAAGAACGCAATCGCCGCCGGCGACACAGCGTATATCCAGGATGGAGTTGCACAAACATCAGAAGACAATTTCACCGCTTACATAAGCATGGATAACAACGGCGCCAGCAACTCCGGAACGGCTGCTGCGCCAAAGGCCTTGATTGCTTATCCCAACGCGACAGTTACCGTGGGCGTGGCAGGCGGTCTTCACTACGGAATCCGTACGCCAAATATCGGTACGGACGAAGATTACTGGGTCATCTCACAATTGCATATCATTGGCGGCACGCAGGCCATGGACGTGGGCGGAACCGGCTGGCGAATCATTGGCAATGAAATGCAGTGCCCCGGCGCCGACGATCAGGTAGGTTGCTTTGAGATGAGTGATGGCAACCAGGTCAGGTTTTACGGCAATGAAGTTCATAACGCCGGCATCAATCCCACGTCATCCAAGTTTTATCACGCGGTTTATTTCAGCACTGACTCCAACCATATTGACGTAGGCTGGAACCATATTCACGATAATTTCACCTGCCGCGCCCTGCAATTTCATTCATCGCCGCTATGCAGCCCTACGTGCGGCGCAGGCGATACGACCGGCTTTAACCAATTTGATCTCCACGTGCATGACAACCTGATTCATGGCGATAACTGCGACGGCATTAACTTAGCCACCGTCGATCCCTCAAAGGGTACCGTTGAGGTATACAACAATGTGGTTTACCACGTAGGCTTGATGGATCCGTTACAGCTGGGCGCGTCTTTTACCTGCGTTTATCTTGCCGGCATTACCAATACTGGCGTAGCCGGAACTGGAACAGTTGACGTTTTCAATAACACGGTCTCAGATTGCGGTGCTAACAACTCTGCAAATGCCAGCGGTTCACGCGGAGCATTCAGCGTAGGCGGCGGCCCGGCAACCCTGATCATGCGATTGCGGAACAATATCGCTTATCAGCTTCCTGGCGAAATCTATGTTGACGGCAGCACAGCCCAGATGACCGGCGACCACAATCTTTGGTTCGGCGTGGGCGCAGCACCTGCACAAACCACCAACAACGTGACGACCGATCCGCTCTTTGCCAATCGCGCACTCAGTGATTACCACATCACCACTGGCAGCCCCGCAAAAGATACAGGGTTAACAATTGTCCCGACCAACACGTTTGAGCCGAACCCCGGCCCAACCATCGACACTGATAAAGACGGAGTGCTGCGAGCTCAGGGAACAGCCTACGATCTCGGCGCTTATGAGTTTTTTGCCGGTACGGGCGCTACCAGACCTAATCCACCAGCGGATGTACAGGCTGTGGTTCACTAAACTGCAGAGGACTAGAAGTAATTCTTTATGCTGAGAAGCGCCTTGGCGCGGGCGATTCCGTAAGTGAAATAGAGCGCGAACAGCGGAAAGAAATCAGACCATTTTCTGCTGGTGAGCACCTGCCGCGTGGAAAGCACTGTTGGCGGCAGGCATAAAGCGGCGGCACTGATGAATGGCAGCAACCATGGTCCGTGCCCTGTAAGAGTCCATGCGGTTCCTGCGGCAACTGTCAGCAAACACAGAAATGTGTATGCAGCAAAGAAAACGGCTTTGCGATTGTGCGACCTGAACATATCGCGTAAAAAAACTTTGATCACGTGCGTGCCGTGCCATGCCTGTTTGCGAAAAAACACGCGCAGGCTCTGCGCCGTGCCCAGATGCACCACGCCAATCTCAGGAAAAGCGCGCACTTTCATACCTGCTGCTCGGGCGCGCTCGCACAATTCGTAATCCTCATTCGTCTGAATTGACTCATCAAAGCCGCCGAGTTTGAGGAAATCTTCGCGGCGCATAATCAAGTCGCCCGCTGGAATATGTGAAACTTCGCCTGCTTTTGGAGCTTCCTGATAGACATGCCAGGTTCTTCCCACCCATGTGGAATCCTCTGGCAGCAAATAATGTGCGCCCAGCACGCCTGCCCCATCCGCAGGAGCCAACGCAAGAATACGATCAAGCCAGTCATTTGGCGCAAGGCAATCGGCATCCAGGAAAGCCAGGATGTCTCCCAACGCTACACGCGCACCAGTGTTCCGCAGCGCGGAAATTTTCACACCAGTCTTTTGCAGGATCCTGATATTGATGCGGTTCTGGAATGATTCGGCAATCGTGAGCGTCTTATCGCGCGACCCGTTATCTACCAGAATTACTTCAAATCGCTCGCGCGCAAAACCCAGCTTTGTCAGCGACTCCAGGCAGCGCCCAATCATTCTTTCTTCATTCAACGCAGGAATAATAATCGAGATGCTTACAGTCGCTGTCTTCGTCTGTGGCGGAGCGCTCGGAGCCGGCATTGTCTGTTCCAAAGGACTCATGCTCGCCTCGCGTCAGTATTCGAATGATTTTCCAGGTTTTGCGGAGGTACGATTGCCAGTTCCGTTCTTCCTAAAACTTCGTCGTACAACTGGCGATATTTCTGCGCCATGGCTTCAGAGGTATAGTTTCGGCTCACCCACTCATGGGCTTTCTCACCCATATGGCGGCACCGCTCAGGATCAGAAAGCAAGCTGGCAATGGCATTCCGCAAACCGTCTGTGTCACGCAGGTCCACGAGCAAGCCGTTTTCTCCATCAGTAATTACCCTTGGGATTGCGCCGACTCTGGTAGCGATTACCGGCTTGGACGCAGCCATGGCCTCAAGAATTGTCATCGGCAATCCTTCATTCAATGAGGGCAGAACAAAGATATCCATGGCCGCATAGACTCCGGGCATGTCTGACTGTTGGCCTGCCAGAATCACGTTCCCCTGCAAGCCATATTCCTGCACCATGCTTTCAATCGCTTTGCGGTCTGGCCCCTCGCCCACAATCACAACTTTCAGCCCATAAAAAATATTGCAGAGTTCGCGCACCGCGCGCAGCAAATACTCAAAACCTTTTTGCAGATCCAGGCGGGCAACCATGCCCACCACCTTGCCTCCAATGGCGCTAAGTGTAGGTAGCGGGTGGCCATGCTCAAATGACTGGACATCAATGCCATTGGCGATTGTCTTGATTTTCCCTGTTGGCACTCCGGAATCAAGCAGACGCTGAGCCACCTCGTCGGATACTGCGGCCAAAGCATCAAATCTCTTGAGGGCCATACGGTCCAGATGGTTATAGATCCCCAACGCAGCCGTGCCTCCAACCCAGTTGTGGCATGTTGCCACTACCGGTTTGTTTGATCGCCATGCAGCCAAAAAACCATAGAGATCTGCCTTGTATCCATGCGTGTGCACAACTTCAATTGAGTCTTCACGAATATATTCTTCAATCTGCCGGACAGCGCGCCAGTCCGCGCGGCCCTTGCAATGCACCATGCGGACGGATATTCCATGGCGGCGTGCGCGCTCATAAAACTCCACGTTAGGCGTATGCACGTTATAAAAAAGCAAAAGACTGTTCTGGCAGCCGGCTTTTTCCTGGCTGGCGCAGAGATTCAGCAGCATGTTCTCTGCTCCGTAATAGCCGCCGCTGCTGATCAGTTGTAAGACTTTCACTTGTTTCAATTTTCAGCTCTCAGTAATGAGTTTCCTGCTGCCGCGCCGCTTCAAATTCGTTATAGCCAGTAAGCCGGCACCAGAGACGGTGATATAAATCGTCTCCCATCACGCCAACAATGCTTTGCTTTACTTGCGCGCGCATTCTCATTTTCCAGAGCGCGCTTCGGTCTTTCCGGACCATCTTCTGCAACTCCGCTTTCGTTGTGGTGCGCCGCACCATGAAACGGCCAATGACTTCTATGCCGCACATGGCAGTCGCAATCCATGGATCGGAAACAAAAACGCGCTTGTATCCAGCATCCGCACATGCTTTGATCACTCGCTGGTTCCAGCGCCCACCCGGAACCGAAATCTCATCCACGGCGACGCCAAGCTTCTCTTCAAGAATTTGTTTGGAGGCGTCCAGTTCGTGTGCGAGTTCATCGTCAGAACAAAATGTAAGAAACTTGTGCGACCAGCCGTGCGATTGAATGGAGTGTCCAGCATTTTGCAATGCCTTCAATTCATCCCACCCCAAAAATTTGGCGGCTGTGCTAATCAAGCCGGGTGTAACAAAGTATGTGGCGGAGATTCCATGCTCAGCCAGCAATGGCAGCGCATTGTGCAGCTGCGAATGCTCACCATCATCAAAAGTGATTTCAACAGATAATTTCCTATCGCCGTTTTTTCTCAGCAAATCAAAGAATCGCAGATGCTCCGCGAATGCACTGGATGTTACGCAATAGGCATAGTTCGATTCCGGCATCACCTCGTGGTAAGCGAGAACCGCATTCTGCCGCGACGCCATGGCCATTAGCTATTCCCTCTGCCGTGTACAGCAACCTGCGCGTGTTCAATACTTTGCTCATGGTCCGCTTTGTCGGTCATATGCTCCAAAGCCTGGTTTTCAGAGGCTTCCTCCGCCATCACATCACAAAAGCGTTGAAACTTGTGCCGGCTTAATACCGCATCTACCTTGGCGGACATACGACCCAGGTTGGTGTAATGCCGCAAACGTGATTTCAGCGGACTTTGAATCCGCGGCTGCTCCGGATCAACCTCCCACGGATGCAGATAGACAACAACCCGTTCCCCATAACTGTTTTCAAACTTGTTGAAAGCAAGTTCCGTAATGGCCGACGGAAAGATGCGCAAGTATCCTCCGCCTGCGGCGGGAAAATTCGTGCCCATAAGTCTGAGGGTCGCCGGCGGATACTCGCGCAGTGTCAAACCATTCGCGCACGTATATGTATACGGAAATCTTTTAGCCCCAGGCACACCGTAAAGATCATGGTGAATCGGATAGATGCTGGAATCGTATGTGAAACCCTCTTCGGCCAGGATATCCAGCGCCCACAGGCTGTCCTTGGTTATGGACCAACTCGGGGCCCGATATCCATTTACGGCAACGCCAGCGGCGTCTTCAATCACCTGCTTGGCCCGCTGGGTATCCAGACGAAACTCTTCTGGCGAGAGGCTGTATACCGTGCGATGCCAATAGCTGTGGCAGGCGATCTCATGCCCTCGGGATTGGATCTGGCGAACCAGATGCGGAAATTTTTCAGCCACCCATCCCACAATAAAAAATGTTCCCGTGGCATTGTGAGTGTCAAAAAGATCCAGCACGCGCTGCGTGTTGGCCACCACGCGTGAAGGCCAGCGGTCCCAGCTTTCCCGATCAACGAACTTGGCAAAAGCTTCTACTTGAAAATAGTCCTCCACGTCCACGCTAAGAACATGGGTGATGGGCGCAGCCTTGTGATTCTGTTCCTTCAAAAGACCTCTTCTGTGATTATCTGCTCCCGAGCTAAAAAGCAGGTATCCGGGCAGACGTAGCCGCCTTAAACAAGTGCAAAGCAACTGCCGTAACCTTTTGGAAGAACTGTATTGTTTTCAGCAGTTTGCGAGATCATCCGTGATATCAAGCCCGATTGAGTGAAAAAGATTGCATACGTCTGGTAAATCTATTTGTTGCCGTCCAGATTGAAAAGTGGGCTTGGGCTACAGAATGTCAACTCTAACTAATTGAAACAAAAGGGTTATTCAGCTTACCTATGACATTTCATTTCCATTTTATGCATTATGCTCAAACGGCATGCCAGCTGCTCTTACCTGTCTGGACTTTCTCGCGGAGCATGAATCTTGTCGGTTGCAGCTGAATTGAAATCTTTAGGGCACACCATTTCGTTCCATTGCGGCTTCTCATCCGCTCTGGCGCGAAGGCAGGGTTGCGCGAGAATTCTGATGTATCACGGTGTGGTGGAACAAGGCGCTCAGGCACTGGCAGCGCAGTTGCATTTTTTCGTCCGGCATTTCAAGGTGGTATCGTTGGAGACAATGGTCAATCACCTGGCGGACATCACGCCGAATAACAATGAAATCGCTTTGACCTTTGATGATGGACTGAGAAATAACCTGACTGTGGTCTACCCCATCTTGAGGGAATTACAGGTACCGGCCACATTTTTTGTATGTCCTGAGCTGGTAGAAAGAAAGCAATGGCTCTGGAACCACGAAATGCGGTGCCGCCTGCAGACATTGGCTCCGGCTGCGTTGGATGAATTGAGATCACGCCTTCTCGCACCGGGGGGATCAGCCGAGAAAATAGTTGAGTGGATGAAGACTTTGGCTTTAGTAAAGCGTCGACAAACCGAAGAAGCAATACGACAGGCGACTGCCGTCTTTAGGCCCACCTCCGCTCAGCATGCAGCCTTTGACATGATGAACTGGGCGGACCTGCTTTCACTTGATTCCAGCCTGATTACCGTTGGCTCACACACCATGAGCCATCCGATTCTGACCACGCTTTCCACGCAGGAAATTGAAGCAGAACTCACGGAAAGCCGGCGACTGTTGGAGCAACGTTTACAGCGCAAGGTGGAGTTTTTCTGTTATCCAAATGGATCCTATGATGAGCGCGCTTGCGAGTCGGCCAAAAAAACATATCGCGCAGCCGTGACTACTCAAACCGGCATGGTTGACCGGCAAGAAAATCTCGATCTTCACCGGCTGTCGCGCATCCCGAGCGCTGAAAATGCGGCGTTGACAGCGTGGCGGCTGCACAGGCCGGAAGCATGAGCGAAATAACAGTACTGGTTCTTGATGGACATAGCCGCGCAGCCCTGGAAACCATGCAGAGCCTGGGTCGCACCGGCGCGCAAATCGATCTTGCAGCGGGAACCAAAGACTGCCTTGCTATGCACTCCCGCTATGCCGCCAGAAAGCTCAGGCAGCCTTCACAAACCGCTGAATTTCATACGTGGCTGCGGGCCCAGGATGCAAAGCGCAACTATGCGTTGATTGTGCCGGCAACAGAAGCTTCCCTGCTGGCTCTGCGCCAGCTGGATGAAAACGATCCTCTTCGATTGAAGTCCGTCATTCCTGCAAACGCAGCCCTTGAAACGGCCCTCGACAAAGAGAAAACATGGCAATTGGCGCATGAATTGGGCATTCCAGCACCTGCCAGCGTATTGATTTCATCTGTAGCTGAAATCGGAACGGTGCATCAATTCCCTGTTGTCCTTAAACCAACGCATAGCAAAGTGACCATTGCAGGCGAATTGCAAACGCTCGCCGTGGCCATGGTAAAGAATGAAGCAGAGCGCCAGGAACAGTTGCGGCGCTGGCTTCCCTTTACGCCTGTGCAACAGCAGCAATATGTTTTTGGCCGCGGGGTGGGAGCGGAGTTTCTTTTTGATCGCGGGAAAAAAGTCTGGCACTTCACCCATGAACGTGTGCATGAATATCCGCTTACCGGCGGCGCCAGCTCTTACCGGCGTTCCATTGCGCCTCCAGCCAATATGCTGCGCGATGCCGAGAAGCTTCTAACGGCGCTCAACTGGCACGGCGTGGCCATGGTTGAATTCAAAATGGACTCACAGGGCCGGTATTGGCTCATGGAGATCAATCCGCGCTTCTGGGGATCGCTGGCGCTTTCCATTAATGCAGGCGTTAATTTCCCGTTAGGACTGTTGCAAATTGCACGTGGTCTGGAAATATCTACCCAGCCGCAATATAAAACCAACTACTACACGCGTGATTTGCGTACTGACATGGACTGGCTGAAGAGCAATCTCAGAGCAAATCCGCAAGACCCTCTGCTGCATACCCGCTCACGTTCATTTTCGTTCATCGAGCTTCTTCGTCCGCTAACAGGCCGTGAAAGCTGGGACCACTTTGACTGGCGCGACCCTGGCATTACTGCGCGTGCCGTGGGCCTTGCTGTGGCAGATCAGTTACGTCCTATTTATCACAAACTGAAAAATCGCTATACGCAGCAGCGCATGTTACGGCGACATTTTTCACTGCGGCAACGTCTGGCAGCTGCCGGTGGCCCGCGCAAAATCGTTTTCCTCTGTTATGGAAACATCTGCCGTAGCCCGTTGGCGGCAAAACTAGCGGAACAGCGCCTTAGCGGTGTGGCAATTGATTCGGCGGGCTTTCATAAGACGATTGGCAGAAGCTCTCCAGAGAAAATGTTGCGCATCGGCAGTGCGTTTGGGATTGACCTTTCCGGCCATCGTTCTTCGCAAGCTACACGCGATCTTCTATTGAATGCTGACTTGGTCATCGCCATGGATTCTGACAACCTAGGCCGTCTGAAACGGCAATACCCTGAGGCTATCGCACGGACTACCCTGCTCGGCCTTTTTGGGAATCCACCCGTACTGACTATTGCCGACCCGTATCTGGCCGATGAAGCCGCCACTAATAGGATTTGCGAGCAGGTGCGATCCAGCATTGACAGCCTGGCAATCTGGATAACAAGCTCCAAAGCCTCAACTTTTCCAGTAGAAATTCCTTCCGCAGCGCCCAGCAGACGCCGATGTCTCATAAAGTTCTGTAAAGGAAAATTGACGTGCAAAATGTGAAATCTCTTGCATACAGCCTGAAATTAGCCTGTATGTGACTTGTAATTCTATTCTAAGTTGCTGATTACAAAAGAGTTTACTTCGTACAATTTGGCACCAGACTTGCCTTTAACCATGGTGGCTCTCTGGCAAAACAGGAGACCTCAAAAGGTTACGAATGTACTCAAGTTTTTATGGCTTAAAACAAGATCCCTTCCGGCTCACGCCGGATCCCCGGTTTCTGCACCTGGCCGAGCCGCACCGCAATGCGCTACGCGCCATGGTGGAGGGCGTAGCCGGACGTAAAGGTCTGCAAGTTGCCATTGGCCCTATCGGCACTGGCAAGACCACTCTGCTCTATTGTTTGCAGCACATTCTTTCGCATGAAGCCACGCGGGAGCGTCCCATGCGTTCTGCCTTTGTGGTAAATCCCACGCTTACGGCAGATGAGCTGTTTGAGTCGCTATTCGATGAGCTTGAGATCCATGCTTCGGCAGCCACAAAGCCAGCCCGGCTACGCGCACTGCATGAACTGCTGCTGGCGTCGCACAAGACCAATAGTGCCGTTGTAATCATCATTGATGAAGCCCACTTGATGCCTCCGGAGCTTATTGAAGAAGTTCGCCTTCTCATGAATCTGGATAATTATCCAGTGAACGTACTCCAGATCATTCTGAGCGGCCAGCCCGAGCTTCTGCCTCTGTTGATGAAGCCGGAACTGGCAGCCTTGAAGCAGCGAATCTCCGTGGTCACAAAACTACGCCCACTCACGTTGATGGAATCCAGGGCTTACATTGCGGAGCGGCTGCATGTTGCCGGATTACGCGGCGACAGTCCCTTTACCACGCCCGCACTGGAAGAGATCCACCGGCTGACGAATGGCGTACCGCGATTGATTAACTCACTTTGCGACCACACGTTGACTCTTGGCTTCCGGCGGCAATTGAAGAAAATTAGCGGTGAGTGTGTACTGGAGGCCGCTGAAGAGACTGGGTTGGTCCAGATTTCTTCCGGCTCCCTTGAAGCTTCGGCAAGCCCCATGGCCGGACTGGCACAGACAGGTTCTTAACAGCAAGATGCAGGCCCCGAGTTCTAACGAATTTAAGACAGGACAAACGACGGCATGAGCAAATTTTTTAACGAAACACGCAGTGCGCACAAAAGCAATCCCGTTCCCGCGACGGCCAACATTGATATTCAAGAGCTTGTGGGCTCGCTCAAGCAAAGCATGGAGAGCAATGGCTCCGCTGCTCCGCAAACCGGCGAACTGGACCTGAGCCAATTGCTGCAACCCCTAAAAGAGTCGCATGAAGCGGCATCTCAGGTGGCCGCAGGCCGTCTGGAGAATTGCCGAACGGTTCGCCTGCCTCGCACGGAAGAAAGATCATTTCTGGTTTCACAATACAATCCCACAATGCAGGCTGCTGTGGAGGCTTACCGCACGCTGCGTACACGCCTGGTAAAACAGCAGACCCGCAACGGTTCGCGGTCATTGGTTGTAACCGGTTCTACCCAGGGTGAAGGCAAGACACTCACCACATTTAATCTGGCACTTTGCTATGCCAAGATAGAAAACTGGCCTGTGCTGCTGGTGGACGCTGACCTGCGCACGCGTGGGCTCTCAAATCTGGCGGGTGACCCTGAATCTGCCGGACTCGCTGAGATATTGGAAAAAGGCACATCATATCAATCCGCAATTCTGCGCACCGATGTTCCAAACCTTTACCTTCTGCCTGCCGGCGAGACGGCCGCTTCGCCTTCAGAGCTGTTTTCCGGGCCTCGCTGGAAAGAGTTTATGGGGTGGGCCGCGGAATCATTCCGGCTAGTACTTGTTGATTCGCCGCCGGCGCTGAATCTGGCCGACTTTGAATTGATTGCAGCCCGTTGCGAAAGCGTGATGGTAGTGGCCCGCGCACGCAAGACAGAACGCGAATCGCTGGCCAAGGTCCTGGCTCAGGTGGATCCTCGCAAAATAGCAGGCGTGGTTTTCAACGCAGCAGAGGAACCAGCAGACAACGGCTACTATCGCTATACTGCAGCAGCCAAAGCTGATGGCAACTAAACTCGATCAGAGTGGAATTAGCAACAACAATAAAGCCCTCCGCATGGAGGGCTTTATTGTTTTAAACCTTTATTGGTTGAAACGAGGAAGCAAATCGATTGTACGAAACACGCAAAACGAACTAGCGTGCGGTGCGTGCAGCCCTTCTGCGACGCAGAATGGAGGCGCCGAAAATTAAAACTGAACCCAGTATGATGAGCCACGCAGACTCAGGAAATGAATCAAAACGCTGCATGCCGTCAGAAATCACATTGTGGAGCTCGATGGCCCCAGAGAATACGCTCCCGGAGATAATCAACAAGAATATGCCGCTAAGAAAGTATGTAATTTTTTTCACTGTGCTCCCCATCCGTCAAAAAACGTCTTTTGTTTTACGGTTACAATCGCCTCAGCACGCTGCCCGGAAGGGATCTAAAAATCGCGGCTGATGACTTATGTAATCCACTTTTGATAAGTGCACGAGAGATGCCAAATAACTGCACACAGAATCAATCACATAAGGGCAAAGTTTCCTTATTTATGCAAAACGTTGCAGGGCAATGTCCCACATTTTTAGCATTTAGGAGTGATCATGGCAGGGCAGTTATTTTGCTAAAATCTTCATAAACTATTGAAAATAATATGTTTAAATAGAGACACTGGGGGAATGCCAGCCTTTGCCGATAATCGCTCTATGGCTGGCAAATTGCACTTCTTGTTAGTTCGGTGTAATGACTTGTGCGTGGTCAGCTAATCTATGGATGGTATGCAACAAATTTCATCGCAGCTCCTGGAGTCAGTACAAAGCCCATCCTCATTGGAGGCTGGAGCTTCTCCACGGGAGCTGGAAGCGAGTGAGACCAAGACTAGACCCCATGTACTTTTCTTGATTGATCACCTCATGGCGCTGGGCGGGGGAGAGACCAATCTTCTGAAAGTAGTGCAGTTGCTGCCTCCTGAGTTAGTTCGGTGCTCCATTGGTACATTTCGTATCGATCCGGAAATCCGAAAGAGTATTTCCGTTCCTGTACATGTTTTTCCTTGGAAGCGCGTTTACCACCTTGACGCGTTGAAGGCGGCTGTCGATCTGAGAAAACTCATTCGGGATGAGCATGTCGACATCGTCCAGACTTATTTTGAGACGTCGAACCTCTGGGGAGGCCTGGTTACCAAACTCAGCGGCGCCCTGCTTCTCTCTTCCCGCCGCGATATGGGAATCCTGCGGAAGTCCCAGCACGAACTCGCGTATCGGCTGGTGAACCGCCTTTCGAACCGTGTGCTCGCCGTCTCAGAAGAGGTGAAGCGATTTTGTATTGACGCTGAGGGCATCGCTCCAGAAAAAGTCTCAGTGGTATATAACGGCGTCGATCTCCGGCATATTGCGGCTGAAGAAGCGCTTGAGAATCCATTTGCCAATGCGGAGTGGGCCGGCGCGGCTCACATTGTTACCTGCCTGGGCAATTTCAGAAGGATCAAAGGCATTGACGTGTTTATTCGCGCTGCCCAGCGCGTGTGCCGTGAACTGCCAGATGCTGTGTTTCTCATCGCCGGCAGCGCTTATGAAGGCGACTACACGACAGAGATCAGGCAAATGATCCAGAGCATGGGTCTGGAAAAAAACGTAAAGATACTGGGCTTTATTGACGATCCCGTTCCCCTGCTCAAGATGAGTAATGCATTCTGCCTGCTCTCGCGCAGTGAGGGATTTTGCAATGCCCTGCTGGAAGCCATGGCATGCGGCGTTCCGTCTGTGGTTACGCGGGTAGGCGGAAACCCTGAAGCTATCAACGAGGGCGAAAATGGTTTTATGGTCCCGGTGGAAGACGATGCCGCGGCAGCGGAACGGCTGCTCTTCCTGCTACGTAATCCTGAACGCGCTATCCAGATAGGGCAAGCCGGACAAATCACGGCACGCACACGTTTCAGTGCTGAAGCCATGATTAACAACTTGATAAGTCTTTATCGCGATCTGATAGCGGAAAGAAATAATAAGCGGTAGGTTCTACAAAATCTTTTCCAGTTGTTTTTTCTCTGCCGGCTTCTCCGGCTTTACCAGCAAATTCTGCCACCGGCCCTGAAGCTTTTTCCGCCTGCTTGTCAGCAGTCGCGCCAGCAGCCCTTTGGCGGCACTCCAAACCACGGCATAATCAAAAATAATCGGAGAGAAATTCCCTCTGGAATCTACCAGGTGATATTCACATACGTTCACTCGCGGGATGAGAAACGGGTCACAGTCGCGCGTCCAGACACCCGGAATCTGGTTGAGAAAGGCAAGTTTGTACCCAGCCCGCGCCACCAGTCCGCGCACCGGCTCTGAACAGTCTCCGTTAGGATAAGAAAAGAGAGAACATGTCTCGCTGAGTTTTTGTTCAATCAAAGCGCGCGAGGATGTAATCTCATGCTCGGCCTGGGCCACGGAAATCGTGGTAAGAATTTCATGCGTGCTGGTGTGCGAGCCAAACCTGACACCGCCGGCATGCAGTTCAGCAATTTGCTCCCAGGTCATTGTCCGGTCCACTGCGGCGGAATGCAGGGCGTTGCGGGCCGCAGTCATCTCGCTGATGCGGCGCTCCCGTTCGGTTGCCGGCAACGCTTTTAATTCCTCTATCGCATGCTCAATATAGTTTGCGTCAAAGCCGGCATCACCGGATGGTCCGCAATCAAGGGCAGCCGCCGTGCGTTCCGGCCAGAATGGAAGTGCAGTTCCCGTTTTTTTCGGCACGATAAAGATTGCAATTGGGGTCTTGTATTGCCGGGCAATAGGATAGACCGCAGTGGCATTGTCACACCAGCCATCGTCAAACGTGACAGCCAATTTAAGCCTTCCATTAGGCTTCCATTCCTGCTCATGGGCCACGTCAATGAATTCGCAGGATTTTGAGGCATACTGCAAAAAGCTGGAAAAAGTTTCCCTGCGAACGATCATGCCCGAAAGTGAAGCAGTCTGCTGCAACTCGGAATCGGTGAGTACGCGGTGGAAAGTGAGAACGATACCTCCGTTGCGCTCTACCCACTTCTTGGCCAGATAAAGAAGACCCGACGCACGCAACAAACTGGCCCAGAACATTTTTCCCTGGGCTCGCAGCGACGGTCTTGTGAATGGCTTTGCCATTTTGATCTTAACTTTAAAAGATCTTAAACTTTAATGATCTCAAACTCTAAAGATCTCAAACTCTAAATTGCGCGCAGTCCCCGGCGGCGAAACTCCAGCGCCTCTTCCCTCTTCGGAAAGGTAAAATAACTGCCTTGTGCGTGGTCCATGTGAATTGCCACCGCCTGATTCGATTGCAAGCCGCGCACAACCTTGGCCATGCAATGCGCTCCATGGCGCTTGCTGTGGCGAATCAGGTTATGCAAAGACTCTCCAGGCGTTACCGGTAGTGATTCCTGCAACAACGCATCACCTTCATCCACTTTGGCTGCCATGTAATGGATCGTCACGCCTAACTGCTGCTCACCATGATAGAGCTGCCAGAATGTTGGCATCATACCCTTATAGCGCGGCAAAGGCGCGTGATGAATGTTGATGCAGCCACGCGGCGGAATTCCCAGAAGCTTTTCCTTCAAAATATACGGGCACGCTACCGAAATCAGCAGGTCCGGCGAGCGCTGCTGCAATCCGCCGGTAAATTCAGGATCGTTCGGATTGCCGACAGGCTCGTAAGGAATGCCATATGCCTTGGCAAGCTGTGCGATGGAATAAAACTTTTGTGATGCGCGGCTTCGCGGCAACTTTGCCAATACTTTCGCCACGCCTGCCTGTGCAATTAGCTTAGTCAAGCCCGGCAGGCCATAAAGCCATTTGAGTTCCTGGAGCAACTGCACTCTGGAGCGCTTGCCCATGGCGCGGCAGCATGAAATTCGCGTGACCTCAAAATCGCCGGCATAGTTCTGTAAAAACTCTTCGAAGAACGGCAGGATATAGAGCGAGTCGTCCTGAGTAAGAAATTCAATTTTCATCGCCGGGCCCTCACAGTCTGCCAGGTTACATATTTACGCCCACGGCAAATCTCTACCATGCTGACCAATGCCGCCGCATTCAACGTACAGAAAAATAGCGGAATGCCCAGAGGCTTCCATTGGCGATGCAGCGGCAGAAGCATGTTTAAGATTGCCGCCACATAAAAAAACAGTTGCAGCGCAAGGACCGCTCGATAGAAAGGAATCTCCAGCAGCGCCAGATTTGCCCCCATAAGAATGATCAGGAACAGCGGCACCATCCAGCGCATGATCTTGTGCGACCAAAGCTGAAACGCCGTCCAGGCAAACTTCCAGGGCTGTAGCAGGTCCGGAACGCTCAGCAAACCGCGCATGGCGCGGGTAACCACACGCACGCGCATGGCAAACTCTTCAGAAGTGGACTGCGTGGTTTCTTCGTAAGCCAGGGCCCGGTCTTCAAACACCACTCGGTAGCCTTTCTTGATGGCCTGAAGTGGCTGCACCAAATCGCTGATAATATCCGCCGGCAACTCTGTATACGCAACTTTGCGTACCGAGTAGATACAGCCACAGCAGCCCGTAATGGTGCGAATGCGCGATTGCAGCTTCTTGATCAGATTTTCATAGTTCCAGAACGCCATACTGCCCAGGCCGGTGGCAGAGTTATTGGTCGGATCAAAATACTGGTAACGGCCGCTCACGGCGCCGACTGAAGCATCCTGATAATTGCACGCCATGTAGAGCAGCGCTTTAGCTTGATAAACTGCCGTGGCATCGGAGAATACGATGACCTCGCCGGTGGCCTCTTTGATTCCCTGATTCTGTGCGTAAGTTTTTCCGCGACGCTCGGCCATTCTGATCAGACGAACGCGTTTATCTGGAAATGTGTTAACGATCTCATCCGTGCGATCAGTGGAGCAATCTGACAGGACCAGCACTTCAAGCTTGTCCGCGGGATATTCCAGCGCCAAAGTTTGCTCAATCTTACGGGCAATCGCTTCTTCCTCGTTATAAGCGGCAATCAAGACCGATAGACGCGGGCAGTATCCCGGCTCCGGGCGACGGCTGCGGACAAACAGACCGATCATAGCCAGCAACAAAGGGTATCCGGCGTACACATAAAACAACAGCAACGCGGCAAGCCAGAATACTATCCTGGCTACGCCTGCCATGCCATTTCCGAATTGCATCAGCAATACTGCCAACATTCTTCTCCTGCTTCTCCTACCGAATACAAATCACATCTGCTTTTGGCTTTTGCACATTCCCTACGGCAACGCTCGGTTTGCGTTTCGTTTCGCCCACTATGGATTCCATGACCGATTCTTCTGATTGTTTATCAAAGTACATGCGCTGCCAAACTTCGATCATCAGGAGCGCCCAAATCTTCAGCGCATTATCACGCCGATTTTCCTGGTGGTCCCGAATCAGCGTTTGTACCGCCTCCGGCTGAAAAATGCCTCTCCGCTCAATTGCGGCAGGTGAGAGAAATTCCTTGATCACCGGCTTAAGTTCCCCGTTGATCCACTGCGGCAGCGGAGGATTGAAGCCCATCTTCTTTTTCGTCAGCACTTCATTGGGCAAAATGCCGCGCATGGCTTCCCGGGTAATCCACTTGGTGGTCATGTTCCGCACTTTCATGCGCTGCGGCACCTGCATGGCAAATTCAAGCAGTCGGTAATCGGTAAATGGCGCGCGCACTTCCAGCGAGTTAGCCATAGACATGCGGTCAGCATATTCCAGGCAGTTACAGCAAAGGAATGATGCAGAGTCCACATAACCAAGCCGGCTGGTAGGCTCAAGGTTTGCGCCCCGCCGAAAGAACTGGCGGAGAAAGTCTCCGGAGTTGCGGTCACCAACGGAGGCAGCGAAGCCGGGAGCGTATAGATCACGCTTCTCTGCTTCAGAAAAATAGCCGACCCAGTCAATGTACATATCTTCTTCAGCCTGCCATGCCGATTGGGCAAATTCCCGCACGCGCCGGAACCCGTGCCGCCCGTCAGTGGCATCATGCATGAAAGACGAGAGCCGCGCTACAAGTCCCTTGGTGATGAACTGTGGTAACTGGCGATACTTGCGGGCCAGCGAAGCGCCGGCATAGCGGACGTAACCGCCAAAAAGCTCGTCGCCGCCATCGCCAGAGATCGCCACAGTCACGTGCTTGCGCATCTGCTGCGTGATGATGTGCTCAAGAATCGCCGTGGGGTTACCAAATGGCTCGTCAAAGTGCCGCACCACCGTGGTCATATAAGCGGCACAGGCTTCATCGGCTTGCAAAATGTGGTGCTCAGTACGGAATTTCTGGGCCACCAGATTGGCAACCGAAAGCTCGTCATAGAACTTGCTGTTTTCAAAACCGATGGTAAAGGTCTTGACTCGCTCAGAGCTGTTCCTTGAGGCGAATGCGGTGATTGCGCTTGAGTCCAGTCCGCCGCTCAGAAAAAGTCCCAGCGGAACGTCACTGATCATGCGCAGCTTAACGGATTCTTCCATCAGCTCGCGCGCCCGGTCAATCATGTCATCGTCTGACATTTGCAGAGGCTTGGCGGCAGTTTCCGCTGCGTCCCAATATTTCCAAACACGCTTGCGGAGTTCGCCATCCGGGGCAACCACAATCTCCATGGCCGAGCCCGGCCCCATTTTTCTTACATGCTTGTACGCCGTGGAAGGATACGGAAAATAAAGATAGGTCAGATAGTCGTGCAGCGCCACCGGATCAAGCTCCGCCGGAACTCCGGCTTTGAGGATGGCCTTGATCTCCGAAGCAAAAACAAATTTACGGCCTTCATGGGAGTAAAACAGCGGCTTCTTGCCTAAATGGTCTGTGGCCAGAAGCATGCGGCGGTTGCGCTGGTCCCATATGGCGAAGGCAAACATCCCACGCAGTTTGGTTACAACTTCATTGCCCCACTCTTCATATCCGTGAACAATCACTTCTGTATCCGAGTGCGAGCGGAAAATGTGTCCGGCGGCAATCAACTGGGTCCGCAGTTCCTGGAAGTTATAGATTTCACCGTTAAAGGTGATCCAGATGGATTCATCCTCATTGCACATGGGCTGGTGGCCAGCGGACGAGAGGTCGATGATCGACAGTCGCCGGTGCTGCAGACTCACCCACACGGAACCTTGCGACAGAGCAAAGTATTTCAGACCGCCGTCATCTGGGCCGCGGTGATGGAGCTCCAGTCCGCATTTTTCATCCGCGGGCGAGTTCCCGATTTGTCCAAAGATTCCACACATAACTTTTTATTTCACCTTCGCGACGAACGCGATTATTCGTTACACCAATGCCGGCTCTTGCTCATGCCCCCATTGCGGCTCCGCCACAGCGGTTTCGCTGCCAGATTCCAAGGCTTCCTGGCGACGCTGATTCTCGATCATCTGCCCACGTACAACGCAGGCCAGCATGACCCAGAGGAATCCATTAACCTCGATATACAGCCAGCGATCCCCGAATAAATTGACAATAAACACACAGGCCATCAGCAGGGAAAAACCTAATCCCAGCGACTTTAGAAATGGATCTTTGGCGCTTGTATATAGCTTTACGCCCAGCCGGGTCATCTTGGCCAGCAAATACAAAAAGAACATAAGGCCAAGCACCCCCATTTCCACCATGACTTTAAGGAAATAGTTATGGGTATCGGTATAAATACCTACGCGATGCAGCCATTGATAGGTATCAAAGCCGGCGCCGATGGCGGGATTCTCATGAAAAAGAACCATGGCATCATCCCAGATCGTTACGCGGTCCTGGGCTGAAGTATCCAACTGCTGGTCAGTTTTGTCATAGGTCATGAGCACGCGTTCTTGCACAGACGTGGGAACCAGGCTCTGCCAGCACAACAGAAAAGCAGTGAGCGCGATCAGCACCCATCGCTGCTTCATTAGTCCCAGGAACAACAACCCCACAAGAATGCCTGCATAGGCTTCACGCGAGAAGGAAAACAGCAGGCAATAACCGCTGAAAGCAAACAGTCCCCAGAGTGCGACTTTGAGCGCTTTACGTTTCTGGAAGACAGCCAGCCCCAGAATAAAGAGCATGAACTCTGCTTCAAACGTGGCCACGCCATTCACGCCGGCATACCCTAATACGCCGCCATCGCGGACTTCATAAGAGAAGTGCGAGAGATCGCGATCGCTCATGGTGCTGTAATAGCCCTTGTCCACGACAAAGACTGAGACGCACATCAACACCACGAGGATTTGAATCTGTTTTACGTCCTTGATCACGCTCACAACCACCGCAAAAAGAATGAACATGACCATATAGTTTTTCCAGTTGGAAAAACGCGGATCGCTGAGGGAGAACGGCAATTCAGAGTTCAAGAAGAACGCACCGCGCCAAAGCTGTATGTAACAAAAAATGCCGAAGAATAAGAGCAGCTTGTTCATGGGCGTTTTTGCGAAACGGAACCCACCCTTGAACATCGCTCCCAGAATTACGCCTAGCAACATTATGTCAATCAGCTTGTTGCCCAGGGGCATATCCAGGATCTTGTAGCGCATGGTCTGCAACGGAAGAAGCGGAACCAGAAAATACAATCCCGCCTGTGGCCGCCAGAAAAGTGACAGCAGGAATGCAACAATCGTTGCAAGATACAGCGCCAGAGGGACAAAACCTTCTAATCCTAAATGCATGTTAGGTCCTCTCCGTTACAGCCGGCAGCGGTTTCAAGACAGGTTTGCTGGACGATTGCAGCCAGCCAGTCATCGCAGTCCAGGCGCTAATCAGGAGCGTCCGTACACGTGCGTCAATGGCAAAGAGAACACCGGCGTACAACACAAGAATCAAACTTCCTCTGGCGATAGCACTCAGCAACGGTGTTTCTATTGGTAGCTGCGTTACCAGCCAGGAGGCCGCGCCGCCTACAACTGCATAGCGAGCAAAAGCAGCCAGCTCAATCTTGTAAGGAAGCACGCCCAGGGATTGATAGCCAAGAAACACCACGATGCCGCCATAGCTCACCATGGTGGCAATGGCCGCACCCAGCAAACCAATGCGGGGCAGCAGCACAATGTTCAGCGCGATATTGAGAACGCAAGCATAGAAAGTGGCCGCGGCGATCTTGGATGCACGCTTGTGAATCAATAGTCCGGGCCGGAAATAAATGGTTACAGCAGAAAGCACCAGACCGATTACGAGGAACGGCAGAAGAGTGTGCGCTTCCTGAAATTTCTTGGAAGCTAATAACACGATAGCGTCGCGCGAAGTCACGATGGCGACACATACAACGGCCACACCCGCCAGAACAAACTGGTCCAGGCTGCGGGCAAGAAAATCCTGCGTGGCTTTTTTACCTTCTGTGTTCCAGACTTTCATGCAGATAGGAAAGAGCGCCATTTGCAGCGGGGCCATCATTACATCTTGCAGGTAGATGGCGATGCCATAAGCTGCGGCGTAAAAACCAAGGGCCTGCGGGCCCATGTAATGCTGAATGAAGAAGCGGTCGCCGGAATCAAGGACGACCCAGGAGATTTCCGCCGCCATCAGAGGCAATGAGAATGCCACAGCAGTGCGAAGAAAGCTGATATCAAACATGTTCAGCGAGAGCAGATCGCGCCGGGCCAGCACTGGCAGATATTGCAGAAGGATAGCGCCTTCAACAATCACTATTCCCAGAAAGAAGGCAAAGAACGTCTTCTGCCAGAAAAACAAGAGGAAGCAAATCAGAGCAATAGTCGCTGCTTTCTGGAGGATGTCCATGCCGTTGAACAGCCTGGTCTTGTTCTCCATCTGCATCAGGTTCATTTGCATGGAGCGGAGCGAGCGGATCATGACCAGGCTGCACGCCAGCAACAGAGTGCCGCCAGCCGCTGGCCCAAACAATTTTCCCGCGCCGAAAAACAGCGATGCAATGAAGATCGAAGACAAGATAAGCGCCAGAAGCGCCGTGCTGTAAAACAGCGTTGAGTAATAGCGGCGAAGCGTATCCGGGCCGGAATCAGACTCTCCCTCCGGATAATAGCGCTGCACTGAATGCTGAAAGCCAAATTTAGAAAGCACCGTCAGCAGCAATACGGTGTTGGTGATCAGATTGATTGTGCCGTAATCAGCAACAGAAAAGACCCGCGTAAACAACGGAAAGGAGACAAATCCCAGGAGCATGACGGCCACTCGTCCACCCAGATAGTGGGACGAGTGCCGATACAATGTCTTGAGTGAGCTCATGGGAATACCAACCTCGAAAATCCTTGCCGGTTCGGGGGAATTGTTGTTGCGCGGCCTTGCGGCCGCAGCATCATGGTTGTCGTTTACAAAATGTGATGCAGCTTTAGATACAATCCAGCTTCCAATGCGCATCCAATGATAGAAACCAGCACCGCAACTACCGCAAACCTGACGGAACGCCGGCGATCCGACGCAGCATAGAGTTGAGGTACAGCTGCCAGCAGGGGAACGTTGGCAGGAAGCATTGCTTTCAATTCACGCTCAAGTTTGAACGTGCCATTCAACATGTCTTTTACATACGCCAGACCCAATGAAAGGGCCAGCGCGCCAAAAATCGACCCCAGGAACATGAGAGGACGTTTGGGTTTGAACGGCTTTTCCGGCACCTGAGCCAGGTCAAGAATGGTGAAGTGCTCGGCTTGCTGTTTTTTCTCCAGGTCCGCGGCCATGCCGGCGGAGAATGTCTTATCCAGCAAAGACTGATAATGTTCTTTGGACACGCTGTAATTGCGGTTCAGTTCAGCCATTTCCTGCTCGCGCACAGGAACGGCGTCCACCTTCGAGCGATAGGAAGACATCTGTTCGGTGAGCCGCTTCTGGTCATCAGTAAGACGCTTGGATTCACGATCGATAAGCTGCAGCCGCACGGACGCTGCTGAGTTGTCCTGAACCTCCGCCACGATTGGCGGATCGGCGGGCAGAGACTTGAGTCTGTTTTCCACCTGCTGCAAGCGTGAAGCTGTATCCACTACTTCAGGATGAGCGCTGGTGTAACGGCTTTGCAGGTCCTGGAGCTGGGCTTTGAGCTGGCGACGCTGCTCTTCCAGTTTGGTGCGTTCTGTAACAACCGGAGCAGTCTTGATGGCCACTGATCCAGAAGTATTGCTCTCCAGACCGCGCGAGAGCAAAGTGCGTTCAACTTCCAGACGATTGAGTGAATCGGCATCGGCCTGGAATTGCCCTTGCAACTGCGTAAGCGCCTGCATATTGGCCGGCTGCTGTTCCGGCATCTCACCCAGATGGCGCATCTTGAAAGCGCTTAGCTGGGATTCCTGCTCTTCCAGATTCTGCTTTGCTTCCTTGAGTTGAGCGGCCAGAAATTCCGTGGTGTCCTGCGCCTGCTGTTCACGGCTCTTCTCATTCCATTCAATAAAGCTGGAGGCGAGCTGGTTGGCCACTTGCGCCACCTGCTCCCGCTGACGGCCTTCATACTCAATGGTAAAAGCGCTTAGACCATTGCCCGAGCCCTGCTTCACCGTGATGGTGATGTCCTTGCGCATGAGCTCGATCAACTCTTCCCGCGATATTTTGCCGCGCAGCTCAGGATAGAGCTGCATATCGTCAATGATCTGTTGCAGACGCGTGGTGCTCAGGACTTGCTGCGTGATAGTGCTCAGGCGCTGAGTGGGATCAGAGTTCACGGTGGAGCTCACGTATTTTTCTGACACCTTCTGCGGATCGACCAGGATTGTGGTCGCAGCCTTGTAACGATCGGGCATCATCAGCACAATGGCGCATCCCACGAGCGAAAATAAAACCGTGCCCAGGATGATCCAGCCGCGATAATGCCGCACAGAGCTCCAAAAGGCCATCAATTGGTCCATTGGTCCGTTATTTGTATCGTGATTCATGATTCCTCCCTGACTCATGGCCTTACCGGAAATGCAGCGGCGATGGGTACCACTCGATACCGGCGCTTGCATAGCTGAGATTGCCGCTCACAATGTCTCCACCCGAGCCGTGGAATGAACGGTAGCCCGCGGTGAAGCCCATACTGTTGATGATTTTGTAGCGAACACGCGGGGCGACAAAGTATCCGTGGTAGCCCGCGATGCCGGGAGTGAGCGGATCACCCCGCAGATAGCCAGCGTCAGTGATAAAAGTTAACCGCTGAATGCCCTTGGAAAAGCCTACAGTTGCATCATCTTCCCAGCGGCTGTTCAACCCAGGAACAGTGGTGAACTGACGAGTTACGGAAGCATAAACTCTTGCTTGGTTGGCGAAGTTTTTTACCGCGCTCGCGGCAAAGTTAGCAGAAAGAGGAGTTCCGCAGGCTGATGTGGTTCCCTGTGGGCCGCCGCGCAGATCAAAGGTAACTGTTTGCGTAGCTCTTACACTCAGACCAAGTCCGCCGCCATAAGTATTGCAAGTGGGGCCATTCACAACTGTTTCAGCCTCGCCATAGGTATGCAAGTCAACGCGAGGAGTCAGCGTGCGGGCGTAGTCAAATTTTCCTTCCAGAGAATTTGAATGCGTGCCAAACGAGCCGACTGTGGTGGGATCGCCCTGAATTCCCGTGTAAATGTGGGAAACCGAGAAGGTGATCCTGTCACGACGGCTCTTCAGCCAGCCAAGGCCAAAGGTGCTTTCAGCAAACGCGACGTTCGTGGCGCGCAGCAATACAGCCGTTGAAGAGGTATCCGCAACAGGCGTGCTATCCACCACCAGGAAGCTCAAGGGGCCCTGCAAACGTGCTGATTCAGATCCGTAGCTGCCACTGGCTTCAGCTGTCCAATACCAGCGATCACTGAGGGATCCCATGCCGCTGAGCGTGACTGTGTGATAAGCCTGCGGACCGCCGCTGGCTGTGTCATTCGGGTTCACGACGGTTGTATACTGCGCCAGATAACGGCCAGTGCGAGTCGGCATGAATACCGCGAGATACGGATTGATGGAGGTCGAGACCACATCCGTGGTCGCGCCTACGCCGCCAAGGCTGTTGGTGTAAACGCTGGTCGCTGACAATCCATAGAGCACCTGATACTTATAGTCTCTGCTCTTTAGCTCGACAGCCTGTGCGCCCTCAACGTATTCGCCGCTGGGTAGCGTCTGGTCATTGCGAGGCTGCGGATACAAGCTGATCAATTGACCAGTGCCAAGCGAGACCGTGTATCCGCCGTTCGTGTTGGCATACCAGGGCTGAGTAGGCGTGAGGTCCGCATCCTTGCCGGCAGAAGGTTTGTCCTTGCTGCTGCTATCCGCGGGCTTCTGCGCCGCGTTAGGATCAGAGGACTGAGCGTTGTTGTTATCGGATGTGCTCTGCGCAAGCGCGGAGGACAAACCGATCAGCATAAAAGCAAAGAGAGAAACCAGGGCCCGTTTTGCGATTTTAGTTTTATTCATGGGACCACCACCGTATCTCCTGGATGTAGAGCAATGTTTTGCTCCGTTTTTCTACCCTGGACCACTTCTTTGTATTTGAATTTGAGGCGCATCTGACGGCCTTCTTCAGTGCGCAGAACCACAATGTTGTCTTTCTTGGCAAAAGGCGTAAACCCACCGGCCTGGGCGATCAATTGCAACACGGTTGTCTCTGCATTCAGCGCATACGTGCCGGGCCGGGTGATCTCACCGGTAATAAAGGCGCGTTTGCTGTGAATCTCCGCCACTGTGACCGTTACCTGCGGATTGTTGAGAAAGCCCTTGAGCTTCTCACCGACCAGGTTCTGAATCTGCAATGGAGTCAGTCCGCTGACTTTCACCTCGTTGATCAGAGGCAGCGAAATGAAGCCATCCGTGCGCACAACCACGGTCTGAGAAACTTCCGGCTCTTTCCAGACATTCACGTGCAGAACATCGGAGTCTCCAACCACGTATCCGACTGGGACAGATGCTTCAGGCTTCACAATGTCAGCAGGCTTTGCGGTATCAGCGCCTGCGGCTTCATTTGATTTCAGGTTTGCGCTCTGCGTCTGGGCTGTCAGGTTGCTCACACCCGCCAGGCAGCAAATCGCCACGATATTGATCATCAGCTTCTTATGCGAAAATTTCTTTACCGAAAACATATTTTGCTCCACTCTCCGTCAACCATCCGCTGCGCTCACAGCGGGGGAAAAATGTTTGTTACTTTGCGCCCTTGCCCAAAAGAATGACTTTGACCGTTTCAAAAATGATGGCCACGTCCAATGAAATAGAAAGGTGCTTAATGTAAAAGAGGTCCAGTTCCAGCTTCCTCTTTGCGTCTTCCACGGTAGAACCGTACTGGTACTTAATCTGGGCCCATCCTGTCAGCCCCGGCCGCACGGTGTGCCGCTGGGAGAAGAAGTCAAGTTGGGTTTCCAGCATTTCGCAGAAATACGGCTGCTCAGGGCGCGGCCCCACCAGGCTCATGGTTCCACGCAGGATATTGAAAAATTGCGGCAGTTCATCGAAACGATATTTGCGGATAAACGCGCCGACACGAGTAATCCGGTTGTCGCCATCCTTGGCCCAGCTGGGGCCGTTCTTTTCAGAGTCCTGGCGCATGGAGCGGAACTTGAAGATCTCAAATATCTCGCCGTTCAGGCCCACACGCTTCTGGTTGAAAAGTACAGGGCGTCCGCTCTCAATCAGTATTGCCAGCGCGACAGCAGCCATGATGGGCAAAGTGAGAGTGATTGCTACCAGCGCGGCGATGATATCCATGGTGCGTTTAGCAGCGCGCAAGAAATTGCTCTTGCGGAAGCCATCGTTAAAGATAAGCCAGCTGGGCGAAAGTTTTTCCAGCGCAATGCGTCCGCTGATTCTCTCAAAAACTGTATGCGCATCTTCCACCACCACGCCGGCAAACTTGAGCCGGAGCAGTTCGCGGTACGGCATGCGGCCACGCTGTTCCTTGAGCGACAGCACAACGCGGTCAATATTCTTTTCTTTCACCAGCGCTTCCAGTTCGCTCAAACCACCAATGATCCCTGGATTCACCAGCGACATACCGATGTTTTCGCCTTTTTCATCCAGAAAGCCGAGGACTTTCAAGTTGAGATCAGGGCGGTCGCAAATTTCACGAGTCAGGGATATGCCGGTCGCTCCGGTGCCGACGATTAACACACGCTCAGGGCTACGAAGAAAGAAGAAGCCTTTGGCATCCAACAGCAGCCGCCACGCGAAGATAAACGTAATGATGGTTGGTACGGCCAATGCTGCAATGCCGCGGCCCAGGCTTACGGCGGGAGCAAGATAGTAAATCAATGCCAGACCGATGCACGCGATACCCAGGGCCTGCAAAAGACCAATGACCAATTTTGATCGCGACTTCATGACTTCAATGTCATAAAAGTCGTTGTAATAGAGGGCGAATTCGCACATCAGGACGACCACAACAAAACGAGCAATGGGATGCCCACCGGCATATTCCCAGCGAGACGACGCAAAACGCAGCGTGGTCGCCAGTGCCAGCCCAAGAACAATCAGCAGGCTCTCGCTCGCAAGCAGAACCAGCGTCTTGGTGGGAATTCTTTGTCCGCCAATTTTAAGCATTGCTTACCTTGGCAATGGGCAATAGTTGCTCCATCGCTTCCCCACCGTCTTCCGTTTCAGATTCATCGTGCTGGGGCAAGATGTTGTTGTCGCTGGGCATGCTTTTTACGTTGGCCCGGTTGGGTGACAAGCCGGCATCGCGAATCTTGTAAAGAAGAGCGCGGTAGCTGATTTTGAGCGACTCAGCCGCCCGACGGCGATTCCAATGGTGCGTCTGCAGGACCTTGAGAATGATCTCCCGCTCCAGCCGGCGTACCGCCTGATTAGTGATCTTCTTCAGCGGCACCGGGCCTTCCTCTGGAATTTCAAAATCAAAATTGTTGGGCGCCGGCTCAGAAAGATCAGCACTGATGCATGTTTCCGTTCCCAGAATCACGTAACGCTTGATCATGTTTTCCAGCTGGCGAATGTTGCCCGGCCAGTGATATGCCTGCAACAGCCGCATCAAGGAATTGGAAAGCGGCTGGGCCTTGCGGTTGTACATCATGTTGAAATGGGCCCGGAAGTATTCAACCAGGTCTGGAACGTCAGCGCTTCTTTCACGCAGGGAAGGAAGCGTAATATTCACCACGTTAATGCGGTAAAAGAGATCTTCACGGAATCCGCCAGCGGTAATTTCCTGCTTCAAATCGCGATTGGTGGCGCAGATGACACGCGCTTCTGACCGCGTATCTTCCTGCGCGCCGATGCGGGAAAACTTTCCGTCCTGCAAGACCTGCAAAAGCTTGGATTGGAGCCCCATACTGAGTTCGCCAATTTCATCAAGAAACAGCGTGCCGCCGTCAGCCAGAGCAATCAAACCCGGCTTGGCGGTATAAGCGCCGGTAAAAGCGCCTTTCTCATAGCCAAAAAGCTCGCTTTCCAGCAAGGCATCTGGAATGGCCGGACAGTTCACCTTTACATACGGCCCCTTTGCCAGCGAGGACGCCCGATGAATCAGCTTGGCAATGATTTCTTTGCCCGTGCCACTTGGGCCCTGGATGAGTACCGGCACGTCCGCCGAGGCGACCATAGCCAAGTCCCGCTGGACCTTCTTCATAGCCTCAGAGGTGCCAAAAATAGCTGACTCAGGTGGTAAGTCAAAATTTTGCTCTACAGTGTGTTTCATCCAAGCTCCGTCGTGGCCAGCCAGATTTTCATTTTTGCCGCTGCCACCCCCAATATGTGCATGTACAGAGCCAAAGTGGCCGATAGGACATGAACTTTAGGACATATGTAACCTGGGTTAGAAAACATTTATATCTTATTGAAAACAATAGATAACTATGCTGAACATGATTGAAGCCTGGTCTTAGCATGTGACTGCCCGGGCTGGATATGCGCAACAAATAGGAAAATGTTTTCACACTGGGAAGATCGCTTTCCTATGTCTCAGGGCGATTTCAGGGATAAAAGGTTTCTTAAACAAGGAGCGCGAACTGGCCCGGAAGATCCAGTTTTTTATGTCGCTTACTTTTCGCTTTTAACTTCAATTGCTTCCAATCGGCGTAAGCGTGAGGGGCTAATCTCATGGTTGGCAAAAAGCGAGTCCTTCAACATCCGCAGCACTATTCGCGGATCTTTTTGTGCCTGGGAAAGGCAATATGGAAGCCAGGCATAGCCAAAAGGAATATAGAACCGCACCGGCGCCCCAAATTGCCTGGCAACGGCCAGGGCCCCACGCGTGGGAAGACCATAAAGCAATTCCACATTCCCGCGGGTCCCGGCGGCATATAGACACTCAAGTGAGTCAGCTATCAGTTCTGGATTATGTGTAGCGATATTGACCGTGCTTACTCGTCCGGCAATGCGCCAGATGGCCGGAACAAAATCCTGCTCCACACTCATGTTGCCATTCTCAGGCCACTGCCCTTTTACGATTCGCATGGTCAAATTGCGCTCAATGGCCCAGTCAATGTCTTTGAGGCTTCGCTTCCAGCGCGTGGGAATGGTAATGCTGAAGCCCGGATAAGCTGATAAAGCGCGATCCAGAACACTCAACGTACGATCCACGGTTTCCGGACCAAGCGAGTCAAAATGAATTTTTACGTCCAGCCGTTTTGCCGCACTCATAACCTCTTCCAGCAGGTCATACGAATAATTAAGCGCCGGGAGTTTGATGGAAAGATGGTCAAAACCGCGGCCCTGCATGGCCGCGAGAGATTCAAGGTATGCATCAGCGACATGCCGGGGCGAATCTTCGTCACCGTTCCAATAGCCAATGGTAACGAGAAACCCTTTGTTCTGAAGACCAAGAGCAACTCGACGCGCGTCATCAAACTCCGGGCCCGCCACATAGGCCCTGGCAGCTCGGCGCAGAACGGGCGCCGCGAGCCGGGAAGCAAATTTGCGCGCCTTAGCCTTCATTGGTCTTTCTAGCCGGCTTTAGCCGGGCATTCGTGCTGCGAAGCACCTCAGCAGCGCGACGAACCGCGATCCTCGTGGTTTCCGTAGCTACTCCAATCAGGCCACGCATCCCCTCAGCATAAATTCTTACAGAAGCCGAGGTGTGCGCCGTGTTTGTCCATTTGCGGGTCCATGACTCAGGAGTTCCCGTGAACTCATAGGCTTCCATCCCTCGTTCGGCCGCGAGGCGAAGACTTTCCACAATCAGCAATTCACCTGGTGAACAGCGTGAGAAATTCTGGTCATAGCCCATTTTCAGCAGCCAGAAACGGTTTTTATAATCAACGCCCAATTGCACAGCGGCCGTTTGATCACCGCATTTCATCAGCAGAATACGCAAGATACCTTGCGCGCAGGCAAGCTGGGAAAACCGGCGATAAAATCCTTGAATAACAGGATCATAGGCAAGACCGCTGCCGGCCTCGCCTTTCCAGTTTGCCGATTCCACGCGAAACACTTCAGTTAGCACCTCTTCCAGCTGGTCGGCTGTAGGAGTGATGTTCTGAAAGCTGATCGGACCAATCTTTTCCGCATTCCGCCGGGCCCTCCGCAGATCAGATCTGCGGCCGGAATTCAAATGCTCTTCAGGCCGCTGCCAACTCTCATCCAATTGGAGCCAGGGATGCGAGGGCATGGGCCGCGTGACGCAGATGCGCTTCTCATCGCTACAAGCTTTTTGCAAGGCCTCCAGCATTGGTGAAGAAGCGTCAACGTCTCGCAGAAAAATTGGATCTTTCAACGCCAGCAGAGCTTTAGCCAGAGCATGGCAAGATTCATTGTCTGCATAAGGAAGCAGTGTTGGCTCAAAAAGGTCCTGCCCCAGAAAGACCAATCGGTTTTCACCATGCGGACGAAACAGCGGCGCAAGCGCCACAGTTTTTCCCCGCCGTTGCACAGTCACCAGAACTGGACTCCCATCGGAAAAACTCTCAGCACAAGACAGGTTCCAGATATGAGATTGCATTGGCGAGGAGACAAACTCTTCAACACCAGCGCAGGCAGATTGAAAATCGCGAAATGGATTTACGCCCAGATAGATCCTGGCTGTAAATGGATCGCCGGCCCTCTCTGCCAATGAGTTGCCTTTGGGGCGCTCCACTGCAGACAGCTTGATCAGCTGACCGCCACCGATAACATCAATAACCATCCCGCAACCTTCTAAGGGCCAAAAATATGCTTTAAACGGCAAAAACTTTCAAACCGTTTGAGCAGACGCATTTCCGGTCTTACAAGGTGCTATCCGGAAGATTACCTGGGCTCCCCCAATAACGGCCTCCTGGTTATGGGGGATTTCGGCATTCTTCATCGTCAGTGGTTCCCGGAAGATCAAACCACTGGCAATGCAAGTATTAAATAGTTCTTATGCAATACAGGGGCCAATCTCAAGGCTGATTGAGTCATATAAACAGCGCTTTTTCAATGGGTTCCGATGCCGTCTGCGAACCAGACGCTGAAAAATGTGCAATCCTTTACATGGTGAAGTAACGAGATCGACCCTTTTCGGCTGTCTGAACGAGTTTTGTCTTCGAAAAAGAGGCTAGCGGGATTAGAGTGCCTTATCTTCAGCGGGTTTATCTGCGGTGGACTTTATCTTTCAGCGGCCTTTATCTCCACCGATCAATTGCGTTCCACCAAATTACCTTGAGCCATTCCTGGAAGGTTGTTTTGGCCCATTCGCGATGACTCCACCAGCGTGTGCCGAAGATTCTGTCATCTGCCGCCGCCGCCGCCGACCAATGGTACTGAGGCAACCGGCGCATAAACACAGAACGCGCCCGCCCCGTATGCCAATCGCTTGTTACCAGGAGAACGCTTGCAGGATGCAATGGTTCCAGGCATCGGGCCACAAATCTTGTTTCAGTATCAGTAGAATCTTCTTCAAAAGGACAAACGCTTACCAGCGCTGCCATCTCCCTGGCATCCTGCTTGAGAAATGCATCCGCATATTCGGCGGGCGTGTGGCCAAAGTAGCTGGAATCGGAAGAAGCGTCGAGAAATAAGCGCTTGCCGTAACCAGCGCGCAACAGCTCCATACCGCGACGATAGCGCGCGTCCTGACTATCACCGGCAAGAACAACGATCACGTCAGACTTTTCCGGATGATCGCTTATCAGCATGCGGCCTGCGAATCCGGCAAATATTGCAAATGCTATCAGCAATCCCAGGAAAATCCTGGACTTGTATGATCGAAACAAAGCGCGAGGCGCCCTGGCCGGAGACAAGGATTGAGCGGGTTGGGTTTCAGTGGCGATCATTCATTTTATACGCCCGAACGGACATGCATCCGAGTTTGACGCACTATCTATGGTGCATTGCGGTACGTAAGCGTTTCAGGAATAACTATGCAAAACATTGCAATGATCCGGGCAGAACAAACCTGCATGCAGCCGGGCAATTAACTTAACTATAAGATACTAAACAATTTATATGCTCCTGAATTACGGCTCGTAACAACCTACATTGGCATGAGAAGTGCCCTTATAAAAGCATTATGAGCACTCTGGAATATATAGCTTCCCCTTCTGATTCACTCACAACCAAGCTTCAGAACCGCACAGCGCGGATCGGCGTGATTGGCCTGGGCTATGTCGGCCTTCCGCTGGTATTGCTTTTCAGCGAACAAGATTTCCGTATTACCGGCTTTGACGTTGACGATAAAAAGATCGACATCATTTCCAAAGGCGGCTCTTATATTGTGCGCATCCCGGAGACGGAAATCCAGGCCGCCAAGGCGAAGGGCTTTACTGCGACCTCTGACTATTCTCAGATCGCCAACATGGATGCAGTCATTATTTGCGTTCCTACTCCGCTGAATGACCACCACGAGCCGGACCTAAGCTTTATCGCCGCGACGGCGGAATCCATTGCTCCGCACCTGCGGCCGGGACACGTTGTAATCCTGGAGAGCACGACTTATCCCGGAACAACCGAAGAGCTGCTCATCCCCATTCTGGAAAAAAATCCACTTGGACTGAAAGCAGCCCGCGGCACCGAAGAAGCTAAAGATACTTTCTATGTGGCCTTCTCACCTGAGCGCGAAGACCCAGGCAACGATACGGTTGCCCGTTGTGACATACCCAAAGTTGTTGGCGGACTGAATCCGCAAGCAACTGAGTTTGGCCGCCAGCTTTACGGCACCATCTTCCATCGCACAGTTCCAGTATCCACTCCGGCTGCGGCTGAAATGACCAAGCTGCTGGAAAATATCTACCGCTGCGTGAATATTGCGCTGGTCAATGAGCTGAAACTGCTGAGCCTGCGCATGGGCATTGATATCTGGGAAGTAATTGCCGCGGCGTCCACCAAGCCATTTGGCTTCCAGGCGTTTTATCCCGGACCTGGCCTTGGCGGACACTGCATCCCGATTGATCCGTTCTATCTGTCCTGGAAAGCCAAGGAATACGACTTCCATACAAGATTCATTGAGCTGGCCGGAGAAATCAACCTTGGCATGCCATACCATTGCGTGCAGTCAACTGCCGCGGCATTGAACAAGCAGAAGAAGAGCATGAATGGCGCAAATATTCTTGTTCTTGGGCTGGCCTACAAGAAGGACATTGATGATCTGCGCGAATCGCCTTCACTCACGATCATTGAATTGCTGCAAAAAGAAGGCGCTCAGGTTTCCTATAACGATCCATTTTTTGAAACCGTGGGTCGCGGCCGCAAGTACAACCTGAATATGAAGAATACCCCGCTCGATAATCTCGGACAGTATGAGGCCGTATTAATAGTCACGGACCACTCCTCATATGACTACGCTTCAATAGTCAAAGAGGCAAATCTTGTGGTTGACACCCGCAACGCAACCAAGGGCATTAAGAGCGAGAAGATTGTGCGCTGCTAAGTTTTTTTGGGCCCCTCTCGTATTGCTTCAACTCGGAAGGCTGGCTGCGTGTGCCAGCCTTTTTTCTTTTGGTTTTCTAGTTTTATCGCTATTGGAATTGCTGGCTGTTCCGTTTCAGAACTTTCTAAGGTGAAGACCTTGATACTTCTGTAATCTTCTATCCTAGCCTTTTCTGCGGATATCATCATGCTCATGGCAACACAGGCGCGCTTACGGTCGGTGCAAGGTGGAAAACTGGCAAAAGAACGAGCTGTTTTCAGACGTTGGCAACGGTACCGGCTCAATCTGCCCATCCGCCTGATCTTTACTCATGACGGCACTACCAAGTACATGAGCGGGCGCGGCAACGATATGAGCGAAGGCGGCGTCCTGGTTTTTGCCGGCATGGAGCTCAAGACCGGCGACGAAGTTGCGATTGAATTTACCCCACCCTTCGCCAGCGGACCTATCCGCGCAAAAGGCCTGGTGCGCCATCGCCGAGGCTACAACTACGGCATTGAATTTCTAATGGATTCCGACACCGACAAAGAGCAGACGGAAAAATTCCGCGGGCTGCTTCGCCTTGCCGCCGGAAACGCAACAGAATAGTTCAGCGAAATTCTCCTGCTGCGCATCACGGCGCTGGCGGAACAATGTAATTGCTTACAAATTGAATCAGCTTGTCTCTGTGCTGGTCCCGATAAGAAAAATAATCCTGCGCAATGCCATTGTCTGCTTTTACCAGCAGAACGTAAGGTTCTAACAGCCCTTCTTTCTCCAGTTGCGACAGCATGATCAATGACGGATCAGGCTTCTTCGCTTTCTTGTCATGCTGCGTTTCGCCATATACAGTCACCACTAACGAAAGCGCAGATGTTTCCTCCTTCAGAGAGTGTCGATAAGCCTTTTCCTGTGGATATTCCTTGGCAAATTTTTCGTTTTTCCATAAGACGCGCTCCATGGAATACATTAGCCACGCAGCACCGCCATCATCTTTTCCCAGACTCGCAGGATCAATTGTGATGGTGCTGTTGCCTTTGGCATCTGACGTGGGCGCCTGCGGCAACTGGATCGGGATTTTTTTGTAAGCCAGATGCGTATGCGATAGCCATCCGTTAAGCCCTACCCAGGATGTCTTTGTATACGGAAATGCGACCAGCCCCTGGATAAATTTTTCCCGGGCTTCTTTCATTTTTCCATCGGCCATCAACACATCACCCCAGTATCGATAACCGACTTCCCGGTTGGGATCGAGCTGAACGGCCTTGGCAAACCATTCTCCGGCGGTATCAAATTGCTTCAGCCGGTAATAGGTATCGCCAATGTTTACAGCGGCAAGGTAAAGCTTGGGATCAAGTTCCAGAGCAGACTTATATTCCTTGATCGCAGTGGCCCAGTCGCCCTGGGCGAACGCGGCCTCGCCGCGTCCCATAGCGGCATCCACTTCTTTGCTGTCAGAAAAAGCGCTCACACTGCCATCTTCGGGGATGCCCGCGAGAAGAACATTGCAGAGGTCTGAGTTATCGCCCAATTCTTTGGCTCGCAATAATTCAGCGCGCGCATGCAAGCGGTCCGCCTTCCGTTTCTCAGGCTCTGTCTGTGTGTCAGCTCGGCTGACTAATGAAGCGCCTAAAGCCTCATGGGCTGCCGTATCTTTGGGATACTTCTCCACAATTTTTTCCAGCATGGCTGCAGCTTCCGGCAATTTGTGCTCATGATAAAGACGTATTGCCTCCTGCCGATCAGGATCATTCGGATTCATATCTGCTGCACTTGGCGAAGGAGATGGTGTGGCCGGCGCTTGTGCCAAAGCAAATACAGATAGAAAAACAAAGACCAGTGAGATGACTACAGCATAAAACCATTTAGAAGGAAGCATAGCGAGTTTATACCTCAAGCTAGAGAACGCAGCTACTCTGGATTTGTGCAAGCTTTGTTTACTACAATTTGACACGTTCAGCCAGAGATTTATTCCTAGTTTGGTATTTCATACGCTCCCAGATCAAATGCCTTCCCTTGCGGACGGGTAACTCCATCCTTGTCCGTGGGCTGTGCGCTGCCCGGAACCAAAGGATTGTTCGGCGCAACCGCTGCACCAGCATCTTTTGCCGGACTTGATCCGCGGAGATGGAAGTCTGCTCCGCCCGGATTTACAAATTGAGGATTCACAAGTTGAGGGTTTACGAATTGAGGGTTTACGAATTGTGGATCAGCATTGATATTGTTCTGCGTCTGCCCCGGGCCGCTGCCTGCTCCATACCACAAATTTTTGTCGCCGTTGATCTGTGACTTGTTGCCGTCGATATAAATTTCGCCACCATTCTGCTGCACAATGTTGTTGCGCAGCCGCATATTCAGCGACCGCGGACCGCCGCCCACGGCAAACGCTCCGCGCGAGCCGTCTGCATTCCTGGAATTATTCGCGCCGCAGTCATAGAGTGTGTTGTTAAAAACTTCCACCGTGCCCGTGCCTTCAGCGCCGTGGTTGGTTATTCCCGCAACATAGATACAGGAGAATGCGCCGCCGTCGCCTTTGGCGTCCATCAACCCAACGTGATAGATCACGTTGTTATAGGCCTCAACTGCGCCCTTTGACGGATCGACCGTGGCAAAATTTATTCCGTTGCAGTTGTCGCCATGAATCAGGTTGTCATGGACGTGCAGGTCGTACTGATTCAAACCTGTAGTATCCACCGCGCCGCAATTCGGCTTGCACAGCGGCGACGAATGGAACTGCAGCGCGCGGCAGGTAAAGTTGTCATGAATATGGTTCCAGCCCACGTCAATATGGTTGGAGTCGGTGCTGAAATACACTGCGTGATAAAACTTTGACGAAGCCGGCCGCATGCCGGCGTTATGCACTTCGTTCCCATAGAAGCGCATCTGGTTCGCGCCGCTTGCTTCCACGCAGCCTACCTGTCCGTCCGCGCCAGGACATTCCATCTCATTGCCTATAATCCGCCAGCCCACGCCGCCAATATCCATGGCTTGCGTGCCGCCGATAATATGCAGCTGTGAGAATACCCAGTAATCTTCCCGCGCGGGAATATTCGGTGTGCGGATGGCATACGCCAAGCCATGCTCTTTGCCAATCGTAACCTTTGCCCCCGGATACGCCACCAGCGCCTTGGGTGCTCCCGGTTTGCCGGAATTGCTGCTGCCCCTGCGGTCCATGCTCAGTGACGCGGTAAAACTGTCTTCCGCCGTCTGTGTCACTCCGTTTTCTATATACGTAATGTCGCCGGGAGCCATGCTGTCCTTGGCCCTGACAATCGACTTCCACGGAGCCTCAAAGGTTCCTCTGCGGCGGTCGCTCCCGTTCGTCGCGACGAAATAAATTCTTCCTCCACGCACGGTAAACGGTACTCCGTTGCTCGCATGGCTTCCATCTTTGCCTTTCACGTTTACTAGAATGTTTCCCGTCTTCGCCGCTGGCCCCAGCTGAAAGATAATCTTGCCGTCAGTCCATACGGGATACGCCGACGCCAATCCTCCCCCGATGGTCACTGTGGATGCGCCGCGCTCCGCACCAAAGCCCTTGCCCCAGATCGCGACCCAGGCCCCTTTATTCATATGACCACCAATGTTTGGGCCGCTTTCAAGATCGGAGAAAAAGATACGGGGCGCAGTTTCCGCGGACAAGCCATGGGATAGAACGAAAAGAAGAAATAAAGCAAAAAACTTTATGAAGGAGTTCATCGGGATTTATCTTACCTGCCAACCAATTGGATCACTATTCCCAATCGCTACTCTGAGTGTTTATCAGTGGTAAACCTCCGCTTCAATCCGTGTTCATCGGTGCTCGATACGCGGTAAGCTTCCGTTTCCACTGGCATCCATCTGCAGTTAGCTCACGTTTTCCATCAGCGCCATAACGTGCTTATCTGTGGTGAGCTCTCATTTCACCAACTCATTGCAACAGCTTCCTCAACTCCACCACCTCCAGCGGACACTCTTCCCAATTGTGCAGCCAGCACACAATTACGTCGCATTCTTCCGCGGCATGTGCGTGCCTGAGAAAATTGCGGCTCTCATACTCAAATTCAACCCTTATACGCTGCCATTTGCCTGGCTCTACCTGCCGCATTGCTTCACAATCAGGAAATTCGGTTTGCAGCCTCGTTACCATATAGCCCATTTCGCTGGCCAGCGCCCCAAACAGAAAAATCACACCCATTTCGTTGATCGGGTAATGCGCCAGCGGATATTGCCGCACCGGAGCTCCATACATAGGCTTATCCAGCAGCACTGGCGACATGAGCGTCGCCTTGGGCTCCTCCGGCGTCAGCCTGGGTAAAATAAACACTCCTCGCGCCCCGTTTTCCTCTTTTTCATGCTCTTTTATCAACTCCAGCACATCTTTCCATTCCTCTGCCCAGCCTTTGGCCTCCGCATACTGCTGGAATGCTTTCGGCAGGCGCGGCCACGGCCCAAATCGCATTCTGAACGGAGTATCACTGTAGGACCCGTAATGCCTGTATTCGCCGGCATTTGGTAATTTCTTCATCTCTCTCGTCACCCTGGCCCAGTCCCGAAGCAAAACTTCCAACCCTATCTTTTTTCCATTGCCCATGTTGTCCAGCTTGCTCTCTTGCAAGAGACGTGAGAATGTCCCGAAATGTCTGCGCATCCACCGCAAAGTTACCGGGGTGAGTTTGGTGAGCTCTTTATAAGTGGGTGCCTGTCCCAGTTTTTCGGCACAATCTTTCACGGCCAAAATAATCTCTTCTCTTGTCATATGCTTGATCTGTCTTGGCATCTCTTTCTCCCAATAAAAAAGCCACCCGTTGGATGGCTGTTAATTTTCAAGTTTTTTGTTGATCTTATGGACGGATGTGAAGCTTTCTTGCTTATGGGCAGACGTGGAGCACGGCCGCCATCGGCTGCGGATGTTTGGATTTGAATTCTGCGGTCGGTTTTACTGGTTTTACTAAGGAATCAGGAGTCAAAGGCCAGCGCTAAAAGCTCATTTCAATCATCAATTTTGGCAGTATTGGCAATTCTGGCAATGCCCCTCAAGACACACTTCTTCCCCGAAGGCATAAAGTCAGCAAAAACGCGCAGATAATGGCTTGTCTGCTGAGCTGATCTTCATGGGTGCAAGCGGGCTTAAAAACCGGGCCGAAACAGCTCATGCCCAAGCCAGGCTTGCATGGGTGCTGGCCTTTCTGGGTTGCTTTGCCCATCAGCAAAAGCCCATCCCACCGGCGCCGCTCCCGGTCAATCTCACCTCAATATAAGCGAAAGTGAAACGAATATCAATAGAAATTTTTTGGGGGGGGATAAAACGTGCCGCCGGGTCCACCGGTTATTACTACTTTACGCCCATATCCTTGCCGGTAACGCCCATCTTGGTAAGCGCTTCAGTTTGTAATTTGTCAAAGTCCGTTTTCGTCTTTAGAAAACCCAACCGCTTTTGTCGCTGAAAAAGAAGCTTAGCGTTGAATTGTTCACGAACCACCAGATCATTAATAACCACTTTGCCGCTTGCTACCCGGATACTCTTGCGATGCGCGTCAACGTAGGCATACTCGTCATCGACGGCATCAATCCAGTCCTTCTCTACGGCAAGCAGGTGTGCCCGCACGCCAAATTGTTTTGCCAAAGATTCATCAAATGCTGCCAGAATCGTCTCTCTATCGGCCGGAGCAGCATTATTCTCCATGACGCGACGTAGGCCTCCCATGACTTCACCCGTTTCTTGTTCATGCGCCGCTTCCGCCTGGTAGGTCAGATGCAGGTGTTGTAATGCTGCTTGGGCTATTTCAGGTGAGCCAAACGATTCCGCCGAGTTAATGGTTTTGGTTTTGGTTTCTGTATTCAGCTTTTTCATTTTTTCCATATACTCGCGGTTTTTTTTCAAGAGTTCGCCATATTGAAAACGCACGGCATCGTCGAATCTGCGCTGCCGTGGCATCCCTCTATGGCTGACCGGCTGCAGCCCGGCAGCCTCTCGCAGTAACCTTGTAAACCGTGCCTCTGCAGGTTCTTCCACTAAAAGGCTGGCGGCATTGGCAAGAATAAAAAATCCAGCGATCGAACAAAATATTAGGACAAAACGGTTGGGATGACGGACCTTCTTGCGCCCGGCAATCAGAAAGGCCACCAGCGCGGGAAAGCCACATAACACCAGCATCATCCCTATAGACTCACCCACCCTTGTAGCCTCATCGCCCGATTCACTGGACTTGGCCATGCCTACCAGCATGGCCAGTAAAATTGTGAGCACCAGAGATACTCTGGCTGGAATTCCCATGACTCTGGGGACCGTGGGTGCCAACTCTGCAAATCCCGGCATTGCCGCAGCTCCGCCGATGGTGCTCATGGGTTTTTGGCAACCCACGCAGTAGCTAAATGCGTTTTCATTTTCTCTACCGCAGTTTGGGCAAAGCATCGGCAACTTATATATCACAACTTCATATCAGGACCCGTGACTTTTAATGAATGAAACGGACGAATCTTTCCTTCAGCAGCGCGGCGACCACAAACCTTGATCTCATCCGTCCGATCCGGCTTTTTTGTTTTTGTCCACGATCAATTCTGTGGCAATCCTCCATTCCGCATATGTACGGAGAGTTTGATTACCGCCAAAGTCTTCCCATCGGCCTCCGCGCGGCACTCAATCTCCTGCGTGCCCTTTGTCTCGCCCTTCGGAGAATCCGGTAGCACCTGCACGTAATAATCGCTTTGCGGCTCCAGAGAATAGTTCCCTGCCCCGCTCTGTGTGGTCCATCCCTCCGGCAGCTTCACCGCAATAGCAATACTCTTCGCCGCATTCGTGTGATTATGCAATTCCAGTGGGAGAGTCAGCGTTGCGCCGCGCTTGATGGCGATCTCCGGCACGGCAGGCTTCGGCAATTTGAGTCCATGTGCGCGCCAGAACTTTTCATAGAAGCCCCATGGCCCGCTCAGCGCCACAGAGAGCGCAGCCACTTTCTCATACGGATCCCTTGCCGGAGGCACAAATGCAATCGCACCCGGAATAATGCCCTCAAACACATCGCCGGTCACGCTGCCCGGGACAAGAGATTTTCCCAGAGTAAAGCTGCCTTTACCGCCCCAGTTCTTCTCCTGCTCCGCAACCTGCTTCTCGTCCATCTTCTTCAGCCCTTCAATAAAGCTGCGATATTGCGTCAGGTGATACTTAAACGTCTCAAAGGCCGCGCGCCAGTAGGGAATCTTCAGAGCCGTGGACATGCCATTTGTCTGATAGGTTGGCCCGGTGTCTTTAAAGTTGGTGTCACCGCCTGAATCAGGAAAGTAGTAAAGCTTCTTGGCCTGCCATGGCTGCAATCCGTCTAGCAGTGTCTCGTTCACCTTTACCGGCCCTGCAAGCTGCGCGGGAAATACCGCAGGATCGCCAGCCATATCAAAGGCTTCAGTCGCCAGCACACCGGCAGCCTGATGGTCTCCGTGGTTTTCGCCGACAAAGAATCCTGGCATCCATGTAACAATCACCTCCGGACGCGTCAATCGCACCATCCGGATCAGATCTTCCTGTACTTGTCCGTTGCCCCAGTTCGCCAGCGACTCTAAAACGTTCTGGCTCGGCGTATCCCGTCCACCCAGAAACCAGACGTTGTTAATTCCCACGTTTTCCAGCGCATGCCGCAACTCCATCTCCCGCACCGCGCCCAGTGACCGTGCCCGCTCCGGCCCCATATTGTTGTGCCCGGCCTCGCCATGCGTGGTGTAGACCACCGCCACATGCTTATGCTGATCAATCAACTGGACCAAATAAGGGACCACACCCGTTTCGTCGTCCGGATGCGCCACCACCAGCAGCACGTCAACTTTCAGGCGTTCATCTTGCTTGAGCAATGGCGGAGTAGAAGTGGGCGTTTGTGCTGCGGCAGTCACCACAGCAATGGCCATCAGCACAGCCATCAGGCGAAAAAATCTCATCAAACTTCCTTCCAGGAGCAGAGTTGGTCTATCGCAAGAGTAAATTTGGCGTCCTAAGGATTCAAAATTTGCAACAATCTGTATAAGTCAGAGCAATCGCACATCGACGATGAAGTCCTGTTGGCTGAAAGCCGAATACTAAATACTGAATGCTAACTACTAACTACTGATTTTCACCACCAACTTCCCTCTCACATGTCCGGCTTCACTCAATCTGTGCGCATCCGCGATCTGCTCAAGTGGAAACACCTTCTCCACCACCGGACGAATCTTGCCTGCCTCAATCAGCGCGCTGATCTTTTCCAGATCGCCGCCGCGAGGCTGCATCCGCACTACCGCCAGCCACTTGCCGCCCACCAAAGCGCGGACACTTCCCGCAGCCAGCCCGGTAATCAAGGTAGAAAAGAATTTGAGCTTGCCGCTTTGCTCGTGCGGAATATCCATTGTCAAAGTAACCAGCCGTCCACCAAATTTCAGTGCCCGTAGCGAACTTGGCCACACGCTGTTCCCCACGCCATCCAGCACCAGATCAAACTTTGGCCGTATGCTCTCAATTGGCTCGCGTGCATAATCGATAGCAAGGTCAACGCCCAGTTCACGCAACAAATCCTGATTGCGCGCGCTGGCTGTAGCAGCAACATAAGCCCCGAATGCCTTGGCAATCTGTATGGCCATCACGCCCACGCCGCCTGCTCCGGCATGAATCAGCACACGCTGTCCTTGCTTCAGCTTTCCCTGATTCAGAAGAGCTTGCCATGCCGTAAGTGCCGCCACGGGCACAGCTGCCGCCTGCTCATGGTTCAAGCTCTTCGGCTTTGTCGCCAGGGATTTTTCCGGCGCAACCGTAAATTCCGCATATGTACCCCGAAATGTCTTGCCGACATATCCT